>NZ_JBDFPP010000002.1:0-539341 GCF_039672635.1 Pseudomonas sp. P39-UII1
TAGGAGCGGCTCCGCTTCAAGACCTTCCCTCGATGATCAGTCGAGAACTTTCGCCTCTTGGGAGGCGAAAGTCGAGATACAAGGAGCGGCTTTAGCCGCGATGCGCCGCGCGGGCGGCGCTCGATCTAATAGACCCTGAGGACCTTGCGGCAGGCCTACACCCAATAACCCATCAGCAACAGCGCAGCAACACCCAACCCAACCGCAATCGAGCACCCACCCAGCGAAAGCGCCGCGCGCCCTTGGCGGTACCAGCCATCCTGGCCCAGCTCGCGTGCCGGTGCCAGCAGGCTGCGCCAGCGCAGCTCGGTGTCATGGAAGGCCTGCAGGTGGGTCGGGTCGGCATCGAGCCAGCGGCGGAAATCGATGCGCTCACAGGCGGTTGCGTCGGGGCTTTGCAGCCGTACATACCACTGGCCGGCAACACTGGCCAAGGCATCGCCAGCGGGGCGTGCCGTTTGCAGGGCCTGGTTCATGTTGCGCTCGATGCTCAATAAAGGCAGGCCGAGGCGGCTGGCAATAGTGGCGAAGTCCAGTTGGTCAAGGCGGTTGAGCAGGAATACTTGCTGAACACGGCGAGGCAGGCGTTTGAGCCCATGCAGCAAGGCATCCTCGGCTGCATTGCCGGTTGAAGGCTTAGGGTGCTCAAGGGGCAGCAGCAGGCGGCTCATGGTCAGCTCCTTGCTCGAGAGGGGAGGAAATGGGGGCATCGTCCGTGATGCGAAACCAGAGTAGGCGAAACGAGATTGATTCTCAAGTGCTGATTCCGCAAAGTTTTGTAATGAGCATTCACGCCCTGACACACTTTTGCTATCATCGCCGCCATCAACGATCTTCATTAGCCTGAAGAGCCAAAAAAAAGACCCGGCAAAAAGCCGGGTCAAAAACCGTGATTAGCCTGATGAGGAGATAATCTGAGAGCGACCTAAGCTCCAGGTTATCCAGCAGATCTCGCGATCAGCTGAGTGCAATAATAATCGTTATCATTTGCCAGTCAAATGATTTTTCTCTCGTTCGGTAAAAAACTTTTACCGGTGCGCTTCCTTGTCCCGGCATTCGGGGCCTCGGCCGTTCCAGGCCATCACGTCTCTCCCTAACGTTTTGTGCTTACAGCCCGGCCTGTGCGGCGCCCTTGTGCTCCAGCAGAGCCCTGGCCATGTCCATCATGTGCATCAACGCAAAGGTCAGTTCGCGTTGGCTGCCTTCCTGATGGCTGGCCGTTTCGTGGGCGGTGGCGGCGGCGCAGCGGAGCAGGGCGATGGCGTGCTCCTGGGCCTGTTCGCAGGTGACACCTTCGTGCAGGGTCCATATCCGGTTGTGCCCGCTGGGGCGGTTGGGGTTGGGGTTGAGGTAATAGTCGAGGGCGCGGCGGGCCGCTTCGCTGTCGAGTTCTGTTTCGTCGTTTTTCGGTGGTTTCATCCTGATACCTGCGCATGCCAATAGGGAAAAGGTCCTGGTTGATATTAATACCTGATGTATTTATGTGCTTGGAAAGAAATAATACTGAATGTTTATTGAGCGCAAGAAGGCAGTCCGTATCGTGCCAGCGATGAATATGGATAAATGGATTGCCCTCGTCCGTGACCGGATGGAGGAGCTCGATATCTCCCAGGAGCAGCTCGCCGAACGCGTTGGGGTTTCCCAGGGCAGCGTGGGCCATTGGGTGAACAAGCGGCGTCAGCCCAAGGTCGATTCGATGAACCGGGTGTTCGTCGAGCTGGGCATGCCGCACTATCATGTCAGCCTTCAATTGCGCGTGCTCGGCCAGCTGGGTGAGGACAGCGCCCGCTACGAGGTGGACGGCGCAGACGATGCGGTTGACCTGATGCAATACATCGTGTGTTTTCGTTACCCGGTGCTCGGCTGGGACCAGTTGGGTGCCAGCGAAGCAACGGAGCCGGCCGTTTACGAGCAGACCGAATACCTGGCGCAAGGCAAGGCGTTCTGGCTGACCGTGGAAAACGATGCCATGAGCACGGCCAGCGGCCGTAGCGTGCCACAGGGGATGCGCATTCTGGTTGACCCAGGGCTGGACGCAGAGCCTGGGCGGCTGGTGATTGCGCGCCAGCCTGGCAAGTCGGCGATTCTGCGTGAGCTGGCCGAGGAGGGCGGGGAGCGCTACCTGAAGGCGCTCAATAGCAGCTACCCGGCGTTGGTGTGTGAAGACGGGTGTGAGTTTCTGGGGGTGGTCGTGCGGGTGCACGGCACCTTCTAGATTGCCGGGGGCTGCTGTGCAGCCCATTCGCCGGCAAGCCGGCTCCCACAGGGATTGTGAGCGCCTCAAGCTTTTGTTCCAGGCCGTTGCCGCCAAATTCAAGGGCGGCGATCTACCTGTGGGAGCCGGCTTGCCGGCGAAAGGGCCGCAAAGCGGCCCCGGTTCACGTCATTCGGCCAATTCGACCAGTACCGTCCCTTCGCTGACCATGTCCCCTTCCTGGCAGAACAACGCCTTCACCGTCCCGCCATGGGGCGCGCGTATGCTGTGTTCCATCTTCATGGCTTCGAGCACCACCAGCGCGGCACCGGCTTCCACCACCTGGCCCGGCTCGACCAGCACGCGCACGATGCTGCCGTTCATCGGGGCACCCAGGCCGCCCTGGTGGCTGTGGCCGGCCTCGGCTTCGGCGATCGGGTCGAACGCCTCGATGGCGTGCATTTCGCCGTCCCAGCGCAGAAACAGCGTGCCACCCCGGCGCACCGCCAGGTAACGCCGGCGCACGCCACCATCGTCATGGCCCAGGCGGTCGCCGTCCAGCTGCCAGTTCGAGGCGGCGTAGTGCTCCAGGGCAACCGGCTGGCTTTCACCACCACTGCGCAAGTGCAGGCTGCTGCGCGCCGGCAGGCCCAAGCGCAAGCCAGAGCGCTGGGCCCATGGCGAGCGGCTGTCGTCGTCACGCTGCTGCGCGGCCTGGCCCTGTAACCAGGCCTCACCTGCGGCTTGCCAGAAGCCTGCGGGCAACGGTTGCGGCGCCGGCAGCAGTACCTCCTGGTGACGCGGGATAAAGCCTGTGTCCAGCTCGGCTGCTGCGAAGGCCGGGTGGGCGAGAATGCGCCGCAGGAAGGCGATATTGGTCTTCAGGCCGCCGATGGCGAATTCGTCGAGCATCGCCAGCAAGCGCAGGCGCGCCTGTTCGCGGTTTTCGCCCCAGGCGATCAGCTTGCCGAGCATCGGGTCGTAGAACGGCGACACCTCGTCACCTTCGCTGACCCCGCTGTCCACTCGGCGGCCGTCGCCGGGCGCCGACTCGCGGTACAGCGCCAGGGTGCCCGTGGCCGGCAGAAATTCGTTGGCCGGGTCTTCGGCATACAGGCGCACCTCGATGGCATGGCCGATCAGCGGCACCTGCGCCTGGCTGATCGGCAGTGGCTCGCCGCAGGCCACCCGAATCTGCCAGGCCACGAGGTCCAGGCCGGTAATGGCTTCGGTGACCGGGTGCTCCACCTGCAGGCGGGTGTTCATCTCCATGAAGAAGAACTCGCCGCGGGCGTCGAGTAAAAATTCCACGGTGCCGGCGCCGACATAGCCGATGGCCTGGGCGGCGCGCACTGCCGCCTGGCCCATGGCCTGGCGTTGTTCGGCTGAAAGCCCGGGCGCAGGTGCTTCCTCCACCACCTTTTGATGCCGACGCTGGATCGAGCAGTCACGTTCGTTGAGGTACAGGCAGTTGCCGTGCTGGTCGGCGAACACCTGGATTTCCACGTGACGTGGCTTGAGCACGTATTTTTCCACCAGCATGCGCGCATCGCCGAACGACGACTGCGCCTCGCGCTGGGCCGAGGCGAGGGCGTCGGCCAGCTGGCTTTCGTCCTCGACCACTTTCATGCCCTTGCCACCGCCACCGGCGCTGGCCTTGAGCAGCACCGGGTAGCCAATGCGCTCGGCGGCGCCGCGGAAGGTTTCCAGGTCCTGGGCGTCGCCGTGGTAACCCGGCACCAGCGGTACGCCGGCGGCTTCCATCAGCGCCTTGGCTGCCGATTTGCTACCCATGGCGTCGATGGCGCTGGCCGGTGGCCCGAGGAAGATCAGGCCGGCGTCCTCGATGGCGCGGGCAAAGCCTGCGTTTTCGGAAAGAAAGCCATAACCCGGGTGGATGGCCTGGGCGCCGCTGGCCTTGGCGGCGGCGAGCAGTTTGTCGACCACCAGGTAACTGTCGGCGGCCTTGCTGCCGCCCAGGTCGACACGAATGTCCGCTTCACGGCTGTGGCGCGCATCACGGTCGGTGGCGCTGTGCACGGCTACGGTGGTCAGGCCCATGGCTTTGGCTGTACGCATCACCCGGCAGGCGATTTCACCGCGGTTGGCGACCAGCAGGGTGGTCAGTGTGGGGCGGCTCATGGGCGCGGCTCCTTCTTGTGTACGGTTTGCCAGGCGGGTTGGCGCTTTTCAAGGAAGGCGCGCAGGCCCTCCTGGCCTTCGGCGCTGACGCGAATGCGGGCGATGGTGTTTTCGCAGTAGCGGCGCAATGCCGGGCTGAGCTCACCGTCGTCGACTTCGCGCAGCAGGTCTTTGGTGGCGCGCAGCGCTTGCGGGCTGTTCTGCAGCAGGTTGTCGACCCAGGCCTGAACCTGCGCCTCCAGTTCGGCGGCCGGGTACACCTCGGCCAGCAACCCCAGTTCACGGGCACGTACGCCGCTGAAGCGCTCTGCTGTGAGGGCGTAGCGGCGCGCGGCCCGCTCACCTATGGCCTTGACCACGAACGGGCTGATCACCGCCGGGGCCAGGCCAATGCGAACCTCCGACAGGCACAGCTGTGCGTCCTCGGCGCCGATGGCCATGTCGCAGCAGCTGATCAGCCCCAGCGCGCCGCCAAAGGCCGCACCTTGCACCACGGCCAGGGTCGGCGCCTTGAGCCGGTGCAGGGCGTACATCAGCTCGCCCAGCTCTCGGGCGTCGTCCAGGTTGGTGTTGAAGTCCAGCTGCGCCGATTGCTGCATCCAGGCCAGGTCGGCGCCGGCACTGAAATGCCGGCCACGGCCGCGCAGCAGCAGAAACCGCAGGCTCGCGTCGTCGGCCAGTTGATCGAGGGCGACGATCAGCTCGCGGATCATCAGGGCGTTAAAGGCGTTGTTCTTGTCCTCGCGGCTCAGCCACAGGGTGGCGAAGCCGCGCGGGTCGCGGGTCACTTCTAGGGTGCTGAAATCGCTCATGGTCACATCCGGAAAATGCCGAAGCGGCTCTGTTCGATCGGCGCGTTCAACGCGGCGGACAACGCCAGGCCCAGCACGTCACGGGTTTGCGCCGGGTCGATGACACCGTCGTCCCACAGCCGGGCGCTGGAGTAATAAGGGTGGCCCTGGCGCTCGTACTGGTCGAGGATCGGCTGCTTGAGCCGCGCTTCATCCTCGGCGCTGAAGGCCTGGCCGCTGCGTTCGCTCTGCTCGCGCTTGACCTGCGCCAGCACCCCGGCCGCCTGTTCGGCACCCATCACGCCAATCCGCGCGTTGGGCCACATCCACAAGAAGCGCGGGTCGTAGGCACGGCCGCACATGCCATAGTTGCCGGCACCAAAGCTGCCGCCGATGATCACCGTGAATTTCGGCACCTGGGCGCACGCCACGGCGGTGACCAGCTTGGCGCCGTGCTTGGCGATGCCGCCTTCTTCGTACTTTTTGCCGACCATGAAGCCGGTGATGTTCTGCAGGAACAGCAGCGGGATGCCACGCTGGCAGGCCAGTTCGATGAAGTGCGCGCCTTTTTGCGCGGCTTCGGCGAAGAGGATGCCGTTGTTGGCCAGGATCGCCACCGGGTAGCCGTGCAGGTGGGCGAAGCCGCACACCAGCGTGATACCGAACAGCGCCTTGAACTCATCGAACACCGAGCCGTCGACCAGCCGCGCGATCACCTCGCGTACATCGAAGGGTTGCTTGGCGTCGGCCGGCACCACGCCGTACAGCTCCTCGGCGCCATACAGCGGCGCCACCGGGGCCTGGCACTGCAGCTTGCCCAGCTTGTGCCAGTTGAGGTTGGCCACACTGCGCCGGGCCAGGGCCAGGGCATGCTCGTCGTTGTCGGCATAATGGTCGGCCACGCCGCTGGTGCGGCAGTGCACATCGGCGCCGCCGAGGTCTTCGGCGCTCACCACCTCACCGGTGGCGGCTTTCACCAGCGGTGGGCCGGCCAGGAAGATGGTCGCCTGCTGGCGCACCATGATCGCTTCGTCGGCCATGGCTGGCACATAGGCGCCGCCTGCGGTGCACGAACCCATGACCACGGCGATCTGCGGGATGCCCAGCGCGCTCATGTTGGCCTGGTTGAAGAAGATCCGCCCGAAGTGCTCGCGGTCGGGGAACACTTCGTCCTGGCGTGGCAGGTTGGCGCCGCCGGAGTCCACCAGGTAAATGCACGGCAGGCGGTTCTGCAGGGCGATGGTCTGCGCGCGCAGGTGTTTCTTCACCGTCAGCGGGTAGTACGAGCCGCCTTTGACCGTGGCGTCGTTGGCCACGATCATGCATTCCACGCCTTCGACGCGGCCGATGCCAGCAATCACCCCAGCAGCAGGCACGTCTTCGCCGTACACCTCATGGGCGGCCAGCTGGCCGATTTCGAGGAAGGGTGAGCCAGGGTCGAGCAGGCGGTCGATGCGTTCACGCGGCAGCAGTTTGCCGCGCGAGGTGTGCCGCTCCTGGGCCTTCGGCCCGCCGCCCTGCGCAATGTGGCCGAGCAGGCCGCGCAGGGCCTGGACCTGTTCGAGCATGGCCGCGCTGTTGCCGGCGAACTCTGCCGAACGCGGGTTGATCTGGGTGTGCAAGGTAGCCATGTGCGCCCGTCCCTTGTGCTCAGCGGGTTTCGTTGAACAGTTCGCGGCCAATCAGCATCCGGCGGATTTCGCTGGTGCCGGCGCCGATTTCGTACAGCTTGGCGTCGCGCAGCAGGCGGCCAGCCGGGAACTCGTTGATGTAGCCGTTGCCGCCAAGAATCTGGATCGCTTCCAGGGCCATTTGCGTGGCGCGTTCGGCGGTGTACAGGATCACCCCGGCGGCGTCCTTGCGGGTGGTCTCGCCACGGTCGCAGGCCTGTGCCACGGCGTACAGGTAGGCACGGCTGGCGTTGAGCTGGGTGTACATGTCGGCGATCTTGCCCTGGATCAGCTGGAACTCGCCGATGCTCTGGCCGAACTGCTTGCGGTCGTGAATGTAGGGCACCACCAGGTCCATGCAGCTTTGCATGATGCCGGTGGGGCCGCCGGAGAGCACCACGCGCTCGTAGTCCAGGCCGCTCATCAGCACGCGCACGCCACCGTTGAGTTGGCCGAGGATGTTTTCTTCCGGCACTTCGACGTCATCGAAGAACAGCTCGCAGGTGTTGGAGCCACGCATGCCCAGCTTGTCGAACTTGTTGCTGCGGCTGAAGCCTTTCCAGTCGCGCTCGACGATGAATGCGCTAATGCCGTGCGCGGCCTTTTCCAGGTCGGTCTTGGCGTAGATCACGTAGGTGTTGGCGTCGGGGCCGTTGGTGATCCAGGTCTTGCTGCCGTTGAGCACGTAGCGGTCGCCGCGCTTTTCGGCGCGCAGCTTCATCGACACCACGTCGGAGCCGGCATTGGGCTCGCTCATGGCCAGGGCGCCGATGTGCTCGCCGCTGATCAGCTTGGGCAGGTATTTGAGCTTCTGCGCGTGGCTACCGTTGCGGTTGATCTGGTTGACGCACAGGTTGGAATGCGCGCCGTAGGAGAGGGCTACCGACGCCGAAGCGCGGCTGATCTCTTCCATCGACACCACGTGGGCCAGGTAGCCCAGGCCCGCACCGCCGTATTCTTCCGGCACGGTGATACCCAGCAGGCCCATGTCGCCAAACTTGCGCCACATGTCGGCGGGGAACAGGTTGTCATGGTCGATCTGCGCGGCGCGCGGCGCCAGTTCGGCGGCGACGAAGGTGCGCACCTGGTCACGGAGCATGTCGATGGTTTCGCCCAGGGCGAAGTTCAGGGAGGGGTAATGCATGTGGGCACCTTCTTGTTCTTGAAATTGGCTAACACCGTAGCTCAAAGGCTCACCACCCACCCCTGTGGGAGCGGGGTCGAGCGCCAAGAGCGGTATCGTTTTCACCTTTACGTTAACGTAAGCCTGTCCTGAATCGCTGTCAATCACCTCATCACCTTTACGTAAACGTAAATCTGCGCCAGAGTATTCCCGCTTGCTTCAGTCGTGCCCAGAACAACCACAAGAAGGGACACCCATGAGTCAACCTAGCTATACCCGCGGTCGCCAGGACCAAGCCTTGCTGACCCAGACCATCGGCCAGGCCTTCGATGCCACGGTGGCCCGCTGTGCCAATGGCGAGGCGCTGGTGTCGCGCCACCAGGGCCTGCGCTACAGCTGGCGGCAGTTGGCCGAACAGGTTGAAGTGCATGCCCGCGCGCTTATGGCCCTGGGCGTGAACACCGGCGACCGTGTCGGCATCTGGTCGCCCAACTGCGCCCAGTGGTGCATTTTGCAGCTGGCCAGTGCCAAGGTCGGCGCCATCCTGGTCAACATCAACCCGGCCTATCGCGTGGGTGAGCTGGAATACGTGTTGCGTCAGTCAGGGTGCCGCTGGCTGGTGTGCGCCGATGCCTTCAAGACATCTGACTACCACGCCATGATCCAGGAACTGGTGCCAGAATTGGCCTGCGCTACGCCAGGTGAACTGGTTAGTGAGCGCCTGCCGGACTTGCGCGGCGTGATCAGCCTGGCCGTCAACCCGCCTGCCGGCTTCCTGCCCTGGCACGCATTGGCCGAGCGGGCAGGGCAGACCTCGACCGATGCCTGCACTGCCCGCCAGCAAAGCCTGCAATTCGACCAGCCGGTGAACATCCAGTACACCTCCGGCACCACCGGGGCGCCCAAGGGGGCCACGCTCAGCCACTACAACATTCTCAATAATGGCTTCATGGTCGGCGAAAGCCTGGGCCTGACCGCACATGACCGCATGGTGATCCCGGTGCCGCTGTACCACTACTTCGGCATGGTCATGGCCAACCTCGGCTGCATCACCCACGCCAGCACCATGATTTACCCCAACGACGCCTTCGACGCCGAGCTCACCCTGCGCGCCGTGGCCGAGGAGCGTGCCAGCATCCTGTACGGCGTGCCGACCATGTTCATTGCAATGCTCGACCACCCGGCCCGCCAAGGCATGGACCTGTCGACCCTGCGCAGCGGCATCATGGCCGGTGCCACCTGCCCGATCGAGGTGATGCGCCGGGTCATCGACCAGATGCACATGGCTGAAGTACAGATCGCCTATGGCATGACCGAAACCAGCCCGGTGTCGCTGCAGACCGGCCCGGACGACGACCTGGAGCTGCGCGTGACCACCGTTGGCCGCACCCAGCCGCAGCTGGAAAACAAACTGGTGGACGCGGACGGCTGCATCGTCGCGCGCGGTGAGATTGGCGAGCTTTGCACCCGCGGCTACAGCGTTATGCTCGGTTATTGGAACAACCCGCAGGCCACGGCGGATGCCATCGACCCGGCTGGCTGGATGCACTCGGGCGACCTGGCGGTGATGGACGAGCACGGCCATGTGCGCATCGTCGGGCGCAACAAGGACATGATCATTCGCGGTGGGGAGAACATCTACCCGCGTGAACTGGAGGAATTCTTCTACACGCATCCGGCTGTGGCCGATGCGCAGGTGATCGGGGTGCCGTGCAGCAAATATGGTGAGGAGGTGGTGGCCTGGATCAAGCTGCACCCGGGGCACAGCGCCACGGCCGATGAGCTGCACGGCTGGTGCAAGGCGCGCATCGCGCATTACAAAGTGCCGCGGCATTTTCGCTTCGTCGAGGAGTTCCCGATGACGGTGACCGGGAAGGTGCAGAAGTTCAGGATGAGGGAGATCAGTGTGGCGGAGCTGGCCATTGAAACGGTCGGTTGATGCATTGAACCTGCCGGCCCTTCGCGGGCAAGCCCGCTCCTACACGTACACCGTAGGCCTGTAGGAGCGGGCTTGCCCGCGAAGGGCCGTCAGCCTGACCAACTGATTCTGGTACTGGCAGAACTACCAGTTGCCTCGTCTATCCTTACACCTTCACCGGTGGCTCATCACTCGGCGGGTCACCCACCGTCGGCGGCACCGTCGGCTTGATCGGCAGCTCGTCCGGGTCTTCTTCCGGCACGGGCGGCGGCAGGCTGGGGTCGTCGATGTTGGGATCGGGGGTCTCCGGTGGAATGGGAATGTTCATGGCCTCACCTCGCGGGTTGGTAAATGAGAGAGTGGTGCAGGCTTTGATACGTGGCTGCGCCGTTCGCTCAATTTTTTTGAACCCCCCGTGCAGACGATGGCTCTGAACCCTTACCGCCAATGCCACCAGGGAGCCAGGACCGATGTCGCGTAACGAGCCCTTCGAAAGCGTACCGATGGCGAACGATCACCCCGACCAGGCCATCAGCCTGGCCCAGGCGCTGCTGGCGCCGCGCATCGTGATCGAAGACTGCAGCCCCGTGCTCGACGGCGGCACCTTCGCCGCCAAGGCCATCAGCGGCCAGCCGGTCGCGGTCAGCTGCAAGGTCTACAGCGACGGCCATGACCGCCTCGCCGTGATGCTCAATTGGCGCCAGGCCAACAGCCGGCGCTGGCATTGCGTGCCGATGCAGTCGCCCGGCAATGACCTGTGGCTGGCCGAATTCACCCCGACCGAGCTGGGCCCGCACCTGTTCAGCATCGAGGCCTGGATCGACCCGTTCGCCACCTATTGCCATGACCTGGAGCGCAAGTACCACGCGGGCGTGGAGGTGAAGCTGGAGCTGGAAGAAGGCCGCTTGCTCCTGGGCAAGGGCGCAGAACGTAGCGAAGGTGCCTTGCGCGAACAGATCGTGGGGTTGCAGGCGCAGCTGCCCGAGCTTTCCCAGGATGACCAGGTGGCATTGCTGCTGGGCCCTGAAGCAAGCCGGCTGATGAGCGAAGCCGAGCACCGCAGTTACCTTACGCGCAGCATCGAATTCCCCCTCGACGTCGACCGCCCGGCCGCGCAGTTTGCCAGTTGGTACGAGCTGTTCCCGCGCTCGATCACTGACAGTGCCGAGCGCCATGGCACCTTCAATGATGTGCACGCGCGCCTGCCGATGATCCGCGACATGGGCTTTGACGTGCTGTACTTCCCGCCCATTCACCCGATCGGTAAAAAGCACCGCAAGGGCCGTAACAATGCCTTGCAGGCCGAGCCCAACGACCCGGGCAGCCCCTATGCCATTGGCAGCCCCGAAGGCGGCCACGATGCCATTCACCCGGAACTGGGCACCCGTGAAGACTTCCGTCGCCTGGTGGCAGCCGCCGCTGAACACGGCCTGGAGATCGCCTTGGATTTCGCCATCCAATGCTCTCAGGACCACCCTTGGCTGCAAGAGCACCCCGGCTGGTTCAGCTGGCGCCCCGACGGCACCATCCGCTATGCCGAGAACCCACCGAAAAAATACCAGGACATCGTCAACGTCGATTTCTACGCCGCCGAGGCCGTGCCTTCGTTGTGGCTGGCCCTGCGCGATGTGGTGGTGGGCTGGGTCGAGGAGGGCGTGAAGACCTTCCGCGTCGACAACCCGCACACCAAGCCGCTGCCGTTCTGGCAATGGCTGATCGCCAATGTGCGCAGCCAGTACCCCGATGTGCTGTTTCTCGCCGAGGCGTTCACCAAGCCTGCGATGATGGCGCGCCTGGGCAAGGTCGGCTATGCGCAGAGCTACACCTACTTCACCTGGCGCAACACCAAAAAGGAGCTGCGCGAGTATTTTGAAGAACTCAACCAGCCGCCGTGGAGCCAGTGCTACCGCCCCAATTTTTTCGTCAATACGCCAGACATCAACCCGTTCTTCCTGCACACCTCGGGGCGCGCGGGCTTTCTGATCCGCGCCGCGTTGGCGACCATGGGTTCGGGGCTGTGGGGCATGTATTCGGGCTTTGAGCTTTGCGAGAGCGCGCCGTTGCCGGGCAAAGAGGAATACCTGGATTCGGAGAAATACCAAATCCGCCCGCGCGACTTCACCCAACCCGGCAATATCATCGCCGAGATCGCCCAGCTCAACCGTATTCGCCGGCAGAACCGCGCCCTGCAAACGCACCTTGGCGTGGCGTTTTTCAACTGCTGGAACGACAACATCCTGTACTTCGCCAAGCGCACCCCCGAGCGCGACAATTACATCCTGGTGGCGATCAGCCTCGACCCGCACAACGCCCAGGAGGCCAATTTCGAGCTGCCGCTGTGGGAGCTGGGCCTGGATGACGATGCCGATACCCTGGGCGAAGACTTGATGAACGGCCACCGCTGGACCTGGCACGGCAAGACCCAATGGATGCGCATCGAGCCCTGGCATCAGCCGTTTGGCATCTGGCGCATCGAGAAGGCCAGATAGCGGGCCGCTGCGGGCCCATTCGCGGGGCAAGCCCGCTCCCACAAGGCCAGCGCTGATCCTGTGGGAGCGGGCTTGCCCCGCGAATGGGGCGCACAGCGCCCCCAGCTAATCACACGGTGTTGCAGAATTGAAAGGAGTCACCCATGGCCAAGCGTTCACGCCCGGCAGCCTTCATCGACGACCCGCTGTGGTACAAGGACGCGGTGATCTACCAGCTGCACATCAAGTCGTTTTTCGATGCCAACAACGACGGCATCGGTGATTTCGCAGGCCTGATCAGCAAGCTCGACTACATCGCCGAACTGGGCGTCAACACCCTCTGGCTGCTGCCGTTCTACCCTTCGCCACGGCGCGACGACGGTTATGACATCGCCGAGTACAAAGCCGTGCACCCCGACTACGGCAGCATGGCCGACGCCCGGCGCTTCATCGCCGAAGCCCACAAGCGCGGCCTGCGGGTGATCACCGAACTGGTCATCAACCACACCTCCGACCAGCACCCGTGGTTCCAGCGTGCGCGCCTGGCCAAGCGCGGCAGCAAGGCCCGCGACTTCTACGTGTGGTCGGATGACGATCAGAAATACGACGGCACGCGGATCATCTTCCTCGACACCGAGAAGTCCAACTGGACCTGGGACCCGGTCGCCGGCCAGTACTTCTGGCACCGCTTCTACTCGCACCAGCCCGACCTCAATTTCGACAACCCTCAGGTACTCAAGGCCGTCATCGGGGTGATGCGCTTCTGGCTCGACCTGGGCGTCGACGGCTTGCGCCTGGATGCCATCCCCTACCTGATCGAGCGCGACGGCACCAACAACGAGAACCTCCCGGAAACCCACCGCGTGCTCAAGGCGATCCGCGCCGAGATCGACGCCAACTACCCCGACCGCATGTTGCTGGCCGAGGCCAATCAGTGGCCCGAGGACACCCGCCCGTACTTCGGCGAAGGCGATGGCGACGAGTGCCACATGGCCTTCCACTTCCCACTGATGCCGCGCATGTACATGGCCCTGGCCATGGAAGACCGCTTCCCGATCACCGACATCCTGCGCCAGACCCCGGAAATCCCTGCCAATTGCCAGTGGGCGATCTTCCTGCGCAACCACGATGAGTTGACCCTGGAAATGGTCACAGACCGCGAGCGCGACTACCTGTGGAACTACTACGCCGAGGACCGCCGTGCGCGTATCAACCTCGGCATCCGCCGCCGCCTGGCACCGCTGCTGCAGCGTGACCGGCGGCGTATCGAGCTGCTCACCAGCCTGCTGTTGTCGATGCCAGGCACGCCCACCCTGTACTACGGCGACGAACTGGGCATGGGCGACAATATTTACCTGGGTGACCGCGACGGTGTGCGCACCCCCATGCAGTGGTCGCCCGACCGCAACGGCGGCTTCTCCAAGGCCGACCCGCAGCGCCTGGTGCTGCCACCGATCATGGACCCGCTGTACGGCTACCAGACGGTCAACGTCGAGGCGCAGTCCCACGACCCGCATTCGCTGCTCAACTGGAACCGCCGCCTGCTGGCGGTGCGCAACCAGCAGAAGGCGTTTGGCCGCGGCACCCTGCGCACGCTCACGCCGAGCAACCGGCGCATCCTGGCGTACATCCGCGAATACACCGATGACGCTGGCAACAATGAAGTCATCCTGTGTGTTGCCAACGTCTCCCGCGCCGCCCAGGCGGCGGAACTGGAACTGTCGCAGTATGCCGACAAGGTGCCGGTCGAGATGCTCGGCGGCAGCGCCTTCCCACCCATCGGGCAGTTGCCGTTCCTGCTGACCTTGCCGCCCTATGCCTTCTACTGGTTCCTGCTGGCAGCGCACGACCGCATGCCCAGCTGGCACGTTCAACCTACCGAGGGGTTGCCGGAATTGACCACTTTAGTGCTGCGCAAACGCATGGAAGAGCTGCTTGAAGCGCCTTCCAGCGACATTCTGCAAGACGCGATCCTGCCGCAATACCTGCCCAAGCGCCGCTGGTTCGCCGGCAAGGAAGGGCCCATCGACCAGGTACGCCTGCGCTACGGCGTGCGCTTTGGCACGGCCACTACGCCCGTGCTGCTCAGCGAAATCGAGGTGCTTGGGGATGGCGTGGCCAACCAGTACCAGCTGCCGTTCGGGTTCCTCCCCGAAGAGCAGATCAACACCGCCTTGCCGCAGCAGCTGGCGCTGTCGCGGGTTCGCCGCGGCCGCCAGGTTGGCCTGATCACCGATGCCTTCGTGCTTGAGCCGTTCATTCGCGCCGTGTTGCGGGCCTGTCAGGAGGGCGTGCGATTGCCGTGCGGCAACGGCCAGGGCGAGTTGCGCTTCCAGTGCACCGATCAGCTCGCCGGCCTTGGGCTCGATGAGGACAGCGCAGTGCGCTACTTGAGCGCCGAGCAGTCCAACAGCTCAGTGGTGGTGGCTGATCGCGTGGTGCTCAAATTGATCCGCCGGGTCAACCCGGGTATTCACCCGGAACTGGAAATGAGCGCCTACCTGACCGCTGGCGGCTTTACCAACATATCGCCGTTGCTGGCCTGGGTCAGCCGTGTGGATGAAGCGGATGCCCCGCACCTGCTGATGATCGCCCAGGGCTACCTGAGCAACCAGGGCGATGCCTGGGCCTGGACCCAGAACACCCTGGAGCGGGCCATCCGCGACGAGATGGAGCCGGCCAGCAACGACCCTGAAGCGCACACCGACGCCCTGGCCGAGCTCAACGGTTTTGCCGCCTTGCTCGGGCAGCGCCTGGGCGAGATGCACCTGCTGCTGGCCGCGCCGAGCAAAGACCCTGCGTTCCAGCCACGGGCCAGCGATGGCGAAGACACCGAGCGCTGGGCGCGCCAGATCAGTGCCGAGCTCAACCATGCCCTCGACTTGCTGGCCCAGCATCGCGACAGCCTGGACAGCGACAGCCAGGCCTTGGTCGACGACCTGCAGCAGCAACGCGACGGCCTGACCCAGCACATCGCCAACCTCGCCAGCCAGGCCCAGGGCGGCCTGCTGATGCGCGTGCACGGCGACCTGCACCTGGGCCAGGTGCTGGTGGTGCAGGGCGATGCCTACCTTATCGATTTCGAGGGCGAACCCTCACGGCCGCTGGACGAGCGACGCGCAAAACACAGCCCATACAAGGATGTCAGCGGCGTGTTGCGTTCCTTCGACTATGCTGCTGCGATGATCCTGCGCAGCGCCTCGGCGGTAGACCTTTCCGAGGCAGCACGGCAGGCTCGTCAGCGGGTCGCCCGGCAGTACCTGCACCAGTCGCGTCATGCCTTCGTCGAAGCCTACGGCCTGGCCACCGCCGCCATGCCCCACGCCTGGCAACAGGCCGAGGGCGAGCGCGCCGCACTGGAACTGTTCTGCCTGGAGAAGGCCGCCTACGAAATCACGTATGAAGCCGAAAACCGGCCGAGTTGGCTGGCCGTGCCTTTGCATGGCCTGCATGGATTGATCAGTACCTGGGGAGAGTCATAGATGAATGCAACTACGCGTGACAACGGTGGCCTTCGGCAGCGGGAGCTCGATGCCCTTGCCCGCGCCGAGCACGCCGATCCTTTTGCAGTACTTGGCCCCCACGGCGATGGTGCGGGTGGCTTCTGGGTTCGCGCCTTCTTGCCGGCTGCCCTGAATGCGCGTGTGCTCGCCCGGCAAGACGGGCGTGTGCTGGCCGAAATGGAACAGGGCAGCCTGCCGGGCCTGTTTACCGCGCACCTGGATGATGCACAGCCGTACCTGCTGCAGATCGGCTGGGCCGGTGGCGAGCAGGTCACCGAAGACCCTTACAGCTTCGGCCCGCAACTGGGCGACATGGACTTGCACCTGTTTGCCGAAGGCAACCATCGCGACCTGTCTGGGCTTTTTGGCGCGCAGCCAACTCAGGTCGACGGGGTCGATGGCGTGTGCTTCTCGGTGTGGGCGCCGAATGCGCGGCGGGTGTCGGTGGTGGGCGACTTCAACAACTGGGACGGCCGCCGCCACCCGATGCGCCTGCGCCACGGCGCCGGGGTGTGGGAGCTGTTCATCCCCCGCCTGGCTGTGGGGGAAACCTACAAGTACGAGGTGCTGGGCAAGGACGGCATCCTGCCACTGAAGGCCGACCCGCTGGCCCGCGCCACCGAGTTGCCGCCCAGCACGGCGTCGAAGGTAGCGGGCGCATTGGGCCATCAATGGCAAGACCATGACTGGATGGAGCACCGCGCACAGCGTCACGCCTACAGCGCACCCTTGTCGATCTACGAGCTGCACCCGGGCTCATGGCAGTGCGAGCTGGACGACCTGGGCGAAGTGTCGCGTTTCTACAACTGGCGTGAGCTGGCCGAGCGCGTTGTGCCTTACGTGCAGCAGCTCAACTTCACCCACATCGAGCTGCTGCCGATCATGGAGCACCCCTTCGGCGGCTCCTGGGGTTACCAGCCGTTGTCGATGTTCGCGCCGACTTCACGCTATGGCACGCCGGAAGATTTCGCCGCGTTCATCGACGCCTGCCACCAGGGCGGCATCGGTGTGATCCTCGACTGGGTGCCAGCGCATTTCCCTACCGACGAACATGGCCTGGCACGCTTTGACGGCACGGCCCTGTACGAATACGACAACCCCCTGGAAGGCTTCCACCAGGACTGGAACACGCTGATCTACAACCTGGGCCGCAACGAGGTGCGCGGCTTCATGCTGGCCTCGGCGCTGCACTGGCTCAAGCACTTCCACATCGACGGCCTGCGCGTCGATGCCGTGGCTTCGATGCTGTACCGCGACTACTCGCGCAAGGCCGGCGAATGGGTGCCAAACCGCCACGGCGGGCGCGAGAACCTCGAGGCCATCGACTTCATCCGCCACCTCAACGGCGTGGCCGCGCACGAAGCACCGGGCGCGCTGATCATCGCCGAGGAATCCACGGCCTGGCCGGGCGTCAGCCAGCCGACCCAGCAGGGCGGCCTGGGCTTTGCCTACAAGTGGAACATGGGCTGGATGCACGACACCCTGCACTACATCCAGAACGACCCGGTGCACCGTGCCCACCACCACAACGAAATGAGCTTCGGCCTGATCTATGCGTATTCCGAGCATTTCATCCTGCCGATTTCCCACGACGAAGTGGTGCACGGCAAGCATTCGTTGATCGACAAGATGCCGGGTGACCGCTGGCAGAAGTTTGCCAACCTGCGCGCCTACCTGACGTTCATGTGGACGCACCCGGGCAAGAAATTGCTGTTCATGGGCTGCGAGTTCGGCCAGTGGCGTGAGTGGAACCATGATCACCAACTGGACTGGTACCTGCTGCAGTACCCCGAGCACCAAGGCGTGCAACGCCTGGTGGGCGACCTCAACCGCTTGTACCGCGACCTGCCGGCCTTGCACGAGCAGGACTGCCAGCCGCAGGGCTTCCAGTGGCTAATTGGCGATGATGCGCACAACAGCGTGTTTGCCTGGCTGCGCTGGAGCAGCAATGGCGAGCCGCTGCTGGTGGTGGCCAACTTCACGCCGGTGCCGCGTGAGGGGTATCGCATTGGTGTGCCGTTCGGTGAGCGTTGGCAGGAGTTGCTCAACAGTGATGCCGAGCTGTATGCCGGGTCGAACGTGGGCAACCTGGGTGCGGTGGAGAGTCATGACATTGCCAGCCATGGGCAACCGCTGTCGCTGGCTCTGAACCTGCCGCCGCTGGGGGTATTGGTGATGAAGCCGGCCTGATAAGTTGCCTGTACCGGCCCTATCGCGGGCAAGCCCGCTCCTACAGATACCCAGCTGCCCTCAGGCCCAATGGTTTACCTGTAGGAGCGGGCTTGCCCGCGATAGGGCCGTGCCTGTCTACCACCGCATCCGCACACCCAGGCTACCAATCAACCCATTCAAATCATTGTCATCCACATCACTGCTGTAATCGGCACTCACAAACAGCGCCACCGACGGCGTCACCCGCGCCACCAGGCCCAAGCCCAATTCCACCGTGGTTGAATACCGCGAGCCGGAAATCTTGTCGACCTGGTCCAGCTTCACCTCGTCAGCGTTGCTGAAGTCATACCAGACGTTGGTCCGCACATAGGGCTCGATCGGCATCCCTCGCACTTCGTAGCGTCCGGACAACTTGGCACCGACCCGGCCGCTCCAGGTCGGCTGGCTGTCGAACGCCTGCAGCGTCTCTTCCTGCACCTGATTGCCGGGGAAGAACTGTTGGTTGATCAACTGGGCCTGCGGCTCGATCACCCAGCTGCCACCCAGGCGGATCGGGTAACCACCCTCCACCGAGAAGGTCATCGCGTGGCCGCTGTTGTCCAGCCGTTGGCCGCTCTCGCCACGGCCCAGCACATCGATGCGCGAACCCATGGCCACGGCATCCAGGTGCCAACCCTGCTCATGGGTCATGCTCCAGTACACCCCCAGGCTCTCGCCGCTGAGGTTGACGGCATTGCGCTGCTTGTCGCCGAGCAACGGGCGGCTGCCATTCAAGCTGCTTTGCAGGTTGTTATGGCCGACGAAGATGCCTGCGCGGTGCACATTGCCGCCGCCGGTTTCGCGCACGAACAGGTCAGGGCCGATCATCAGTTGCTGACTGGGCGCTTCGAGCTGGTCGGGTGCTTGTGCCCCAGGCCGGGCGGTACCTGGGAAAAATTGCATCCATTGGCTGGCCATCAAGTCGGGTGCGGTCTGGCCATGGCGATCGCCCATCTTGTCGCTGAACGCGGCCAGCGTGCCCAGGCTCACGCCGCTCGCGCTGACCGGGTCGAGCGAAAGCTGCGGCATCGCCGGTTGCTGCAAGAACAGGGGCGAGCTGGGGTCATCCTGCAGTTCGAAGGCGAAGGTTTCCACCGGGGTTGCCAGAAGCATCGACGTGGAAACCGCGTAGAAAATACGGTCGAAGCGCAACGGATTCGAGGCTCTTTTCATGGCGGATCTCCTGTGTTTTTTTGTTGTACAGCCCAAGTAACTGGCCTGTCGTCACGAGCTGTACGGCAAAAACAGTGGGCGACCAGAACCGGCACGCCAGCTTTCGCAAGCGCGCACGAAGGCGCGGGCTAGAGGCCCGGCGCTACGTTTTACTGCTAGTGATAATGTTCAGCTAAGAGGAGGGAGGGGCTTGCGTCAAGAAAGCGTGAACGGACCGTTCATGGCGTGTCCCGTGAGCTATCTTGTTGATTACCTGTGCAATTGACTCAGGTATAGCGAGCTTCGCTATTTCCCCCGCGGTGGCTATGCCGAATCATTGCAAAGACGGGCCCCATCAGGCAGTGGCGAATGGTCGCAAAGGTGCGTCCAAGGTTGCATCAAAGGTGCGGCGCGAGCAGGCCGTAGTGGCGCACGAACGCTTCGTGCGGGTCGCGCGGCAAACCCAACGTGCGTTTGCCGCGCCGCTTCCAGTCTGTGAATTTACCGGCAAGGGTTACCGGTGAATTCCCGGATCACTCTTCCTCGCGCTGCAGCACCATCAACAGGAACGAACGCCCCTTGACCTCGAAGGTGGTATCGAACTGCAGATGCTGCCCTTTGCGCAGTTCAGGCCGGTCGGTATCCACCAGGCAGCTCCAGTAATCCCCCTCCGGCACCGCCGGCAACAGGAACGGCACCACATCGTGGTGGGCGTTGACGATCAGCAGCACCGTGGCCTCCGACCCCGGCCGTGCAATCCCGCTCACCTGCGCTCGCCCATCGATCAGCATGCCCAGGCAGCGCCCGTGCGGATCCTCCCACTGCTCCACGCTCATCTCGTTGCCATCCGGCGCCAGCCAGGTGACATCCTTGACCCCGATCGCTTCGTTGTAGTCGCCGACCAGGAAGCGTGATCGACGCAGCACCGGGTAGGCCAGGCGCAACCGGGTCAGGCGTTTGACGAAGGCCAGCAGGTCCTTGCCGTCCTCGTCCAGGTCCCAGTTGACCCAACCGATTTCACTGTCCTGGCAATAGGCATTGTTGTTGCCATGCTGGGTACGGCTGAACTCGTCGCCGGCGACAATCATCGGCGTGCCTTGGGCCAGCAGCAGGGTTGCGAAGTAGTTGCGCATCTGGCGCATGCGCAGGGCGTTGATTTCGGGGTCGTCGGTGGGGCCTTCGGCGCCGCAGTTCCACGACAGGTTATTGTCGGTGCCGTCCTGGTTGTTCTCGTCGTTGTCTTCGTTGTGCTTGTTGTTGTAGGACACCAGGTCGCGCAGGGTGAACCCATCGTGGGCGGTGATGAAGTTGACGGAAGAGTAGGGCCGCCGGCCGCGGTTGTTGAACATGTCGCCCGAGGCGGTCAGGCGTGCGGCGAAGTCGGCCAGCTGGCCTTCGTCGCCTTTCCAGAACGCGCGCGCGGTGTCGCGGAAGCGGTCGTTCCACTCCGCCCAGCCGGGGGCGAAATTGCCTACCTGGTAGCCGCCGGGGCCGCAATCCCAGGGTTCTGCGATCAGCTTGACCTGGCTGAGCATCGGGTCCTGGCGGCAGGCGACGAGGAAGCCGTGGCGCTCGCTGTAACCGTCGTGGTAACGGCCGAGGATGGTCGCCAGGTCAAAGCGGAAGCCGTCCACGTGCATCTCGCCGGCCCAGTAGCGCAGCGAGTCGGTGACCAGCTGCAGCACGCACGGGTGGCTGAGGTCGAGGGTGTTGCCGGTGCCGGAATCGTTGATGTAGTAGCGCTTGTCGTCGGGCATCAGCCGGTAGTATGAGGCGTTGTCGATGCCGCGCATGGACAGCGTCGGGCCGCGCTCGTTGCCTTCGGCGGTGTGGTTGTAGACCACATCGAGAATCACCTCCAGGCCCGCGTCATGCAGGTGCGCGACCATCTCCTTGAACTCGGCGATCTTGCCGCTGGCGAGGTAACGCGGGTGCGGCGCGAAGAAGGCGATGCTGTTGTAGCCCCAGTAGTTGTTCAGGCCTTTATCGAGCAGGTGCTGGTCATTGACGAAGGCATGGATCGGCAGCAGTTCGATGCTCGATACGCCCAGGTCCTTGATGTGCTTGAGCAGCTCGTCGTTGGCAAGGCCGGCGAAGGTGCCGCGCAGCTCTTCCGGTACTGCCGGGTGGCGCATGCTGATGCCGCGGGCGTGCGCTTCGTAGATGATGGTGCGCTCCCATGGGATCTGCACGCGCTGGTCGCGGCCCCAGGTGAACGCCGGGTCGATGACTTTGCACTTGGGCACGAAGGGCGCGCTGTCGCGCTCGTCGAACGACAGGTCGCCGTCGGGGTGGCCGATGGTGTAGCCGAACAGCGCCTCCGACCATTTCAGGTTGCCGACCAGTTGTTTGGCGTAGGGGTCGATGAGCAATTTGTTGGGGTTGAAGCGGTGGCCGTTCTCTGGCTCGTAGGGGCCGTAGACGCGGTAGCCATACACCAGACCCGGATGAGCGTCGGGCAGGTAACCGTGGTAGATCTCGTCGGTGTATTCGGGCAGCTCGATGCGCTCTAGTTCCTGCTCGCCCGTGGAGTCGAACAAGCACAGCTCGACCTTGGTGGCGTTGGCCGAGAACAAGGCGAAGTTGACCCCCAGGCCGTCCCAGGTGGCGCCGAGCGGAAACGGCATGCCCTCGCGCAGGCGGGATGGGGCGATGGAGCGGGTTTTCTTAGGGGTGCGGGGGCTCATGGCAGTCCTCGGATAGCCGTAGGGAAGAGGTTAGCGGTGGGTCAGGGGTGGCCTCATCGCGGGCAAGCCCGCTCCCTGTAGGAGCGGGCTTGCCCGCGAAGAGGCCGGAACAGGCTCAGCCCGCAGTCGGCTTTTTCACCGCCCGGGGCTTCTTGGCTACAGCCGGCTTGACCCCCGGCAACGCTGCCGCCTTGGGCTCTGCAGGCGCCTTGGGCTTGGCCGCTGCCTTTTTGCGTGGCGCTGCCTTGGGCGCAAGCGCTTCGGCCTCGGCCAGCTTGCGGGCCATGTCCCAGTGGCGCTCCTCCTCACCCTCTGGTTTGCCTTCAGATTCCCAGATCTGGTAGGCAAATTCGCGGATACGTTTTTCATCGACACTCATCATGACGCTCCTGATGCTCAAGATTGTTGTATCAACACATTGACCGGAAATTCCGACAGCACGGCGCTTAACATCAGCTCCTTTGAAGGGCTGACCACCGCGCTTGGGAAAAGTCCCATCGAGTTGGCGGGCGACAAGGCAAACGGCAGAATTACCCGGGTGTCGTCCCAGTTCTGTGCCGGGATCAACGGTATTGCAGCGCCGCCCAGCAGGCCGCTGGCCAGGCGTGGGGCGACGACGATGGCGCGGTGTTCTTCACCCAGCCGGGCAAACGCCAGCACCTTGTCGGCATGCCGGCCCTGCACGGTCAGTGGCAGGTAGGTGCCGCGCCGGAACAACTCGGCGTGGGCCTGGCGGCAGTCCAGCACCCGGGCCAGCAACGCTTGCTTGATGCGGCCGTCACGCCAGTGCGCGAGCAGCTCTGCGGCGGGCGTTGCGTCGTCCAGGGTGCGACGCCTGCAAGCGTAGTCCACCGGGCGGCGGTTGTCCGGGTCGACCAGGCTGAAATCCCAGTATTCGGCCCCTTGATAGAGGTCGGGCACGCCGGGCACGGTGGTGCGCAGCAGCGTTTGCACCAGGCCATTGAGGGCGCCGGGGCAGGCGATCAGTTGCGCAGCGTCAGCCAGCGACTGGCGCAGTTGGTGATTCTCACGGTCGAGCAACAGGCCATCCACATACGCGGCGCAGACGGCCTCGTAGGCCTCGTTCGGCGCGCTCCAGCTGCTGCGCAGTTTGGCCTCGCGCAGGGCCTTCTGCTGCCATTGGCGGATGCGTTCGGCGTACTGCTGCAGGGCGCTGTCGTCGTGCAGGTCAAGGTTCAGCGGCCAACTGCCCAGCAGCGTCTGCAACAGCAGCAACTCGTCGCCTGGGCTCGGTGCCAGGCCGTCGTCCAGTTGCTCGCGCAAGGGCGCTGCCAGCTCGCGCCAGTGTTCCACCCGGCTGGCGAACCAGGGCCCACGTTCACTCAGTACAGCCAGCCGTGCGCGGGTGTCTTCGCCGCGCTTGTGGTCATGGGTGGCGGTGGCCAGCAGGTTGTCGGGGAAGTCGCGCAGGCGGCGCTGGGCCTCGTTGTGGAAGTGCTCGGCGCTGGCACTGAAGCGTTCGGCTTCAAAGCCCACGTCATTGCGTGACAGCAGCCGCGCCGAGCGGTAGAAGGCGGTGTCTTCGACGGCCTTGGCGGCGCTGGGTGCGGTGAGTTGCTGGAAGCGTACGCAGGCATGGCGCAAGTGCTTGCGCGGGCGGCCGGGCGGCAGCTTGCGCCAAGGTTCGCCACCGAGCCATCGTTCGAGCTGGTCGAGCAGCGGCCAATCGGCTTCGGCGAGGTCCTGGCGGGCATTGGTCAGGGCCTGCTGGAAGAACGTTTCATCTTCAGCCGGCCGCCCGCAGGCGTTGAAGTAAGTACGGTACACCGGGTAATGGCTGACCAGCGCCTGCAACGCTCGGCGGATCGCCCCGAGGGTCAGGTCGCGGGTCATCAGGTCGTCGCGGGCAACCTGCAGCAGCGCCTGGGCCACCGACTCGCAGTCGCCGGCGAGGCTGGCGTTGAGCACCAGGTGCCGGGCCTGGCGCACCTCTTCGGCAAAGTCTGGGCGCTCGCTGACGTTGGCCCATAGTTCGGTCAGCGGTGCTTCGCCGGCCGGGTCATGCTGCAACAAGGACACCTGGTTCATGAACTCGTAGCCGGTGGTGCCATCGGTGAGCCAGTCGCGGTGCAGGTGTTCGTCGACGCCAAGGATCTTCTCGACATAGATCGGGAAATGTTCCAGCGCTGCATTCAGCGGGCGCCTGGCAAGCAGCCCCTCGACCCTGCGGCGCAGTTTGCGGCAGTAACCACGCGGGTCGGCCAGGCCGTCGATATGGTCGATGCGCAGGCCATCCACCAGCCCGCGCTCGATCAGCTCGAACAGCTTGGCGTGGGTCGCCTCGAACACCACCGAGCGCTCTACGCGCAGGCCACCCAACTCGTTGATGTCGAAGAAGCGCCGCCAGTTGATGTCGTCGGCGGCGGTGCGCCAGCTGGCCAGGCGGTAGGTTTGGCGTTCGAGCAGCAGGTGCAGGCGCTGCAGGCCGCTTTCGCTGCGGCTGTCGAAGGCCACCAGCGCGGATTCGAGGTCCGCGCCGTCGCGCACCAGGCGCGCCAGTTCACGCTGCAGATCAACGGCGGCGGCCAGTGGCTCGGCCGCATCGGCCAGCGCCGTGAAATGCTCGGCCAGGTATTTGAGGGCCGGCTCTGGGCTCAGGGACAAAATCCAGCCGTAATCGATCGGGCAGATCGGGAAGCGGTGCTCGTGATGAGCGACCTGCAACACACCGTGCTGCTTGTCGAACTGCAGCGGAATGTCGCCGTTTTTCAAGGCCGCGCCATAGTCGCTGCCGAGGAAGGGCAGCAACAGTTGGCCGGCCAGCAGCGGGTCGCTGGAGTGCCACTGGATGTCGAAGAATTCGGCGTACGGGCTACGCCGTCCCCACGCCAGCAGGCTTTGCCACCACGGGTTGTCGGCGCCGCCGACGGCCATGTGGTTGGACACGGTGTCGAGGATCAGCCCCATGCCATGCTGGCGCAGCGCGGCCACCAGCCGCTCCAGGGCTGCTTCACCGCCAAGTTCCGGGTTGACCTGGGTCGGGTCGACCACGTCGTAACCGTGGCGCGAACCTGCCCGGGCCTTGAGGATCGGCGAGGCGTACAGGTGGCTGATGCCAAGCTGGGCGAAGTAGGGCACCAGTGGCAGGGCATGGTCGAGGGTGAAATCGCTGTGAAATTGCAGGCGCTGGGTAGCGGTCAACGGCTTCATCGGTCACGCTCCCAGGCTTGTTCACGGGCCTGGGCCAGCAGCTCCAGGCGGCGCGCGGCGGCTTCATCGTCGAGCAGGTCGCGCACCGGGGCGGCGAAGCGCCGGCGCCAGTTGGGGTGGCCTTCGGTGGTGCCAGGCAGGTTGGGTTGCTCGTCGCTGCCGAGCAGGTCTTCCAACGGGATCAGCACCAGCGGTGCGCGGGTGTGGCCGATGTAGCGGATAGCGGCGTCGATCACGTGCTCGTCGTCCTTTTGTGGGCCGTAACTGGCTTGCAGGGTGCGGCGCAGGCCGTCACTTTCTTTTTGCCGTGCTTGGCGCCAATGCTGTTCGGTGTCGGCATCGATCAGTTGCAGGCGGTGGCTCCAGTCGATGTCGCGGCTTTGCAGCCAACCGGCCAGCGGCGCCAGGTCGTGGGTGCCGGTGGTGGCCAGGGCATTGTCCGGCCAGTCGAGGATCGGCGTGAAACGGCCAGGCTGGGTTTGCTCGAAGGGCAGCACGCGCATGCCCAGCACGGCCTTGTCGGCCAGTTGTTCGCGCAGCCCTTCGGGCACCGTGCCAAGGTCTTCGCCGAGGATGATCGCCTGGTGCCGCACCGACTCCAGGGCCAGCAGGCGCAACAGGTCTTCCAGCGGGTAGTGCAGGTAGGCGCCTTCGCTGGGTTTGCAGCCGCGAGGGATCAGCCACAGCCTGCGCAGGCCCATGGCATGGTCGATACGCAGGCCGCCGGCATGTGCAAGGTTGGCCCGCAGCATCTCGATGAAGGCGCGGTAGCCGTTGCGCTTGAGGCCCTCGGGGGAGAAGGCGCAGATACCCCAGTCCTGCCCGGAACGGTTGAGGATGTCGGGCGGGGCACCGACCTTGAGGTTGGCCAGCAGCTCATCCTGGCGGCTCCAGGCCTGGCTGCCGGCACCGTCGGCGCCCACTGCCAGGTCGGCGATCAGGCCGACCGCCATGCCATTGCTGCGTGCAGCTTCTTGCGCACGCTGCAGGCTACGGTCAGTAAGCCACTGGCAAAAGGCGTGGAACTCGACCTTGGCCGGGTACGCGCTGGCGAAGGCTTCGACTTCGGGGTGGTAAGGGTCGTGCCAGGCGCTGGGCCAGTTGCGCCAGTCGGCGCCCAGGCCATGGTCCACGGCTTGGGCCTGCAGCACTTCGAAGCGGCAGTGGTGCTCCAGGGCCTGGCCACCGGCTTCGCGAAAGCTGTCGAAGTCGGTACGTAGCGGGTGATCACCCTGGCTGAAGTCCTGGTACAGGGCTTCGAGCAGGCGCAGGCGGGCGTCGGCGGCCCGGGGCCAATCGACCAGGGGCTGCTGCTCAAGGTCTTCCAGCGTCTGCTCAAGCCCCGCGGCCTCAATGGCCATGCGCACGGCACGCTCACCGAGCAGGGCGGCGGGGCTGGCGTAGAGGGTGTTGAGCAGCAGGCGGCTGGACGGGGAGTAGGGGCTGTAGTGCTGCTGGTCGATGGCCGACAGGGCATGAATGGGGCTGATCGCCAGGGCATCGGCACCGCGTTCGGCGGCGGTGCGTGCCAGTTGCTCCAGGGCCAGGCAGTCGCCATAGCCGCCATCACCGGGGCGGCGCAGGCTGTAGAGTTGCACCGCAAGGCCCCAGCAGCGGGGTGGTGGTTGCTCGACGGCATCGTCCAGGCTGTAGCAGCGCGGCGGGGCCACGGCCAGGGTGAAGGCACGGCCGTCGACGTCTACCTGGTGGTAGCCGATGGGCAGCTCGCCGGGCAGGCGTGCCTGGGCGTCGAGGGTCAGGGCTAGCCTGGTGTCATCTTCAAGGGTGCAGTGCGCGGTGCTCCCTGCGCTGAAGTAGCGGCCCAGCGCCAGCGGCTGGCCAAGGTCGGCAGTCAGCAGCGGTGGCAGATGCTCGCTGTCGTCAGCGGTTTCCACCGCCCGCAAGCTGTTGTCGATGGCGTTATCGTCACTGGCTGGGTGGCCGAGGCCTTCGAGCACTTTGCGCAGTACTTCATCAGCCACCTGTTGTGGCCGGTTGTTGGCGTCGACCCAGTCGCGGGCAAGCCCGACGTGGGCGGCCAGACGGTGCAGTGCGGTTTCGCTCATGGGCTCTCCTGGCCAGGTGCAAGCAGGCTGACCACGCAGCTGTATGCGGATAGCGCGGTGTCGGGGTGCGTGGTGTCGCTGCTGTCGAACAGGCGGTTTTCGGCGGCGGGCAGTTCGACCGGCTGTGGCGTGGCGGCCAGGTTCAGGTCGATGCGCAGGGTATTGCCGTTGCCCAGGCGCCAGCGTGCGGTCAGCGCTTTGTCGCCCAGCACCTCGGCGCCCAGCGCACGGCTGCCGGGCAGGTGCGGGATGACGTGGCGCTGGCGCAGGTGGAGCAGTTGCTGATAGAGGCCGTGCCAGCCGGCGATGACTTCCTGGCGCTGCGGCCGTGAAGCCTCGAAGGTTTGCTCGGCGTTGGGGTCGGGGATGCGCTCGCGCTGCTCGGGGTCGGCAAATGCCGTGAAGTGGGCAAACTCGCCGCGTCGGCCCTCGCGCACAGCGTCGGCCAGTTCATCGTGGAAATCGGTAAAGAACAGGAACGGCCGGCAACTGCCATCGTCGTCACCCATGAACAGCAGCGGGATCATCGGCGACAACAGCAGCAGGCCGGTGGCCGCACGCAGGGCTGCGGGCGGGCACAGGCGGGTCAGGCGTTCGCCCAGGGCACGGTTGCCGATCTGGTCATGGTTTTGCAGGAACAACACGAATGAACTGGGCTCCAGGTGCCCGCTGGGTTCGCCGCGTGGCGTGCCGTGGCGGTTGGGCTCGCCCTGGAAGACGAAGCCTTCGGACAAGCACCGGGCCAGCTGGGTGATCGGCTGTTCTTTGTAATCGGCGTAATACCCTTCTGTTTCGCCGGTAAGCAGTACGTGCAGGGCGTTGTGGCCGTCGTCGTTCCACTGGGCATCGAAACCCTTGCCCAGCAACGAGGCCTGGTTGTGCTCGTTTTCCAGTACCAGCCATATCTGCCGGCCCGGCGCCACTGCGGCGCGCACCCGCTGCGCCAGCTCGACCAGAAAGTCGGGCTGGTCGATGGCGTGCACGGCGTCCAGGCGCAGGCCGTCGCAGCGGTAGTCGCACAGCCACATCAGGGCGTTCTGGATGAAGAACTCGCGCACCTCGGGGCGGCGAAAATCGATGGCAGCGCCCCAGGGCGTCTGCCGGTCCTCGCGAAAGAACGGGCTGGCGTACTGGTGCAGGTAATTGCCGTCTGGGCCGAAGTGGTTGTAGACCACATCCACCAGCACCATCAGGCCCTCACCGTGGGCACTGTCGACCAGCGCGCACAGCTGCTCCGGGCTGCCGTAGGTATGTTGCGGTGCATAGGGCAGCACACCGTCGTAGCCCCAGTTGCGCTCGCCGGGGAACTGCCCCAGGGGCATCAGCTCGATGGCACTGATGCCCAGCTCGGCCAGGCGTGGCAGGTGCCGGGCAACGCCGGGGTAGCCTTCGAGTACACCGACGTGCAGCTCCTGAATCACCGCTTCGTGCCAGGGGCGGCCTTGCCAGGGGTGTTGCCAGGCATAGGCCTGGGTGTCCACCACCTGGCTCGGGCCCTGTACGCCCTCGGGTTGGAAGCGCGAGGCCGGGTCGGCCACCTGCAGCTCACCGTCGATGCGATAGTGATAACGGGCGCCGGCCTGGCACGCGGCAACCGCCGTGTACCAGCCATCGCCTTCGGGCAGCAGCTCGACAGGCGGCTGCCCCTCCAATTCCAAGCTCACGTTGCGCGCATCCGGCGCCCACAGGGCGAAGCGCGCCGACGTGGCGTCCATTAAGTGTGCGCCATGCCTGTGCATCTTCCACCCCCTGCTCAGTAGTGGCTGAGTTGTGTCTGCTTGACCAGGTCCTCGTAGAGGCGGGCGTAGGGTTCTACTGCCTGGCACCAGTTGAACGGCTGGGTCATCGACAGGCAGCGCATGGCATTGAGCAGGTTCTTCTTGCCGTAGACGTAGAAGGCACGGCCCAGCGCTTCGCGGTAACTTTCCACCGTGGACTCATCGAACAGGAAGCCGGTTACACCGTTCTCGATGGTGTCGGCCAGCCCGCCGGTGTTGCGTGCCACGGGCAGCGAACCGAAACGCTGCGCGTACATCTGGCTCAGGCCGCAGGGCTCGTAGCGCGACGGCATCAGCAGGAAGTCGCTGCCGGCGAACATGCGCCGGGCGTCGGTCTCGTTGAAGCCGATCCGCACACCGATGCGGCCCGGGTGGCGCACGGCCAGTTCACTCATGGCCTGCTCTTCTTCAGGCTCGCCACGGCCGATGATCGCGATCTGCCCCCCCTGTTCGACGATGTAGTCGGCCACACCCAGGGTCAGGTCCAGGCCCTTCTGGAACACAAGGCGAGAAACTACGGCGAACAGTGGCCCTTCGGAGGGTTCCAGCTCGAACAGGCGGCGCACTGCTTCGGCGTTGCGTGCCTTGCCGTCCCAGTCGTTGATGCTGAAATTGTGCTGCAGGTGCTGGTCGGTGGCCGAATCCCAGCTCTCGTCGATGCCGTTGGGGATGCCACCAAGCAGGCCTTGCTGGGCCTTGCTGGCGAGGAAGCCATCCAGGCCACAGCCGAATTCCGGCGTGGTGATTTCGCGGGCGTAGGTGGCGCTGACGGTAGTGATGTGGCTGGAGTACGCCAGGCCGGCCTTGAGGAACGACAGCTTGCCGTAGAACTCCATGCCTTCCTGCTGCATGGCGTGGTCGGGGATCGCCAGTTCCGGGCTGCAGGCACGGCTGTACACACCCTGGTAAGCCAGGTTGTGAATGGTGAACAGGGTCGGCGTGTTCAGCCCGCGCCAGTGCATGTAGGCCGGGGCCAAGCCGGCAGGCCAGTCATGAGCGTGCACCACTTCAGGCTTCCAGTGGATCTTGCCTTCGCCCGCGGCGATCTCGGCAGCAGCCAGGCCCAGGCGGGCGAAGCGGATGTGGTTGTCGGGCCAGTCGCGACCGTTGTTGGCGCCATAGGGAGAGCCGTCGCGCTGGTACAGTTCGGGGCAGATCAGTACATAAATGACCAGGCCATCAGCCATGTCCATGCGGCCGATCTTGCACGGCGGCAGGGCGGCGTGGCCACCGAGTTCGCCAACAATGTGAATGGGGTTGTCGCTTTCCATCACTTGGCGGTAGCCCGGTATCAGCACACGCACATCGTGCAGGTGCGCCAGCGCCCTTGGCAGCGCCGCGGATACATCGCCCAGGCCGCCGGTCTTGACCAGGTCGGCGATCTCCGAGGTAACGAAGAGGATCTTGCGTTTGTTCGGGTTGTGCTGGCGCTGGGCGCCGGGTGCCTTGCCTGTCGTGGCGAACTCCGGGGTGAGCGGTTCGCGGTTTTCCGGTTTGAATGAATCTACGTGAGGTTCGACAGCGGCACTGATCATACTTCTCTCCGTCCCTATCCTATGCCGGGTGCTGGCACCCGTTGTTCTATATCGTTCTGGTTATCTCTATTGCTTGTCGTCTTGTTGCGGTCCTTGCCCCAAGGTCGTGCGCACATGCACGGCGCGATCGGCATTCCGGCCGAAAGCGATTGGACTGGTTGGGGTGGCAGGCCGTGGCGTGGGATGCCCCGATGCGATTGGCCTACTTAGTTGCTGACCCGCCCCCATTTGCAAAAGTTCGACTTTTTTACGTCGCTCTTGCTATGAGCAAATGCCGGGCCGAAAGCTGAGTGTAGGAGAGAGGGAGATAAAAAGGTGACCCATTGGTCACTTTCGTTATGACGCGAGATAGACGCAAACGTTGGCGTGTGTGACGGGATGTGAATGGGGTGTTCGAAGGTGGGGCGCGGGGTGTTTTGAGGTGTGCAGTATTGTGGCGTAGGCGGGGAGGATGCCCTAACGTGGTGCGTGGCTGATCAGCCTGGATGAGCGTGGTGGGAGCGTTCGGCTCCCACCGTATGAGCAATACCTTTAAAGGCTGACGGTTTTGTCGCCGGAGCGCGCTTGCTCCAGCAGCATGTGCAACTGAGCGACCTGTTGGCGCAGCAGTTCACGTTCGTCTTTCAGTTTGCGCAGTTCATCACGGCGTACGGAGACATAGAGGGTCTGGGTGGGGGTGGCAGGCATCAAGGTACCCATGTATACACCTCGCAGTTTTGGCTGGTGACAGTTAAAGCGTAGACGCTTCACGCGGCGCGCATTCTGAATTCTTTCTGCGACCATGGGAACTTTTTTGTTTAACGTTGTCTTGCCGTTCGTCGCTGAACCCTCGGGCGCTGCGCTGGACTAATCTGAATCGCTGGACTGAGTTGTCATTCATTTATCAAGGGGAGCATCGGCTCATGCAACTGGGAATCGTCGGGCTGGGCCGCATGGGCGGCAATATTGCAAGGCGCCTGATGCGCGCCGGTCACCGCACGGTGGTCAACGACCGCAACCGTGAAGCCATCACCGCGCTGGAAGGCGAGGGCGCCCAAGGTGCCCACGACCTGGGCGCGCTGGTGCAAAAACTGAAAGCGCCGCGCGCGGTGTGGGTGATGCTGCCGGCGGGCGAGCCGACCGAGCAGACCATTGCGCAGCTGGCCGAGCTGCTGGAGCCGGGCGATGCGATCATCGACGGCGGCAATACCTTCTACAAGGACGACATGCGCCGCGCCGCCGAACTGGCCAAGCGCGGGCTGCATTACCTGGACGTTGGCACCTCCGGCGGTGTGTGGGGCCTGGACCGTGGCTACTGCATGATGATCGGCGGCGAGAAAGACGTGTTCGAGCGCCTGGAGCCACTGTTCAAGGCCTTGGCGCCGGGCGTGGGCGACATCCCGCGGACCCAGGGCCGCGAGGGTGAGCACGACCGTGCCGAGCACGGCTACATCCACGCAGGCCCGCCCGGTGCCGGGCACTACGTGAAGATGGTGCACAACGGCATCGAATACGGCCTGATGCAGGCCTATGCCGAGGGCTTCGACCTGCTGCGCAGCAAGGGGGGCAACGAGCTGCCCGAAGAACAGCGCTTCGACCTGAATGTTGCCGAGATCGCCGAAGTGTGGCGCCGGGGCAGCGTGGTGACGTCCTGGTTGCTCGACCTTACCGCCGATGCCCTGGTGGCCGACCCGCAACTGGCGCAGTTCAGCGGCTCGGTGTCCGACAGTGGCGAGGGCCGCTGGACCATCGACGCGGCCGTCGAACAGGCGGTGCCGGTGCCGGTGCTGTCCAGTGCGCTGTTCGCGCGTTTCCGCTCGCGTCAGCAGCAGGGCACCTACGGCGACAAAGTGCTCTCGGCCATGCGCCTGGGCTTCGGTGGCCACGTCGAGAAAAAAGGCCAATGACCCAAAAGACCATACCTGCTGCTCCGCCTTGCACATTGTTCCTGTTCGGCGCCAACGGTGACCTGGTCAAGCGCCTGCTGATGCCGGCGCTGTACAACCTCAGCCGCGATGGCCTGCTTGACCGCAACCTGCGCATCGTCGGCGTCGACCATAACGCCGCCACCGCCGAGGCGTTCGCCCAGCGCCTGCACGACTTCATGCGTGAGCGTGACAAGGGCGGCGAGGGCGCGGCCAAGGGCGTGGACGAAAAACTCTGGGCACGCCTGGCCAAGCGCCTGGACTACCAGACGGGCGATTTTCTCGACCCGGCCACCTACGCGGCGCTGGCCAAGCGCATCGACAAGACCAGCCACGGCAACGCCATCTTCTACCTGGCCACCTCGCCGCGCTTCTTCCCTGAAGTGGCGCAGCGCCTGGGCGAGGCAGGCTTGCTGGATGAGTCTGGCGGGGGCTTTCGCCGGGTCGTGGTGGAGAAGCCATTCGGCACCGACCTGGCGAGCGCCGAGGCACTCAACGCCTGTTTGCTGAAGGTGATGAGCGAGCGGCAGATCTACCGCATCGACCACTACCTGGGCAAGGAAACCGTGCAGAACATCCTGGTCAGCCGGTTCTCCAACGGCCTGTTCGAGTCGTTCTGGAACAACCACTACATCGACCATGTGCAGATCACCGCCGCCGAGACGGTCGGTGTCGAGAGCCGTGGTGGTTTCTACGACACCACTGGCGCCCTGCGCGACATGGTGCCCAACCACCTGTTCCAGCTGCTGGCGATGGTCGCCATGGAGCCGCCTGCAGCCTTCGGCGCCGACGCCGTACGGGGCGAGAAGGCCAAGGTCATCGGCGCCATTCGCCCCTGGTCGGCGAAGATGGCCCTGAAAAACTCCGTGCGTGGCCAGTACACCGCCGGCAAGCAGGGCCGCAAGCACCTGGCCGGGTATCGCCAGGAGGAACGGGTGGCGGCCGACAGCCAGACCGAAACCTACGTGGCCCTCAAGGTGATGATCGACAACTGGCGCTGGGCCGGCGTGCCGTTCTACCTGCGCACCGGCAAGCGCATGAGCGTGCGCGACACCGAAATCGCCATCTGCTTCAAGCCCGCACCGTATGCGCAGTTTCGCGAGTCCGAGCTGGAGCGGCCCAAGCCCAACTACCTGAAGATCCAGATCCAGCCCAATGAAGGCATGTGGTTCGACCTGCAGGCCAAGCGCCCGGGGCCGGAGCTTGTGATGGAAAACGTCGAGCTGGGTTTTGCCTACAGGGACTTCTTCAAGATGACCCCGGCGACCGGTTACGAGACGTTGATCTATGACTGCCTGACCGGCGACCAGACCTTGTTCCAGCGGGCCGACAACATCGAGAACGGCTGGCGTGCAGTGCAGCCGTTTCTCGATGCGTGGGCCCAGGACAGCGAGGTGCATGAGTACCCGGCCGGTGAGGATGGGCCTGAGGCTGGCAATGAATTGCTGGCCCGCGACAAGCGTGAGTGGCACAGGTTGGGGTGACTGAGCTGGCCTGATCGCCGGCATGCCCGCGATCAGGCCGACGCTGTCCCCTTCAAGTTCAGAAACCACAGGAGACCGCATGCCCGCCCACATCGAAGACTACGCCCTGCTCGGCAACTGCCGCAGCGCCGCCCTGGTCAGCCGTGACGGCTCCATCGACTGGCTGTGCCTGCCCCGCTTCGACGCCCCCGCTGTTTTCGCCGCCCTGTTGGGCAACGAAGAAAACGGGCGCTGGCGCCTGGCCCCCTGCGACCCCATCGAACACACCAGCCGCACCTACCTTGAAGACACCCTGGTCATGGAAACCACCTGGGTGACCGCCAGCGGCCGCGCCCGCGTACTCGACTTCATGCCCTTGAACGATGTCAACTCGGTGGTGCGCATCGTCGAGGGTGTTTCCGGCGAAACCAATTTTGAAATGGACCTGGTGATGCGCTTCGATTACGGCCGCAGCGTGCCGTGGGTGGAAAAGCTCGACCCGCTGACCCTGAGCGCGGTCGCCGGCCCTGACCGGCTGATCCTGTGCAGCACCGTACCCTCGCATGCCCGCGACCACCACACCGTCGCGCGGTTTCGGGTTTGCGCCGGTGAACGCCAGGTGTTCAGCCTGCGCCACCAGCCTTCGCACCTGCCGGTGCAGCCCGACTGTGACATCGAACAGGCCCTCGAACACACCATTGATCACTGGCAGGCCTTTGCCGCTCGTTGCCCTGAGGTCGGCCCGTACAGCGCCAAGGTGCGCCGCTCGTTGCTGACCCTCAAGGCCATGACCTACGCACCCACTGGCGGCATCGTCGCCGCCGTCACCACCTCGCTGCCCGAAAGCATCGGCCATGAGCGCAACTGGGATTACCGCTTCTGCTGGTTGCGTGATGCGACCATGACCTTGCTGGCGTTCATGAACCTTGGCTATTTCGACGAAGCCCAGGCCTGGCGCGAATGGCTGCTGCGCTCGGTGGCCGGCAACCCCGAGCAGATGCAGATCATGTATGGCCTGGCCGGCGAGCGCGACCTGCAGGAGTACACCTTGCCCTGGCTGGCCGGGTACGAGCACTCCCAGCCTGTGCGCGTGGGCAATGCCGCTGCGCAGCAGATGCAGCTGGATATCTACGGCGAGCTGGCCGACGCCATGGCCCAGGCGATCAAGGGCGGGCTGCCCCGGCACCCGCGCAGCGCGGCGATCTCCCGTTTGATCTTGCCGTATGTCGAGCGCATCTGGCGCGAGCCGGACGAAGGCATCTGGGAAGTGCGCGGCGGCAGGCAGCATTTCGTGCATTCCAAGGTGATGGCCTGGGTCGCCTTCGACCGTGCGGCGGGCCTTGCCGACACCCCCGAAGAGGGCCGTGAGCGTAGTCGGCATTACCGGCAGGTGGCAGACGAGATCCGCCGTGAAGTGTGCGAGCGCGGGCTGGATGCCCACGGCCAGCACTTCGTCCAGGCCTACGGCTCGACCGAAATTGACGCCAGCCTGCTGCAGATTGCCCTGACCGGTTTTCTGCCAGTGGAGGATGAGCGGTTTCTGCGCACCTTGGAGCAGATAGAGCAGCGCCTGCTGAAGAACGGTTTGCTGATGCGCTATGACAGCGACCGCTGCAGCGACGGCCTGACGCCAGGTGAGGGGACGTTCCTGGTCTGTTCATTCTGGCTGGCCGACGTGTATGTGCTGTTGGGGCGCCAGGATGAAGCGCACGCGCTGTACGAGCACCTGACCGGGCTGTGCAATGACGTGGGCCTGCTGGCCGAACAGTACGACCCGACCGGCAAGCGCATGCTCGGCAATTTCCCCCAGGCCTTCAGCCATATCGGCATCATCAATACGGCGTTGAACCTGCACCGGGCGCAGTGCCCCGTACGCGATCGGGCGAGGTGTGGGTAGTGCCGGGGCGCCTGATACCAAAGGGCGAGCAGAATGAGGGCCGTTGCGGCGGCCCATCGCAGGCAAACCAGCGCCAACAAAGGGTGCATGGGTACTAGGAACGGCATGGCCAACCACAAGATCGAAATTCGCCGACGCAACATCGAAAAAATCCTCATGGCCGCTGAAAAGGTGTTCGCCGAGAAGGGCTACGGCGCCACCTCCATGGGCGATATCGCCGAACAGGCCGAGCTGCCGCGCTCCAACCTGCATTACTATTTCAGCACCAAGGACGATCTGTTTCGCGCGGTGCTGCAAGACCTGCTGGATGTGTGGAAGCAGGACGCGCTGTGCTTCGAGAACTTCGACGACCCACGGGTGGTGCTGACCAGCTACATCCGGGCAAAGATGGGCCATTCGCGCTCGCGGCCGCTGGGCTCGAAGATCTGGGCCGAAGAGATGCTGCATGGCGCGCCGCTGCTCGGGGTGAGCCTGGAAGACAGCCTGGTGCCTTGGGCGAAGCTCAAGGAAGACAAGATCCGCCGTTGGGTGGAAGAAGGGCGCATTCTGCCGGTGGAGCCTTCGGCGTTGCTGTACATGATCTGGGCATCGACCCAGCACTATGCCGACTTTGGTTACCAGGTTGCCGTGCTCAATGGGGGTGAACCGCTGTCGGACCTGGCGTTCGAGAGCGCGGTGCAGACGGTGACGTGTGTAATCTTGCGTGGCATTGGCTTGGAGCCTTGAACTGTCGGGGCCGCTGCGCGGCCCATTCGCCGGCAAGCCGGCTCCCACAGGTATGGCCTGTTCCCAAGAAGCTGGACACCAATCCAACCCTTGGGGCAGTCCAGGAACTGCATAGCGATCGAGAGCGGCGCCGTACCTGTGGGAGCTGGCTTGCCAGCGAATGGGTCGCGCAGCGGCCCCAATGGGCTCAGCTCGCTTCGCGGTAGGGGTTGCGCGGGTCCTGGGTCCAGTTCAGGTACGGCTTGCCGGTGTCCTGCGCGACCATGTCGATGCAGCTTTCCACCGGGCAGGTGATCTGGCACAGGTTGCAGCCCACGCACTCGTCCTCGATCACGCTATAGACATGCGTCCCGTCAGCCTTCAACGTGCTGGCAATGGCCTGGTGTGAAGTGTCTTCGCACGCGATATGGCAGCGCCCACAACCGATGCAGGCAGCCTGGTCGATGTGCGCCACCGACTTGTAGTTGATGTCCAGGTACTTCCAGTCGGTGGTATGCCCTACGGCCTGGCCGCGGAATGCCTCCAGGTTGGCGTGCCCGTGCTGGTCCATCCAGCGCGCCAATCCGTCCTTCATGTCCTCGACAATGCGAAAGCCATGCAGCATTGCTGCGGTGCACACCTGCACCGCACCACTGCCCAGGGCAATGAACTCGGCAGCATCGCGCCAGTTGCCGATGCCCCCGATACCGCAGATCGGCAAGCCGCGGGTTTCCGGGTCTCGGGCGATTTCAGCCACCATGTTCAGCGCAATGGGTTTAACGGCCGAGCCGCAGTAGCCACCGTGGGTGCTCTGGTCACCGACGATCGGGTGGGCGACCATGCGGTCCAGGTCGACGCTGGTGATCGAGTTGATGGTGTTGATCAGCGACACGGCATCGGCGCCGCCGCGATGGGCCGCCCGGGCCGACTGACGGATGTCGGTGATGTTGGGCGTGAGCTTGACGATCACCGGCAACGAGCAGTACGTCTTGCACCAGCGGGTCACCATCTCCACGTACTCTGGCACCTGGCCGACTGCCGCGCCCATGCCGCGCTCGGGCATGCCGTGCGGGCAGCCGAAGTTGAGTTCGATGCCGTCGGCGCCGGTAGCTTCCACCAGCGGCAGGATGAACTTCCACGACTCTTCGACGCACGGCACCATCAGCGACACGATCAACGCCCGGTCGGGCCAGTCCTTCTTCACCTGGGTGATTTCACGCAGGTTGATCTCCAGCGAACGGTCGGTGATCAGCTCGATGTTGTTGATGCCCTGCACCTGGCGGTTGGCGCCAAAATGCGCCGAATAGCGCGATGACACGTTGACCGCTGCCGGGTCCTCGCCCAGGGTTTTCCAGACCACGCCGCCCCAGCCGGCCTCGAAGGCGCGGACCACGTTGTAGGCTTTGTCGGTCGGCGGCGCGGAGGCCAGCCAGAACGGGTTGGGGGCCTTGATGCCGGCGAACACGATAGACAGATCGGCCATTTATGCAGCCTCCACATTGAGCATGAGTTGGGCATGGATGGCTTCAGCCGCCAGCTTGCCGTGTTGCACGGCCTGGACGGTGAGGTCCTGGCCCAGGGCAGTACAGTCGCCGCCGGCATAAACCCCCGGGAGGCTGGTGCGCATGCCCTCGTCGACGCGGATGCGTTCGCCGTCGCGGGCCAGTTGGGCGGCCAGTGGGTCGCTCAGGCTTTGTTCGTCGAAGCGTTGGCCGATGGCCTTGAAGATGGCGTCGGCTGGCAACTCGAAGGTTTCACCGGTATCGCGCAGGCGGCCTTCCGCCAATTCGGTACGGGCGAAGCGCATGCCGCGTACGCGGCCGTCATCGTCCAGCAGCACGGCGTCGGGGCGCGACCAGGTGTGCAGGCGCACCTGGTTGGCCTTGGCAATGTCCTGTTCATGACCGGTGGCGCCCATGTCGGCGTGGCCGCGGCGGTACACCAGGTTGACGTCGCGGGCGCCGAGGCGGCTCATCTGCACGGCCATGTCGATGGCGGTGTTGCCCGCGCCGATGACCAGGCAACGCTGCGCCAGTGGCAGTAGCGACAGGTCGTCAGCCTGGCGCAGTTCACGGATATACGCGGTAGCGGCCAGCAAGCCGGGCGCCTCTTCGTCGGCCAGGCCGAGCTGGCGCACCGCGTTCAGGCCAAGGCCGAGAAACACGGCGTCGTACTGATCGCGCAGTTCGGTCAGGCTCAGGTTGGCACCCAGGCGTTGGCCGTGACGGATTTCGATGCCACCGATGCCAAGCAGGAACTCCACTTCGCGCTGGGCGTAGTCGTCCACCAGCTTGTAGCGGGCGATGCCGTACTCGTTCAGGCCGCCAGCTTTTTCACAGGCTTCGAACACCACCACATCATGGCCGTGCAGGGCCAGGCGATGGGCGCAGGACAACCCGGCCGGCCCGGCACCCACCACGGCGATGCGTTTGCCCGTGGAGGGTGAGCGCTTGAACGGGTGTTCGCTGAAGCCGGCATTGTCCAGGGCATAGCGTTGCAGCTGGCCAATCAGCACCGGCGCGCATTCCTGGGCGTTGTTGCGCACGCAGGCCTGCTGGCAGAGGATTTCGGTGGGGCACACACGGGCACAGCTGCCACCCAGGATGTTGGCCGAGAGAATGCGCTCGGCGGCCCCTTGCAGGTTGTCGTCGCTGATACGGTGGATGAACGAGGGGATGTCGATTTCGCTCGGGCAGGCGTTCACGCACGGGGCATCGTAGCAGTAGAGGCAACGTGCGCTCTCTACGGCGGCCTGGCGGGCGGTGAGCGGCGGCGCGAGGTCGGTGAATTGCTCGGCCAGCTGGTCGGCGCCGGCCCGGGGGCGCGGCAAGTGGTTCAGGGCATCGATCACGGTTGTAGCCTCTCTTTTCTTTTTTGGTTTTGGCAGTCAACGGCAATACGGCGCCGCCCGGCCTCTGGGGGCCGGTACGGCATTGCGGGGTGGCTCAGCGCTGAACGGGCGTCGGGCGCTGCTGCTCGGCGCGGCGGCCCAGTACCTCGTACACCGAGGGGTAGGCCGGGCGCTCCACGTAACGACCGGCGCCAGCTTCTGCGCGCAGGTCGCCATCGGCCCAGACCAGGCGGCCCTGGCTGATGGTGTGGCTGGGGATGCCGCGCACGGTGCGGCCCTCGAAGATGTTGAAATCGACGCGCTGGTGGTGCGTCTGTGCCGAGATGGTGCGCGTGCCCTGTGGGTCCCACAGCACCAGGTCGGCATCGGCGCCGACGCGGATGGCGCCCTTGCGCGGGAACAGATTGAAGATTTTCGCGGTGTTGGTGGAGGTCAGCGCGACGAATTCATGCATCGACAAGCGCCCACTGTTGACCCCAGCGTCCCACAACACCGCCATGCGGTCTTCGATGCCGGCAGTGCCGTTGGGGATGCGGCTGAAATCGTTGCGGCCCATGGCTTTCTGTTCGGCGCAGAAGCAGCAGTGGTCGGTGGCGGTGGTGTGCAGGTTGCCCGACTGCAGCCCGCGCCACAGCGCCTCCTGATGCTCGCGCGGGCGGAACGGGGGGCTCATCACGTAGCCGGCGGCAGTGGCCCAGTCCGGGTTGCGGTAGACGCTGTCATCGATCAGCAGGTGGCCGGGCAGCACTTCACCGTACACCGGCTGGCCTTTGGCCCGGGCGTAGGTGATTTCGTCCAGCGCTTCGCGGCTGGAAATGTGTACCACGTACAACGGTGTACCAATGGTTTCAGCGATGCGGATAGCGCGGCTGGCGGCTTCACCTTCAACTTGCGAGGGGCGCGACAGCGGGTGTGCTTCCGGGCCGGTCAGCCCCTGGGCGAGCAGTTTTTTCTGCAGGTGGTAAACCAGCTCGCCGTTTTCGGCGTGCACCGTAGGTACTGCGCCCAGCTGCAGGCAGCGTTCGAAGCTGGCCACCAGCGTGTCGTCGGCGGCCATGATGGCGTTCTTGTAGGCCATGAAGTGCTTGAAGCTGTTTACCCCATGGTGGTTGACCAGCTCGCCCATTTCTTCGGCAACCTGCTCGCTCCACCAGGTGATGGCGACATGGAAGCCATAGTCGCAGGCGCTTTTCTGCGCCCAGCCACGCCAGGTGTGGAAGGCCTCCAGCAGCGACTGCTGGGGGTTGGGGATGACGAAATCGATGATCGACGTGGTACCGCCCGCCAGCCCTGCAGCGGTGCCGCTGAAAAAGTCTTCACTGGCCACGGTGCCCATGAAGGGCAACTGCATGTGGGTGTGCGGGTCGATGCCCCCGGGCATCAGGTACCTGCCGCTGCCGTCGAGGATCTCGCAGTCGGTGGGGGCTTCAAGGTCTTTGCCAATGGCACGGATCTGGCCATCGACACAAAGCACATCGGCGGGGTAGCTCTCTTCGTGCGTTACCACGGTGGCGCCACGGATCAACAGGGACATGCCGTCTTCCTCGCAGGCTGACCGGTCTGGGCCGGTTCTTGAGTTTTTATGTGCCAGTGGCTGAGGGCTGGTTAATCCTGTCAGGCCTGACAAGATTGAAATCTAGATGCTGAATTTGGATTGTTCAAGAAAATAATTTATGAGCTTATAACTTTAATAAATGACTGATATTTAAGGATTTATTGTTCAGTTCACCAAAATGGTGAGCCTGTTCACCATTTTGACGCACTTGACAAGAAGCCAAATTGGTCAAGATTTTCCATGCAAAATCAGCTGCTTGAAACCTGGCTTCGAAGCGCCGGACGCGCTTGTGAAAAACCAGGTTGCACCAGTTTGAACCCTACTGCTGGGGGCCAGGGCCGGCCCCTAACGCAGTGAGCGACAGCCGATGGAATAACCGTGCCTTCGGTTGAAGTCGATATATGCCTTGCAGATCAGTTGATTACCTCCGGTCGGCGGCGGCCGGCCGGGCAGACGCAGGCCTGCCCGGCACGCAATTTGAGTACGGCCACAACCGCCAGGCCGGACCGGAGGAGCAGTACTGGTGGTGTGTGTACTCCGGCCATCGCATTAGCCCGATGAGCAAACAATTAGAAAAACTGGAGAAGGCCCCATGCAACAGAGCAGATCCGAAGTGGTCGAGCAGGCTGGCCTGTTCGAGCTGTCCGCAGGCAATGACGTCCTCGACAGCCCGCGCTACAACCACGACATCGCACCGACCAAGGTGCACCAGCGCACCTGGAACAAGTGGCACATCACCGCGCTGTGGGTGGGCATGTCCATCTGCGTACCCACCTACACCCTCGGCGGCGTGCTCACGGCCTATTTCGGCCTGAGCGTGGGTGAAGCGTTGCTGGCGATTCTGTTGGCCAACCTGATCGTGCTGATCCCGCTCACCCTCAACGCATTCCCCGGCACCAAGTACGGCATTCCGTTTCCGGTATTGCTGCGCTCATCGTTCGGCATTCTCGGCTCCAACGTGCCGTGCCTGATCCGCGCGGTGGTTGCCTGCGGCTGGTTCGGTATCCAGACGATGTTCGGTGGCTTGGCCATTCACCTGTTCCTGGGCTCGATTTTCCCTGAGTGGAAGGCCTTGGGCGGCACCGGTGAAGTCATCGGCTTCATGGTGTTCTGGGCGCTCAACCTGTGGGTGGTGTTGCGCGGTGCGGAGTCGATCAAGTGGCTCGAGACCTTGTCAGCGCCGCTGCTGGTGGCGGTGGGCGTCGGCCTGTTGTTCTGGGCGTTGCCGCACATGTCGATGACCGAGCTGCTGGCCCAGCCACCCAAGCGTCCCGAGGGGGCTAGCGTGGTCAGCTACTTCTGCGCGGGGCTCACGGCGATGGTTGGTTTCTGGGCCACGCTGTCGCTGAACATTCCGGACTTCAGCCGTTACGCCAAGAGCCAGAAAGACCAGATTCTGGGGCAGATCTTCGGCCTGCCGCTGACCATGTTCCTGTTTGCGTCGCTGGGCGTGGTGCTGACCGCCGCTTCGGCATCGCTGGTGGGTGAAACAGTGTCCGACCCGGTGAGTTTGATCGGCAAGATCCACAGCCCGGGTTGGGTGGCCCTGGCCATGGCGCTGATCGTGATTGCCACGCTGTCGACCAACACGGCGGCCAATATCGTCTCGCCGACCAACGACTTCCAGAACATCGCCCCGCGCCTGATCGGGCGCAGCCGCGCCGTATGGCTGACCGGTTTCATCGGCCTGGCGCTGATGGGCCATGAGCTGCTGAAGAAGCTCGGCTGGATCGTTTCCGACCTGAGCCTGGAGAGCGTCTATTCCAACTGGTTGCTGGGCTACTCCAGCCTGCTCGGGCCGATTGCCGGGATCATGGTGGTGGACTACTTCCTGATCCGCCGGCAGAAACTGGACCTGGCAGGGCTGTACCGCGACGACGTCTACCCGGCCTGGAACTGGGCAGGCTTTGCCGCCTTCGCGCTGCCGGTGGCGCTGACCGTGATGGCCATCGGCAACAGCAGTTTCAGCTGGTTCTACGACTATGGCTGGTTTACCGGTTCGCTGCTTGGCGGGGCGCTGTACTACGCGCTTGGTGCCGTGGCGGTGCGTGGGCCAGTGCAGCCTGTGATGAATGCCGATAACAAAAACGCCTGAGGAGACACGACCCATGACCCCAGCCCAGCATGTGCTGCAATCCACCGAACGCCACGTCAGCAGTGAGCGCTTGTGGCAATCCCTGATGGCGCTCGCGCGCCTGGGGGCCACGCCCAAGGGCGGTGTCTGCCGCCTGGCATTGACCGACCTCGACCGCCAGGCCCGCGACCTGTTCGTTGAGTGGTGCGAGGCTGCTGGCTGCAGCGTCAGCGTCGATGGCGTCGGCAACATCTTCGCCCGGCGCCCCGGCCGCAACCCCAAGCTGCCCCCGGTGATGACCGGCAGTCATATCGACACCCAGCCCACCGGCGGCAAGTTCGATGGCTGCTTCGGGGTGATGGCGGGCCTGGAGGTCATCCGCACCCTCAACGACCTCGGCATCGAAACCGAGGCACCGCTGGAAGTGGTGGTATGGACCAACGAAGAAGGTTCGCGCTTCCCGCCGTGCATGATGGGCTCGGGGGTATTTGCCGGCAAGTTCACCCTGGAGGACACCTTGGCCAAGCGTGACGCCCAGGGCGTGACGGTGGGCGAGGCGTTGAACGCCATTGGCTATGCCGGCCAGCGGGCGGTGCTTGGCCACCCGGTGGGCGCGTATTTCGAAGCGCACATCGAGCAGGGGCCGATTCTTGAAGACCAGGCCAAGACCATCGGCGTGGTGCTCGGCGCACTGGGGCAGAAGTGGTTCGACCTGACCTTGCGCGGGGTCGAAGCGCACGCCGGCCCTACGCCGATGCACCTGCGCAAGGACGCTTTGGTTGGCGCCGCAGCGGTGGTCGAGGCGGTCAACCGCGCGGCCCTTGGCCATCAACCGCATGCTTGCGGCACGGTCGGTTGCCTGCAGGCCTACCCTGGCTCACGCAACGTGATCCCGGGCGAAGTGCGCATGACCCTGGACTTGCGTCATCTCGAAGGCGAGCAGCTCGATTCGATGATCGCTGACGTGCGTGCGGTCATCGACGCCACCTGTGCCAAGCACGGCCTGAGCCACGAACTGACCCCGACGGCCGACTTCCCCGCGCTGTATTTCGACCGTGGTTGCGTCGATGCGGTGCGCGATTCGGCGCAGGCTCTGGGCTTGGCGCACATGGATATCGTCAGCGGGGCAGGGCATGACGCGATCTTCCTGGCCGAACTGGGGCCGGCGGGGATGATCTTCGTGCCCTGCGAGAATGGCATCAGCCATAACGAAATCGAGAACGCCACCCCGGAGGACCTGGCGGCAGGCTGCGCGGTGTTGCTGCGGGCGATGCTGGCGGCGTCGGAGGCGATTGCCAGCGGGCGTTTGGCTGCTTAGGGCCTGTGCTGGCCTGCTCGCGGGCCAAGCCCAAACGCTAACTTACTGATTTGACGGGGTTCCTGTAGGAGCGGCTGCAGCCGCGAACACCGGCGAAGCCGGTGCCATCCACCGCGGCGCCTGCTTCGCGGCTCAAGCCGCTCCCACACAGAGGCAGCCATCACGCCCAATGTGATAACGCTGCAGGTCCCGCGCCAGCGTCAGGTTGCCGCTGTACTGCGCCAGCGCTTCTTCGCGCACGTCGTCGATGCACGGGCTGCGTCGCGGGTCGGGCTGGTAGCGGGCACTGAAGTGTGTGAGCACCAGGTTGCGCACCCCGGCCGTTTCGGCAAAGCGCGCCACCTGAGCCGCACTGCTGTGACCAAAGGTGGCCCCGCTGCGCTCGATGATCGGCTGGGTGAAAGTCGCTTCGTGCACCAGCACATCGGCACCCTTGGCGACCTCAGCGAGCAACTCGGGGCTGTCGTTGTCGCCACAGACAATCACCTTTCGCGCCGGGCGCGAGGCCCGCAGGTAATCGCGGCCGTGCAGCACCCGACCTGCATGTTCGGCGGAATGCCCCTTGGCCAGCTCGCCCCACAACGGGCCGCGTGGGATGCCCTCTGCGTCCAGGCGCTGTACGTCCAGGCGCGGCTCGGGGTTGAGTTCGGTGAACACGTAGCCGACGCTGGGTACCCGGTGCGACAGTTGCACGGTGCTGACGCGCAGCGTATCGCTGCACCAGTCGGTCAGTTGCTCGACTGCCAGCAAGCGCAACTCGAATGGCAGGAAGGTATCGCTGGCGGCCAGGCCCAGACGAAGCCAGTCGTGCAGTGCAGCAGGCAGAATCAAGTCCAGGGGTTGGGTGCGCCCGCTCATGCCGGCACTGGCCAGCAGGCCGGGCAGGCCGAAGCAATGGTCGCCGTGCACATGGGTGATGAACACCCCACGCAGATCGCGTATCGACAAAGGCGTGCGCAGTAATTGATGCTGGGTGCCTTCGCCACAATCGACCAGGTACCACTGGCTACCGCTGGCTTCGATGACCGCGGTGGCGCTGACATTGCGGGCCTTGGTCGGCACACCGGCCGAGGTGCCTAGAAAAAGTAGGTCCATTGTGCGTCGACAGTGGCAGGTTTCGGATGCTGAGAGGGCGCACACCTTAGCCGGATTGAGGCCCGGCGTCGATGGTGTGCACCCGGCGCAGGTTACTCCGCCTGGCGCCAGATCAGCTTGCTGGTGTCATAGCCTTGCTTCTGGGCGATCGCCAGCAGCTGTTCGCGGGTCTGGTCGGTAATGGCCGGCGTGCGCGACAGCAGCCACAGGTACTCCCGGTTCGGGTGCCCGACCAGCGCCACGCGGTAGTCCTTGTCGTGGTACAGCACCCAGTATTCGCCCTTGGTCAGCCCTGGCGCCAGGCGGCTGAACCAGTTGTCGAACTGCACCCAGAGCTTGTCGGTCTTGCCAGGCTGCTGGGCCTCGGCGATACCCTTGGCCTCGTTCAATTGGCCGTCCTTTTCCTTGCAGCGGTTGGTCACGTCGATGCGCCCGTCCTCGCGCAAGCCGTAGTGCGCCTCGGACTGCACGCAGTTGCGCTGGAAGAACATCGGCAAGCGCGCCAGCTCGTACCAGGTGCCTTGGTAGCGTTGCAGGTCGACCTGCTGGGTGGTGGGCGGCGCCCGGTGTTCGTCGCCTGAACCGGCGCAGCCGGCCAGGGCTAGCGTTATGCAGGAAAGGATCAGGGTTTTACGCATCGGCATGGCGAACCTCCTGGAAGCGGATGGATGCTTACCTTTGCTTCGATGCAGGTGAGGGGCAAAAGTTGTATGGGTTTTTGGTGCAGGGCGTTGGATGGGCGTTGTTCAGCAGATCGAGCGCCGCCCGCGCGGCGCATCGCGAAGCGCTTGCCTTGAGATCTTCAGCGCCTTTGAGACCGAGCGCCGCCCGCGCGGCGCATCGCGGGCAAGCCCGCTCCTACATTTGTTGCAACGCGCCGTTCCAGTCAGGCCATGGTTGTCCGCCTTGGCGCATGACTGAAGACAGATGGGGCGTCGGCAGAGCCAGCCGAAAAATTGGGTCATGCCAACAAGGCTGGCAACTATGGCCTCACAGGCCATGGCACGTTGCAACAAATGTAGGAGCGGGCTTGCCCGCGATGCGCCGCGCGGGCGGCGCTCGGTCTCATGAACACCGCATCTTCAACGTATATCCCACAGCAACCCCACCAAGTCCCGCTTTTGGCACAAGCACGGCAACCCGCCTGAGTTACCATCCTGCGCTGTGAACCCTTCCCCCACAGGAGTGCAGCCCGTGACCGAGTACAGCGCGTTCAAGGTCGAACTGACCGACAACATCGCCCATGTGCAGATCAACCGCCCGGAAAAGGTCAACGCGATGAACGCGGCCTTCTGGAAAGAAATCGTCGATATCTTCCAGTGGATCGACGACACCGACGCGGTGCGCGCGGTGGTCATCAGTGGCGCGGGCAAGCACTTTTCCTCGGGCATCGACCTGATGATGCTGGCCTCGCTGGCCGGCCAGATGGGCAAGGACGTGGGCCGCAACGCGCGCCTGCTGCGCCGCACCATCCTGCGCCTGCAGGCTTCGTTCAATGCCGTGGACAACTGCCGCAAGCCGGTGCTGGCGGCGATCCAGGGCTACTGCATCGGCGGCGCCATCGACCTGGTTTCGGCGTGCGACATGCGCTATTGCAGCGCGGACGCGCAGTTCTCGATCAAGGAAATCGACATGGGCATGGCCGCCGATGTCGGCACCCTGCAACGTTTGCCACGGATCATCGGCGACGGCATCATGCGTGAGCTGGCCTTCACCGGGCGCAACGTCGAGGCCGAGGAGGCACTGCGCATCGGCCTGGTGAACCGGGTCTATGATGATCAGGCTGCGCTGCTCGACGGGGTCTTTGCCATCGCCCGCGAGATTGCCGCAAAATCGCCGATCGCCGTGGCCGGCACCAAGGAAATGCTCAGCTACATGCGCGACCATCGCATCGACGATGGCCTGGAATACATCGCCACCTGGAACGCCGCGATGCTGCAGTCCGAAGACCTGCGCGTGGCCGTGGCGGCGCACATGAGCAAACAGAAACCGACGTTCGCCGACTGACCGGGCCGGGGGACGCAGCACAGGAACCCCGACATGTCAGCACGCTGGACTACCGCAGTACTCGACCCGCAGATCACCGGGGGCTGGGCCGTTGCCCGCAGCCCGGAGGGGTTTCTGGTGGACGCCAACGGTGCGCTGTTCCCACGCGACTGGCTAAAGCGCCAGGACCTCGACGTCTTGGCCGAGCACGGTATCGGCCACTTCGACGGCGAGCCGGTGTTCCTGCTCGAGCTGCGCACCACCGCCGAGGTGCCAGGCTGCAGCTGGCGCGGGTTGCGCGCCTTCATGCTCGAAGGCGACTTCGACCTCTACAAAGTCCTCGGCTATGCCGCGCAGATTGGCACCTGGGCCCGCGAGCACCGCTTCTGCGGCAGTTGCGGCCAGCCGATGACGCAGGTGCGCTGGGAGCGGGCGATGTACTGCCAGCCTTGCGACCTGCGCAGCTACCCGCGCATTTCGCCGAGCATGATCGTGCTGGTGACCCGTGGCGACGAGATTCTGCTGGCGCGTTCGCCGCGCTTCGTCACCGGTGTGTACAGCACCCTGGCAGGCTTCGCCGAGCCGGGCGAGTCGGCCGAGGACTGCCTGGTGCGCGAAGTGCGTGAGGAGGTGGCGGTCGAGGTGCGCAACATCGAGTACATCGGCAGCCAGTGCTGGCCATTCCCGCATTCGATGATGCTGGGTTTTCACGCGCAATACGCCGGTGGCGACATCGTCATGCAGCCGGACGAGATCGAGGACGCCCAGTGGTTCAACGTGCACGAACTGCCGCCGCTGCCGGCCGGGCGATCGATTGCCCGGTACCTGATCGATTTGTATGTGGCCCGCCGCTTAGGCCTGCCCGAACCAGTGCTGCCACGCTAGGCGCACGGTCAGTGCCAGCACCACGGTGATGAACACGGGGCGGATGAATTTGCTGCCACCGCTGATCGCCGTGCGTGCGCCGAAGAACGCGCCGACCATCACCGACAGGCCCATGCACAGGCCGACGACGTAGTCCACCTGCCCGGAAATGATGAACACCGTCAGCGCCGCGATGTTGCTGACGAAGTTCATGCTGCGCGCAACGCCGCTGGCGCGGACCAGGTCGATGGGGTAGAGCAGCAGCGTGCTCACGGTCCAGAACGCGCCGGTACCGGGGCCGGCCACACCGTCATAGAAGCCCAGGGTAAAGCCCTGCGGGAACTGCCACTTCTTCTTGATGGGCGCATCGGCGTCCAGCGGCGCCTTGGGTGTGCCGCCGAACAGCAGGTAGATACCACAGGCGAAGACGATCACCGGGAGCATCTTGTTCAGCCATTCGGCGGGCATGTAGTGGGCGATCACTGCACCGATCAATGCACCGAGCAGCGTGGCGAACAAGGCCGGGCGCCACTGCGCCGGATGGAACAGCTTGCGTTTGTAGTAGGTGAAGCCGGCCGTGGCCGAGCCGAAGGTCGAGCTGAGCTTGTTGGTACCCAGCACCAGGTGCGGGGGCATGCCGGCGGTGAGCAGCGCCGGGGTGGTCAGCAGGCCGCCACCGCCGGCGATGGCGTCGATGAATCCGGCGACGAAGGCGACCAGGGCCAGGATCAGCAGGGTGAGGGGTTCTACGGTGAGTTCGAAGGGCATTGGGATTCGGCAGGCAAGAAGGCAGGGTGCGGCAAACTGCCGCGCTGGAAGCGCAACATGGTAATGCCGGGAGGGATGGGTTGCCAGTGCCGGCCTCTTCGGGCATGCCCGTGAAGAGGCCGGCTTTGAAGCACAGCTCAGCTACGGATAAACGCCAGCAAATCCGCATTGATCACATCGGCATGGGTGGTCGGCATGCCATGCGGGAAGCCTTTGTACGTCTTCAATGTGCCATTGGGCAACAGCTTGGCCGATAGCGGCCCGGCGTTTTCGTAGGGCACGATCTGGTCATCATCGCCATGCATCACCAGCACTGGCTGCTGGATCTTCTTCAGGTCTTCGGTGAAATCGGTCTGGGAAAACGCCACGATCCCGTCGTAATGGGCCTTGGCGCTGCCGATCATGCCTTGGCGCCACCAATTGGCAATGACCCCTTCGGCAGGCTCGGCACCTGGCCGGTTATAGCCATAGAACGGCCCGGTCGGCACATCGCGGTAGAACTGCGCCCGGTTACTCGCCACCTGTGCCTGGAAGCCATCGAACACTGACTTGGGCAGGCCGCCGGGGTTGCCTGGGGTCTGTACCATCAGCGGCGGTACCGCGGCGATCAGCACCGCCTTGGCTACGTTGTCGCCGGGGTAACGGGCCATGTAGCGCACCACTTCGCCGCCACCGGTGGAATGGCCGACATGCACCGCGCCCTGAATCCCCAGGTGCTCGACCACGGCGGCTACGTCATCGGCGTAGTGGTCCATGTCATGACCGTCCCACACCTGGCTGGAGCGGCCATGGCCGCGGCGATCATGGGCCACGACACGGAAGCCCTGGGCGAGGAAGAACAGCAGTTGGGCGTCCCAGTCGTCGGCGCTGAGCGGCCAGCCGTGGTGGAAGTGAATGACCGGCGCATCGCGCGGGCCCCAGTCCTTGTAGAAGATTTGAACGCCATCTTTCGTGGTCACGTAGCTCATGGTCGCGTCTCCTCTGTGCAGGGGGTTGCCAGGTGAGCTATTGAGGATAGGAGAGATTTCTGTGTTGTCAGTTCTGGCCTCATCGCCGGCAAGCCGGCTCCCACGCAGACACCACTCGTGGGAGCCGGATCGGTAGGGTCAGTGTTGGTTTCAAAGGAACCAGCGGTATTCCCTGGCACTGACCTCCTGCATAAATGCCAGGTGGTCCTGGCGCTTGTTCTCGCAGTACACCATCACGAATTCTTCGCCCAGCCCTTCATTCACGGCCGGGTGCCCACGCATGGCCGAGACCGCGCTCAGCATGTCCTTGGGAAAGTCGATCCCGCTGCTGCGGTCCTCATTCAGCGGCGCAATCGGCTCCTGCCCGGCATCCAGCCCGTGCTCCATGCCACACAGGATTGCCGCCAGCACCAGGTACGGGTTGGCATCCGCGCCTGCCAGCCGGTGCTCGATACGCACATTGCGTGCATCCGACTCGGGGATGCGTATGCACGCATCACGGTCCTCAAAGCCCCAACTGGCGCGGCTGGCGGCATTGACCATGGCGCCATACCGGCGAAACGCATTGTGGTTGCCGGCAAAGATCGGCATGCAGTGCGGGAGCAACGCCAGGCAGCCGGCCACCGCGTGGCGCAGCCGCCGTTGCTGGTCGGCCGCCAGCAGGTTGTTGCCGGCGGTGTCGTACAGGCTGACGTGCACATGCATGCCGCTGCCCGGTGCCTGCAGGTAGGGTTTGCTCATGAACGAGGCGCGCAGCCCGTGCTTGAGTGCCACACCGCGCGTGCTGCGGCAGAACAAGGCCGCCCAGTCAGCGGCGCGCAGGCCGTCGTCGCAGTGGCCGAAGTTGATCTCGAACTGACCGGGGCCCAGTTCGGCGGTGATGACGTTGGCGTCGATCCCTTGTGCGTTGGCCGTTGCCACCATGTCACGCAGCACATCGCTGAACCGCGACAGCCGCTCAATGTGCATGTTCGGCTGATCGTCCGGGTCATCGGTGAAGGGGTCGTGCGGGAACTGCGGCAGCCCTTGCTTGAGCGCCCGGTCGAACAGGTAGAACTCCAGCTCGAACGCCACCACCGGGCGAATGCCGCGCCGCTCCAGGCGCTGCAGTACGCGGGCGAGCACTTCTCGTGGCTCGAACTCGATGGGCGCTGCGGTGCCATCGGAGCTGATCAGCATCTGGCCCAGCGGCTCGCGCTCCCAGGTGACCGGCTTGAGGGTGCCGGGGATCAAGCGCCGCAGCGCATCCGGGTCTCCATCGTTGAAGCAGTAGTCGCCAATCGGGAACAGCCCGCCTTGCACGCCCAGCAACACGCAGTTCTGCGGCAGTTTCAGCGGGCTACCGGCGGCGACCTTCTCCAGCATGTCGATGGGGTAGCGCTTGCCGTAGAAATGCCCGGGGATGTCCAGGCTCAGCAGGTCGATGTGGCGCACATCGGGATAACGGGCGCGGAAGGCGCGCACTTCACTGAGCAGATCGGCAAAGCCTGTAGTTGTTGTTGTCATGCTGTGCTCTCATCGGAAAACCCAGAGGACGCGGGTCGTCTGGGTGGTCAGGTTGGCGTAGCGAAACTGGCTGTGTGGCGGTAGCTGGAAGCTGTCGTTGGGGCCGAGTGTCACTGCTTCTTCGCGGCCTTCGAGCCACAGTGTCAGCTCGCCCTCAAGCACGAAACCGCCTTGTTCGGAGCTGTCGTCCAGGTGGCCCTCGCCACTGCTGGCGCCGGGCGCCAGGTGGCTTTCGAGCATGGCGAAACTGCCGTGCAGGGTGGGGGACACCAGCACGTCGCTGATGCCCTCGGCGTAGTAGATCGTGCGCCGCTCGCCCGGGCGGGTGACCCAGTCCAGTTCACGGGGTTGACTGGCTTGGTAGAAGTAGGTGGTGGGAACGCGCAGCGCCTCGCTGATGGCGGTCAGGTCGGCCACAGTGGGTTGCGACAGGCCGCGCTCGACCTGGGACAGAAAGCCCAGTGAGCGCTTGACCTGGGTGGCCAGCTCGCCGAGGGTCAGCCCGCGGTGCTTGCGCAGGTCGCGGATCAGCAGTGCCAGGCCCTGGGCGTCTTCAGACATGATCGCGCATCCGGTACCAGGCTTTGGCGGCGGCCTCTAGCGGGGCGGCCAGGAAGTCACCACCTGGGAAGCGGCCATTGTCGATGCCCTGGTACAGCGCCAGCAGGTCGTCGTCGCCAAGGATTGCATCACTCACCGCCCGCGCGCCGGCCAGGGTCGGCAGCACACCATGGCCAGAGAAGCCTTGCAGCCAGTAGCGCTGGCCTTCGCGGCCGATATCCGGGGTACGCTGGATACTGCAGTCGATGTGCCCGCCCCAGGCATAGTCGATGGCCACGCCGGCCAGCTGCGGGAACACCCGCTCCAGGTAGGGGCGAGTGGCGCTGGCCACATCCTTTGGAATACCGCCCAGGTAAGTGCAACCGCCGCCGAAGAGCAGGCGGTTGTCCGGGGTGAGGCGGAAGTAGTCGGGCACGAACTGGTTGTCGATCACGCAACTGTTGCGTGGCAGCAGCGAACGGGTGAAGTCGGCATCCAGCGGTGCGGTGGCCACCTGGTACGAGCCGACCGGCAGCAGCCGGCGCGACAGGTTGCGGTCGAGGCGGTCGATGTAGGCGTTGCAGGCCAGCACCAGCACATCACAGTGCACCTCGCCCTGGGCGGTGTGGGCGACATAGCCATTGGCGGTCTGCTGGTAGTCCAGCACATGGCTTTGCTCGAATAGCCGGCTGCCCGCGGCTTCGAGGGTGGCGGCCAAGCCCTGGGCCAGCTTCAGCGGGTTGAGGTGCGCGCCTTTGGCGTCGTACAGTGCGGCCTGGTAGCGCGGGCTGTCGATCCATTGTGGCAGTTCGTCACGGCCGATCAGGCGCAGGGCGTCATAGCCCCATTTTTGCTCGGCATCCTGCAATGCCTCCTCCAGCATTTTCACGCGGCGCGGTAGCACCGATGTCCACAGGCTGCCCACGCGGTAGTCGATTTCGAAGCCATGGCGCTTTGGCAGTTCACGCAGTTCTTCGGCGGCCCAGCACATGCTGGCCCACAGGCGCCGGGTGCGCTCCACACCCAGTGCCTTTTCGAGGGGCGGCATGTCGCACGACCAGCCCAGCAATGCCTGGCCACCATTGCGGCCGGAGGCGGCCCAGGCCACCCGGCTGGCTTCCAGCAGGGTGACGCGCTTGCCGGCCATGGCCAGGCGCAGGGCGGTGTGCAGCCCGCTGAAACCGGCGCCTATGATCAGCACGTCGGTGTCGTGCCGGCCTTGCAGGGTAGGGCGCAGGGGAATGCTGGCGGGGTAAGTCTGGGCGTAGTAAGTGGCAACGTGCTGGGCGGATTGCTTGAACATGCCGGACCCTCATGAAATTTATTGTGTTTATTTTCATGAAAATTTAGCAGGGAATTTTCATATCGCCAGTTACGCCGTGCGGGCTTTATGATCGTGGGGCCGCTGGGCGACCCATTGCCGACACAAGGCCGCGCCCTTGCCGGGGTGAAGGAGCGGTCGCAAGGCTGCCAAGCAAACCCGTGGACCTGACAGGAATACCTATGCGCCGCCTGCCTTCCCTGACCGCCCTGCGCACCTTCGAGTGCGCTGCCCGCCATGGCCATTTCGGCCGCGCCGCTGCCGAGCTGTGCGTCACCGACAGTGCGGTAAGCCACCAGATCCGCCAGCTGGAAGAGCAGCTTGGCGTCACCCTGTTCGAGCGCGTTGGCCGCCAGGTGCGCCCCAGCGCCGAGGCCCAGCGCCTGCTGCATCACCTGCAGCAGGCCTTCGAATTGATCGGCAAGGCCTGCGACGACCTGCGTGACCCGGCGTCGCAAGCAGTGCTGCGGGTTGCAGTGACGGCAGAGCTGGCGCAGAAATGGCTGGTGGCCCGGCTCGCCGATTTCAGCAACCGCTACCCGCACATCACCCTGCACCTGCACGAGCAGCCGATCGATGCCGGGGCGCCTGCGCTGGATGTCGACCTGGCGATCACTTATGGCACCAGCACCCTCGACGCCAGTACCCACTTTGTCAGGCCATTGCCGCTGTTGCAGTTCTTCCCGGTGTGCAGCCCCGGCCTGTTCAACCAGGGCGGCCTCAAGCGCCCGCGCGACCTGGTGCGCCATTGCCTGCTGCATGACGACCAGGATGGCCGCACCTGGACCACCTGGCTGGCCACCCATGCCGAAGATGCCTTGCCCACCCGCCAGTTGTATTTCCCACACGCTGCCCTGGCGCTGGAGGCCGCATTGCTCGGGCAGGGGGTCGCGATGGGCGACAACCTGACCTGCCAGGGCGACCTGCAGAGCGGCAAACTGGTGCGGCCTTTCACTGCAAGCGTGACCGCCCAGGGGCAGTACGCGCTGGTGTGTGAGCGGTTGCGCCTGGAGCGCGCGGCGGTGGCGCAGTTCATCGATTGGTTCATCGAACAGCTGGGCGATAGCTGAATTCAATTCAACTATCGCTGAGTTTTCATCGTTGGAAGCCGGCCGCGTGCCGGCGTAGCGTGCAGTCATCACTCATCGACACGAGGTTGACCCATGGCACGTTCGCTCAGCACCACTCCCAAAGCCGATGGTTTCCGCCTGCCGGGCGAATTCGAGCGCAAGGCCGGCTGCTGGCTCGGCTGGCCCGAGCGGCCTGATGTGTGGCGCAATGGCGCCAAGCCCGCGCAAAAAGTCTGGGTCGAAATTGCCAGCGCCATCGCCTCCAGCGAGCCGGTCACGGTGTGCGCTTCTGCTGCGCAATACGCCAACGCCCGGCGCCTGCTGCCAGCGCAAGTGCGGGTGGTGGAAATGACCTGCAACGATACCTGGTTCCGTGACAGCGGCGCCTGCTTCGTGGTCAATGACAGCAGCGGTGAAGTGCGCGGCGTGGACTTCGAATTCAATGCTTACGGTGGTTTGGACGGCGGCCTTTACTACCCCTGGGACAAAGATGACCAGATCGCCCAGAAAATTCTCGAGATCGAAAACCTGGACCGCTACCGCGCGCCGCTGATCGCCGAACTTGGCGGCATCCAGAGCGACGGCCAGGGCAGCCTGCTGACCACCGAGCAGTGCCTGCTCAACCGCAACCGCAATGCCCACTTGGGCAAGCAGGAGGTCACGCGCCGGCTGCAGGACTACCTGGGCGCCGACCAGGTGATCTGGCTGCCGCGCGGTTGCAAGTTCGACGAAACCGATGGCCACGTCGACGACCTGGCGTGCTTCGTGCGGCCGGGTGAAGTCGTGCTGCAATGGACGGACAACCGCGATGACCCGCAGTGGGAAATCTACCAGGAGGCTTACGACATCCTGCGCAGCACCCGCGACGCCCGGGGGCGTGACCTCAAGGTCCACAAGCTGCCACAGCCCGAAGTGCTGCAGTGGACGGCTGAGGAAGCCGCCGGGCTGGACCAGGTCGAAGGTACGCACCTGCGTGAGGCAGGCACCCGCATCTGCGCTTCGTACATCAACTACTACGCAGGCAATTCGGCCATCGTCGTGCCGCTGTTCGGGGACCGCAACGACAGTGTTGCTCAGGCGACCCTGGCCGAGCTGTTCCCCGAGCATCGCATCATCGGCATCCACAACTCCCGGGAAATCCTCCTGGGTGGTGGCAACGTCGCCTGCATCACCATGCCGCAATACGCCGGGGGCCGTCGCTGATGAAATTTCCTCTGCTGGCGGCTGCGGTCGCCCTGGGTTGCGCGGCGTCGGTGGCCCAGGCAGCCGACGCACAACAGCCAACCGTCAACCTGTATATCTGGGGCGAATACCTGGCCCCGGATACCCTGACCAACTTCGAGAAGGAAACCGGCATCCGCGTCACCGCCGACCACTTCGATTCGCTGGAAACTGCCGAGACCAAGTTGCTCACCGGTGGCAGTGGCTACGATGTGGTGCTCAGTGCCGGCCAGCACTTGAGCCGAGCGATTGCCAGCGGCGCCCTGCAGCCGTTGGACAAGGCCCGGTTGCCCCACCTGGCAGGCGTTGGCGAAGAGTTCCGCCAGCACATGGCATTGTTCGACCCTGGCAACCGTTATGCCGGCACCTATGCCTGGGGCACCACAGGGGTGGGCTATCAGCAGCAGGCGGTGACGGCGCGCATGGCCGGGGCACCGGTGGGGAGCTGGGCAATGCTGTTCGACCCCCAGGTGGTGGCGAAATTCGCCGATTGCGGGGTGAGCCTGCTCAATGACCCCAACGAGGTGTTCGCCGCGGTCATGCGTTACATGGGGCTGGATATCAACCAGCAACGCATCGAGGACCTCAAGGCGGCGGAGGCGCAATTGCGCAAGGTCCGCCCGTACATCCGCTACTTCGACAATGACCGCAACATCAATGACCTGGCCAATGGCGAAACCTGCGTGGCGATGTCGTGGAATGGTAACGTTGCGATCGCCCAGGCACAGGCGCAGCAGGCGGGCAAGGCATTTGCGCTTAACTACAGCATCCCCGAGGAAGGCACCCTCATTTGGCTGGATGCGCTGGTGGTGCCCAAGGATGCGCCGCACCCGGAGGCAGCCTGGAAACTGCTGGATTACCTGATGCGGCCGGAGGTGATTGCGCCGATCACCGATACCATTCATTACGCCAATGCGATCACGGCGGCTGACAGCCTGGTGGATGCCAGCATTCGCAACGCGCCGGGGACGTACCCGCCAGCGCAGGTGAGGGCCCGGTTGTATGGCAAGAATGACAATGGCAAGGCGTTCAACCGGGAGCTGACGCGGGCGTTCAGTCGGTTGAAAAGTGGCACCTAAGGTTGAAAGATGGGTTGCCGGTGCTGGCCCCTTCGCGGGTCAAGCCCGCTCCCACAGGTTCACCACTGCCTTGAGGCTTGGGCACCTGTGGGAGCGGGCTTGCCCCGCGAAGAGGCCAGCACTGACACTCAATCAGCTGGGCTTTGCAGCCGTCTTGCGCCGGGGCTGCCTAGGCTTGCTTCCAGCCGCCTTGCCTTTGCTCCTGCCCTTTTTCTTCCACGGCGCCGCTTTGCCCACCGCCGGCCCGCTGATGGTCATGCGCATGCCGCTGCAGCGCTCCACCAGCTTGCCCATCCACGCCGACTGACGGGCAACGAACTCTTCAAGGCTCATTTCGCCACTCTGCACCATGTCCAGCGCTTGCTCCCAGATCGCCGTGGTGCCCGGGTCGGCGATGGCGCGGGGCACGGCGTCGATCAGGCTGAAGGCGGCAGGTGTGGCGGCCAGGGCCTTGCCGTTTTTGGTCAGGTAGCCGCGGTCGAGCAGGCCCTGGATGATGCTGGCGCGGGTGGCCTCGGTGCCGATGCCGGTGGTTTCCTTGAGCTTCTGTTTCAGTCGCGGGTCGTCCACCAGCTTGGCGACGTTCTTCATGGCCTTGATCAGGTCACCCTCCGTGAACGGTTTGGGCGGCTGGGTCCACAGGTCTTTCAGCTGCAGGCCCTGCACGGCGCAGTCCTGGCCTTCACGCAAGGCTGGCAGTACCTGGGCCGGCGGTGCTTCGCGGCCTTTGGCCGGGGTCAGCGCCTCGGGCAGGGCGCGACGCCAGCCCGGTTCGACGATCTGCTTGCCAACAGCGCGCAGCGCATGGCCTGCACAGTCGAACTCGGCCTGGGTGCGGTCATACTCGTGGTTGGGCAGGAACTGCGCCAGGTAACGGGCGCGGATCAGGGTGTAGACCGCCTTGTGCTTGGCCGGCAGGCGTGAGGGGTCGCTGGCGGCAGCGGTGGGGATGATGCCGTGGTGAGCGGTGACCTTGGTGTCGTTCCAGGCCCGCGAACGGCGCTGGGGCTCTAGGTGCGCCTGCAGCGGCGCCAGGCTGGCATCGGCGCGCTGCAGGGCAGCGAGGATGGCTGGCGCTTCGCTGTGCTGGCTGAGGGGCAGGTAGCCGCAGTCGCTGCGCGGGTAGGTGATCAGCTTGTGGGTTTCGTACAGGGCCTGGGCAATGTCCAGGGTTTCCTGGGCGCCCAGGCCGAACTTTTTCGAGCACAGCTCCTGCAGGGTGCCGAGGTCGAAGGGCAGGGGTGCAGCCTCGCGCACGCGCTCGGTGGCGACCTTGATCACCCGTGCCGAGCCGGCGTTGCCCATGTCGGCAGCGGCTTGTTGGGCCAGCGCCTGGTTGAGGCAGCGGCCCTGGTCGTCGCAGGCGTCTTCCGGCGCCCGCCATTGGGCATTGAAGCGCTGGCCGGTATGTTCGAGCTGGACGTCGATGGCCCAGAACGGTACCGGGACGAAATCGGCGATGCTGCGGTCGCGGTCCACCACCAGGCGTAGCGTCGGCGTTTGCACACGGCCCACTGGCAGCACGCCCTGGTAGCCGGATTGGCGGCCGAGCAGGGTGAACAGCCGGCTCATGTTCATGCCAATCAGCCAGTCGGCGCGGGAGCGGCCCAAGGCCGAGTGGTACAGGTTGAAGGTTTCCTGCCCGGGCAGCAGGCGGGCCAGGGCCTTGCGGATCGACGCGTCGTCCAGTGCAGACAACCACAGGCGCTGGATCGGCCCACGGTAGCGGCAATGCTCGACCAGTTCGCGGGCGATCATCTCGCCCTCGCGGTCGGCGTCGGTGGCGATGACCAGTTCGCGCGCTTCACCTAGCAGGCGCTTGACGGCCTTGAATTGGCTGGCGGTCTTGGGCTTGACCAGCATTTTCCACTTTTCCGGGATGATCGGCAGGTCGGCGAGGTTCCAGCGCTTGTAGCGTTCGTCGTAGCTGTCGGGCGGGGCAGTTTCGAGCAGGTGGCCGATGCACCAGGTGACGCAGACGTCGGTGCCTTGCCAGCAGCCGTCGGCCTTGCGGGTGGCGCCGAGGACCTTGGCGATGTCTTTTGCCTGGGAGGGTTTTTCGCAGAGGAACAGGCGCATGGCCGGGAACGCTTTATCGAGGGTGATAAGCGCTAGGATGCGCAAGCGGGGGCGCGGAGGCAAGTTTTATCTGGATGGATGTACAGGTTTTTATCAGTGAGGATGTTGCTGTGACCACCGGCCTCTCGCCGGCAAGCCGGCTCCCACAGGTGCATCGCCGCTCTTGAAGGCTATGAGGTCTCTGTGACCAGCGGCCTCTCGCCGGCAAGCCGGCTCCCACAGGTGCATCACCGCTCTTGAAGGCTATGAGGTCTCTGTGACCACCGGCCTCTCGCCGGCAAGCCGGCTCTCACAGGTGCATCATTGCTCTTGAAAGCCATGAGGTCTGTGTGGGAGCCGGCTTGCCGGCGATAGGGCCGGTGAGGTCAACCGCCAGGGATCAGGCGATCTCGCGAGAGTCGCGCACCATGTCCACGTGCGGGATGCCGGCTTCGAGAAATTCCTCGCTGACCACGCGAAAGCCCAGCCGCTCGTAGAACGGTGTGGCGTGCACCTGGGCGCTGAGCATCTGCTGCTTGAGGTCGCGGTTCTGCGCTTCGACGATCACCGCATTGACCAGCGCATCGCCGACCTTGAGGCCTCGCCAGTCCTTGAGCACCGAAATGCGGCCGATGGTGCCGTCCGCCAGCAGGCGGGCGGTGCCAATCGGGTAGTCCCCTTCCAGTGCCAGGAAGTGCAGTGCCTCCTGGTCCTCCGAGTCGAATTCCAGTTCCGGCGGAATGTGCTGTTCGGCGACGAATACTGCTTCCCGGATACGGCGGATATCGGCGTTGTCCTTCTGCCAGTCGGCGAGGCGCACACGTATCTTATTCATTGGCGAATCCCAGGCTGCCTTGTTTGATCAGCTGCTGTACCAGCATAAGGCCATCTTCATCCTGCAGCCACTGCTCAAGGTTGTCGATGTGTAACGCGTCGGCCGAGCACACCAGCTTCAACAGCTCGCGCAGCTTGGCTGGCAGCGGGCAGCTGCGGCCGCTGGCGAACAGCATCAGGTCGTCGCCCAGCTCCGACCAGGCCATGCGGGCGCTCGGGTTGCGGATCAGGATGGCGCCATCTTCCAGCGCTTCGATCAGCTCTTGCTCCTCCAGCTCTTCACCCACCACCTGCTCGGGGTAGCGCGGTTCGGTCATGAACTGGCCGAACCAGGTCAGCAGCAGGTCCTTGTCGTTCATGTGCTTGTCGATCAGCCCCTTGAGGCGGTCGAGGGCATCGTGCTGGATCTGGTGCGGGTCGCTGACTGGCTGGGCGTCGGCGTCGCTGTAGCGCTCTTCGTCAGGCAGGAACTGGCCGAGGAAGTCGGTGAAGTGGGTCAACACTTCGGCGGCGCTTGGGGCGCGGAAGCCGACCGAGTAGGTCAGGCAGTCGTCCACGGCCACGCCGTAGTGGGCCAGGCGCGGTGGCAGGTAGAGCATGTCCCCCGGTTCCAGGGTCCATTCACCGCTCTGTTCGAATTCGGCGAGGATGCGCAGGTCGGCGTGCTCCAGCAGCGGGCTCTCGCTGTCGCACATCTGGCCGATTTTCCAGTTGCGCTGGCCGTGGCCCTGCAGCAGGAACACGTCGTAGTTGTCGAAGTGCGGACCGACGCTGCCACCTGGGGCTGCGAAGCTGATCATCACGTCGTCGATACGCCAGCTCGGCAGGAAGCGGAAGTGCTCCAGCAGCTCGGCGACTTCCGGCACGAACTGGTCGACAGCCTGCACCAGCAGGGTCCAGTCCTTTTCCGGCAATTCGGCGAAGGTGTCATCGTTGAACGGGCCGCGGCGCAGCTCCCACGGGTGGGCGCCGTGCTCGAGCACGATGCGCGACTCGACTTCTTCCTCGAGGGCCAGGCCGGCCAGCTCGTCGGGGTCGATCGGGCTTTCGAAGTCCGGGAACGCCTGGCGCACCAGCAGCGGCTTCTTCTGCCAGTAGTCGCGCATGAATTCGCGGGCCGAGATGCCGCCGAGCAGCTGCAGTGGAGTATCAGGATTCATGTTCAACCTATTGAAAAAACGTAATTTTCGTCCGGGAATAAAAACGCCCGGCTAGGCCGGGCGTTGAACGCGACGGGCAACTTAGATGCGTTTGGCCTGTGCTGCCGCGTTACCGATGTAGCTGGCAGGGGTCAATTGCTTGAGCTCGGCCTTGGCGTCGGCTGGCATGTCCAGGCCGTCGATGAAGGTCAGCAGCGCTTCAGGGGTGATGCCCTTGCCACGGGTCAGCTCTTTGAGCTTCTCGTAGGGGTTCTCGATGTTGAAGCGGCGCATGACGGTCTGGATCGGCTCGGCCAGGACTTCCCAGCAGGCGTCCAGGTCGGCGGCGATACGAGCGGTGTTGACTTCCAGTTTGCCGATGCCTTTCAGGCTGGCTTCGTAGGCGATGACGCTGTGGGCGAAGCCCACGCCCAGGTTGCGCAGCACGGTGGAGTCGGTCAGGTCACGCTGCCAGCGCGAGATCGGCAGCTTGCTGGCCAGGTGCTGGAACAGCGCGTTGGCGATACCCAGGTTGCCTTCGGAGTTTTCGAAGTCGATCGGGTTGACCTTGTGCGGCATGGTCGACGAGCCGATTTCGCCGGCAACGGTCTTCTGCTTGAAGTAGCCCAGCGAGATGTAGCCCCAGACGTCGCGGTCGAAGTCGATGAGGATGGTGTTGAAGCGGGCGATGGCGTCGAACAGCTCGGCAATGTAGTCGTGCGGCTCGATCTGGGTAGTGTACGGGTTGAACTGCAGGCCCAGCTCGCCTTCGATGAAGGCGCGGGCGTTCTCTTCCCAGTCGACCTGCGAGTAGGCCGAGAGGTGGGCGTTGTAGTTGCCCACGGCGCCGTTGATCTTGCCCAGCAGCGGCACGGCGGCTACCTGGGCGATCTGGCGCTCCAGGCGGTACACCACGTTGGCCAGCTCTTTGCCCAGGGTGGTCGGCGAGGCCGGCTGACCGTGGGTACGCGACAGCATCGGCACGTCGGCGTGAGCGTGGGCCTGGGCGCGGATGGCATCGGCGATCTGGCGCATCAGCGGCAGCAGCACTTCGTCGCGACCGGCGCGCAGCATCAGGGCGTGGGACAGGTTGTTGATGTCCTCGCTGGTGCAGGCGAAGTGGATGAACTCGCTGACCTTGGCCAGCTCAGGCAGTTGCGCAGCCTGCTCCTTGAGGAGGTATTCGATCGCCTTGACGTCGTGGTTGGTGGTGCGCTCGATTTCCTTGACGCGTTCGGCGTGCTCGAGCTTGAAGTCGGTGGCCAGGCCGTCCAGCAGAGCGTTGGCCTCGGCGGAGAACGCCGGCACTTCGCTGATCTGCGGGTGGGCGGCCAGACGCTGCAGCCAGCGTACTTCGACCAGGGCGCGGAAACGGATCAGGCCGTATTCGCTGAAAATGGGGCGCAAGGCCTGGGTTTTGCCGGCGTAACGGCCGTCTACAGGGGAAACCGCAGTGAGCGAAGAGAGCTGCATGGGGTGTTCTCGGACAGTCAGGCTTTTGGAGGGCGCATATCATACATGAAAAATGCGCCGGGGTCGGGTGGCTGACCAAAGGTCGGGCCTATCAAAACATGTCGCAGTGCCTATGTGGGGGCGGCGCCGCCTTCAGGAAGGCTTGCGCATCATGTCGTACAGTTCGTTGAGCAGCTTGCGCCGGCTGAACACCAGTTGCCAGCGGTGCCCGCCCAGCTGGCGCCACAGGCGCGCGGCGCGGATGCCGGCAAGCAGCAGCGCGCGGATTTTCGAGGCGTTGTTGGGCTGCTGCAGGAAACGCATGTCGCCATGCACCTGGATGCGCTGGCGCAGGGTGCTGAGGGTGTCCTGGTACAAGGCGCCACTGGAAGCGATGACGTTTTCGTGAACCAGGCCGAAATGGTCGGCCTGGGACTGGATCTGCGGCAGGCGGTTGCCGATGGTGTCGAGCAGGTCGCCGCGCTTGTTCAGCTGGCGTTCCAGGCCGAGCATCGACAGCGCATAACGCAGCGGCTCGCGCTGCAGGCTGTTGGGGTCGCGCTCGAGTGCGCCGACCAGCGCGCGGTAACCGTCGCGCAGGTTGCTGTCATCACCGCCAAATACCTCGAGGGTGTCCTTGGGGTCACGCACCAGCAAGCTGCCGAGCATGCAGCCGATATTGGCCTCGCTGGCCTGACCGGTGCGGGCGATGCGGTCGACCAGCACGGCGGCCTGGAACACGCCGCCCAGGGCAATCAATTGCTCCTGCAGGTTGCTCATGCGCGCGGGCTCCACGGCTCGGCCGTCTCGATCACGCCGCCGCCCAGGCACACCTCGCCATCATAGAACACCACCGACTGGCCCGGGGTGACGGCGCGCTGCGGTTCGTCGAACACCGCGCGGTAACCGCTTTCGGTCAGTTCCAGGGTGCAGTGCTGGTCGCTCTGGCGGTAGCGCACCTTGGCGGTGAGCTTGCGCGGGCTGCTGAGGTCGACCGGGTTGACCCAGAAGATTTCCGAGGCGAGCAGGGCGCGGGAGAACAGCCACGGGTGTTCGTTGCCCTGGCCGACCACCAGCACGTTGCGGGTCAGGTCTTTGTGCAGCACGTACCACGGCTCGTCGCCGGCGTCTTTCAGGCCGCCGATGCCCAAGCCCTGGCGCTGGCCGATGGTGTGGTACATCAGGCCGTGGTGGCGGCCGATGACTTCGCCGTCGGTGGTCTGGATTTCACCCGGCTGGGCCGGCAGGTACTGCTTGAGGAAGTCGCTGAAACGGCGCTCGCCGATGAAACAGATACCGGTGGAATCCTTCTTCTTGGCGGTGGCCAGGCCGTGTTTTTCGGCGATGGCGCGCACTTCGGGCTTTTCCAGCTCGCCCACCGGGAACAGCGTGCGGGCGATCTCTTTGCCGCCCACGGCGTGCAGGAAGTAGCTCTGGTCCTTGTTCGGGTCCAGGCCCTTGAGCAGCTCGGTGAGCGCGCCGGTGTCGCGGCGGCGCACGTAATGGCCGGTGGCGATCAGGTCGGCACCCAGCGACAGGGCGTAGTCGAGGAACGCCTTGAACTTGATTTCGCGATTGCAGAGGATGTCCGGGTTGGGCGTGCGACCGGCCTTGTACTCCTCGAGGAAGTGCTCGAACACGTTGTCCCAGTATTCGGCGGCGAAGTTGGCGGTGTGCAGCGTGATGCCGATACGGTCGCACACGGCCTGGGCGTCGGCCAGGTCTTCACGGGCGGTGCAGTATTCGGTGCCGTCGTCCTCTTCCCAGTTCTTCATGAACAGACCTTCCACCTGGTAGCCCTGCTCGATGAGCAGAAGGGCGGAGACGGAAGAGTCCACGCCGCCGGACATGCCGACGATGACGCGGGTCTTGGCGGGGTCTTTAAGTGCTGGGCTGGTCATGGCTACCGATGTGTATCAAGGGGGAAAAACGCCGATTCTATCAAACCCGAGGCGGCGCGTCAGTCGCGCAGCAGGTCGAGGCTGTGCAGCGGCCCTGCGAGGTAGTCGTCGAGGCAGCGTGGCACCAGCTCGCTGCGCCAGCGGCTGGGGTCGGCGAGCAATTCTTCGCGGGTAAGCCACACGGCGCGCACGATGTCGCTGTCCAGTGCCAGGTCCGGGTGATGGCGCAGCGGGCGTGCGGCGAAGCAGATGCGCTGGTAGGTCACGCCATTGCTGGGGGCGGTGTACAGGTAGATGCCGACCACGCCGGTCAGCTCGACTTCCCAGGCGGTTTCTTCCAGGGTTTCGCGCAGGGCGGCCTGGGGCAGGGTCTCGAAGGCTTCGAGGTGGCCGGCGGGTTGGTTGAAAACGTGCTGGCCGGCTTTGAATTCTTCGACGAAGAGGAACTTGCCGTCCTGTTCGACGATGGTAGCGACGGTGATGTGGGGTTGCCAGGTCATGTGGTCTGTCCTTTTATCGCTGGGGCCGCTGTGCGGTCCATCGCGGGCAAGCCCGCTCCTACAGGTACAGTGCAGGGCTCAATGACAGCACCTCTCCTGTAGGAGCGGGCTTGCCCGCGAAGGGCTGCGCAGTGGCCCCAATTCCCAGAAAGCACAAACCCCGGTGCGTGGCCGGGGTTTGTGCTGTTACTTCAAGCGAGCCTTACAGGGCAGCAATGGCGCTGTTCAGGGTCTGGCTTGGGCGCATCACCTTGGCGGTCAGCTCGGCATTCGGCGCGTAGTAGCCACCGATGTCGACTGGCTTGCCCTGAACGGCGTTGAGCTCGGCGACGATGGTCTCCTCGTTCTCGGTCAGGGTTTTGGCCAGCGGGGCGAAACGTGCCTGCAGCGCAGTGTCGTCGCTCTGGGCAGCCAGCGCCTGGGCCCAGTACAGGGTCAGGTAGAAGTGGCTGCCGCGGTTGTCGATACCACCGACTTTGCGCGAAGGCGACTTGTTGGTGTCGAGGAACTTGCCGGTAGCCTGGTCCAGGGTGTTGGCCAGGACCTTGGCGCGCGGGTTGTCGTAGGTGTTGCCCAGGTGCTCCAGGGAAGCGGCCAGGGCCAGGAATTCACCCAGCGAGTCCCAACGCAGGAAGTTCTCTTCAACCAATTGCTGTACGTGCTTCGGTGCCGAACCGCCGGCGCCGGTTTCGAACAGGCCACCGCCGTTCATCAGCGGCACGATCGACAGCATCTTGGCGCTGGTGCCCAGCTCCATGATCGGGAACAGGTCGGTCAGGTAGTCGCGCAGCACGTTGCCGGTCACCGAGATGGTGTCCTTGCCTTCGCGGATGCGGGCCAGGGAGAACTTGATGGCGTCGACCGGGGCCAGTACACGGATGTCCAGGCCAGCGGTGTCGTGATCCTTCAGGTACGCCTGCACCTTCTCGATCATCACGCCGTCGTGGGCACGGGCCGGGTCCAGCCAGAACACCGCTGGGGTGTTGCTCAGGCGGGCGCGGTTGACGGCCAGCTTGACCCAGTCCTGGATCGGCGCGTCTTTGGTCTGGCACATGCGGAAGATGTCACCGGCTTCGACGTTCTGCTCCAGAACGACCTTGCCCTTGCCATCGACCACGCGCACAACGCCGTCGGCCTTGACCTGGAAGGTCTTGTCGTGGGAGCCGTACTCTTCGGCCTTCTGCGCCATCAGGCCAACGTTCGGTACGCTGCCCATGGTGGTCGGGTCGAATGCACCGTTGGCCTTGCAGTCTTCGATGGTGGCCTGGTAGATGCCGGCGTAGCAGCGGTCCGGGATGATCGCCTTGGCGTCCTGCAGTTCACCGGCGGTGTTCCACATCTTGCCCGAGTCACGGATCATGGCCGGCATCGAGGCGTCGACGATGACGTCGCTCGGCACGTGCAGGTTGGTGATGCCTTTGTCGGAGTTGACCATGGCCAGGGCCGGGCGAACGGCGTACAGGGCCTGGATGTCGGCTTCGATTTCGGCCTGCTTGTCAGCTGGCAGGTCCTTGATGCGGGCATACAGGTCGCCAATGCCGTTGTTGGCGTTGAAGCCGACTTCGGTCAGGGCAGCAGCGTGCTTGGCCAGCACTTCGCCATAGAAGGCTTCGACGATGACGCCGAACATGATCGGGTCGGAGACCTTCATCATGGTGGCTTTCAGGTGCACCGACAGCAGCACGCCGGAGGCCTTGGCATCGGCGATCTGCTCGGCGATGAAGGCTTTCAGGGCCTTGCGGCTCATGGTGGCGCAGTCGATGATTTCAGCGGCTTTGACGGCGGTCTTTTCTTTCAGCACGGTGGTGCTGCCGTCTTTGCCGACCAGCTCGATGCGCAGGCTGTCGTCAGCCTCGATCAGTGCGGCTTTCTCGCTGCCGTAGAAGTCGCCTTGGGTCATGTGGGCAACGTGCGACTTGGAGTCGGCGGCCCAGGCGCCCATCTTGTGCGGGTGCTTGCGCGCGTAGTTCTTGACCGACAGCGGTGCGCGGCGGTCGGAGTTGCCTTCGCGCAGTACCGGGTTCACGGCGCTGCCCTTGATGCGGTCGTAGCGCGCGCGGGATTCTTTTTCTTCAGCGGTCGCCGGCTCGTCGGCGTAGTCCGGGATGTTGTAGCCCTTGCCTTGCAGCTCCTTGATCGCCGCTTTCAATTGCGGGACCGAGGCCGAGATGTTCGGCAGCTTGATGATGTTGGCTTCAGGGGTGGTGGCCAGCTGGCCCAGTTCCGCCAGATGATCGGCTACCTGCTTGTCGGCGCCGAGTTGCTCCGGGAATGCCGAGAGGATACGGCCTGCCAGGGAGATATCGCGCGTTTCGACGGCGATGTCGGCGCAAGCGGTGAAGGCTTCGACGATCGGCAGCAGCGAGTAGGTGGCGAGGGCAGGGGCTTCGTCGGTGAAGGTATAGATGATCTTGGAACGGGTGGGCATGCGGGTTAACTCTCTATGTGCTGAGCGTACTCGAGTCTCGAGGTGCGCAGGGTAGGCGCTTCGCCCTGGCGACGCCATGAGCGGAAAGTCGAGAGGCTGCGAGCGGTGATGGTGGATGCATCAGTCGAGCGTCAAGTGCTGAGCTGCGGTAACAGCCCAGGCTTCGTGGCCATTGCTGGCCGAGGGCGAGCCGCATTTTCCTAGGGTTCGCCCTGGTGACCCTTCGGTCGCGGCGCAGTATATCAAACCAATCGGGCTATTCAGCAAGGCGAAGTGACATCGGCGCCATTTATAAGACCAAAGACGTAGGGGCAATGTGGTGTGTTGTCGCAGTGCTTGCAGGTCGGCGGATGTGGTTTAGGCTCAGTGGGATCGCATGATGTCCAATCACACCCGAAAGCGGAGTAGTGCAAGCATGGGATACCAGAAAATCAAGGTTCCGACCGACGGCACCAAGATCACCGTCAATGCAGACCATTCGCTCAATGTGCCCGACAACCCCATCATTCCCTATATCGAAGGGGACGGGATTGGCGTCGACGTTTCTCCCGTCATGATCAAGGTCGTGGACGCGGCCGTGCACAAGGCCTATGGCGGCAAGCGCAAGATCGCCTGGATGGAGGTGTATGCCGGCGAGAAAGCTACCCAGGTCTATGACCAGGACACCTGGCTACCGCAGGAAACCCTCGACGCGGTGCGCGAATACGTGGTGTCGATCAAAGGCCCGCTGACCACCCCGGTGGGTGGCGGCATTCGTTCGCTGAACGTGGCCTTGCGCCAACAACTCGACCTGTATGTGTGCCTGCGCCCGGTGGTGTGGTTCCAGGGCGTGCCGAGCCCGGTGAAAAAGCCTGGCGACGTGGACATGGTGATCTTCCGTGAGAACTCCGAGGACATCTACGCCGGCATCGAGTGGAAAGCCGGCTCGCCCGAAGCGAACAAGGTGATCAAGTTCCTCAAGGAGGAAATGGGCGTCACCAAGATCCGTTTCGACCAGGACTGCGGCATCGGCGTCAAGCCGGTCTCCCGCGAGGGCACCAAGCGCCTGGTGCGCAAAGCCTTGCAGTATGTGGTGGACAACGACCGTGAGTCGCTGACCCTGGTGCACAAGGGCAACATCATGAAGTTCACTGAAGGCGCCTTCAAGGACTGGGGCTATGAGGTGGCCAAGGACGAATTTGGCGCCGAGCTGCTCGATGGCGGCCCGTGGATGAAGTTCAAGAACCCCAAGACCGGCCGTGAGGTGGTGGTGAAGGACGCGATCGCCGACGCCATGCTGCAGCAGATCCTGCTGCGCCCGGCTGAGTACGACGTAATTGCCACGCTCAACCTCAACGGTGACTACCTGTCCGATGCCCTGGCGGCGGAAGTGGGCGGCATCGGCATCGCGCCGGGCGCCAACCTGTCCGACACCGTGGCCATGTTCGAGGCCACCCACGGCACTGCGCCTAAATACGCGGGCCAGGACAAGGTCAACCCCGGTTCGGTGATTCTCTCTGCGGAGATGATGCTGCGCCACATGGGCTGGACCGAAGCGGCCGATCTGATCATCAAGGGCACCAACGGCGCGATAGCGGCCAAGACCGTGACCTACGACTTCGAGCGGCTGATGGAGGGGGCGAAGCTGGTGGGCAGTTCAGGTTTTGGCGACGAGATGATCAAACACATGTAAGGCAATATAAAACCGGCCGTCTCCCTGAAGAGGCGGCCGGTTCATTCGTATACCGGCACAGAGCAATGGCCAGGCTCAGGCGGTTTCGCTCTGCGGTTCGCCCTGGTTTTTGGCGACCTCCGCCGCCGCTGCTGCTGCCTCCGCGGCATCCTTGATTTCGACCGCATGCAGGCCTTTGGGGCCCTGGACGATGTCGAACACTACGGACTGGCCCGCTTTGAGGGTCTTGTATCCGTCCATCCGGATGGCTGAGTAATGAGCGAACAGGTCTTCGGATTTACCTTCCTCATTGATGAATCCGTAGCCCTTGGCATTGTTGAACCACTTGACTTTACCGCTTGCCATCCCTATGTCCCTCTGCAAAGGACTCCATCACTGGAGTATCATCCACTTCATCCGCATACGAACCTTGCGAAAAATCTGGTTGACTGCGCGGATCTTTATCGACCACGGTGGGTTCTTATTGGTTGTAACACCGTTTTGCCGATAGTCAAGGTCGCCCAGCGTGCGCGCTGGCAGTGGCCTGTGCGGTCAACCCATAACCTTAACCTGACGATCATGATGAAAATCTTTCCATGCATGCACGTAGCGAGATTCGACTAACATTCAATCAGGATCGCCCGCAATCGAATGAGGACGACGGCTCAGGTCTTGCAGTCCAGGAAGCCAAGCCGATCCTGCAGGCGCCACCCATGTACAAGGTGGTTTTGTTCAACGATGACTACACGCCGATGGATTTCGTCGTCGAAGTGCTCGAAACGTTCTTTAGTTTGAACCGCGAGCTGGCGACCAAGATCATGCTGACCGTCCATACCGAAGGGCGGGCAGTGTGCGGATTGTTTACCCGTGACATCGCCGAAACAAAGGCCATGCAGGTCAACCAATACGCCAGGGAAAGCCAGCATCCGCTACTCTGTGAAATCGAGAAGGACGGTTAATCGCCGACCACTTGGGTATGAGGTGAAGCTATGTTAAACCGCGAGCTCGAAGTCACCCTCAATCTTGCCTTCAAGGAGGCCCGTTCGAAACGTCATGAGTTCATGACCGTCGAACATCTGCTGCTGGCACTCCTTGACAATGAGGCTGCTGCGACCGTTCTGCGCGCCTGTGGCGCCAATCTCGACAAACTCAAGCACGACCTGCAAGAGTTCATCGATTCCACCACGCCCCTGATTCCAGTCAACGATGAAGACCGCGAAACCCAGCCAACCCTGGGCTTCCAGCGTGTGCTGCAGCGTGCCGTGTTCCACGTGCAAAGCTCCGGCAAACGCGAAGTAACCGGTGCCAACGTGCTGGTGGCGATCTTCAGCGAACAGGAAAGCCAGGCCGTGTTCCTGCTCAAACAGCAGAGCGTGGCCCGTATCGACGTGGTCAACTACATTGCCCACGGCATTTCCAAGGTGCCGGGCCATGGCTCGCACGCCGAAAGCGACCAGGAGATGCAAGACGAGGAGGGCGGTGAAACGTCTTCTTCCAGCAACCCGCTGGATGCCTACGCCAGCAACTTGAACGAACTGGCCCGTGCCGGGCGTATCGACCCGCTGGTCGGGCGCGAGCAGGAGGTCGAGCGCGTTGCGCAGATTCTTGCCCGCCGCCGCAAGAACAACCCGCTGCTGGTCGGTGAGGCTGGCGTGGGCAAGACCGCCATTGCCGAAGGCCTGGCGAAACGTATCGTCGACGGCCAGGTCCCCGACCTGCTGTCGCAGAGCGTGGTGTATTCCCTCGATTTGGGCGCGTTGCTGGCGGGTACCAAGTACCGTGGCGACTTCGAAAAACGCTTCAAGGCGTTGCTGGGTGAGTTGCGCAAACGCCCGCAGGCCATTCTGTTCATCGACGAGATCCACACCATTATCGGTGCGGGTGCGGCGTCGGGCGGGGTGATGGATGCGTCCAACCTGCTTAAACCGCTGCTGTCGTCCGGCGAGATCCGTTGCATTGGTTCGACGACCTTCCAGGAGTTCCGCGGCATTTTCGAGAAGGACCGTGCACTGGCGCGGCGCTTCCAGAAAGTCGATGTCAGCGAACCTTCGGTCGAAGACACCGTCGGCATTCTGCGCGGCCTCAAAGGGCGCTTCGAAAGCCATCACAACATCGAGTACAGCGACGAGGCCCTGCGCGCCGCCGCTGAACTGGCATCGCGCTACATCAACGATCGCCACATGCCGGACAAGGCCATCGACGTGATCGACGAGGCGGGTGCCTACCAGCGCCTGCAGCCCGAGGCGAATCGGGTCAAGCGCATCGACGTGCCGCAAGTCGAGGACATCGTCGCCAAGATCGCGCGTATTCCGCCGAAGCACGTCAGCAGTTCCGACAAGGAGCTGCTGCGTAACCTGGAGCGTGACCTGAAGCTGACCGTGTTCGGTCAGGACCAGGCGATCGACTCGCTGGCCACGGCGATCAAGCTGTCCCGCGCAGGCCTGAAGGCGCCGGACAAGCCGGTTGGTTCGTTCCTGTTCGCCGGGCCTACCGGTGTCGGCAAGACCGAAGCGGCGCGGCAGCTGGCCAAGGCGCTGGGCGTGGAGCTGGTGCGCTTCGACATGTCCGAGTACATGGAGCGGCATACCGTATCGCGTTTGATCGGTGCGCCTCCTGGCTATGTCGGGTTCGACCAGGGCGGCCTGTTGACCGAGGCCATCACCAAGCAGCCGCACTGCGTATTGCTGCTCGATGAAATCGAGAAGGCCCACCCGGAAGTCTTCAACCTGCTGCTGCAGGTGATGGACCACGGCACGCTGACCGACAACAACGGGCGCAAGGCGGACTTCCGCAACGTGATTGTGATCATGACCACCAACGCCGGTGCTGAAACCGCGGCCCGGGCGTCGATCGGCTTCACCCATCAGGACCACGCGTCCGATGCCATGGAGGTCATTCGCAAGAGCTTCACGCCGGAGTTCCGCAACCGTCTGGACACCATTATCCAGTTCGGCCGCTTGAGCCACGAAACGATCAAAAGCATCGTCGACAAGTTCCTCATCGAACTGCAGGCGCAGCTGGAAGACAAACGTGTGCTGCTGGAAGTCAGCGATGACGCCCGCGGTTGGTTGGCGGCCTCTGGCTACGATGTGCAGATGGGCGCGCGGCCGATGGCGCGGCTTATCCAGGACAAGATCAAGCGGCCGTTGGCTGAGGAGATCCTGTTTGGCGAGCTGGCCGAGCATGGCGGTGTGGTGCACATCGACCTGCGCGATGGCGAACTGGTGTTCGACTTCGAGACTACCGCAGAAGTGGCCTGACAATGGGGCCGCTCTGCGGCCCAATCGCCGGCAAGCCGGCTCCTACACCGCCCCCGTGGGAGCCGGCTTGCCGGCGATTGGGCTGCAGAGCAGCCCCTGCTATTTCAGAGGCACAAAAAAGCCCGGCACATGGCCGGGCTTTTTCATGGCTGGAGCTTAGCGCGCACGGTAGGTGATGCGGCCCTTGCTCAGGTCGTACGGCGTCAGCTCGACGCGTACCTTGTCGCCAGTGAGAATACGGATGTAGTTCTTGCGCATCTTTCCGGAGATGTGCGCGGTTACGACGTGCCCGTTTTCCAACTCCACGCGGAACATGGTGTTGGGCAGGGTGTCGACGACAGTACCTTCCATTTCGAAGCTGTCTTCTTTCGACATGCAGTTGAGCCCTCGGTGTCCAGTGTTGGCCCGACGCATAACCGCACCGGGCAAAAAAGTGGCGTGGATTATGCCGGAAAATAGTGTGTCAAGCCAATGCTTTCAGTTGAGGGTGACCCAGCGCTGGTTGATAAGGAGTTCGATGGGGCGGTACTGGGTCTTGTAGTTCATCTTCTTGCAGTTCTTGATCCAGTAGCCCAGGTACACCGCTTCCAAGTCCTGGCGCACCGCTTCGGTGATCTGCCAGAGGATGGCAAAGCGGCCCAGGCTGCGCCTTTCCTCGCCAGGCTCGTAGAAGGTGTACACCGCCGACAGGCCATTGGGCAGCAGGTCGCACACCGCGACGGCCAGAAGGCGGCCGGCCAGGCGGAACTCGTAGAACCAGCAGAACGGCAGGTCGCGCACCAGGAAGGTAGAAAACTGGTCGCGGCTCGGCGGGTACATGTCGCCATCGGCGTGGCGGGTTTCGATATAGCGCCGGTACAGGTCGAAGTACTCTTCCTTGAAGGCCGGGCGTGCGGCGGTCACGGTGAGGTCGGCGTTGCGCTTGAGGATGCGCCGCTGCTGGCGGTTGGGGATGAAGCGCGCAGCGGGGATGCGCGCGGGTACGCAGGCATTGCAGTTCTGGCAATGCGGGCGGTACAGGTGGTCGCCACTGCGCCGAAAACCCATTTCCGACAGGTCGGCGTACACGTTCACATCCATCGGCTGGCTGGGGTCGAGGAACAGCGTGGTCGCCTGTTCGTCCGGCAGGTAGCTGCAGGAGTGGGGCTGAGTGGCATAGAACTTCAACCGCGCCAACTCTGTCATGATCGACCCCTTCGGTGAGACTTTGTTTTAAGTGTAAGCCAGCTCTCGCAACTCGCCTAGTTGAGCCAGGTGGCGCTGTTGGGCTGGTCGAGGTGGCGGGCCAGGTACTCGGCAAAAGTGGCGCGGCTGATGGCGCGGGCGCCCAGGCTGTGCAGGTGGTTGGTGGGCATCTGGCAGTCGATCAGCACGAAGCCGGCCTGGCGCAGGTGCTCGACCAGGGTCACGAAGCCGACCTTGGAGGCGTTGTCGGCACGGCTGAACATCGATTCGCCGAAAAACAGCTGGCCCATGGCCAGGCCGTACAGCCCGCCCACCAACTCGCCGTCCTGGCGCACTTCCACAGAATGGGCGATGCCACGTTTGTACAGTTCGCAGTAGGCGTTGCGCATGGTGTTTGTGATCCAGGTACCGTCGGCGTAGTCGCGGGGTGCCGCGCAGGCGTCGATCACGGCGGGGAAGTCGGTGTCGAAGCTGACCTGGTAGCGGCCCTGGCGCATCAGTTTTGCCAGCGAGCGCGAGACATGCAGTTCGTCCGGCAGCAGCACGGTGCGCGGGTCGGGCGACCACCAGAGAATCGGCTGGCCGTCCTGGTACCAGGGGAAGCAGCCGTGGCGATAAGCCTGCACCAGGCGCTCGGGGCTCAGGTCGCCGCCAGCGGCTAGCAGGCCGTTGGGGTCATGCAGGGCCTTTTCCAGGGGCGGGAAGGTCAGCGAGTCGCGGGTTAGCCAGGTGAGCATGGTCTATCGTGCGGTGGGGGAGGGGAGAGGGCAGCATGGCAAGGCAGGCTTGTGGGGTCAATGCTGTTGGCCCGCCCGGTTGCCGTTTTGCCCGTAATGCGTCTGGTCAGATGAAACAATAGGCAAATTCCTACACATTACGGCGGCCGTAGGCACCATCTGGCACATTTGCTGTCACACCTGTGCAAAAACACAGCATAAGCCTTTGTCACGAAAGAAAATGCATGCTCAAATTGCACCTATACGAAAGTCGCCCCCAGCCAAGCTCCATACGGCGTACCGCCATGGCGGCCGGCGGGCAGTAATGTTAAAAGTAGTGGTTCATTGGCCGGGCGCCGGCCGATCACTACTGGACGCGCAGCACGCGCAGGAATAGACGCGTTTTGAAGAAATCCACCGCAACTCCAGCTCCTTTGCCTGTGCCCCTGTGGCGGCAGCAGCTGCATTACCGCCTCAAGGAAGGTGCGTTGATCGCTGTCGGCGCCCTGTGCCTGTACTTGTGGATGGCGCTGCTGACCTACGACACCTCGGACCCTGGTTTCAGCCACACCAGCAACGTCGACCAGGTGCAGAACGCCGCCGGGCGTGCCGGTGCCTACTTCTCCGACATCCTGTTCATGGTGCTCGGCTACTTCGCCTACATCTTCCCGCTGCTGCTGGCGATCAAGACCTGGCAGATCTTCCGTGAGCGCCACCAGCCGTGGCAGTGGAGCGGCTGGCTGTTCTCCTGGCGCCTGATCGGCCTGGTGTTCCTGGTGCTGTCCGGTGCGGCGCTGGCGCATATCCATTTCCACCCGCCGGCGAGCCTGCCGTTCTCTGCGGGCGGTGCCCTGGGCGAGAGCCTGGGTGACCTGGCGCGCAACCTGCTGAACGTGCAGGGCAGCACGCTGATGTTCATCGCCTTGTTCCTGTTCGGCCTGACCGTGTTCACCGACCTTTCGTGGTTCAAGGTGATGGACATGACCGGCAAGATCACCCTTGACCTGTTCGAGCTGGTGCAAGGCGCGGCCAACCGCTGGTGGGAGGCGCGCAACGAGCGCAAACGCCTGGAAGCGCAACTGCGCGAGGTGGACGAGCCGAGCTTCAAGGCAGCGCCGATGGCCGCTGAAAAACGCGAGCCGGCCAAGGCTCAACTGCGCGAGCGCATCGTCGAACGCGACGAACCGCCAGCCCGGCCCGTTGCTGCGCCACGCGAACCTGTGGTGCCACGCGAAACGGTCGTGCCGCGCGAGCAGGCTGCGGCCCCTGTCATCATCCCGCCAGCGCCGGCCAAGGCGCCGGAGCCAAGCAAACGGGTGATGAAAGAGAAGCAGGCGCCGCTGTTCGTCGACAGCGCTGTGGAAGGCACCTTGCCGTCGATTTCCATCCTCGACCCGGCCGAGGAAAAAAAGATCGAGTACTCGCCAGAATCCCTGGCCGGCGTCGGCCAGCTGCTGGAAATCAAGCTCAAGGAATTCGGCGTTGAAGTTTCGGTGGACTCGATCCACCCGGGCCCGGTCATTACCCGTTATGAGATCCAGCCAGCGGCCGGGGTCAAGGTCAGCCGTATCGCCAACCTTGCCAAAGACCTTGCGCGTTCGCTGGCGGTGACCAGTGTGCGGGTGGTCGAGGTGATCCCTGGCAAGACCACCGTGGGTATCGAGATCCCCAACGAAAACCGGCAGATGGTGCGCTTCTCCGAAGTGCTGTCGTCGCCGCTGTTCGACGAATCCAAGTCGCCGGTTGCCTTGGCCCTGGGCCATGACATCGGTGGCAAGCCGGTGATCACCGACCTGGCCAAGATGCCTCACCTGCTGGTGGCCGGTACCACCGGTTCCGGTAAGTCGGTGGGTGTGAACGCGATGATCCTGTCGATCCTGTTCAAGTCCGGCCCTGAAGACGCGCGGCTGATCATGATCGACCCGAAGATGCTCGAACTGTCGATCTATGAAGGCATCCCGCACTTGCTATGCCCGGTGGTCACCGACATGAAAGACGCCGCCAACGCACTGCGCTGGAGCGTCGCCGAGATGGAGCGCCGCTACAAGCTGATGGCCGCCATGGGCGTGCGTAACCTGGCGGGCTTCAACCGCAAGATCAAGGACGCCCAGGAGGCCGGCGAGGTCGTCCACGACCCGCTGTACCGCCGCGAGAGCATGGATGACGAGCCACCGACGCTGAACACCCTGCCGACCATCGTGGTGGTGGTGGACGAGTTCGCCGACATGATGATGATCGTCGGCAAGAAGGTCGAAGAACTGATCGCCCGTATCGCCCAGAAGGCGCGTGCTGCCGGTATCCACCTGATCCTCGCCACCCAGCGCCCGTCGGTGGACGTGATCACCGGCCTGATCAAGGCCAACATCCCGACCCGCATGGCGTTCCAGGTGTCGAGCAAGATCGACTCGCGGACCATCATCGACCAGGGTGGCGCCGAGCAGCTGCTGGGCCACGGTGACATGCTGTACATGCCGCCGGGCACCAGCCTGCCGATCCGTGTCCACGGCGCGTTCGTCTCTGACGATGAAGTGCACCGTGTGGTCGAAGCTTGGAAGTTGCGCGGTGCGCCGGACTACAACGACGACATCCTCAACGGCGTCGAAGAGGCCGGCAGTGGCTTCGAAGGCGGCGGCGGTGGTGGTGGCGACGAGGATTCGGAAAGCGACGCCCTGTATGATGAGGCGGTGCAGTTCGTGCTCGAAAGCCGCCGCGCGTCGATCTCGGCCGTGCAGCGCAAGCTGAAGATCGGCTACAACCGCGCCGCGCGCATGATCGAGGCGATGGAGATGGCCGGCGTGGTCACCCCGATGAACAGCAACGGCTCGCGGGAAGTGATTGCCCCGGGCGGCCCGCGCGACTGATGAACACCTTGCCAGGTGCCCGCAGGGCGCCTGGCTCATTTACTGCCCTAAGAGGATTTCCATGCGCGCGATTCGCATGCTGTTGGTTTCTGCCCTGGCTATGGGTTCCGTGGCGGCTTACGCTGGCGAACAGGACGTGCAACGCCTGACCCAGCTGCTGGAAAAGTCGCAGACCATCGAGGCCAATTTCTCTCAATTGACGTTGGGCGCCGACGGTACCAGCCTGCAGGAAACGGCTGGCCAGATGACCGTCAAGCGCCCGGGCCTGTTCTACTGGCACACCAACGCGCCGCAGGAGCAGGTCGTGGTGTCTGACGGCAAAATGGTCACCCTGTGGGACCCGGACCTGGAGCAAGCCACCATCAAGAAGCTCGATGTGCGCCTGAACCAGACCCCGGCGCTGCTGTTGTCCGGTGACGTGTCGAAGATCAGCCAGAGCTTCGACATCGCGTCAAAGGAACAGGGCGAAGTGATGGACTTCACCCTCAAGCCGAAGACCAAGGACACCTTGTTCGACTCGCTGCGCGTGTCGTTCCGCAAAGGCCTGATCAATGACATGCAGCTGATCGACAGCGTCGGCCAGCGCACCAACATCCTGTTCAATGGCGTGAAAGCCAACCAGGCGGTGCCGGACAGCAAGTTCAAGTTCGACATCCCGAAAGGCGCGGACGTCATCAAGGAGTAAGCAGAGCTCACCATGGACCTGTTTCGAAGCGAACCTGTTGCCCAGCCCCTGGCCGCCCGGCTGCGCCCGTCCAACCTGGACGAGTACGTCGGCCAGGAGCACCTGCTGGCGCGCGGCAAACCGCTGCGTGAGGCGCTGGAACAGGGGGCGCTGCACTCGATGATCTTCTGGGGGCCGCCGGGGGTGGGCAAGACCACACTCGCGCGGCTGCTGGCGCAGTTCTGCGATGCGCACTTCGAAACGGTTTCGGCGGTGCTGGCCGGGGTCAAGGAGATCCGCCAGGCCGTCGAGGTGGCCAAGCAGCAGGCTGCTCAATATGGCCGTCGCACGATTCTGTTCGTGGACGAAGTGCACCGCTTCAACAAGTCCCAGCAGGATGCTTTTCTGCCTTTTGTCGAAGACGGCACGCTGATCTTCATTGGCGCCACCACCGAAAACCCGTCGTTCGAGCTGAACAACGCCTTGCTCTCGCGGGCGCGGGTGTATGTGCTCAAGAGCCTGGATGAACCGGCATTGCGCAAGCTGGTCGACCGAGCCCTCAGCGAAGAGCGCGGCTTGGGCAAGCGTCATCTGAGCGTCGGTGACGACGCCTTCAAGATGCTCATGGCCGCCGCCGACGGTGATGGCCGGCGCATGCTCAACTTCCTCGAAAACGCCTCGGACCTGGCCGAAGATGGCGGCGAGATTGGTGTCGACCTGCTGCAAAGCCTGCTCGGCGACAGCCGCCGGCGCTTCGACAAAGGCGGCGAAGCGTTCTACGACCAGATTTCCGCCCTGCACAAATCGGTGCGCGGCTCCAACCCTGATGGCGCGCTGTACTGGTTCGCGCGCATGCTCGACGGCGGCTGTGACCCCCTGTACATCGCCCGCCGCGTGGTACGCATGGCCAGCGAAGACATCGGCAACGCCGACCCGCGCGCCCTCAGCCTGTGCCTGGCGGCATGGGATGTCCAGGAGCGCCTGGGCAGCCCCGAAGGCGAGCTGGCGGTGGCCCAGGCGATCACCTACATCGCCTGTGCACCCAAGAGCAACGCGGTGTACGTGGGCTTCAAGACGGCCCTGCGTGAAGCGGCCGAGCATGGCTCGCTGGAAGTGCCGCTGCACTTGCGCAACGCCCCGACCAAGCTGATGAAACAACTCGGCTATGGCGACGAATACCGCTACGCCCATGACGAACCCGACGCCTACGCCGCCGGCGAAGATTACTTCCCAGAGCAGCTAGAACCGCGCCAGTACTACCAGCCCGTGCCCCGTGGCCTGGAGCTTAAAATCGGCGAAAAACTGCGCCATCTGGCCGAACTTGACCGCAACAGCCCCCGCCAGCGGAGAAAATCGTGATTGCACTCATTGCCGCGGTCAGCGCGGGCGGTATCGCCGGTACCTTGTTGCGCTTCGCCACCTCGAACTGGGTCACGGCCCACTGGCCTCGGCATTTCTACCTCGGTACGCTGGCCGTCAATCTGGTCGGCTGCCTGCTGATCGGCTTGCTTTACGGCCTGTTCCTGCACAAGCCGCTGGCGCCGGTCGAGCTGCGCGCCGGTCTGATCGTCGGCTTTCTTGGCGGGCTGACGACGTTTTCCTCCTTTTCGCTCGATACCGTGCGCCTGATGGAAAGTGGGCAAGTGCCCCTGGCCGTGGGCTATACCGGTATTAGCGTGATGGGCGGGCTACTGGCCACCTGGGCCGGCCTGTCCCTGACCCGACTCTGAACCAACCTATACACATAACGAGAGAACGACATGCTCGATTCCAAACTGTTACGCGGCCAACTTCAGGAAGTGGCTGACCGCCTCGCCTCCCGTGGCTTCAGCCTGGATGTCGCGCGCATCGAATCGCTGGAAGAGCGCCGCAAGGCGGTGCAGACCCGCACCGAGCAGCTGCAGGCCGAGCGTAACGCCCGCTCCAAATCGATCGGCCAGGCCAAGGCCAAGGGCGAGGACATCGCGCCGCTGATGGCTGATGTCGAGCGCATGGCCGGTGAGCTGGCGGCTGGTAAAGTCGAGCTGGACGAGATCCAGGCTGAACTGGACGGTATCGTCCTGACCATCCCCAACCTGCCGGACGCCAGCGTCCCGGTGGGTGCCAGCGAAGACGACAACGTCGAAGTGCGCCGTTGGGGTACGCCGAAAGCGTTCGATTTCGAGATCAAGGACCACGTCGCCCTGGGCGAGATCAGCGGTGGCCTGGACTTCGAAGCGGCAGCCAAGCTGTCGGGCGCCCGCTTTGCCGTGCTGCGCGGCCCGATTGCCCGCCTGCACCGCGCCCTGGCGCAGTTCATGATCAACCTGCACACCGGTGAACACGGCTACGAAGAGCACTACACCCCGTACCTGGTCCAGGCCCCGGCGCTGCAGGGTACCGGCCAGCTGCCGAAGTTCGAGGAAGACCTGTTCAAGATCACCCGAGAAGGTGAGGCTGACTTCTACCTGATCCCGACGGCCGAAGTGTCGCTGACCAACCTGGTGGCCGGCGAAATCATCGACGCCAAGCAGCTGCCGCTTAAGCTGGTTGCCCATACCCCTTGCTTCCGCAGTGAAGCTGGCGCGTCCGGCCGTGACACCCGTGGCATGATCCGCCAGCACCAGTTCGACAAGGTCGAGATGGTCCAGGTGGTCGAGCCGTCCAAGTCCATGGAAGCCCTGGAAGGCCTGACTGCCAACGCCGAGCGCGTTCTGCAGCTGCTGGAGCTGCCTTACCGCGTGCTGGCCCTGTGCACCGGCGACATGGGCTTCGGCGCCGTGAAAACCTACGACCTGGAAGTGTGGGTGCCGAGCCAGGACAAATACCGCGAAATCAGCTCTTGCTCCAACTGCGGTGACTTCCAGGCGCGCCGCATGCAGGCCCGCTGGCGCAACCCGGAAACCGGCAAGCCGGAGCTGGTGCACACCCTCAACGGCTCCGGCCTGGCAGTGGGCCGTACCCTGGTGGCGGTGCTGGAGAACTACCAGCAGGCCGACGGCTCCATCGTCGTGCCGGAAGTGCTCAAGCCCTACATGGGCGGTGTCGAGGTCATCCGCTAAATGGATTACCTGCCGCTGTTCCACAAGCTGCAGGGCGGCCGTGTGCTGGTCGTCGGCGGCGGCGAAATCGCCTTGCGCAAGGCGCGCCTGCTGGCCGATGCCGGCGCCGCGCTGCGGGTGGTGGCGCCCGAGGTCGACGGCCAACTGGCCGCGCTGGCCCGTGAAGGTGGCGGTGAGGTCCTGGTGCGTGGCTATCAGGCAGCCGACCTGGTCGGCTGTCGCCTGGTGATTGCGGCCACCGATGACCCTGGGCTCAATGCCCAGGTCTCGGCCGATGCGCAGGCGCGCAACCTGCCGGTGAACGTGGTGGATGCGCCGGCCCTGTGCACGGTGATCTTCCCGGCCATCGTCGACCGTTCGCCGTTGGTGGTGGCGGTTTCCAGTGGTGGTGAAGCCCCGGTGCTGGCGCGCTTGATCCGCGCCAAGCTGGAGGCCTGGATCCCGTCGGCCTATGGCGAGTTGGCGGGGTTGGCGGCGCGGTTCCGGCACAAGGTCAAGGCGCTTTACCCGGACGTCAACCAGCGTCGTGGCTTCTGGGAAAACGTGTTCCAGGGCCCCATTGCCGAGCGCCAGTTGGCCGGGCAGGGCGCCGAGGCCGAGCGCTTGTTGCAGGCGATGGTCGACGGCGCGCCGGTGCAGCAGGGCGGCGAGGTGTATCTGGTGGGGGCAGGGCCGGGTGATCCGGACTTGCTCACCTTCCGCGCTTTGCGCCTGATGCAGCAGGCCGATGTGGTGCTATACGACCGCCTGGTGGCACCCGCCATCATCGAGATGTGCCGGCGTGATGCCGAACGCATTTACGTGGGCAAGCGCCGCGCCGACCATGCCGTACCGCAGGACCAGATCAACCGCCTGCTGGTCGATCTGGCCAAGCAGGGCAAGCGTGTGTTGCGCCTGAAAGGCGGCGACCCGTTCATCTTCGGCCGGGGTGGCGAAGAAATCGAAGAACTGGCCGAGCAGGGTATCCCGTTCCAGGTGGTGCCCGGCATTACCGCGGCCAGTGGGTGCTCCGCCTACGGCGGCATTCCCTTGACCCATCGCGATTATGCCCAGTCGGTGCGCTTCGTTACCGGTCACCTCAAGGACGGTACCAGCAACCTGCCTTGGAATGACCTGGTGGCGCCTGCCCAGACTCTGGTGTTCTACATGGGGCTGGTGGGGTTGCCGACCATCTGTGCCGAGCTGATTCGCCACGGCCGTGCGGCGAGCACGCCAGCGGCGCTGGTGCAGCAGGGGACAACGCGTAATCAGCGGGTGTTCACCGGTACCTTGGCGGACTTGCCAGCGCTGGTGGCACAGCATGAAGTGCATGCGCCGACCCTGGTGATTGTCGGGGAAGTGGTGCAGTTGCGCGAGAAGCTGGCCTGGTTTGAAGGGGCGCAGAACAGCTGAAATTGTTGGGGCCGCTTTGCGGCCCATCGCAGGCAAGCCAGCTCCTACACGGACCGCGCAACCCCCAGGCTTAACGCGACCTCTGTAGGAGCGGCTTCAGCCGCGAACACCCGCAAAGCGGGTGCCATCCAGCGCAACCCCCAGGCTTAACGCGACCTCTGCAGGAGCGGCTTTAGCCGCGAACACCCGCAAAGCGGGTGCCATCTGGCGCAATTCCCAAGCTTCGTGGTCCCTGTGGGAGCAACTGTCTTGCTCAACCTTGCCAAATCCCTTTACCCGCCAACCGCTCCCGGTCATGCGGCAGGTTGAAATCCTGCAGCGGCCCTTTGGGCACGATGCCGTTCGGGTTGATGGTCTTGTGGCTCATGTAATAGTGCTTCTGGATGTGCTCCATGTTCACCGTTTGCGCCACGCCCGGCCACTGGTACAGCTCGCGCAGCCAGTTGGACAGGTTCGGATAGTCGCTCAGCCGGCGCAGGTTGCACTTGAAGTGGCCGTGATACACCGCATCGAACCGCACCAGTGTGGTGAACAACCGAACATCGGCCTCGGTCAGGTATTCGCCTGCCAGGTAACGATTGCGGCTCAGCAAATCTTCCAGGTGATCCAGTTCGTTGAACACTTCGTCGAACGCCGTCTCATAGGCTTCCTGCGTGGTGGCAAAGCCTGCGCGATAAACGCCGTTGTTCACTGCTGGGTAGATGCGTGAGTTAAGCGCCTCGATGGCTGGACGCAGCGGCTCCGGGTACAAGTCCAGGTGGTTGCCCGTCAGCTCGTTGAACGCGCTGTTGAAGATGCGGATGATCTCTGCCGACTCGTTGTTGACGATGCGCTTCTCTTGTTTGTCCCACAGCACGGGCACGGTCACGCGGCCGGTGTAGTGCGGGTCGTCCTGGGTGTAGCGCTGGTGCATGAATTCAAGGGCGTCGAGGTGATCCCCGGTGGAGCCTTGCTGCTGGTCGAAGGTCCAGCCGTTTTCCTGCATCAGCCAGCTGACCACCGACACATCGATCAACGGTTCCAGGCCTTTGAGGGCGCGAACGATCAACGTGCGATGAGCCCATGGGCAAGCCAGCGACACATACAGGTGATAGCGACCGGCCTCGGGGGCCGGCAACTGATTGCGACGCTGGGCGTTCTCCCGCTTGAAGGCGCCATCCTTGCCGTTTTCGTACCACTGGTCGTGCCAGCGGCCGTCGATCAAAAGGCCCATGGTGAGTTCCTCGGAACAAAGTTGTTTGTCGTTGGAGCCCAGTCTAGGGGAAATCGTTCGAACAAATAGCGCAAAGACTGCGCACTTATTATCTACTTATTCGATTGGTTTCGGGCGGCCCAATAAGCGCGTGCAGCTGCAAACGCCTCGTCACGAGTCTGGCCCAAACCGCGCAGGGCAAGGGCCATGGTTGCAATGACGGCCATCTCGCCGTAACTGTCTGCAGCCTCGCCGCGCCACACTGCCAGCAACTGTTCGGGCTGCAGGCTCGCGGGTTTGACATGGCGGCGTTCACTCAGCGCCGGCCATTCCTCGTCCCAGGCTTCGCCTGCGCTGGTGCCGTACAGGTGGCTGATGACGTCCGGGTTGACCTCGATCTCACCACCATCGCCCTTGATCACCACGGCGTGGTCGCCGAGCAGGCGGCTGGCTTCGCGGTGCACGGCCTGGTAGCCGGGGTGGAAGATGCTCTGCAGCCCGCAGCGTGCACTCAACGGGTTGAGCACCCGGGCCAGCGAGTGGATGGGCGAGCGCAGGCCGAGGGTATTGCGCAGGTCGATCATCCGTTGCAGCTGCGGGGCCCAGTCTTGCAGCGGGAAGAACGCCAGGCGCTGCTGGTCCAGTGCCTGCTCGACGGCGGACCAGTCGCGGCACAGGGGGATCTCCAGCAGGGCCAGCAGTTGCTCGGTGTACATGCGCCCGGCCGTGTGCGCGCCACCGCCGTGCAGGAGGATGCGCACGCCATTGTTGGCCAGGCACTTGGCGGCCAGCAGGTACCAGGGCAGGTGGCGCTTCTTGCCGGCGTAGCTTGGCCAGTCCAGGTCGACGGCAATGCGCGGGGCCTGCAGATGCGCGCGCAGGGCTTCGGTGAAACCGGCCAGTTCCTCGGCACTTTCTTCCTTGTGCCGCAGCAGCATGAGGAAGGCACCCAGCTGGGTGTCCTCGACCTTGCCTTCCAGCAGCAGGGTCATGGCCGCACGGGCTTCCTCACGGGTCAAGCCGCGGGCGCCGCGCTTGCCTTTGCCAAGGATGCGCACGAATTCGGCGAAGGGGTGTTCGGCGGGGGTTTCCAGGGTCAGCGGGCGAGCTTCTGTCATATGCAATTGGTCGGCTTGGGCAGGCCCGCCAGCTTGGCGGCGAGTTTGGCGGGGGTGCCATTGAACAGGCGGTTCAGGTGCGGGCTGTTGCCCTTTTCCGGGCCCAGCTTGAGCGCGGTGTACTTGATCAACGGGCGCGTGGCAGGCGACAGCTGGTACTCCTCGTAGAACTGGCGCAGCAGTTCGAGGATCTCCCAATGGTCGGCGGTCAGGGCCATGCTTTCGCGCTCGGCCAGCGCCTCGGCGACGGCGCGGGACCAGTCTTGCAGGTCGACCAGAAAGCCGTCTTTGTCCAGGGCAATGGCCTGGTTGTCTACCGTCAGGGTGTTCATAGCCAGCTGTTGACCTTGTCGTAGTGCAGCGACAGCGCAACGAACGCCTGGTAGTCCACCGCTTTGGCCAGCCCGCCGGTGATGGCGCGGGCCTGCAGGTCTTCATCGAGGGCGAACAGGCGCTGACCCAGGCCGGCTGCTTGCAGCAAGCGCTGCGTCTCGCTGCCATCGCGCAGGGCGTAGACCGCATCGCCGCACAGCAGCAAGGCATCCTCGCTGCCGAGCAGGCGCAGGCAGCTGCCGAGGCGGTCGTCGCCGAAGGGGGAGTGGGTAATCACGTGCAAGGTCGGCATCAGAGCGTCACCACTTGGTCGAAACGGGCAATCAGTGCCCTCAGTGCTGCGTCGTCCAGCACATCTACCGGCAGCGCCAGCGTATCGGCGGCCAGCCCGCGCACGGCCAGGCTGTGCTGACAGGCGAACAGTGCTTCTACGCCAAACATCGGCAGGGCCTGCAGGTTGGCGGCAAGATTTTTTTGCTGCACGGCGGCGGGTTGCTGATGGGGCGCTAGCTGGAATACGCCGTCATCGAGAAACAGCATGCCCAGCGGCAGATCGAAGGCACCGCCAGCCAAGGCGATGTCCAGTGCTTCGCGGGCGGATGGGCCGTTCCACGGTGCCTGGCGGCTGATGATCAACATGGATTTGGCCATTTCAGTCACCTCCAAAGCAGATCAGGCGGTCGGCTTGCTGCGCCGCTTCGTGCAATTGGCCCAGGCCGGACAGCTCCCACGGCTTGGGCAGGTTCACTGCCGGGCGCTGGTAGCGGCTGGCCTCGGTTTCGTCGAGCACACCGCGGCGCAGGGCTGCGGCGATGCACACCACAGCGTCGAGCTGGTGGCTGTCGATAAAGGCGCGCCACTGGGCGGCGATGTCCTGTTCATCCTGGGGCGCGACGACGTTGGCCGAGGCGCTGTGCACGCCATCCTGATAGAAGAACAGCCGGGCAATCTCATGCCCGCCAGCCAGCACCGCCTCGGCGAAGCGCAAGGCGCGCCGCGAAGAGGGCGCATGGGCCGGGGAAAAAACCGCGATAGCGAATTTCATGGATAACTCGTGCAAAAGAATGCCGCCATGATAAAGCAAAAAAGCCCGCGCCCGCTTGTGCAAGCGGCCCGAGCTTTCTATTCAAACCCAGGTCTGTGCGATCCCACAGGTGCTTCGCATGGCTTGAGCCCGATGCGGTCGGTGTAGGGGCTGGCTTGCCGGCGATGGGCCGCGCAGCGGCCCCTTGGCACAGCCAGAAGGGCACAATGCTCAAGCCTGCTCCTTGCTCTCCGGCAAGAACCAGTTCAGCACCAGCGCACAGATCCCCCCAGTAGCCACACCCGACTCCAGCACATTGCGAATCGCCGCGGGCATATGCGCCAGGAACTCCGGCACCTGCGCCACGCCCAGGCCCAGCGCCAGCGACACGGCGATGATCAGCAACGCGCGGCGGTCCAGGCGGGTGCTGGCCAGGATGTTGATGCCCGAGGCCGCGACCGCGCCGAACATGACCATGGCCGCGCCGCCCAGTACCGGTTCAGGCACTGCCTGAATCACCCCGGCAACGCTTGGGAACAGGCCCAGCAACACCAGCATCACGGCAATCCAGATGCCGATGTGGCGGCTGGCAATGCCAGTCAGCTGAATCACGCCGTTGTTCTGCGCGAAGATCGAGCTAGGGAAGGTATTGAACAGGCCGGCCAGCAGCGAGTTGGCACCGTTGACCAGCACGCCACCCTTGATCCGCTGCATCCACACCGGCCCTTCAACCGGCTGGCGCGACACCTTGCTGGTGGCGGTAACGTCACCGATGGCTTCCAGCGAAGTCACCAGGTAGATCACCAGCATCGGAATGAACAGCGCCCACGAGAAGCCCAGGCCGAAGTGCAGCGGCGTCGGCACCTGGAACAGCGCGGCTTGATGCATGCCGGTGAAATCCAGGCGGCCCATGTAGCCGGCCAGTGCATAGCCAACCGCCAGGGCGATGACGATGGCGCAGCTGCGCATCCACACCACCGGGACGCGATTGAGGATCACGATGATCGCCAGCACCACGCCCGACAGCAGCAGGTTATCGCCGTTGGCAAAGGTGCCATTGGCCATGGCGCCAAAGCCACCGCCCATGCTGATCAGGCCGACCTTGATCAGGGTCAGGCCGATCATCAGCACCACGATACCGGTCACCAACGGGGTGATCAGGCGTTTGACGAACGGCAGGATGCGCGACACGCCCATCTCGACAAACGAGCCGGCGATTACCACACCAAAGATAGCCGCCATCACGCCCTCAACCGGCGTACCTTGCTTGACCATCAGCGCGCCACCGGCAATCAGCGGCCCGACGAAGTTGAAGCTGGTGCCCTGCACGATCAGCAGCCCGGCGCCGAATGGGCCAAAGCGTTTGCACTGCACGAAGGTGGCGATACCCGAGATCACCAGCGACATGGAAACGATCAGGTTGGTATCACGCGCCGAAACGCCCAGCGCCTGGCAGATCAGCAGGCCAGGGGTGACGATCGGCACGATGATCGCCAGCAGATGCTGCAGGGCTGCCAGCAGGCCGATCAGTAGCCGTGGTTTGTCCTCCAGGCCAAGCACCAGTTCATTGGCAGGCGCCGCTGCGCCTGGGCTGTGTTCGTGTGAGCTCATTGCTGAAAGCCGCCCCGGAAGAAAAAAGGAGCGCATTCTACGGGGTGATGAAGGATTGCGGTAGAGAAAAGCACGATGGCGGCATGATCGGCGAGCATTTGCCTGATTATCTGACTTTTTAGTCAATTATTGGCGTGCGCCACGTTCCCTGTAGGATCAGCACAAGGTTGCTTTCAGAGAACAAAACTTGACTCGTCAATGTAGCCGGGGACTCTGTAGGAGCGGGCTTGCCCCGCGAACACCGGCAAAGCCGGTGCCATGCACCGCACGGCCCCTTCGCGGGGCAAGCCCGCTCCCACAATGACCACTGTTATCTGCGTGACCGCGCAGCCCCAAGGGCTGGCAGTCTCCGGCCCACAAAAAAGCCCGCCGAAGCGGGCTTTCTCACACAGCAATCAATCAGTCATCACGGCCCATGATGCCAAACAGCTGCAGCAGGCTGACGAACAGGTTGTAGATCGATACATACAGGCTGATGGTCGCCATGATGTAGTTACGCTCGCCACCGTGGATGATCGCGCTGGTCTGGAACAGGATGCAGACCGACGAGAACAGCACGAAGCCAGCGCTGATCGCCAGTTGCAGGCCGCTGATCTGGAAGAAGAAGCTGGCAACCACGGCGCCCAGCAGGACAAAGAAGCCGGCAGTGATGAAGCCACTGAGGAAGCTCATGTCCTTGCGGGTGATCAGCACGTAGGCCGACAGGCCGCCGAACACCAGCGCAGTCATGGCAAACGCCGAGCTGACCACTTCAGCGCCACCGGCCATGCCCAGGTAACGGTTCAGGATCGGGCCGAGGATGAAGCCCATGAAGCCGGTGAGGGCGAAGGTGGACACCAGGCCCCAGGCCGAATCACGCAGTTTGTTGGTGAGGAAGAACAGGCCGTAGAAGCCGATCAGCACGACGAATACGTTCGGGTAGCCGACACGCATCTGCTGGGCAACGAAAGCCATGACACCACTGAAGGCGAGGGTGAGTGCCAGCAGGCTGTAGGTGTTGCGCAGGACCTTGCTGACCTCGCGCTGCTCGACCTGTTGGCCGCTGTGTACGGCATAATCCTGTTCGCGCATGGCGACACTCCTTGGTAAACCTGTGGTTTTGGAACGTTCAGATGCTAGGAGTCTATCAGAGCTCCTGCAACCGGCGACATAGAGAGTTTGACAGCGTGTTTCATTACGGTATTATGGCGGCCGCAAAACGAGCTGGAAGCGTGGCCGAGTGGTTTAAGGCAACGGTCTTGAAAACCGTCGATGGGCAACTATCCTAGAGTTCGAATCTCTACGCTTCCGCCACTATTTTCAACAAAAGCCCCGACTATTCGGGGCTTTTGTGTTTCTGAGGTTTGGCACAAGGTCCCCACCGGCCACAAGCGTGCGTTGTACCTGTAGGAGCGGGCTTGCCCGCGATCAGGCCAGATCAGCCAACCAATCATTTCCAGTCTCAATGCAGCGTCCGCGCCACAGCGGCACATTGAGGCAAGCAGAGAATGCACGCGTACAAAGAGCTCTCGCACTCAGGCACAGTCCTTTGCACCCTCGCTTCATGCATCATGCTCCAAGCACCCCTCCCAAAGCTGAACCCGCCAAATGCCAGACTCCGCCAAACCCAACCGTGCCATCTACGACCTGGACATGCTCCGCACCCTGGTCATGGTCGCCGATTGCGGCAGCTTCACCACCGCCGCCGCGCGTCTGCATTCCACCCAGTCGACCGTCAGCCAGAAGGTTCGCCGCCTTGAGGAAATGGTCGGCCAGCAGTTGCTCGACCGCAGCAACCGCGAGGTTCACCCGACCGACGCGGGTGAGACCCTGCTGGGCTACGCACGTCATTTGCTCGCAGTCAGCCACCAGCTGACCGAAGCAATGGCTGGCGGTGTCACAGTCACCGTGCGCATCGGCCTGCCGGATGACTTCGTCGCCGGCAAGACCATGCAGGCGCTGGCGGCCTTCAACCGCAAGCACCCCAAGGTCAAGCTGGAGATCACTGGCGGCTTGAGCCGCGATCTGATGAGCACCTACGACCGTGGCGAGCTGGACCTGGTGCTGGTCAAGCAGCGCCGTAACAGCCGCGAAGCGGTTGCCTGTCAGCCGGAGCGTATCGACTGGTTCGACAGTGCGCAGTATCCGTGTTTCGCCCTGGACCCGATCCCGCTGGTGGCCTTCCCGCCGCGTGGGCTTTACCGTGACGACATGATCAGCGCGATCGAGGCCATGGGCCGCAATTGGCGTATCGGCTTTACCAGTTCGAGCCTGGCCGGCATTCAGGAAGCGGTGGCCCAGGGGTTGGGCGTCAGCCTGCTGCCGCACCGGGTGGTGACGCCAGCGCATCGGATACTGGGGGCGCAAGAGGGGTTCAAGCCGATCAGGGTGTTCGAGGCGGCGATATTTCATCGGCCCACGGCGGATCCGATGGTCAGGGCGTTGGCTGAGATACTTGAGGGAATTCTGCGGGTGGAGGCTGAGTAAGGGGTTAAGGCTGTTAAACGTCAGTTGGGGCTGCTTTGCAGCCCATCGCCGGCAAGCCAGCTCCTACAGGTACAGCGCAAATCTGAATACTTGCGCAGTGCCTGTAGGAGCTGGCTTGCCGGCGATGGGCCGCAAGGCGGCCCCATTCACGCATTATCGACGAATTTCTGCAGCAAACTGCGCCGCCTTCAGCTGCAACTGCGCAGGCCCGCCCCAGAACGCGCCGTGGCGCACGATCACCCGCTCGTGGATGGCGGCAGCCACGGCGGCGGCTGCATTTGGCGCTTTGAACAGCACAAAGCTCGCTTCATTGCCGACCTTCAGCCCATAGTCCTGCTTACCCATCACCCCGGCACTGGCGACGGTCGCCATCTCCAGCGCTACGCGCAATTCCTCGTCGGTGTTGAACCCCGAGCGGTAGCTGACCAGCATGGCCCGTTGCAGCATGTCGCCATTGCCGTAGGGCCACCAGGCGTCCTGGATGTTGTCGTTGCCAGTAAACACCCGCACGCCGCCGGCACGCAGGCGCAGCACCGGTGGGAAGGCGTGCTCGCCGGGGGCGTTGGTCATGATCGAAATGCCGGCCCGGGCCAGCACCTCGGCGGTGCGGTCGACCACACTGTCGGACACATCGCCCAGGCCATAGGCATGGCTGACCGCCACCAGGCCTTGCATGCCCAGTGCCTGGGTGCGGGCCGCGATGCGTTCGAGCTGCGCGATGCAGATGTCGCCTGGCTCGTGCAGGTGAATATCGGCCTTGACGCCATGCCTGTCGGCGATGCCGAAGACGATATCCAGCTGGGCGTCGGCGTCGCCGTCCAAGGTGGTCGGGTCGATACCGCCCACCACCTGGACGCCTTCGCGCACGGCCGCGTCCATCACGTCGGCGGTACCGGGGCAAGTGACTACGCCGGCCTGGGGGAAGGCCACCAGCTCGATGTCGACCAGGCCTTTCCACTTTTCGCGGGCTTCGAGGATGGCGTGCAGGTGGGTGAGACCGGTTGTGGCGTCCACGTCCACGTGGCAGCGCATGGCGATTGTGCCGAAGGAGGCGGCCTGGCGGATCAGCGCGTCGGCGCGCTCGACGATGGGCGGGGCGCTGGCGAGCTCGCGTTTTTCCACGGCCAGGCGCTCACGCAAGGTGGCCACCGGTTGATGTGGGCGCCAGCGGTCACCAACGAAACTCTTGTCCAGGTGAATGTGGCCATCGACAAAGCCCGGCAGTGCCAGCAGGCCTTCCAGGTCGATGGTTTCGCGGGCCGCTTCGGCGGCGCGTTGCGGGCCGATGTGGGTGATGCGCCCGTTGGTGACGGCGATGTGCAGGGGCAGGCCATCCTGGTCGATGGCGTTGATGAACTCACGGTCGTTCATGGTCGGGCCTTTTTTCCGAGGCTTGGGTGACGTCATACGGTAGGGATGATGCGGGCACGGCTCAAATTAATTATCGGGATCGAGTGCAGTGCATTTATGGATGCAGGCCTGCATTAAAAAGCCCACTGGGGTCGATGCCGATAATTAACTTTCCAAGCCCGGGCACTCGGCCCAGCATTGGGCGCGCGCCCCGCTGGCCGCTTGCTGCGGCGCTTGCGGGCGGGTCATCACCAACAATAAAAACAAATGCCGTGTCGGGGTCCTCATGATCAAAGATTCCAAGCTACTGCGTGCCGCCCTCATTTTCATTGCCTGTACTTCCTTCATTGTCTGCGGGGTGCAACCCATCTTCATGGGCTTGATCACCGAGCGGTTGAGCCTGCCACTCGACCTGCAAGGCTGGGTGGTGTCGGTCGAGATGATCGGCATGACCCTGGGCACCTTACTGTGCCCGCTGCTGATGAAGCGCCACGGCGGGCGCAGCCTGTGCCTGTTCGTCGGGATGCTGTGCGTGGCCCTGAGCATCGCCACTGCCTTTACCACGACCAGCACGATGCTGTTGGTGGTGCGGGTTGCGGCCGGTGCCTGCGCGGGGCTGGTCTATGCCTATGCGGTGACGACGCTGGGGCGTTTGCCCGACCAGGACCGCTCTTTTGGTTTGATGCTGTTGTTGCAGACACCGGAGTACTCGTTGTTTTCCGCAGCCCTGCCATTGCTTGCCGCGCAGAGCGGGGCTGTGACGGCCTTGTGCTCGTTCGGGCTGTGGTACCTGCTGATTTGCGCCGCCAGCCTGGTGTTGCCGCGTCGCCCGGCGGCCGCGCTTGAAAGTGGCGAGGGCACCCCGGCCCAGGGTGGTTCGGCGCGCACCGGGCGCAGCGCGCTGGTGGGCATGCTGTTCATGCAGGTCGCCATCTACTGCGTCTGGGGGTTCATTGACCAACTGGCACGTGACCAGGGTATCGGTGGCGTTGATATTGGCTGGGCATTTGGCCTGTCGGCCATTGGCGGGCTGCCCGGGGCTGCACTGCCAAGCCTGCTGGGCGCCCGGGTCAACCGCCAGCTGATGATCGCCGTGGGGCTGGTGGCGGTGTTCATTTCCATTGCCATGCTCACCGGCCATACCCGCACGCCGATGCAGCTGTGTGTTGCGCTGCTGTTGCTCAACTTCGGCTGGGTGCTGTCACTGTCGTACTACATGGCACTGATTACCACCAACGACCCGACCGGTAAACTCACGCCCTTGGTCAGCATTACCTTGATGGGGGCCGCAGCGGTGACGCCAGCGCTGATCGCCCTGTTGGTGGAGGGCTCCAACCAGCAACTGATCTTCCTGCTGGGGACCGGGGCGCTGGGGCTTGCCTTTGCCGTGACGTGCCTTGGGGCAATGCCCAGGCGTGCGCGCGACAGGGCTGCTTGCTGAGCAACAGCGCGCGGGGGGACGTCGCCGTCACTGCAGCGTCGGCGGCTTCATCCCTTGTGGCAACCCGGCCACTACCGCTTCCATCCGCGCGATTTTCCGCGCAAGCCGTTGTGCTTCCTCTTCTTTGCCCAAGGCCTTCAGACGGTCTCGCTCCTTGCGCAATGCAAGCAGGTTTTTTTGCAGTGCCATGCCGGACTTATTGAACGGGTCCATTTGTTTCTCACGCTAAGGGCCTCCGTGCCGTTGTAGGAAAAATGGACCGTAGCAGCTCGATAATCCTGCGAAAACTGAGGTTTCATACAGCGAATGCTCGGAGTCAGGATATTGCCTACCGCATCAGGTAAAACGTCCTACAAATCTGTGCTGCACCTGTTTCTAATCGTGTAGCTGGGTCTTGGGCGCAGCACCCGGATTTGTTGGGTTGTCGGCAATTAGCGTGTGCAGTTACACCGCGCACAGCTGCCAGGCCGATGGTGCTCGGGCTGAAACCTCAGGTTGCAATTGCGTGCTCGTATTTACAGGCGATCGGCATCCACCGCCCCCTTGGCGAACCCCTGCGGCAGCTTATGCCCGGTACCTCCTCTGATCGGCCGATCTTGGTACTTGCCGGTTCCTTTTATCGGCCCGGCGTATCAGCTCTGCTACGATTCACGCCTTTCAGCCAAGGACCGGCCCGTGGAATACGTTGTCATCGCACCCCATCGCAGTGCATACCCCAAGCCTTTGCGCTTCGCCAAAGGCACGTTGCTGGAGGTGGGGCAGCGCTACGAGGGGGAACCAGGCTGGCAGGACTGGTACCTGTGTCGCTGTGACGGGCAGCTGCCGGGTTGGGTGCCGGCGCAGGTGATCGAGCGGCTCGGTGTGGGGCAGGGCAGGGCGCTTGAACACTATTCGGCGCATGAGCTCGATGCCGATCCCGGTCAGCGGGTATACAGGCTGCGGCAGCTTAACGGCTGGATGTGGTGCAGGCGCCTGAGCAATGGCGAACTGGGCTGGCTGCCGCTGGAAAAGCTGAAACTCGAGCGCTGAAAACCATCTGATACGCTTTTTTTACGCCAACCTGAAGCTGTAACCGTATCAGCCAGAAACCGATAATGCTCTTCATCCCTACACACATTTGAAGAGGTTCCGATGGGCAAGCTCGCGCTGTTTCTGGGTGGCTTTCTGCTGTTGACCATTCTGATAGGCCTGCTGGGTACTATCCCGCCAAGCTGACATTCCGCCGACCCTCCGGCCCGTCTCATTCGCCAGACGGGCCAGCTTCCTGCCATCTCGACAGGGTTGTTGGTATACCGCTGGACTAGCGGTAGCTGCAAGTCGTTCTCAAGTGCAAAGCGCTCGTGTACTCTCCCGCTCGCGTCATAATGGGTCGCAGTGCGGGCCGGTCTTTTGCCTTGGAGTCAATACATAGTGGAATGCAAGAAGGGCACTTCAGCCGTGCTGGAGTGGCGTAGCCGTTTTCTCACCGCAGGCACCCTCGACGAGGAAGAATACGATCAGGCGTTGCGCAGCGCCGAAGCACTGGAGCAATCAGGTGTGATCAACGCAGTTGAATGGATCGAGCTGGTCAAGGCTGCCAATGTGGCGCTGCTGCGCGTGCGATAAGTCCTTCTTTGCAAGGGGAAATCTGTCCACAAAAATCGTGGGTAGGTCTGTGGATAAAATGCTGTAAGCCAAGCCGGTAAAGGCTTCTGTTAAATTGAGCAGATTTTGAGCAGCCCTCAACGGGCCCTTTGCAAGCCCGCTTCACCCGCCTGGCGTAGTGCCAACAACAGTTCACGGACCCGCGCCGGCAGCTCGCCAGCAGGGTAGACCGCATGCATCTGTGGGTCCTGGCCGGTGCTCGACGTCAGCCGGTAATCGGGGCATACCCGCACCAACCGCCCCGCCGTCACTTGCGCTTCGCCGACCCAGTCAGCCAGGCGAGCGATACCGGCACCCGCCAGCGTGCTGTGGTACACAGCATCGCCCGAACTCAAGCGCAGTCGTGGGTGGGGGCGCAGGCTGGTGATGCGGTCATCGCGGCAGAAGTGCCATGCCTTGAGGATGCGCGGGGCGGTGTGCAGGATCAGTGAGTGGTTGGCCAACTCCTCTGGCTGCCGAGGGGTGCCGTGACGGGCCAGGTAATCCGGGCTGGCATACAGATGGCGTTGATAACGCCACAGCGGATAGCCAATCAGCTCGCTCGACTGCGGAAAAGCACCGCGGACCACGAAATCGAGCTTGTTCAACAGCGGGTCGGTGGCCTCATCGCCATAGTGCACATCCAGGGTCACCTGGGGGTGATGTTGGGAAAACGCCGCCAGTACCTCGGGCAACACGTGCTCGCCCAGTAATTGCGGCACCCCGAAGCGGATCCAGCCTTGCGCACTACCCCTGAGCGCTGCCAGCTCGTCGGTGGCATCCCGTTGCACATCCAGCAAGCGCTCCGCATGCGGCAGCAGGCGCTCACCGGCGTCGGTGAGGGTCACTGCATTGGCGTTGCGGTTAAGCAGCTTGCACCCGGTATTGTCTTCCAGCATCTGCACTGCGCGGGTGACAGCGCTGGGCGAGCGCCCCAGGGCGCGGGCTGCGGCGACGAAGCTGCGCTTGTGCGCGACGCTGACGAAGGCCTGGATTTCGCGAAGCATGTCCAACGCCATGAAGCGCTCCTTGTTGCAGTTTTTGCAATATGGCATTTCAACACACACGCGCCGCTTTGATTAGCCTTGCAGTCTGCATTTACTGCCTGGAACCGCGTCATGATGGATATCGCCGTACTTTCCCTGTTTGCCTTTGCCGCTGGGCTGATCGACGCCGCCGTGGGGGGCGGAGGGCTGATTCAGATCCCGGCGCTGTTCAACGTGCTGCCCACCGCGCAACCGGCGGCACTGCTGGGCAGCAACAAGCTGGCGTCGGTGTGCGGCACGGCCTTCGCCGCACGTTCGTTCATTCGCAAGGTGACCCTGGATTGGGGGCTGATCGTGCCGGCGGCACTCAGCGCATTCGTCATGTCATTCGCCGGCGCCGCGACGGTGTCGCTGGTGCCGCCCAGCGTGATGCGCCCGGCGGTGCTGGTGCTGATCGTGCTGATGGCGATCTACACCTTCTGCAAGAAAGATTTTGGCACTCTGCACAAACCGGCGAAGATCGGCCGTAAGGAGCAGTGCCTGGCGGTACTGATTGGCGGTGCCATCGGGTTCTACGACGGCCTGTTCGGGCCAGGCACCGGCAGCTTCCTGATCTTCCTGTTCATCCGCTTCTTCGCCTTGGATTTCCTGCATGCCTCGGCCTCGGCCAAAGTAGTCAACATCGCCACCAACCTGGCGGCGCTGGTGTTCTTCGTGCCCACTGGCAACGTGCTGTACGCGATTGCCTTGCCGATGGCGGTGTGCAATATCCTTGGCGCGCTGACTGGCACCTGGCTGGCGGTGCGCAAGGGTGCAGGGTTCGTGCGCGGGCTGTTCCTGATCCTGCTGTGCGTGCTGATCGCCAAGCTGTCCTGGGACCTGCTGGCCGGTTGAGTCAGCTCACCTCGCGCCGCGCGTGCGCCTGTTCGACGCGGTTGCGGCCGTGCGCCTTGGCGCGGTACAGCGCCTCGTCAGCCCGTGCCATCAATTCATCAAGGCTCGGCGCGGCACTGTCCGCGGCACAGCCGTCCAGGCCAATGCTCACGGTAATCTGCAGGCGCGCATCGCGCTGGGCAAGGTGCAAGTCCTGCACCGCGCGGCGCAGGCGCTCGGCGGTGAACGTGGCGCTCTCCGGCGCAAGGCCCGCAAGCAGGACCACGAATTCTTCGCCACCCATGCGCGCCAGCAGTTCACCGTCGTGTAACTGGTCCTGCAGGGTGCGGGCAAACTGACGCAGGACCTGGTCGCCGACGGCGTGGCCGTGGCGGTCATTGATCGATTTGAAATGATCGATGTCGAGCATCATCAAGGTCAGCGGCAGGGCCTGGGCATGCTTTTGGCGGCTGTCGAGCAGGGCGTTGGCGCGGCGGGTGAAGGCGCTGCGGGTCAGCACGCCGGTGAGGTGATCAATGGTGGCCTGATGGGCCAGGCGCGCCAGCAGGCTGCGATTGGCCTGGCTGACACAGGCCACTACCAACGGCCCGAGCACCAGCATGGCAATGCCCAGACGCGCCGACATCAACGTGGTGACCCCGGTTTCGCTCTGCGGCACGCTGAAATGCATGAGGTTTTGCGCCACGGCGACAATCAGCGTGCTGCCCGTCGTGAGCGTCAGCAGTGAAACCAGAAACGGCGAGTAGGTCCAGGCACACCACAGCAACGCTGCGATCGGGAAGGCAATGGCACCCGGCCCGCCAAAGGCAATGCTCAAGGCCAGCGATGCCAGCAGCATCAGCAAGGGCGCCAGGCGGATGGCCTGGGCACCGCTGCGCACCAGCGCCCGGGCCGAAGGCGCGGTGAGCAACACTGGCAGGACCATTACGCTGGTCGAGAACTGCTCGCTGAACCACGCCAACCAGGTTGAGCGCAGCGATTGTTCGAACCACGGCGCGGCCATCACGCAGGCCAGGCTGGCGGCCACCGCTGCACCTGCCGCGCAGGCGCCGAATACACTAAGCACGCCATGCGGGCTGCGCATGCGCCGGTGCAGGCGCGGCAGGCGTGACAGCAGCAGCCACACCGTCGCCACCGCACCCAGGTTGCTCAGGTTCAACCACAGGGCCGGGGCCCACTCGCTGCCACAGGCCAGGTCGGCAGCGACCATCGCCAGCCAGACCAGGGTAAAACCGATCAGCCCGGCCTGGCGCGGGTAACGCAGCAACACGCCAGCCAGAACCGCATTCACGGGCCAGAACAGTGACAGGGATTCGATTGGCCGGGCCAGGATGCCACCCAGGGTCAGGGCGAAGGTCAGGCCGAACAGAGCGACGTAGGGCATCAAGCGCGATTGGGCTGGAAAAACCATAGAATCGACCGACAAGCGGAGACGAAATCCAGGACAACGGCTGTAGGCACCTGGGGCAATATCGCGTCAGTGTGTTTCCACCCAACGGTTGGTGTCAATCTGCCCCAATCGCACCGGCTAATGCCGATTAGCCTCCATTGTGTGCCGAGCTCGTCACAAACCGTAGAACCAGGGCACCATGAGCACTGCCACCAGCATCACCAGTACGGTGAAAGGTACGCCCACCTTGACGAAGTCGGCGAAGCGGTACTGGCCAGGGCCGAGCACCAAGGTGTTCACCGGCGAGGACACTGGCGTCATGAACGCCGCCGAGGCTGCTAGGGCCACGATCATGGCGAACGGGTAGGGTGACAGGCCCAGCTGGGTTGCGGTGCTGATCGCCACGGGGGCCATCAGCACGGCGGTGGCGGTGTTGGAGATGAACAGGCCGATTACCGCCGTGACCATGAACAGGCAGGCGAGCATGGCGATGGGCCCGGCGCCACCCAGCAGGCTGACCAGCCCGCCGACCGCCAGGTCGATGCCGCCGGTTTTCTGCAAGGCTTGGGCGAACGGCAGCATGCCGACGATCAACACCAGGCTTTGCCAGTGGATTGCCCGATACGCGCTGTTCATGTCGATGCAGCGCCCGGCGCCCATCAGCAGGCAGCCGATCAGCGCGGCGATCACGTTGGGCACCGCACCACTGACCATCAGCCCGACCATCACCGCCAGGCTGATCACGGCATACGGTGCGCGGGTGCGGGCCGGCGCCACCTGGTCGATCTCGGCGGGCAGGCTCAGCACCAGGAAGTCTTTGGGTTGGCCTTGCAGCTGACGTACCGCCTTCCACGGGCCGACCACCAGCAGCGTGTCGCCCAGTTTCAGCGGTTCTTCCACCAGGCGCTCGTCGATGGCCGCCTGCTCGCGGCGCAAACCGACCACGTTAAGGCCATAGCGGGTGCGAAAGGCCATATCCAGGATGCTTTTGCCGATCAGTTGCGAGCCTGGCGGCAGCGACACTTCGGCCATGCCCAGTTCCTGGGACTGGTCGATGAAGTAAGCGGCCTTGAAGTGCAGCGGTTCCAGCTGCATAGTCTGGCACAGGTTGCGCAGGTCGTCGCGGTTGGCGAACAGGTCGAGCAGCAGTACATCGCCCGGGTGCAGCACGGTGTTGGAGTCGGCGGCGATCACGCGGGTGGTGAATTTGTGCTGGCGCTCGATGCCGATCACGTTGGCACCCTGCCGGGTGCGTAACTCCAGCTCGCCGAGGGTATGGCCGATCAACGGGGATGTCGGGCGAATGCGCAGGCGTCGCTCGCGGCCGTTGAGTTTGTAGTCGAGCACCAGGTCGAGCAAGGTGCGGCGGCTTTCCACACGGCCGTCCTTGCGCACTTCGCCATTGAGCCAGTTGCGCGTCAGCAGCATGTAGCCGACGCCCAGTACCAGTATCACCAGGCCGAACGGGGTAAAGCTGAAAAAGCTGAAACCCTGTTCACCGTGGCGCACCAGTTCGCTGTGCACCACCACGTTGGGCGGTGTGGCGACCAGGCTGAGCATGCCGCTGATCAGGCCCGCAAAGCTCAGCGGCATCATCAGGCGGCTGGGCGAAATCTGCAGGCGTGCGGCGATACTCAACACCACCGGGATGAAGATCGCGACCACCCCGGTGGAGCTCATCACCGACCCCAGCCCGGCCACCGATACCATCAGCAACACCAGCAGGCGCGCCTCGCTGTTGCCGGCCCGCTCGCTCATCCATTCGCCGATGCGGTAGGCAATGCCGGTGCGCACCAGCCCCTCGCCGATCACGAACAGGGCAGCGATCAGTACCACGTTGGGGTCGCTGAAGCCGGCCAGGGCCTGCTCCACGGTGAGGATGCCCGACAAGGGCAGGGCGAGGATCACCATCAGGGCGACCACGTCCATGCGCGGGCGGTTGATGACGAAGAGGACGACGACGACAGCCAGCAGGCCGAGGACCCAGAGCAGTTCCTGGTTCATGGGGCGGGGGTGTTCCTTCACTCAAGGGGCACGAAAGACAGTAGCAGTCAGTGTGGCAGCTTGTGCAGAAGGCGGTGTTGATGTGTTGCAGGGTTTGCGCGCGTGGTGAAACAAAAAAGGGCCGCTGATGCGGCCCGGTGTTGCATGACTCAGTGGCGGTGACGGCGATGCTTCTTGCCGTTGTTGTCACCCAGGTGGTTGCCGATGGCGCCACCGGCCGCGCCACCCAGGCCGGCACCGATGGTGGAGCCGGACGAACCGCCCACCTTGCCGCCCAGCAGCGAGCCGCCGGCCGAGCCCAGGCCACCGCCGATGGCGGCTTCGGTACGGTTGCCCTTGCGCGCGCCAACGGCGCTGCCTGCTGCGCCACCCAGGCCGGCACCGATGGCCGCGCCGGTGCTGCCGCCCATCTGTTTGCCGACAATGTTACCCAGGGCACCGCCCAGGCCGCCGCCAATGGCGGCAGTGCCGTCACCGGCGAAAGCGCCTTGGCACAGCAGCAGGCCAAGGGCAAGGGAAGGCAAAGTCAGACGCATGATAGGAGCCTCGGAAGAATCATCAGGTTAGGTGTGGAGTGAAAAGACGTATCAACGGTAATTGCGGTCACGGTAGCGACGATCATCATCGTCGCGGTCATGCCGCTGGTGGTGGCGGTGGCCGCGATCGCCATCGCGCCATCCGCCATCGTCATCGCGGTAATGATGGTGGTGGCAGCCGGCAACCAACAGGAAGGCGGCGATCAACGAGAAGCTTGCAAGGCGGGTCATCACGATATAGGTCCTTGATCCGCTTAGGTTTACGGGACACTTTCTAAGACTGCGATCGATCCATTTGGTTTCCTGAGCGGGTAATTTTTTGCCCTGCCGGCGATGGGTGGCGTGCTTGCCGGCTGCTGTTCTGTCCCGCTCGGTCATGGCTCGCCAGCGGCACCGGGCATAGACTCCAGCACAGGCCACAGCAAAGATGGCCACCTGCCACACGGTGAATCATGATGATCGCCCACACGCCCACATTGTTCGCCGCTGTTGCCCTGGTCGCGACCATCATGGCGTTCTGCCTGTTGCTGGTTGGCCAGTTCAACCGCCGCGACAACCTGCTGCTCACCGGCTGCGGCTTGCTTGCCCACGCCCTGGCTTATGTCTGCTACACCGTTTACGGCCACGCGCCGCTCTGGCTCAGCTATGGCGTCGGCAACAGCCTGTTGTCACTGGCCTTGGCGTTCTATTCGGCGAGCCTGTTCCGCGTGCGTGAGCAACGCGTGCCCTGGCGATTGGTATTCAGTATCCCGGCGTTCATGCTGGTAGCGCTGATGCTGCTGCTCGACACCCTGGAGCCGCGCATGCTGCTGGCGACCCTGGTGTTGATGCTGCAATGCTCGCTGATCTTCTACTGGGCTCGGCGGCACGTCGAGCGGCCGGGCAGGGCGCACCTGTTGCTGGAGATAGGCGCCTTGATCAGCCTGATCGGGCTGGGCATGCGTGTGCTGGCGGTCATCAATGGTACCGCTGTGGAGATGCGCTACGACACCAGCAACCTCAAACAAAGCATTTCCGTGGCCATCGGCACGGTCACGGTGATGATGTATTCGATCGGCCTGGTGCTGATGGCCAAGGAGCGCAGCGAGTCACGCCTGCAGCACCTGGCCCTGCGCGATGTGCTCACGGGGACCTACAACCGCCGGGCGATTCTCGAGCGCTTTGCCTTGGAGCTGGACAGCGCCCGCGGCGAGCAGCACAGCCTGGCCGTGGCGATGATCGACATTGACCATTTCAAGCGCATCAACGACCTGTACGGCCACTTGGCGGGTGACGAAGTGCTGTGCCATTGCGTTCGCCAGTTGCAGCAACGCCTGCGCCAGGGCGACAGCCTTGGCCGTTATGGCGGTGAAGAGTTTTTGCTGCTGTTGCCACACACCACTCGTGACGGGGCCATGGCAGCGTTGCAGGGCTTGCGCGAGGCCATTGCCCGCAGCCCGGCGCTTTTCGCCGGTAACGAAATTGCACTGCGTTTCAGCGTCGGGCTGTGGTGCGCTGTGCCGGGCCCGCATGACAGCACTGCGGGCCTGCTTGCCCAGGCGGACGCCGCGCTGTACCAGGCCAAGGCGGCTGGGCGTAACACGGTGCACATGGCGGCGCTGCTCGGGGCCGGTTGAGTCACTTGGCCGGGTGGATGGCGAGCACCACGCCATTGGTGATCTGCACTAGCACATAGTGGTCACCCATGCGCACCCAGTGGCTTTCCTTCTCGGGCGCCGGCAGGCCCTTGGCTTTCCAGTCCGTCAACGTCTGGTCGTCGCGCTTGTATTGGTCGGGGGCCTTGTCGCCAACTTTGAGTTCACGGTTGTGTGTCTCCGGGGCGGTGATGCTTTCTTCGGCCGAAGGTGCAGCCGAAGCGGCAATGGGCAGGCAGGGAAGGGCAGCAAACAGCAGGGCAGGCAACAGACGGGGTGCATTCATGACGATCTCCTTTGGGGGCATACCCTATCTGCGACAGCGGCGATGGCCGGACAATTCACTCTGGATGCCCGGCAATGCTAGAGTCGCTTTCTTTTTTGCCCCGAGGATGGAACATGCGAGCAATTCTGCCGATGGCTGCGGCGCTGGTATTGGTCGGTTGCGCTTCAGCGACCATGGATACGGCGCGCAGCGGCAAGCCGACCGTGCAGCTCGATTCGCGCAAGGCGCCTGAGCTGGTGGCCCAGTGCATCCAGTTCAGCTGGCAGAAAGAGGACGTGTTCGGGGACGATGCCAGTGGCTACCTGGAGCCGCGCAAGCAGGGCGGGCTGACGGTGTATACCCGTGAGGCGGAATCGTTTGTGGATGTGTATCCCCAGGGTAGCGGCACGCGGGTGGATTATTACGCGCAGAAGAACGACAGCGTGGCGTTGCAGCGTCGTGCGGCGGCGGCAACTTGCCTGTAGTGCGCTCATGGATAAAGGCGCAGACGGCGAGTGGCGCCTACGCCAACAGCCCGACCGCCTGCCGCTCACTTACACCCTGCAGGCCATCAAGACCTGATCACGACAGGTAGCCACCGTCCACGTTGAGCGAGGTACCGGTGGTGTAGCTGGAGGCATCGCTGGCCAGGTACAGCACCGCGCCGGCCATTTCCTTGGGGTCGGCCACACGCTTTAGCGGGATCTGTTGCAGCGCGGCGTTGAGGATGGCGTCGTTCTTCACCAGTGCCGAGGCGAACTTGGTGTCGGTCAGGCCCGGCAGCAGGGCGTTGCAGCGGATGCCGAACTGCGCGCACTCCTTGGCGAACACCTTGGTCATGTTGATCACTGCAGCCTTGGTCACCGAGTAGATGCCCTGGAAATGGCCAGGCGAAACCCCGTTGATCGACGCTACGTTGATGATGCTGCCGCCACCGTTTTCGCGCATCAGCTTGCCGGCGTCCACCGACATGAAGAAGTAGCCACGGATGTTCACGTCGACCGTTTTCTGGAAGGCGCTCACGTCTGTGTCCAGCACGTTGCAGAACTGTGGGTTGGTGGCGGCGTTGTTGACCAGCACATCCAGGCGCCCGAACTGTTCACGGATGCCGGCGAACACCTGCTGGATCTGTTCAAGTTCACCGATATGGCAGGCCACCGCAGTGGCCTTGCCGCCTGCCGCGGTGATCGCATCGGCCACCTGCTGGCAGCCTTCGAGCTTGCGGCTGGAGACGATCACATGGGCGCCCTGCTGGGCCAGCAAGTGGGCGATGGCTTCGCCGATGCCACGGCTGGCGCCGGAAACGAATGCAATCTTGCCATCGAGGTCGAACAGGTGGGTCTTGGACATGCTGTTTTCCTTGTTGTCTGCCGTCAGAGCGTGGACTTGGCGATGACCTGCAAGCTCATCTGCTCCAGCAACCGGTTCATGTGAATGAACTGGGCGAAGCGTTTGTCCTGGGTCTGGCCGTGATAGAAGCGGTAGTAGATCTGCTGGACGATGCCCGCCAGGCGGAACAAGCCATAGCAATAGTAGTAATCGAAGTTGTCCAGGCTGATGCCCGCGCGCTCGGCGTAGTAATCGACAAACTGGCGGCGGGTAAGCATGCCGGGGGCGTTGCTCGGTTGGCGGCGCATCAGCTGCACCGGTGCCGGGTCGCTGGCCTCGATCCAGTAGGCGAGGCTGTTGCCCAGATCCATCAGCGGGTCGCCGAGGGTAGTCATTTCCCAGTCGAGCACGCCAATGATGCGCATCGGGTTTTCGGCATCGAGGATGACGTTGTCGAAGCGGTAGTCGTTGTGCACGATGCCTGGGCGGGGGTGGTCCGCTGGCATCTTCTCGCGCAGCCAGGCCATCACCTGCTCCCAGCGCGGGGCATCCGGCGTCAGGGCCTTTTCGTAGCGGCTGGTCCAGCCTTCGATCTGGCGTTGTACATAGCCTTCCGGTTTGCCCAGGTCAGCCAGCCCGCAGGCTTGATAATCGACCTGATGCAGCTCTACCAGTCGGTCTATGAAGCTTTTGCACAATGCCTCGGTACGCGTGGCATCCAGGTTCAGTTCGCTGGGGATGTCCGAACGCAGGATGATGCCTTTGACCCGCTCCATTACATAAAACTCACCGCCGATCAGCGTTTCATCGGTGCAGTGGGCATAGGCCTTGGGGCAGTACGGGAAACCGCTGTTGAGCTGGTTGAGGATGCGGAACTCGCGGCCCATGTCGTGGGCCGACTTGGCCTTCTGGCCGAACGGCGGGCGGCGCAGCACGAACTCTTGGCTGGGGTAGGCGACCAGGTAAGTGAGGTTGGAAGCGCCGCCTGGGAACTGGCTGATCTGTGGTGTGCCTTCAAGGCCTGTGATGTGGGCCTTGAGGTAAGGATCGATGACGGCCGCGTCGAGTTCTTCGCCGGGGCGTACCTGGGTGGACTGGTCGGTGAGCGTCATGCGTTTGCCTTATTATCGATCGCAAGGATTATTGGCTAATCTAATGGCCTTGGCGTGTTGGAACAAGCGTGCCAGGCGCCATATAGGTGAGGGTGTTGCAGGCCGATCACTGTTCCGAATGCCTTGCACCGGGCAAAAAAAAACCGAAGCCGGTCAGGCTTCGGTTTTCGCATCGCTCGGCGCGCCCGTCACTCAGGAAGGGAACAGCTCGCTGAGTTTCATCGACAGCATCATGTCGCCTTCAACGCGCAGTTTGCCACCCATGAACGCCTGCATGCCGTCGGTTTCACCGCTGACGATGCCCTTGAGGGTTTCGCTGTCCATTACCAGGGTGCAGTTGGCATCCGGGTTTTCACCTTCCTGCAGGTCGCAGGTGCCGTTCTTGACGATCAACGCGTAGTGCTTGTCTTCGTCGGTGATGTTGAAGCCGAACACCAGGTCCAGGCCTTCGGCTGCGGACGGGTTGAACTTCTCTTGCATCTTTTTCACGGCATCAGCTACGGAGGTCATGGTGCATTCCTTATAGAGTGATTTACACGTCCCCGCAGGGACACAACAGGCCGGGCTCATCGGTAGGTGATGAGCTCCGGCACCTTCAACAGCTGCACGTGGGCTTGGCTGTTGAAAGAAGCCAGTGCCACGTCGCGGCCGCGAAACTTCAGCTGGCTGAGCGACGTGTTGATGATTTGCCAGTTCAGCGCGAAGGCCTGACTTGGGGTAATACCGCTAACCAGGTGGAGCAGGGCGGCGATGGTGCCACCGGAGGTGAACACGGCGATATTGTCGCCACTGCCAGCAGTGTCCAGCACCCGCTGCAGGCCGGCGTTGACCCGTGCGGTGAACGCCTGCCAGGTCTCCAGGCCGTCGCCCTCGTGTTCGCCGGCGTGCCAGCGCTGCACCATCAGGGCGAACAGGCGCTGGAACTCGCTACGGTTCTGCACGCCATTACGCAGGATATGCCCGGCGTTCGGCTCATCGGCCATCAGGCGCGGCAGCAGGGCGCGAATAACGCCGTCGGCATCGAACTCGTTGAACGCCGGGTCGGTCTCGATGGCCGGGACGGCATGGCCATTCCCTTTCAAGGTTTCCAGCGCCAGCCGGGCGGTGTCCTGCTGGCGCCGCAAGTCACCCGCCACGCAGCGGTCCAGGCGCAGGCCAAGCTGAGCCAGGTGTTCGCCCAGCGCCTGGCTCTGCCGGATGCCCACGGGTGACAGCACGTCATAATCGTCGGCACCAAAGGAGGCTTGGCCATGTCGGATAAGGAAGAGGTTGCCCACGAAGTTGTCCGGCCGCTTGAAGGTTGATGCGAGGTTAGGATGCGCCGTACGGGCTGTCAACGAAAAAACATACAAGCGTTTGAAAAGGTTGTTTGAACTGTGTTGCCAGCGTTTACCGCCGCTGGCAGCGCCACCGGCGCACCGGTATGCTTGCAACAGTTTCGCGCGTTTCAAGCGCAAGTTCATAAAGGAGTCAACGTGGAGTTTCTTGCCGAATACGCAAGCTTTCTCGCTAAAACCGCCACCCTGGTGATTGCCATCCTGGTGGTGTTGTCCGCCATCGCCGGCTTGCGCGGCAAGGGGCGGCGCAAGGCCGGCGGGCAGCTGCAGGTCACCCGCCTCAACGAGTTCTATAAAGAGCTGCGTGAGCGCCTGGAGTCGGGCCTGCTCGACAAGGCCCAGCTCAAGGCCTTGCGCAAGCAGCAGGCCAAGGCGGAAAAACAGCAAAAGAAAGGCAAGGCCGAAGAGAAAAGCCGAGTTTTCGTGCTCGACTTCGATGGCGACATAAAAGCGTCCGCCACCGAAGGCCTGCGCAACGAGATCACTGCACTGCTCACCCTCGCCACCTCGCGCGATGAAGTGGTGCTGCGCCTTGAAAGCGGCGGTGGCCTGGTGCATAGCTACGGCCTGGCTGCCTCGCAACTGGCGCGTATCCGCCAGGCCGGCATCCCGCTGACGGTGTGCATCGACAAGGTCGCTGCCAGCGGTGGTTACATGATGGCCTGCATTGGCGAGAAGATCGTCAGCGCACCCTTTGCCGTTCTGGGTTCCATTGGCGTCGTCGCGCAGCTGCCCAACATCAACCGCCTGTTGAAAAAGCACGACATCGACTTCGAGGTGCTGACCGCTGGCGAGTACAAGCGCACCCTGACCGTGTTCGGCGAGAACACCGAGAAGGGCCGGGAGAAGTTTCAGGAAGACCTGGACATCACTCACCAGCTGTTCAAGGACTTCGTTTCCCGCTACCGCCCGCAACTGCATATCGACGAAGTGGCCACCGGCGAAGTCTGGTTGGGCGTCGCAGCCCTGAATCGCCAGCTGGTGGACCAGTTGCAGACCAGCGACGAGTACCTCAGCGACCGCGCCCGCCACGCCAACCTGTTCCACCTGCACTACGCCGAGCGCAAGAGCCTGCAAGAGCGCATCGGCATGGCCGCTAGCGGTACGGTGGAGAACACTGTGGTGGGTTTGTGGAGCAAACTCGGCCGCTTGCGCTAACACCTTGAACCCCTTGAATATTTTTTATCTTCAGGGGGTTGCAAGGTTGGATGAATGAAGACATAATGGCGCCCATCGAAACGCAGGAAACTTTGAAAAAGGTTCAGCGTTTCAAGGAGATAGAAGCGTAAGCAACTAGATCCGAACTTTGAGGCCGAGTAGCAAAGTGGTTATGCTCCGGATTGCAAATCCGTCTACGCCGGTTCGATTCCGACCTCGGCCTCCACCATTCGAAAGCCCCGCAGATTAACGTCTGCGGGGTTTTTATTTGTGCGTCGGAAAAAATCGAGATCGTAACGATCTTAGAGTGGCTGCTAAGCCCATAGCGGACACCGCTCCAACGCTATGTAGTCAGTACCGGCCTCATCGCCGGCAAGCCGGCTCCCACAGAAAAATCATCAGTCTCCGGGCTCGCGCAGTACCCGTGGGAGCCGCGCTTGCCGGCGATGGGGCGCGAAGCGGCCCCGCCCTTATTGCCTATCAGTCAGCAGATGGCTCTGATGCCTCCGCCAGCGAAACCCCCTTCGGGTACACGCTAATAAACGCGCTGATCGCGGCCGTGTCCTGATCATCGATATTGATCTTCGGCGTTTGAGACGATCGGCTTAGCTGCGAGGCAATATTGGCCGCCTTCAAGGCGTGTTCAATCTGCTGGCTGCCCGGGCTGTTGTACACCACCACATGGGTGCCCGTGGCCTCTTTGGTAAGCATCAATTGCTTGATCTGAACCCGGACGCCAGCTTTCGTCAGGGCTACAGCGATCTGCTTGGAGAAGGCCAGGGCTTCGTCGTCATTTTTAACGATATTGAGCAGCACGGTCGGGGTTGCCTTGGCTTTAGCCAATTCCGCCGCCAATGCCGTGAATGCGGCCTGTGCCTGCACCGTCAGCTTGCGTGGCTGCAGGTGCGCTTGGGCTTGCGCTCGGGCCTGTTGTGCCGCGTGCTCTGCTGCACGCAGGCGCGCCGTCAACTCCAGGTTCTGCTGAGTGAGCGCGTCGATTTTCAGCTGCGATTGCGCGGCGGACTGGTTGGCGCTGGCGATGAGTTGGCTGGCGTTTTCCATCGACTGGTCCGAGTGCTTGGTTTGCACCTCGGATGTCAGCTGCGCCAGGATGACCGCACAGGCCGAGATCAGTGCAGCAATGATGGCGGTGGCCGTTGCAATGGTATGAATCAGGCTGGCGTTATCGGCAGAAATTTCTGACATGGTCGTATTCTTGAGGTTTATGTCTTTTTCTTGGGCGTGCGGTATCGAAAGCCGTGGCAGATTGCCATAAACGTTCGGTGCAAGCGACTTTTGCGGCCGGGGTGTTGAACCGGCGCACGGAGGCGGGCCCAGAAAAAGAAAAACCCGCCAACAAGTGGCGGGCCTAAAGAACGTACGAAGCAGTGTCAGTATGCCGAAGCACTTGTCGTAAATTCGTGAATAAACTGTGGTCAGGTTGTCCTGTTTGCTCGGTTTTCGCGAAGCATAAAAAAGCCCGCCATGAAGGCGGGCAAGGAGCGTTTGAAGGGAAAGTCTGTAGGCTGGGGCCCGTAGGTTAAGTCAGCATTAACCGTAGGGCATTGACCGTGGCGGGCGATGCGCCTATACAGGCGTGCCATTTTCCCAGGAGCCACCATGCGCGACGAAGACGACCTGCACGAGCCCGAGCACGATCACCTGCTTGACCATGAATTTCTTCATGACGGCTTCGAGCCCGAGGCGGATGCCCAAGGCGCCGAAGACGATATCGAAGAAGACGATGAACAGCTGGATGACCTCGATGACGACGAGGACGATCATCCAGCCTGGCATGACGACGTGGACGACTGACTCAGCGCCCGTCCAGCGAGAAGCGCCCCGGTCCGCTCACAGCCAGCATCAGCAGGCCGCCGACGATGCTCAGGTTCTTCAGGAACTGGGTCATGTTGGCGGCGCGTTCAGGGTCGACCATGTTCCAGAACGGGTGGCCGATCAGCGCAGTGCCCAGCACGAACAGTGCGAACAGGAAGGCCAGTGGGCGGGTATAGAAGCCCAGGATCAGGATGATGGCAACGAAGAACTCCATGATCACGGCAACCCCTGCGGCGACCATGGGCGCAGGGGCGCCCAGTGAAGTCATGTAGCTGACCGTGCCTTCGAAGCCGGTGAGCTTGGCCCAGCCGGATATCACGAAAAGGATCATCAACAGCACGCGGGCGATCAGGATAATGGCGTCGCGTTGACCAGCGAACAGGGAGTAGCGCATGGCGGCATTCCAGTGGACGGTGACAAGCTCCACTCTAGCAGTTGCGTGAATTTCCGCTGCGCAGCAAAAAGGCGCCCCAAGGGGCGCCTTTTCTACAGAAATATGGTGCGAGTGGCGGGACTCGAACCCGCAAGGCTCACGCCGACAGATTTTAAGTCTGCTGTGTATACCAATTCCACCACACTCGCACGCTTGAAAGGGTCATGTAGACCGGCGCGCTTCCAGGCAGAAGGGCCATGCAATCAAGGCCGCTTTATAACCCATTGTTATAGTTGAGTCAACTACAGCACCTATGATCAAAGGATCGAAGGGTCAAGCAAAAGGGCAATTGACACCTTGCTGTCATTAGGCCACTGTGCCCCTCTTTGGTTGGATCCAATGGGTTCACGTCATGTCACAGGCCAGTTCGTCCAATGTCAGCGGACGCGTTGTTCGCCCAAGGCTCCTCTGGCGCCTGTTGTTGCTGCTGGTGGTAATGCTGGGAGGCTTTCTTTACCTCTGCCTTGTGTGCCTCGGTGGCTACTTGGTGATCCAGGGGTTCGACGTTGAATACCCTCTGCGGCAGCGCCTGATGGCAGTGGGCGGTGGTGCCCTGATCCTGCTGGTGGGCCTGTGGCTGCTGAAGGTGGCGATGCCTCGGCGAATCACCCCGGTGCTCATCGAGTCGCAGCGCTGAATTCAGTTGCCACGCAGGCGGACTCAAGCGAGTACTATTGGCTAAGTTAACTTCGTCCCTCCCGCTGTGCCTGTGGAGTTTGCATGGTTTCAGCTGACTGCATCGATCAACCTGTCATGACCGCCAACCGCTATGAGCAGTTGGTGCAGTCGGTGGTGGACTACGCCATCTACATGCTCGACCCCTCTGGCCGGGTGGTGTCCTGGAACGCAGGTGCCGAGCGGATCAAAGGATATCGCGCCGACGAAGTCATTGGCCGGCATTTCTCGCTGTTTTTCACCCTCCAGGATTGCCTCGACGGGCGCCCCGATTACCTGCTCAACCAAGCCTTGGAGCAGGGCGTGGCCCAGGACGAAGGTTGGCGAGTGCGCAAGGACGGCACGCAATTCTGGGCGCTGGCCGCCCTCGATGTGATTCGTGATGACCTGGGGCAGATCATCGGCCTGGCCAAGGTCACCCGGGACATCACCGATCGTCGTGAGACGGCGTTGCAGCTCGATGCTGTCAGAGCACAGCTGTTCCAGGCTCAGAAGCTCGAGGCGCTCGGCCAGCTGACGGGCGGGTTGGCGCACGATTTCAACAACCTGCTGACCATCATCCTGACGTCGGCCAAGCTGGCGTTGGCCAGCCAGGACCCGGCCCGCGTGCAGCGCATGCTCGAGCACATCATCGATGCCGGCCAGCGTGGTACCGAGCTGACGCAGCAATTGCTTGCGTTCGCCCGGCATCGGCAGTTGGATGTTTCGCTGATCGAGCCTGCCACGCTGATGGTGTCTACCCGTAGCTTGCTGGAGCATGCGTTGCCGCGCGATATCGAGCTGCTGCAGCGTCTGCAGCCCGGTTTGCCCATGATCGAGGTGGATGCCGGGCAGTTGCAGATGGTGCTGCTCAACCTTTTGTTCAACGCCCGTGACGCGATCGGCGAGCGCGGCACCATCTGCATCGCGATCGAGGCTGTCGAACTCAATGGTGAGGTGGAAGGGTTGCTCGGCCCGTTCGTGTGTTTTGAAGTGCGCGACAGCGGGGCCGGCATCGACCCCCAGGTATTGCAGCGTATTTTCGAGCCGTTCTTCACCACCAAGCCGTTTGGCAAGGGTACAGGCCTTGGGCTCAGCCAGGCCTACGGCTTTGCCAAGCAGAGCAATGGCGCAATTACCGTGGACAGTACACTGGGCAAGGGCACGTGCATGCGCCTGTATCTGCCGGCGTCTGTCCAGGCTGGGCACGCTAAACTCAACAGGTAGCCACCATGGTTCAGGCACTCAAGCGGCTGTTGACGGGGATCGAAGGGCTCGACGCGCTGCTCAAGGGCGGCTTGGTGGCGGGCGCCTCGTACATCATTCAAGGCCCGCCCGGCGCGGGCAAGACCATTCTCGCCAACCAGTTGGCCTGCGGCCATGTGCGGGAAGGGGGGCGGGTGCTGGTGGCGACCTTGCTCAGTGAGTCTCATGAGCGGTTGTTCCAGTACCTGGCGACCTTGGAATTCTTCGACCCGAGCTTGGTGGGTGATCAGATCCAGTTCGTCAGCGCCTTCGATACCCTGGAGCAGGAGGGGCTCGATGCGGTGGTCAAACTGCTGCGCCAGGAAATCGGCCGGCAGCAGGCCAGCCTGCTGATCGTCGATGGCGTGCTCAATGCCCGGGTGCGCGCCGAAACGACCCTGGACACCAAAAAGTTCGTTTCCGAGCTGCAGGGCCACGCTGCCTTCGCAGGCTGCACCGTGTTGCTGCTGACCAGCGCACGGCTGGATGAAGGCAGCCCGGAGCACACCATGGTCGATGGCGTGATCGAACTGGGCGAACAACTGCTGGGCAGCCGCGCCGTGCGCCATGTACAGCTGCGCAAGACACGCGGCAGTGGGGCGCTGTCGGGGCGCCACGAGTGCCTGATCGACGAGGCCGGGATGCATGTCTACCCGCGCCTGGAGGCGTTGTACGGCCATCCCAGCCAGCTGGGTTGTGCCGAGTTGAGCCGGGTCACGACGGGTGTTACGGGGCTGGATGAAATGCTCGGTGGCGGCCTGACCACAGGGTCTGTCAGCCTGCTGATGGGGCCTTCGGGCATCGGCAAGACTTCCTTGGGCCTGGCCTTCCTTGGCGCGGCCACCGCCGAGGCGCCTGCCTTGCACTTCGGCTTCTATGAACCCCCTGCAAGGCTTCGCCTCAAGGCGGCGGCGCTGGGTCACGATTTTGCTGCGCTGGAGCGCCAGGGCACCCTGCAGTTGTGCTGGCAGCCCACCACCGAGGGTTTGCTGGACCAGGTCGGGGCACGCCTGTTGGAACACGTCGAGCAGCATGGCAGCAAGCGTGTGCTGATCGACAGCCTGGGTGCGTTCAGCCGCCTGGCGGTCGACCCTGCGCGCCTCAATGCGTTTTTCCGGGCATTGATGGGTGAGCTGCGGGCACGTAATGTCAGCGTGATGCTCACGTGGGAGATGCGTGACCTTTTCGGTTCGGAAATCACCGCGCCGGCGCCCGACCTGTCGAGCATCGTCGACAACCTCATACTGATGCGCTTTGTCGAGCTCGACTCGCAGCTGCGGCGCATGCTGTCGATCCTCAAGGTGCGCGACAGCCACCATGACCCCGCGTTGCACGAGCTGAACATAGGGCCGCAAGGGATCACCCTGCGCAAGGCCTTCGAGGGCACCTGCGGCGTGCTCTCGGGTACCCCGTTGCCGCAAGGAAGCGGGTGACGGAGCCAACCAATGAGCACCATCCTGATCGTCGATGACGAATACCTGATTGCCGATATCCTGGGCTTTGCCCTGGAGGATGAAGGCTTTCTGGTAGAAAAGGCGAGCAATGGGCGCAAGGCCTTGGAAGCGCTGACGGACAAGCGCGTGGAGCTGGTGATCACCGACTACATGATGCCGGTGCTCAATGGTGAAGAGCTGGTACTGGCAATACGCAAGGAGCTGCAGTTGCCTGACCTGCCGGTGATCCTGATGAGCGGCGCCCAGGCCAGCCAAGGACGTCCGGAGCTGTTCGCCGCAGTGTTCGACAAGCCGTTCGACATGGACAAGATGATCGCCAAGGTGCGTGAGCTGCTGGAAGCCTGAGGTTCAGGCTGCAGCCAATGCCAAGCATTCGATCAAGCGCGTCCGTGCGGCTTGAAGCGAGGCACTCAGTGTTGGTCGTCGTGTTTTTCCGGGGCCGGGCTGCCAGCCTGGATACGCTTGAAGATTTCTTCGCGGTGCACCTGAACATCTTTCGGTGCATCGATGCCAATCCTCACCTGCATCCCTTTGACGCCCAGAATGGTGACTTTGATGTCATCGTTGATGACGATGCTTTCGCCAACCTTACGGGTGAGTATCAGCATGTAATTCTCCTTGGTGATGTAGAAATCCGCTTGGCCAGGTGCCATAGCGGTGGGAGCCTGTCCCTCTTCCTCTCATTAAAGACGCTTTCGGCGGATATTAATTCCCCGTAAGACAAATTCTGTTGTGTGTCTTTAGTTGCAGGTGCCGATTTAAACGCGCCTGGCGTGTCGGCGGAGGTGGTCGGTGGCAAGGATAGGGCGCTTCGGCCTTTATGGGAAATTTCTCTGCATGATTGGGTAGATAGTCGGGGTCAATCATCATCGGTGTTTTCAAGGGCCTGGAGAAACAACAGCAACGCCACTTCTTCGGTGTCCAGCCCTTTGCGTACGCGGCGCCCTGGCAGGGCGGCCAGGCGGCCCAATGCGTAATGCTCGAGCACGGCGGGATGAATGTAGCAGCGCCTGCACACTGCCGGTGTGTTGCCCAAGCGCTCGGCAACCTGCTTGACGATGGTTGCAACCTGGCGCTTGGCTTCGGTTTCCGGCTCCCAGGCCAAGGGCCTGAGAAGGCTCAGCGCCAGGCTGCTGCCCGCCCAGGTGCGGTAGTCCTTTGCAGTAAAATCGGCGCCGGTCAGTTGCTGGAGAAACTGATTGACCTCGCTGGAGCCCACGCTGTGCCGCTGGCCGTCCTCGTCCAGGTACTGGAACAGCGCCTGCCCGGGCAACTCCATGCAGCGCTTGAGCAGGTTGGCCAGGCGCCGGTCGCGCAGGGTGACGTTGTGTTCCACCCCACGCTTGCCGCGGAACTGGAAGCGGATGGTACTGCCCTCGACCTTCACATGCCGGTTGCGCAGGGTGGTCAGGCCATAGGACTTGTTGTCACGCAGGTAGCGTTGGTTGCCGATGCGGATCAGCGTGTGGTCCAGCAGGCTGACCACCAGCGCCATGACTTTTTCCCGGTCCAGACCAGGGCGCGCCAGGTGAGCTTCCAGCTGCGCACGCAGCTTGGGCAAGGCCTGGGCAAAGGCCAGCATGCGCCCGTACTTGTGCTGGTCGCGCAGTTCACGCCACTGGGCGTGATAGCGGTACTGCTTGCGGCCGCGGGCATCGAGCCCGGTGGCTTGCAGGTGACCTTGCGGGTCGGCGCAAATCCACACATCGGTGTAGGCCGGCGGGATCACCAGGGCGGCAATGCGCGCCAGGGTGTCGCTGTCGCGCACGCGTTGGCCTTGCGCATCAAGGTAGATGAAGCGGTCGCGCCAGCGGCGCCGGGTCAGGCCAGGCTGGCTGTCTTCAACGTAATGCAGGCTGGGCGGCAGGGTGCAGTCGAGCATTGCGGTGGGCCTCGATCAGGTTTCTGATCAATGGACAACGGCCGCACGGCCGATGCTCAGCCCAACAGCGCGACCGATTTGATCTGTGCGTACAAGGCCTGGCCCGGGTGCAGGCCAAGCTGGTCTGCCGAGAAGCGGGTGATGCGTGCCAGCAAGGCGTTGCCCCCGACGTCCAGGCTGACCAGCACATGTGCCGGGTTGTCCGCCGGGCGTGTTTCACGCACCCGTACCGCCAGCCGGTTGAGGATGCTCGAGGCGCTGTCTGCCGCCAGCGTCAAGCTCACATCGCGAGCCTGCACCTTTACCCGCAAGGTGCTGCCCATGCTGTGCGCAGGGTGGGCGATGCGCAGCAACGGTGCGTCGCCACCGGGCAGGCGCAGGTCGAGCAGGTCGTAACAAGGGTCGTGGCCGACCACTATGCCCTCGAACACAACGCCGGCATCCTCGCCCTGGGCCAGCGACAGGTCCAGCCGTGCAAGCGTCTCGCCAATCGGCCCGCTGGCCATGGCCTTGCCTTGCTCCAGCAATACCAGGTGGTCGGCCAGCCGCGCCACTTCGTCCTGGGCATGGCTTACATACACCAGCGGGATATCCAGCTCGTCGTGCAGGCGCTCGAGGTAAGGCAGGATTTCCCATTTGCGTGGCCCGTCGAGGGCGGCGAGTGGCTCATCCATCAACAGCAGGCGCGGGCTGCTGAGCAGCGCCCTGGCGATACCGACGCGCTGGGCCTCGCCGCCGGACAAGGTAGCCGGCCGGCGTTCGAGCAGGTGGCCGATGCCCAGCAACTGGCAGGCCTGGTCGAGGCTGACCTTGCGCGCGCCTGGCGCAATCCGCCGCCAGCCGAACTCCAGGTTGCCACGCACAGAAAGGTGCGCAAACAGGCTGGCCTCCTGAAACACGTAGCCCACCGGGCGCAGGTGCGGTGCCTGGAAATAGCCACGCGCACTGTCCTCCCACACCTCGCCATTGACTTCGACGTAGGCGCTGCCAGCCCGCTCCAGCCCGGCCAGGCAGCGCAGGCAGGAGGTTTTGCCCGAGCCTGAATGGCCGAACAATGCGCTGATGCCGCGGCCGGGTAACTGCAGGTCGACATCCAGGGTGAAGTCGTCGCGCGCCAGTTTCAGGCGCGCCACAATTGATCCAGTCATTTCAGCTCCAGCCAGCCTTGTCGCGGCGCCCGGCGTACAGCAGGAGCAGCACCAGGAACGAGAACACCAGCATGGCACCGGCCAGCCAGTGGGCTTGAGAATATTCCATGGCCTCGACGTGATCGAAGATTTGCACCGAAACCACGCGGGTCTTGTCGGGGATATTGCCACCGATCATCAGCACCACGCCGAATTCACCCACGGTATGGGCGAAGCCGAGGATGCTGGCGGTGACGAAGCCGGGGCGTGCCAGCGGCAGCACCACATGGACGAATGTGTCCCACGGGCTGGCGCGCAGGGTGGCGGCGACTTCCAGCGGGCGCTGGCCGATCGCGCCGAAAGCATTCTGCAGGGGCTGTACCACGAACGGCATGGAGTACACCGTCGATCCGATCACCAGGCCGGTGAAGCTGAACACCACGCTGCCCAGGCCCAATGCCTGGGTAGCCTGGCCCAGCCAGCCGTGCGGGCCAAGGGCGATCAGCAGGTAAAAGCCGATCACCGTAGGGGGCAGCACCAGCGGCAACGCCACCACTGCGCCCACCGGCCCGCGCAGCCAGGAGCGCGTGCGCGCCAGCCACCAGGCGATGGGGGTGCCGATGACCAGCAGAATCAAGGTGGTCAGGCTGGCCAGTTTGACGGTCAGCCAGATTGCACCCAGGTCACCGGCGTCCAGTGGCATCAGAGTTCATAGCCGTAAGATTTGATCACAGCAGCGGCTTTCGGGCCTTTGAGGTATTCCACCAGGGCTTTGGCAGCCGCGTTGTCCTTGCCTTTATTGAGGATCACGGCGTCCTGGCGGATGGGGTCGTGCAGGTTGGATGGCACGATCCAGGCCGAGCCGTTGGTTACCTTGCCGTCCTTGTAGATCTGCGACAGGGCAACGAAGCCCAGCTCGGCGTTGCCGGTGGAAACGAACTGGAAGGCCTGGGTGATGTTCTGGCCTTCCACGATCTTGCCCTTGGTGGCTTCGGTCAGTTTCAGCTTGTCCAGTACCTGCGTGGCGGCAAGGCCGTAAGGGGCGGCTTTAGGGTTGGCGATGGACAGGTGCTTGAAGTCGTTCCTCTTCAGGACTTCGCCCTTGGCATCTACGTAGCCTGCTTTGGCCGACCACAGGGCCAAGGTGCCGATGGCGTAGGTGAAGCGCGAACCGGGGACGATTTCCTTTTCATCTTCAAGCTTCTTCGGGGTGCTGTCGTCAGCGGCAAGGAACACCTCGAACGGGGCGCCGTTCTTGATCTGCGCGTAGAACTGCCCGGTGGCGCCGTAGGCTGCGACCAGCGTGTGGCCGGTGTCTTTCTCGAAGTCTTTGGCAATGGCCTGGATCGGCGCGGTGAAGTTGGCGGCGACCGCGACCTGCACCTCGTCGGCCCAGGCGCTGTTGAGGGAAATCAGGCTGACGAAGGCGGTGGTGGCCAGGTGGGGCAGACGGATGCGCATGAACACAGCTCCTTGAGGTTATCGTTATAGCGCCAACTATATAGCGATAGGCCATTGGCCGGGAAGGGGCTGCACAGGCTGGATCTTTTCAGCGCGTTATAAGCGCCAATGCGCTAGCGGCAATCTCTTCGGTCAGCTGCTGTGCAGGGGCATGCTTGCCCAGCCGCAACGCCTGGCCCGACCACAAATTGCTGTAGTCGCTAATGCCCTGTGGGTCAGTGATTGCCCGCAGCGGCATCAGCGCACCGCCGGCCAGCGGGAAGCGCGGTGCCAGCTCACTCATTGGCCCAAGATCCCGCATGATGCGGTTATTGATACCGCGTGCCGGCCGCCCGGTGAACAGGTTGGTCAGGGCTGTATCGCTGGCCGATGCGCTGTCCAGCGCATGGCGGTGGGCTGAAGATACCTTGGCCTCGGGGCAGAACAGGTAAGCGGTGCCGATCTGCACGGCGCTGGCACCCAGGGCCAGCGCCGCGACCAGGCCGCGATGGTCGGCGATGCCGCCTGCGGCGATCACCGGCAGGCCCACCGCGTCGGCGATTTGCGGTACCAGGGCAAACGTGCCGATCTGGCTGGTGATGTCTTCGCTTAGGAACATGCCGCGATGGCCGCCGGCCTCATAGCCCATTGCAATGATTGCGTCGCAGCCGTTGGCCTCGAGCCACAGTGCTTCCTCCACCGTGGTGGCGCTGGACAGCACCTTGGCACCGGTGGCCTTTACCCGTTGCAGCAATGCCGCCTCTGGCAGGCCAAAGTGAAAGCTCACCACCTCTGGGCGCAATTGCTCGACCAGCTGGCAGCTTTGCTCATCGAAAGGTGCGCGGTTGGAGACGGGGGTGGGGGCCTGGAAGTCGGCGCCGACTTCGTCGTAATAGGGCTTGAGCGCCTGTTTCCACCGCGCGTCGCGGTCGCTGTCCGGGGCGGGCGGCTGGTGGCAGAAGAAATTCAGGTTCAGCGGGCGGCCCGGGCAAGCGCTGCGAAAGGCGGCGATCTCGCCACGCACCTGATCGCCGGTGAGCATGGCGCAGGGCAGGGCGCCAAGGCCCCCGGCGGTGGCCACGGCGATGGCCATGGCCGAACCGCTGGCCCCGGCCATGGGCGCCTGGAGGATGGGCAACTCGATGCCCAGCAGATCGAGGATACGACGGTCGGGCCAGTTGCTCATGCAGTTCTCCTGGGCGCGCAGCCTTACAGTGCCTTGCTCACCTGAATGTCGCTGATCTTGTCGGCGTCGTCGCCGTGGATCTTGCGCAAGGCATCGAGGGCCTGCTCTTGCGAGGCGTCGGGCATGACGGCGAAATCCCAGCGGCGCTCGCCGTCGAGCTTGTATTTGATGACGTACTTGATGTTCTGGGTCATGGCAGTCTTATCTGAGTTTCGACGACGAGCGACGGATGATCTTGATCTTGTGGCTCAAGGTTGGCTTGCGCGTTACCGAGATCGGGCGGGTGGTCACGGTGTCGATGGTGATGTTCCAGAAACCGGTGCTGGGTACCGTGATCTTGGCCGGGAAGTCAACGAACTGGCCGCCGTGGTAGGTGTGGCGACCGCCATTTTTGAAGCTGCGGAAGTTGGCGTCGTTCATCAGGCGGATGTTGCAGCGCTGAGAACACTCGATGACGACGATGTCGTCCTCGTTGAGGTGCTCGCGCTGGTGTACGAATTTCATGGAGTGCTCCACAAGGTCTGGTTCTGCAAACGCAAACGATAACACGATGTCGGGTTTCGCTGCCGCGCCTGATGGCAAGGGGCTAGATAAATCTGCCAGTTCACGGAGCAAAATGGCCTGGCGGTGGTCCTATGCATTCTTGACAGCTGAGGTGCGGCAAATGAAGTGGATGGTAGCGGCGTTGTCCCTGGCGCTGGGTGGATGTGTCAGCGTTTCGGAGCTTGAGCAGTCGCATGAAACGCTGGATGTGATCTCTGGCAAGACGCCGCGCGAGTATGCCGACTGCGTCAAGAATGAACTGGCCGATACCCGCGACCCGCTGGTCGAAGAACAGCGTGACGACGGGCTGCGCCTGATCGTGCCGCAAAAGCTGACAGCTGGCGCCGGGCCGGCGGCACTGGTGGACATCGACAAGCGCGGCAGCGGCAGCAGCATCAAGCTGCACGAGCGCCTGAACAACTTCCCCCTGCGCCTGGGTGATGTACGCACGGCGGCGACCAAATGCATCTCCGGCAGTTGATCTGGCGCAAGTAAAACGCGGTTAACAGGCCTTTTGCCATCCCTTGGTCGGGGTTGGCGTTGTTGCGAATTGCCTTACACGGCTAGTATCCATTTGCTTATGTTTTTTAAGCCTAAGCTTATAACAAAAGAAATGGAGATTCGTGATGATCCTGTTGAGTCGAGTCGTGATCGGCAGCGCGCTGATCCTGGCCTGGCCCATCGCGCACGCCGCTGATGGCCAGAAGATTTTTACCCAGGGCGGGAGCAACCCCGCCGCCATGGCTTGCCTTGGCTGCCATGGCCCGGATGGCAAAGGTATCGCCGCCGCTGGCTTCCCGCGCCTGGCGGGCTTGCCGGCCGGCTACCTGAGCAAACAATTGCATGACTGGCGCACGGGCAGCCGCAAGCAGCCGGTCATGGAACCGCTGGCCAAAGCGCTGACAGACGACGAAATCATGGCGGTCAGCAGCTACCTGGCCAGCCTGCCGGGCGACCCTGCACCCAATCTGCGTCGTCAGCAGATCGCCAACGACCCCACCACGCGCCTGGCCCTGTACGGTGATTGGAGCCGGCAAATACCCGGTTGTGTGCAGTGCCATGGCCCAGGTGGCAGCGGTGTCGGTGAGCACTTTCCACCGCTGGCTGGGCAGCCTGCCAGTTACCTGGTGGCACAGCTCAACGGCTGGCGCGACGGTAGCCGCAGCAACGACCCCAACCAGCTGATGGTCGGTGTGGCCAAGGCCATGACCGACGATGAAGTCGTGGCGATCGCCGACTACTTCGCCAACCCCGCCAGCCCGGAGGTCAAGCCATGAAAGCCTGGATGCCGACTTTGCTGCTGTTAGCGGTGGGCAGTGCCCTCGCTGCGCCCATCACCATGGAAGACCAGTCGCAATTGACCGTTCCGCCCGCCCAGGCCCCGGCGCAATTCGCCCCGCCGGCCGAAGGCGAACTGCCGGACAACGCCTTCGGCAAGCTGGTTCGCGAAGGCCATGCGTTGTTCGTCGATACCCGCCGCTTGATGCCGGACGCTGTGGGCAACGGCATGAACTGCAGCAACTGCCACCTGGACCAGGGGCGCCTGGCCCATTCTGCGCCGATGTGGGGTGCTTACCCGATGTACCCGGCTTATCGCAAGAAAAACGACAAGGTCAACACCTATGCCGACCGCATTCAGGGCTGCTTCCAGTTCAGCATGAACGGCAAGCCGCCAGCGGCCGATAGCCCGCAGATGACGGCGCTGTCGGCATACGCCTACTGGCTGTCGACCAAGGCGCCTACAGGCGTGGAGCTTGCCGGGCGCGGGTACCCCGACGTGCCTCAGCCGCAGGGTGGCTATGACTTCAAGCGTGGCCAACAGGTTTACCGCGAACAGTGCGCCATTTGCCACGGCGACAAGGGTGAAGGCCAGAAAGTAGCCGGTGAATATGTGATGCCGCCGTTGTGGGGCAAGGATTCCTACAATTGGGGCGCCGGTATGCACCGTATCAACACGGCGGCTTCCTTCATCAAGCACAACATGCCGCTGGGCAAGTCGGGCAGCTTGAGTGACCAACAGGCCTGGGATGTGGCGGCCTGGATCAACCGCCATGAGCGTCCGCAAGACCCTCGGCTGGTGGAGGGCTCGGTCGAGAAGACCCGGTTGAAGTTCCATGCCAATGACGGGGTCAACCTGTATGGGCAGAAGGTCGAGGGTGTGGTGATCGGGCAGGGGACGGGTGGTTGACGGTGCATGCCGACAGTCGTCGAGGGTCGTAATATTTACGAACCCTCGGAACTATCTACACTGGGTTATCTCTATGATCCCATTGGTCGTCTGCAGGCGGGGCATTGTAAGGTGTCTTCCGCCTGATTAGACTGCGCCGAATTCCACAGTGTCTGCCTTATTTTAAGGACGTATATGATCAAGAAATGCTTGTTCCCGGCAGCCGGTTACGGCACTCGCTTCCTGCCTGCTACCAAAGCCATGCCCAAGGAAATGCTGCCGGTGGTCAACAAGCCACTGATCCAGTATGGCGTTGAAGAGGCCCTGGACGCTGGCCTGAACGAGATTTCCATCGTCACCGGCCGTGGCAAGCGCGCCCTGGAAGACCACTTCGACATCAGCTACGAGCTGGAAAACCAGATCAAGGGCACCGACAAGGAAAAATACCTGGTCGGTATCCGCCGCCTGCTGAACGAGTGCTCGTTCTCCTACACCCGCCAGACCGAAATGAAAGGCCTGGGCCACGCCATCCTGACCGGCCAGCCGCTGATCGGTGACGAGCCGTTCGCCGTGGTGCTGGCGGACGACCTGTGTGTCAACCCTGAAGGCGACGGCGTACTGACCCAGATGGTCAAGCTGTACAACCAGTTCCGCTGCTCGATCATCGCCATCCAGGAAGTCGACCCGCAGGAAACCAACAAATACGGCGTCATCGCCGGCGACATGATCCGCGACGACATCTTCCGTGTGACCAACATGGTCGAGAAACCCGCCCCGGAAGACGCCCCGTCGAACCTGGCGATCATTGGCCGTTACATCCTCACCCCGGACATCTTCGACATCATCCGCAACACCCCGCCGGGCAAAGGTGGCGAGATCCAGATCACCGACGCCCTGATGCAGCAGGCGCAGAACGGCTGCGTGATTGCCTACAAGTTCAAAGGCCAGCGCTTCGACTGCGGCGGCGCCGAAGGGTACATCGACGCGACCAACTTCTGCTTCGAAAACTACTACAAGACCGGCAAGGCGTACTGAATCGCCTCCGCAGGTCGACAAGCCACCCTTCGGGGTGGCTTTTTTGTTTGTGGCGGCCAACGGCGGTATGCTGAGCGCCAGCCAAGGAGACTGAATACATGGCCTACGATTTTGATCTGTTCGTGATTGGCGCCGGTTCCGGCGGTGTGCGCGCGGCGCGCTTTGCTGCGGGCTTTGGCGCGAAGGTGGCGGTAGCCGAAAGCCGCTACCTGGGCGGTACCTGCGTCAACGTTGGCTGCGTGCCGAAAAAGCTGCTGGTGTATGGCGCCCACGTTGCCGATGAGCTGGAGCAAGCCGCAGGCTTCGGCTGGACCCTGGAAGAGGGCCATTTCGATTGGGGCACCCTGATCGCCAACAAGAACCGCGAGATCGAGCGCCTCAACGGCATCTATCGCAACCTGCTGGTCAACAGCGGTGTGACCTTGCTGCAAGGCCATGCGCGCATCACCGGTGCCAACGAAGTGGAAGTGGAAGGCCAGCGCTACAGCGCCAGGCACATCCTCATCGCGACCGGCGGCTGGCCACAGGTGCCGGACATTCCGGGCAAGGAACTGGCCATCACCTCCAACGAAGCGTTCTACCTCAAGCAGCTGCCCCGCCGCGTGCTGGTAGTGGGCGGTGGGTACATCGCGGTGGAGTTTGCCGGCATTTTCCAGGGCCTGGGCGCCGACACCACGCTGCTGTATCGCGGCGACCTGTTCTTGCGCGGGTTCGACGGTTCGGTGCGGATCCACCTGAAGGAAGAACTGCAAAAGCGTGGCCTGGACCTGCAGTTCAACGCTGACATCCAGCGTATCGACAAGCTCGAAGACGGCAGCCTCAAGGCCACCCTCAAGGACGGCCGCGAGCTGCTTGCCGACTGCGTGTTCTACGCCACCGGCCGGCGCCCGATGCTCGACAATCTGGGCTTGGAGAACACCGGCGTGGAGCTTGACCCACGGGGCTTCATCCGCGTCGACGAGCAGTACCAGACCACCGCGCCGTCGATCCTCGCCATCGGCGACGTAATCGGCCGGGTGCAGCTCACCCCTGTTGCCCTGGCCGAAGGCATGGCGGTTGCACGTCGCCTGTTCAAACCCGAGCAGTACCGCCCGGTGGATTACCAGAACATCCCAACGGCGGTGTTCAGCCAGCCACCGATCGGCACCGTGGGCCTGACCGAGGAACAGGCGCTGGAGGCCGGGCACAAGGTGCAGATCTTCGAAAGCCGCTTCCGCGCCATGAAGCTCACCCTCACCGATATTCAGGAAAAGACCCTGATGAAGCTGGTGGTGGATGCCGAAACCGACAAAGTACTCGGCTGCCATATGGTCGGCCCTGACGCCGGCGAGATCATTCAGGGCCTGGGTATCGCGCTGAAAGCAGGCGCCACCAAGCAGCAGTTCGACGACACGATCGGCGTGCACCCGACGGCCGCCGAAGAGTTCGTCACCATGCGCACCGTTACGCGTTAAACCTCACCGGCCCTATCGCCGGCAAGCCGGCTCCCACAGGTATTGCACAAGTCCATGGGCCTGCGCTGTACCTGTGGGAGCTGGCTTGCCGGCGATGGGGCCAATGAATCCAGCGCAATCCTTTGCTCAGCCCAATCCCTTCTATTAATAAACCCTGCTTATAGCCAAAACCAATCGCAAGCATGAGCTTTGCCAATGAGCCTTCAGCGCAATGATTAGTTAGGATTCTATCCATCAACTGATTCCAACCCCATGAAGGAGCGTCTCTCATGCCTATCATCAACAGCCAGGTCAAACCGTTCAACGCCACCGCCTTCCACAACGGCGAATTCGTTCAGGTAAGCGAAGCCGACCTGAAAGGCAAGTGGTCTGTCGTGTTCTTCTACCCGGCCGACTTCACCTTCGTTTGCCCGACCGAGCTGGGTGACCTTGCTGACAACTACGCCGAGTTCCAGAAGCTGGGCGTGGAAATCTACGGCGTGTCCACCGACACCCACTTCACCCACAAAGCCTGGCACGACACTTCGGAAACCATCGGCAAGATCAAGTACCCGCTGATCGGTGACCCAACCCACGTCATCTCGCGCAACTTCGACGTGCTGATCGAAGAAGCCGGCCTGGCCGATCGCGGTACCTTCGTGATCAACCCGGAAGGCCAGATCAAGATCGTCGAAATCAACGACGGTGGTGTCGGCCGTGATGCCAGCGAGCTGCTGCGCAAGGTCAAAGCTGCCCAGTACGTTGCCGCTCACCCAGGCGAAGTCTGCCCGGCCAAGTGGAAAGAAGGCGAAGCCACTCTGGCGCCATCGCTGGACCTGGTCGGCAAGATCTAAGGCCATGCGTCAATCGTGGGCGGTGAGCAGCCGCCAAAGCTGACCTTCTCACTGCCCCGCCAAACGCCCGGGCGCTACTGCCTGGGCGTTTTTGTATCCGAAGTTTGAATAAGGAATCGCCCGTATGTTGGACGCCACGCTTAAATCGCAACTGAAAACCTACCTGGAGCGGGTCACCCAGCCGATCGAGATCGTAGCTTCCCTCGACGACGGCGCGAAGTCCCGCGAATTACACGACCTGCTGGTGGAAATCGCCGGCCTGTCGAACCTCATTACCCTGAGCGTGGACGGCACCGACAGCCGTCGCCCTTCGTTCTCGCTCAATCGCCCGGGGGCGGACATCAGCCTGCGGTTTGCCGGCATCCCCATGGGCCACGAATTCACCTCCCTGGTGCTGGCGCTGCTGCAAGTCGGCGGCCATCCGTCCAAGGCCAGTGCCGAAGTGATCGAACAGATCCAGGCGCTGGAAGGCGAGTTCACCTTCGAAACCTACTTCTCGCTGTCGTGCCAGAACTGCCCGGACGTGGTGCAAGCGCTGAACCTGATGGCGGTGCTCAACCCTAACGTGCGCCACGTGGCCATCGATGGTGCGCTGTTCCAGGATGAAGTCGAGTCGCGCAAGGTCATGGCGGTACCGAGCATCTACCTGAACGGTGAAGTGTTCGGCCAGGGCCGCATGGGTCTGGAAGAAATCCTCGGCAAGATCGACACCAGCGCTGGCGCCCGTCAGGCCGAGAAGATCAACGCCAAGGACGCCTTCGACGTGCTGGTGGTCGGCGGTGGCCCGGCCGGTGCATCGGCGGCCATCTATGCCGCGCGCAAAGGCATCCGCACCGGTGTCGCCGCCGAGCGCTTTGGCGGCCAGGTGCTCGATACCCTGGCCATCGAGAACTTCATCTCGGTGCAGGAAACCGAAGGGCCGAAGCTGGCCACAGCGCTGGAAGAGCACGTCAAGCAGTACGACGTCGACATCATGAACCTGCAGCGCGGCGAAGCGCTGATCCCGGCCACCGACGGCGGCCTGCATGAAGTGCGCCTCGCCGGCGGCGCCTCGCTCAAGGCCAAGACCGTGATCCTCGCCACCGGTGCCCGCTGGCGCGAAATGAACGTGCCAGGCGAGCAGGAGTACCGTTCCCGTGGCGTGGCCTACTGCCCGCACTGCGACGGCCCGCTGTTCAAGGGCAAGCGCGTGGCGGTAATCGGTGGCGGCAACTCGGGCGTGGAAGCGGCCATCGACCTGGCCGGCATCGTCGCCCAGGTGACGCTCATCGAGTTCGACAGCCAGCTGCGCGCCGACGCCGTGCTGCAGCGCAAGTTGCACAGCCTGCCGAACGTCAAGGTGATCACCAGTGCGCTGACCACTGAAGTGCTGGGCAACGGCGAAAAAGTCACCGGCCTGCGCTACAAGGACCGCACCAGCGACGAGCTGCATGACCTGGCGCTGGAAGGCATCTTCGTGCAGATCGGCCTGCTGCCGAACACCGATTGGCTCAAGGGTACGGTCGAGTTGTCACCGCGTGGCGAGATCATCGTCGACGCCAAGGGCGCGACCAATGTGCCGGGCGTGTTCGCGGCGGGTGATGTGACCACGGTGCCGTACAAGCAGATCGTCATCGCCGTGGGCGAGGGCGCCAAGGCCTCGCTGTCGGCCTTCGACCACCTCATCCGCACCTCGGCACCGGCGTAAGCTGCGTAAGCTGGACCGGCCTCATCGCGGGCAAGCCCGCTCCTACAGGTACCGTATCGTACGTGTAGGAGCGGGCTTGCCCGCGATGAGGCCGGTCATGCCCGCCCAATTCCGAAGGTGTCTATGATGAGTGCAGACACCCTCAGGAATCTCACCCATGACCCTGATCAGCCGCGAACCCTGGTGGCTAGTGCCGCCAAAGCCCGGGCAGAAAGAGCAGGACCTGCACTGGGGCTACCTGGAAATCTACGCCGACGGGCGCACCGTGTTCGTCGACCAGCGCCCCAGTGAGCGGGAACTGGCCGAACGCAAAAGCTGCCGCAACTTTCCCGAACCGGATCACTGAGTGGCCTAGCCTTCGAGCTCGGCCAGGCGCGCCTCCAGTGCTGCAATGCGTGCTTCCAGGGCTTCGATCCGCTCTTCCGAGACGCTGGCGCCACTGCTGCGTGCGCCACCTTCCTGCTGGCGCGCGGCAAGAATCGCCTCGATTTCAGCCGGGTCGCCCAGCGCGTGGGTATAGCGGTCTTCACGCTGGCCGGCCTGGCGCGGCAGGTGCAAGGCCAGCCCGCGGGAGATCAGGCGTTCGAGCTGGTGCTGGATCTGTTCGGTGTCGTCGAAATCGTGCAGGCGGTTGCTGCGGGTCAGCAGTTCGTTGAGGGTCTGTGGCCCGCGCAGGAACATCAGGCCCATCAGTATCAGTTGTGCCGGTACCAGCTCCAGGGCTTTGTCTACGCGCTGTTCCCAGCGGTCGGCGCGGCTGCCCATCTGCAGCCGCGTCATGTCCTGGCCCTCGAGGGCACGCAGAGCCTGCCCGACTTGGCCTTGGGTGAGGTTCATGACCGGCTCGCGGCTGGTCTTCTGGTTGCAGGCCAGCAGCAGGGCATTGAGGGTCAGCGGGTAGCTCTCAGGGCTGGTGGCCTGTTTTTCGATCAGCGAGCCGAGAATACGGATCTCGATAGCGGTGAAGCGGCCTTCGTCTGTGGTTTGGTCTTCTGACATGGCCCTGTCTCATTGCGAGGAAAAGGCCACTAGCGTAGGTAAAGCCGCCGTTCAAGGCAATCGGGACCGCGTTGCGGCCCCAATATATTCAAGCGCTACGCCGCTCTTCAGCCTCGCACGCCGCCGCCGTGAACAGCACATCGGTCGACGAATTCAGTGCAGTCTCTGCCGAATCCTGCAATACGCCGATGATGAAGCCCACGGCCACCACCTGCATGGCGATTTCGCTGGGAATGCCGAACAGGCTGCACGCCAGCGGAATCAGCAGCAGCGAGCCACCGGCCACACCCGATGCACCGCAGGCGCACACAGCCGCCACCACACTCAGCAGCACGGCCGTCGGCAGGTCGACCGGGATGCCCAGCGTGTGCACCGCGGCCAGGGTCAGCACGGTGATGGTGATGGCGGCGCCGGCCATGTTGATGGTCGCACCCAACGGAATCGACACCGAGTAGGTGTCCTCATGCAGCCCCAAACGCTCCGACAGCGCCAGGTTGACCGGAATGTTGGCGGCCGAACTGCGGGTGAAGAAGGCCGTGATACCGCTCTCGCGCAAGCACAGCAAGGTGAGTGGGTAAGGGTTGCGGCGAATCTTCCAGAACACGATCAGCGGGTTCATCACCAGTGCCACGAACAGCATGCAGCCGATCAGCACCCCCAGCAGGTGCAGATAACCCAGCAGGGCATCCAGGCCAGACTGGGCGAGGGTAGAGCTGACCAGGCCGAAGATGCCCAGCGGGGCGAAACGGATGACCACCCGCACCAGCAGGGTGACGCCATTGGACAGGTCGTCGACCATGGTGCGGGTGGTTTCGCTGGCGTGGCGCAGGGCCACGCCCAGGCCAATGGCCCAGGTCAGCACGCCGATGAAGTTGGCATTGACCAACGCGCTGACCGGGTTATCGACGGCGCTCAGCAGCAGGTTCTGCATCACTTCGACGATACCGCCCGGCGCACTCAGCGAAGCTTCACCTGTGCTCAGGGCCAGCGGTGAAGGGAACAGCATGCTGGCGACCACGGCTACCACTGCGGCTGCGAAGGTGCTCAGCAGGTACAGAAAGAGAATCGGGCGGATGTGGGTTTGCTGGCCGTGGCGATGGTTGGCGATCGAAGCCATGACCAGCACGAACACCAGCACCGGTGCTACCGCTTTCAGGGCGCTGACGAACACCTTGCCGAGGAACGCCAGGTCGCGGGCGATGGCCGGCGCCAGCAGGGCCAGGGCGATGCCGGCGATCAGGCCGATGACGATCTGGCTCACCAGGCTGGTGCGGTTGAGGATGCGCAGGATGGGGGACATGTGCAGCGGTATCTCGGTGTCTTCTAAAGCGCGCGACTTTACCATGTCACCAGTGAAACAACTCTTTTCTCGCACCTTCGGTAATGGCCACGATCCCGGGATGCTTGACCTTGCGCTCCACTGAAATGGCATAGAACGACTCATGCACGGCTTCGGTCTGGCCGATCAGCTCCACTGCATACTGGCGGCACACTTCCTCTGCAATCACGCTCGGGGCGACGAAAATGCCGCTGCCCGACTGGCCGAACGCCTGCATCAGGGCGCTGTCGTCGAACTCGCCGACGATTCGCGGCTGCACCTGCTGATCGCCCAGCCAGCGCAGCAGGCGGCTGCGTACCACGGTCTCCTGGCCGGGGATCAGCAACGGCGCATCGTGCAGGCAGGCGGGGAAGGCACCGGCATGGCGCTGCGCCAGGGCCTTCGTGGCGAAAAAACTCAGGCCGCATTCGCCGAGCTTCTGGCTGTAGCCCTTGATGTCCAGGTGGCTGGGCATCGGGCTGTCGGAAATCACCAGGTCCAGGCGCTGAATGGCAAGGTCGGCCAGCAACCGTTCCAGTTTGTCTTCCCGGCAGTTGATGCGCAGCACGTCGTCCAGCTCCATGGTGGGGGCGAGCAGGCGGTAGACGATCGACTTGGGCACCACGTCGGCCACGCCAACGCGGAACAGGATCTGCTCCTGCGGGCCTGCGCGCAGCATGGCCTCCAGCTCACCGCCAAGCTGGAACATCTGCTCGGCATAGGCCAAGGTTTGCCGGCCGGTCTCGGTCAGCTCCAACTGGCGGCCGACCCGCTGGAACAGCTCCAGGCCATAGGTCTGCTCAAACAGGCTGATCTGGCCGCTGATGGTTTGCGGGGTCAGGTTGAGCTGCTCACTGGCGCGGGCAATGCTGCCGGTCTTGGCCACGGCCCAGAAGTAATGCAGCTGACGGTAGTTGAGCATCGACGCGTTCTCGATTCGTAAAAACCGAAGTATAACCCCTGAAAATACGAATTTTCCTGATGTATCGGCGTCTTTAGAATTCGACCCCATCAGGCGCATTGCGCGCCGTCGGGATATCGACAAGCGAGGACCCCATGCTGCAATTCAAATCCATCGGCACGCCACTGGTGCTAGCCTTGGCCCTGTTCACCCTGGCCGGTTGCGACCAGGCCGAGAAATCCGCCCAGCAGATGTTGGACCAGGCGGCCAAATCGGCCAAGCAAGCCATCGATGACACCAACAAGGCGGCGCAGAACGCGTTGAGCGACGCCATCGGCACCGAAGGGCAGAAGCCCGAGGGTGACGACCAGCAAGACAAGACCCAGGACATCTGACCCAGAACCGTTGCAGGACTGAAAAATGGAATATCTGCTGGAACTCGCCGCAAGCCCCACCGCCTGGGTCGCCCTTGCCACGTTGGTGGCGATGGAAGTCGTACTGGGCATCGATAACCTGATCTTCATCTCGATCCTGACCAACAAGTTGCCGGTCGAATACCGCTCCAAGGCGCGCCGTATCGGTATCAGCGTGGCCTTGGTCATGCGCCTGGCGTTGCTCAGCACGGTGGCCTGGATCGTTCAGTTGACCGACCCGGTGTTCGAGGTGTTCGGTAATGCCTTCTCCTGGAAGGACGTGATCCTGATTGCCGGTGGCCTGTTCCTGCTGTGGAAGGCAACCAAGGAAATCCACGAGAGTGTCGACCCGCACGGCGCCAAGGAAGAGGCCAAGGTGTCCTCCACGGTTACCTTGGGCTTCGCTGCAGCGATCTTCCAGATCCTGCTGCTGGACATCGTGTTCTCGGTCGACAGCATCATCACCGCCGTGGGCATGACCGAGCACCTGCCGATCATGATCATCGCCGTGATCGCCGCCGTGATCGTGATGATGGTGGCCGCCGACCCGCTGGCCAACTTCATCAACGACAACCCGACCGTGGTGATGTTGGCCCTGGGCTTCCTGATCATGATCGGCATGACGCTGATCGCCGAAGGTTTCGGTGCCCACGTGCCGAAGGGTTATGTGTATGCGGCGATGGCCTTCTCGACCGTGATCGAGATCCTCAACATTCTGTCGCGCCGGGCACGGATGAAGCGCGAAGCTGCCGAAGGTTGATGCAGGGCGGGGGCGCATAGCGCCCCATTCGCCGGCAAGCCGGCTTCCACAAGTACCGTACTGTTATTGAAGCAGTGCAGTACCTGTGGAAGCCGGCTTGCCGGCGACTGAGTTTAAAGATCTGAGAATCAATGCACCCCGGCATGCCGCCGTGCACGGCTGACCGGCCTTGGTTTGGGCGCAACCTGCGGTGGCAGGGGATGCTGTGAATGACGCCGTACGATACGCAGAACACCCCATAACATGGCGGCTGCAACGCTAAGCCACATACCCACCAGCATGAGAATTGCCATTGTCAGGCTCATGTGTGCCTCCTTCTCTCGGGCTGGCCCACGGCTCGCCCTCCAGACACTGCTTTAGTCTAGCTCCGGCTGTGTGACGTTCAATTGATCTAAGGTCTATTGCTTGGTTCGTTTGGTTCCAAGCCAGCGCCGGGCTATACCCGGGCGGCGCCGCACCCTATCATCGTTGGCCAGAGCCAGGCGCTGCCAGCCTGGCGCCAGAACAAGCGAGTGTCCATGGAGCAAATTTCCTTCAAGTCTTTGGCTGCCGGCCCACGGCGGCTCATGCTTGCCTGCCTGCTGGCGGCGACCGTGGCCGGTTGCGCGAGCACGCCACCCGCCACGCTCAAGGGCTTGCCACAGCGGGTGGAGATCAGCAGCGTGCCGTTCTACCGCGGCAATGCCAACCACAGCGGCGCCATGGCCCTGGCGGCACTGCTCTCGCAGCAGGGCGCGCCGATCACCCCAGGGCTGCTGGACAAACCGTTGAACCTGCCACAGGGCGCCGAGGCGCTGGGCACCAGCATCCCCCGCGTGGCCCGCGATTACGGCATGGTGGTCTACCCGCTGGACAAACAGCTTGATGCCTTGTTGACACAAGTGGCCGCTGGCAACCCGGTGCTGCTGCGTTATGAGGAAGGTTCGGCGTGGTGGAGTGAGCCGCGCTATGCGCTGCTGATCGGCTATGACCACTACAAGCAGCGGGTGCTGCTGCGCTCCGGCATGCACCGGCGGCAAATGATGGCCTTTGACGATTTCGCTTCGGCGTGGGCGCAGGAGGGGAGTTGGGCGGTACTGGTGCAGCCGCCGCGGCAACTGCCAGCCCAGGTGGACCGGCAGCGCTGGCTGCAGGCTGCCGACGAACTGGCCCGGGCGGGCCAGGAAGTGGCGGCAAAGCAGGCAGTGACCAGCCTGGGCCGGTAGCCCTGCCAGCGCCGGCCCTCATGCGGGCCGGCGCTGTTTGCATCAGAAGCCCAGGCGATCGCGCAGGCTGTAGTACCAGGCACCGATGGCGCTGAACGGCACACGCAGCATCTGGCCACCCGGGAACGGGTAGTGCGGCAGGCCGGCGAACGCGTCGAAACGTTCGGCCTGGCCGCGCAGCGCTTCGGCCAACACCTTGCCTGCCAGGTGGGTGTAGGTGACACCGTGGCCCGAGCAACCCTGCGAGTAATAGATGTTGTCGCCGATGCGGCCAACCTGAGGCAGGCGCGACAGGGTCAGCAGGAAGTTGCCGGTCCAGGCGTAGTCGATCTTCACGTCCTTCAGTTGCGGGAAGGCCTTGAGCATCTTCGGGCGGATGATCGCTTCGATGTTGGCCGGGTCGCGTGCACCGTACACCACGCCACCGCCGAAGATCAGGCGCTTGTCGCTGGTCAGGCGGTAGTAGTCGAGCAGGTAGTTGCAGTCCTCGACGCAATAGTCCTGCGGCAGCAGGGTGCGGGCCAGTTCTTCGCTCAGCGGCTCGGTGGTGATCACCTGGGTGCCGCATGGCATCGACTTGGAAGCCAGCTCTGGCACCAGGTTGCCCAGGTAGGCGTTGCCGGCGACGATGATGAACTTGGCGCGCACCTTGCCCTGCGGGGTATGCACGACCGGGTTGGCGCCACGCTCGATGCGGATGGCCGGGGTCTGCTCATAAATGATGCCGCCCAGCGACTCGACCGCGGCAGCTTCGCCCAGGGCCAGGTTCAGCGGGTGGATGTGGCCACCGCTCATGTCCAGCATGCCGCCGATGTAGCTGTCGCAGGCAACCACTTCACGGATGCGCTTCTGGTCCATCAGCTCCAGCTGGTTGTGGCCGAAGCGTTCCCACAGGCGCTTTTGCGATTCCAGGTGGCCCATTTGCTTGGACGTGAGCGCTGCAAACACACCGCCGTCTTTCAGGTCGCACTGGATGTTGTACTTGGCAACGCGCTCACGGATGATGCGGCCGCCTTCAAAGGCCATGTGGCCCAGCAGTTGCGCCTGCTTTGGGCCGACGGTGCGTTCGATGACGTCGATGTCGCGGCTATAGCTGTTGACGATCTGGCCGCCGTTGCGGCCCGACGCGCCAAAGCCGACCTTGGCCGCTTCGACGATGCTCACCTTGAAGCCGTTTTCCAGCAGGAACAGTGCGCTGGACAGGCCGGTGTAGCCGGCGCCGATGATGCACACATCGGTTTCCACCTCACCCTGCAGCGCCGGACGTGGCGGCACCGGGTTGGCCGAGGCGGCGTAGTAGGACTGGGGGTAGGGGGTATTGGCCATGCTCGAGAAACCTCGTGTTTTATATTTTTAACGAATGTACCGATGCTATCAATAATAATAAACACCCGCTAGTCGTCCGTTGAAAATCCTTTACCGGCCCCTGGCTGGCCCTTCTCTATAAAGGGGTTAAGATTCAGTGGGTTAGCGCGAAAAAAAGTGTTGACACCGGTTTTGGAATGCGTAGAATGCGCACCACACGACAGGCACATAGCTCAGTTGGTTAGAGCACCACCTTGACATGGTGGGGGTCGTTGGTTCGAGTCCAATTGTGCCTACCAAACTTCAGAAGGGGCGATCCGAAAGGGTCGCCCTTTTTGCATTCTGCGCGTCGCCAAAGCGCTGCGCTGCAGAAGCGGCAGGGTTCTGAAAGTTTTTGATTTTTTTGAAAAAAAACGCTTTACAGGTGTGCTTTCGATGACTAATATGCGCACCACACGACAGGCACATAGCTCAGTTGGTTAGAGCACCACCTTGACATGGTGGGGGTCGTTGGTTCGAGTCCAATTGTGCCTACCAAACATCAGAAAGGGCGATCCGAAGGGATCGCCCTTTTTGCATTTGCGCGCTCGGCGGCCGGGCGGTATGTAGCAAGGTGTAACGTATGGTCGCGGTTCGGGCCAGGGGCCGCCATGCTAGAATCCGCCGCTTCGAAACTGGAGGTACACGCGTGCGCAAACTGGCAGTGGTAATGGCAGTGCTGGCCCTGGCGGGCTGTGAGAACGAGGTCGAGGGTGTGCACAAGCAGGTTGCCGAGCACCTGCCTAACCCGAAAACCGCCAAGTTCGGCAACGTGCGGATCGACACCAAGGGCACCATCTGTGGCCAGGTGCGTGGCAAGGACGCTGCCGGGCAGTACGAGGCCTACCGCAGCTATGTGGCCGTCAAGCGCGACGATGGCCAGTACGACATCATTGTCGACGACAGCGGCAACAACCTGCGTATCCGTGAGCTGTGCGGCGGCGCCGACCTGCAGCGCCGTGCCGAGGCCCTGGCCGATCAGCCAGCCCCGCAAGGCTGGGATGTCGAAGTGATTCAGGGCGCCAACATGGGCGCACTGACCGACATGACCGCACGCCTGATCGAGAAGGGCATTCCATCTTCGGTCGATTACCGCAACGGCAAGCCAGTGGTGCTGTTGGGGCCATTCCCCACCAAAGAAGAAGCCGAGGCGCGCAAGGCCGAGGTCATGGCCAAGCTGGGCACCGATTCGGTGGTGATTCAGCACGGTGTGGAGCGCTAGTCCCTTAGCGGCTTTCCTACAAGCGAAAAGGCCGGTTCAGACGCCCTGTCATCTACAGGCTGACCCGGCTATGCTTGCCTTGGGAGATGGCTGAACGGGGAGGGCCTCATGTCTACACTGGAACGGGCCATCGTTGTGGCCGCCAGGGCGCATGAAGGGCAATACGACAAGGGTGGCGCAGCTTATATCCTGCATCCATTGCGGGTGATGATGCGGGTTGCCACGCCGGAGCAGCGGATTGTCGCTGTGCTTCATGACGTGATCGAAGACACACCACTTACACTTTCGGACCTCGCCCGTGAGGGCTTCACGTTGAAGATCCTTGCCGCCTTGCTGGCCTTGAGCCGGCGTGAAGGCGAGAGCTACGAGGATTTCGTCGTCCGCGTGGGGGATGACCCGCTGGCCCGTACCGTGAAAATGGCGGACCTTGCGGACAACAGTGACCTTACGCGCATTGCCAGCCCAGGCCCGGCCGATCTGGCGCGCCTGGCCCGTTACCGCCAGGCCAGCGCCTACCTGCAGGCGCTGGCCTAGGCCTTAGCCGCAGGCCTTGAGGTCTACCGGCCCGACAAAGTCATTGCCGCGCCCCATCACGCACGCCACCTGCTGGTTGCGCTGCCGCTCCCAGACCTGTGGCGGGTAGGTCTTGTTCCAGGCGTTGAACAGCTGCTGGTCCTGTTTGGACAGGCGCAGGTTGTACTGCTTGCTCATGTAGAAGTAAGTGCGCGCGATCATGCCGCGAATCGACGGGCGCGGCATGACCTTCTTGGCCTTGAAGTCGACCTGAGTCAGGCAGCTGCCATATTGGCCCTGTTGCACCGGCAGCCAGCCGAAGCTGAAGTTGCTGCGGTCGCCGTTGACCTCGCCGATGCTGGGCACCAGGTTGTGCAGGTCGGCTTCGGCGCGCTTGTACACGGCATCATGGCGCGAGCACTGCTTGCGACCACCCTCCTGCCAGCACTGGCGCTGATGGCCTATCTGCCACGCCGGCACGATGTGTTCCCACTCGATGCGCGCAGCACGCTGGGCATTCTTGCGTGGCGCATAGCCGCAGGATGCCAGGTCGACCTTGTTGCCCTTGTATTTGCAGCCGCAATAGAACTCCGTCGATTGCGGTGCGTAGAGCTTCCAGGCGACCTTCTTGGCTTCCTGGAAGGTGCGCGGCGCATCGGCGTGGGCGAGGGGGGTAAGCAGCAGCAGGCAGGCACTTGCGAAAAGCGAAACTCTCATGCGCGGTCAGTCTTCCTTCGGCACCGTCCAGAAAATCTGCACGCCGCCATCGTCGCGGTGGGCGATCGTGACGTTATCGTTTTCGGCGATTTCCTCGAGCAGGGTTTCCCAATCGTCAGGGGACTCCTGTTCCAGGCGAAAGATCAGGGCGGCGCGGCTGCGCTGAGCGGTGGGGCCGTTGATGATTTTCTGGATGCGCATACCCAGTTGTTCATAACTGCTCGGCGTTGCGGAGGCGGTACTGGCCACGGTGCTTTTCCTTGTTTTGCTGTATGCGCATACAGTATTTCACTGTAAGGCATTTCGCAACTGGGTGTGAGGTGAAAAGCTCGCACAAGTAAGTATGCTCACAAGAAAGGCCGGCGCACCCAGCGCACCGGCCTTTTCAGACTGCGATCAGTACTCCCAGAAAATCCGCTGCAGCTCTTTGCTGTCCTGGGTCTTGGTCATTGCCACCATCGCCAGGATGCGTGCCTTTTGCGGGTTCAGGTCATGGGCCACGACCCAGTCGTTCTTGTCATCCGGCTGTTCGGCGTTACGCAGCACAAAGCCGCCTTGGTTGACATGCGAAGAGCGAATGATCTGCACGCCGTTCTTGCGCAGCTCCTGCAGCGCAGGCACTACCCGCGACGACACCGAGCCATTGCCGGTGCCGGCATGGATGATCGCCTTCGCGCCGTTTTGTGCCAGTGCCTTGTAGGCGGTATCAGTCACATTGCCGTAGCCATAGGCGATGTCCACCTGGGGCAAGCTGCTGATCTGCTTGATGTCGAACTCCGACTGGGTGGTATGGCGCTTGGCCGGCAGGCGGAACCAGTACGATTTACCTTCCACCACCATGCCCATCGGGCCCCAGGCGCTCTTGAACGCTTCGGTCTTGATGTTGACCGACTTGCTCACGTCACGGCCGGACTGGATCTCGTCGTTCATGGTTACCAGGACGCCCTTGCCGCGCGACTGCTTGTCGCCGGCCACGGCTACGGCGTTGTACAGGTTGAGCATGCCGTCAGCGGACATTGCGGTGCCTGGGCGCATGGAGCCCACTACCACGATCGGCTTGTCGGTCTTTTCTACCAGGTTGAGGAAGTAGGCGGTCTCTTCCAGGGTGTCGGTGCCGTGGGTGATGACGATGCCGTCGACGTCGTTGCTGTCGGCCAGCTCGGCGACGCGCTTGCCCAGCTTGAGCAGGTCATCATTGGTGATGCTTTCGGAGGCGATCTGCATCACCTGCTCACCGCGCACGTTGGCGATGTCGGCCAGTTCCGGCACGCCGGCAATCAGTTTGTCGATGCCGAGTTTAGCGGCCTGGTAGGTGGCGCTGTTGGCAGCGCTGGCGCCGGCGCCGGCAATGGTGCCACCGGTGGCGAGGATGACCACGTTGGCCAGCTTCTGCTGGGTTTCGACCTCTTTCGCCGAAGCAGGGGTTGGCAGGATCAGCAGCAGCGCCAGGGCGCTGGGGGCGAAAGTCTTCAGTGCAGCATTCATAATTATTCTTCTCTCTTCCTAATGAGATTTTGCTGTGTCGCACAGAGGGCAAGGCAGGTTTCGTACCATCCGCTGTACCAACCCCTGATTGCGCGCCGACACCAATGCCTGTAGGAGCGGGCTTGCCCGCGATTGGGCCGCATAGCGGCCCCATACGTTCGCTCCACCGAACAAGCATAGGAAAAACCGTTCGGTTTTTCGGATAAATCTCGGATAATCTTCGCCAAGAGCGACTAGCACCCTGCAGCGAAACGGATTTGACAAAAGCACGTCCTGTTTCCATAGTTAGCCAACGCAAACGTTTGCGATCCGATAAAAACCACAAGATTCGGAGTCATCTCCCATGAAACTGCCGTTCCCCGGTCGTCTGCTGGCGCTCGCCGTCATTTCGTCGCTGTCACTCGCCCTGCCTTTGTCTGCTGCCCATGCAGAAGAAAAACCCAAGGTCGCCCTGGTCATGAAGTCGTTGGCCAACGAATTTTTCCGCACCATGGAAGACGGCGCCAAGGCCTACCAGAAAGACCACGCCAACGATTTCGACCTGGTTGCCAATGGCATCAAGGACGAGACCGACACCGGCAACCAGATCCGCATCGTTGAACAGATGATCGCCACAGGTGCCAAGGCCCTGATCATCGCGCCGGCCGATTCCAAAGCGCTGGTGCCTGTCATCAAGAAGGCCATGGACGCTGGTATCACGGTGGTCAACATCGACAACCGCCTTGACCCCGACGTGCTCAAGAGCAAAAACATCAGCGTACCCTTCGTAGGCCCCGACAACCGCAAGGGCGCGCGCCTGGTGGGTGATTACCTGGCCAAGCAGAAGCTCAAGGCCGGTGACCAGGTCGGCATCATCGAAGGTGTGCCGACCACCACCAACGCCCAGCAGCGTACCGCAGGGTTCAAGGACGCCATGGAGGCGGCGCAGATGAAGATCGTTTCGGTGCAGTCCGGCAACTGGGAAATTGACAAGGGCAACGCCGTCGCCGCCTCGATGCTCAACGAATACCCCGACCTCAAGGCCCTGCTGGCCGGCAACGACAGCATGGCCCTGGGCGCTGTGTCGGCCGTGCGCGCCGCTGGCAAGACCGGTCAGGTGCAAGTGGTGGGCTACGACAACATCAATGCCATCAAACCGATGCTCAAGGATGGCCGCGTGCTCGCCACCCTCGACCAGGCTGCCAGCCAGCAGGCGGTGTATGGCATCCAGGCGGCGCTGAAGATGCTCAAGGGCGAGAAGCCGGACGTGGACGCCGACAACGTCATCCAGACCCCGGTCGAACTCATCACCAAGCCTTGACGGCCAGGAGACATGGCCATGCCTGTAACGGCCAATGAAGTACTGCTCGCCGCCAACGGCCTGGGTAAAAGCTACGCGCAACCGGTGCTGGGCGATGTCAGCCTGGCCCTGCGCGCCGGTGAAGTACTGGCCCTGACCGGGGAGAACGGCGCGGGCAAGAGCACGCTTTCCAAGCTGATCAGCGGCCTGGAAACGCCTACCACCGGGCACATGAGCTTCCGCGGCCAAGCCTACGCGCCTGGCAGCCGCAGCGAGGCCGAACGCCTGGGTGTGCGTATGGTCATGCAGGAGCTCAACCTGCTGCCGACCCTGACCGTCGCCGAAAACCTGTTTCTCGATAACCTGCCCAGCCGCTTTGGCTGGGTCAACCAGAAGCGCCTGCGCCAGCTGGCCACGGCCGCCATGGCCCAGGTTGGCCTCGATGCCATCGACCCGGACACCCCGGTTGGCGAGCTGGGCATTGGCCACCAGCAGATGGTCGAGATCGCCCGCAACCTGATCGGCGACTGCCATGTACTGATCTTCGACGAACCCACGGCCATGCTCACCGCCCGCGAGGTGGAGCTGCTGTTCACCCAGATCGAACGCCTGCGCCAGCGCGGCGTGGCCATCGTCTACATTTCCCATCGCCTCGAAGAGCTCCAGCGCGTGGCCCAGCGCATCGTGGTGCTGCGCGACGGCAAGCTGGTGTGCGACGAGCCGATACAGCGTTACAGCAGCAACGAGCTGGTCAACCTGATGGTCGGCCGCGAACTGGGCGAGCACATCGACCTGGGCCGCCGGCAGATTGGCGCGCCATTGCTCAAGGTCGACCGGTTGTGCCGCGGCGATAAAGTGCGCGACGTGTCGCTGCAGGTCAGGGCAGGGGAGATCTTCGGCATCTCCGGGTTGATCGGCGCCGGGCGCACCGAGCTGCTGCGGCTGATTTTCGGTGCGGACCGCGCCGACAGCGGCAGCATCGAAATCGGCCAGCCGCTGGTAAAGGTGGCCATCGATTCGCCCAAGGCAGCGGTCAAGGCCGGTATTGCCCTGATCACCGAGGACCGCAAGGGCGAAGGCTTGCTGCTGTCGCAGTCGATCAGTGCCAACATCGCCCTGGGCAACCTCGCTGCGCTGTCCCGCGTCGGGGTGGTCGATGGCGAAGCGGAAAGGGCCTTGGCCGAACGCCAGATCAACGCCATGCGTATCCGCAGCGCCAATGCCGCGCAAACGGTCGGCGAGCTGTCCGGCGGCAACCAGCAAAAGGTGGTGATCGGCCGCTGGCTGGAGCGCGACTGCCAAGTGCTGCTGTTCGATGAGCCAACCCGCGGCATCGACGTCGGCGCCAAGTTCGACATCTATGGCCTGCTGGCCGAACTTGCGCGCCAGGGCAAGGCCCTGGTGGTGGTGTCCAGCGACCTGCGCGAGCTGATGCTGATCTGCGACCGCATTGCCGTACTGTCCGCCGGCCGCCTGATCGACACCTTCGAGCGTGACCACTGGAGCCAGGACCAGCTCCTCGCCGCCGCGTTCGCCGGCTACCAGAAACGTGATGCCTTGCTGCACGACGCAGCCCCCAGGATGGATGCATGAAAACCACACCTCTCGACACCCCGGCCGCCACACCTGCGCGCCGCAGCGGCACCTACTTCGGCATCGGTACCTACCTGGGCCTGGCGGGCGCCTTGCTGGCCATGATCGTGCTGTTCTCGCTGCTCAGCAGCCACTTCTGGTCGTACGCGACGTTCAGCACCATCGCCAACCAGATCCCCGACCTGATGGTGCTGGCGGTGGGCATGACCTTCGTGCTGATCATTGGCGGCATCGACCTGTCGGTCGGCTCGGTGCTGGCGCTGGCCGCCTCCACGGTCAGCGTGGCGATCCTTGGCTGGGGCTGGGGCGTGCTGCCCGCTGCCTTGCTTGGCATGGCCATCGCCGCACTGGCTGGCAGCATCACCGGCGCGGTCACCGTGGCCTGGCGCATCCCGTCGTTCATCGTTTCGCTCGGTGTGCTGGAGATGGCCCGCGGCCTGGCCTACCAGTTCACCGACTCGCGCACTGCCTACATCGGTGATGCCTACGCCTGGTTCTCCAACCCGATCGCCTTCGGCATTTCGCCGGCGTTCATCATCGCCCTGCTGGTGATCATCCTCGCCCAGCTGGTGCTGACCCGCACCGTGTTCGGCCGCTACCTGATCGGCATCGGCACCAACGAAGAAGCCGTGCGCCTGGCCGGCATCGACCCACGCCCTTACAAGGTGCTGGTGTTCGCCCTGATGGGCCTGCTGGCAGGCCTGGCCGCGCTGTTCCAGATCTCGCGCCTTGAAGCGGCTGACCCCAACGCAGGCTCCGGCATGGAGCTGCAGGTGATCGCCGCCGTGGTCATCGGCGGCACCAGCCTGATGGGCGGGCGCGGGTCGGTGATCAGCACCTTCTTCGGCGTGCTGATCATTTCGGTGCTGGCCGCAGGCCTTGCGCAGATCGGCGCATCGGAACCCACAAAACGCATTATCACCGGGGCGGTCATCGTCATCGCCGTGGTGCTCGACACCTACCGTAGCCGGCGTGCAGGCCGGCGGAACTGATAAAAACATGGCAACCATCAAAGACGTCGCGGCACTCGCGGGTATTTCCTACACCACGGTGTCCCATGTACTGAACAAGACCCGCCCGGTCAGCGAACAGGTGCGGCTGAAAGTCGAAGCGGCCATCGTCGAGCTCGATTATGTGCCCAGCGCCGTGGCCCGCTCGCTCAAGGCGCGCACCACCGCCACCATCGGCTTGCTGGTGCCCAACAGCGTCAACCCGTACTTCGCCGAGCTGGCGCGGGGTATCGAGGACGCCTGTGAGCGCAACGGCTACTGCGTGATCTTGTGCAATTCCGACGACAACCCGCAGAAGCAGCGCAGCTACCTGCGCGTGCTGCTGGAAAAGCGCATCGACGGCCTGGTGGTTGCCTCGGTGGGCGAGGACAGCGACCTGCTGCAAAGCCTGGCCGGGGTGCGTACGCCGATGGTCATCGTCGACCGCGAACTGGAGGGCGTCGACGCCGACCTGGTGCGCATCGATCACGAGCACGGCGCGTATCTGGCCACCCAGCACCTGCTGCAGCTTGGCCACCGCGATATCGCCTATATCGGCGGCCCCGCCGAAACCGGCGTGAGCCAGCTGCGCCTGGCCGGCTTCCACCGCGCCATGGCCGAAGCGCAGGTGGCTGTAGAGGGCGATCACGTTCTGCACTGCGACTTCACCAGCCCTGGCGGCCATAGGGCGGCTGCGCAGCTGCTCGACGGCAAGCGGCCCACGGCGATCTTCGCCGGTAACGACATGATTGGCTTCGGCGTGTTGCGTGCCGCCGCCGAGCGCAACATCAGCGTGCCCGGCGAACTGTCGGTGATCGGTTTTGACGATATCGAGCTGAGCCGCTACGTGTACCCGCCGCTGACCACCGTGGGCCAGTCGATCCGTGAGCTTGGCGAAAGCGCTGCGGCGCTGCTGCTGTCGCGCATCAGCACGCCCCGGCGTGATGCCGCCGAGCAGCGCATCGTCGCCCCGCGCATCGTGCTGCGCGAATCCACCGGGCCACGCCCGGACCTGTTCAACGATTACCGCTAAGGAATGTTCATGAGTGCCAAGGTAGTAGTGGTTGGTAGCCTCAACATGGACCTGGTGGCCCGCGCCGAGCGGCTGCCACGTGCGGGAGAAACACTGGCCGGCGAAAGCTTTTTCACAGTGCCCGGCGGCAAGGGCGCCAACCAGGCCGTGGCCGTGGCGCGCTTGGGCGCTGATGTGGCGATGGTGGGTAACGTGGGGGATGACGCCTACGGCGAGCAGCTGCGCAAGGCCTTGGAGGTGGAAGGCATCGATTGCCAGGCGGTGGGCGTATGCGCAGGTGTTTCCAGTGGCGTGGCGCTGATTACCGTGGATGCCGCCAGCCAGAACTGCATCGTCATCATCCCGGGCGGAAACGGCCAGCTCGCGCCGGCTTGCGTGCAGCGTTTCGATGCATTGCTGCAGGCGGCAGAGGTGATTATCTGCCAGTTGGAAGTGCCAGCCGATACAGTGGCGTGGGCCCTCGCCCGGGGGCGTGAACTGGGCAAGACAGTCATTCTCAACCCAGCGCCGGCCACCGGCCCGCTGCCGGCGCAATGGTTCGCTCACATCGACTACCTCATCCCCAACGAGAGCGAAGCCGAAGCACTGACGGGCCATCCGGTCAACGACCTGGCCAGCGCCGGCCGTGCCGCTGAGCGCCTGCTGCAGCTGGGTGCCGGCAAGGTAATCGTCACGCTGGGTGCCCAGGGCGCGCTGTTCGTCAGCCGCGATGGCAGCCGGCATTTCCCGGCGCCACAGGTAAAGGCGCTGGACACCACAGCGGCGGGCGACACCTTCGTCGGCGGCTTCGCGGCAGCGCTGGTGCGGGGCTTGGAAGAGGGCGAAGCGATCACCTTTGGCCAGCGCGCCGCCGCGCTGTCCGTGACCCGCGCCGGTGCCCAGCCATCGATCCCGACCCTGGCGGAGCTGACCCCATGAAAAAGACCGCGCTGTTGAATATCGCGTTGTCGCGGACCATCGCCGGTTTGGGCCATGGCGACATTCTGGTCATCGGCGATGCCGGGCTGCCGGTGCCGCCAGGTGTGGAGATGATCGATCTTGCGTTGACCCCGGGCATCCCCGATTTCGCCAGCGTGCTGCGCGCCGTGCTCAGCGAAATGCAGGTGGAGCGGCATGTGCTGGCCGAAGAGATGCAAAAGGTGGTGCCGCCCGCGCTGGTCGAGATCGAGCGGCTGCGCGGCAAGCTGGGCAAGCGTGAATGGCTGAGCCACGAGGCATTCAAAGAGCTGTCACGCAGCGCCCGTGCCGTGGTGCGTACCGGCGAATGCCAGCCCTACAGCAATATTGCCCTGATTTCCGGGGTGACTTTCTAGAGCCGAGGGCTGCCGCCCTCGATCGCCGGCAAGCCAGCTCCTACAGGTGCACCGCTACCGGCAGGCCTGTACCGCACCTGTAGGAGCCGGCTTGCCGGCGATGGGCCGCAACGCGGCCCCAATGGATCCACAACCAAGGCAACAGGAGTGCCCCATGCTCAAACCCCTGCTACAAGGACTCACCCTCATGGCCGCAGCCGCCACCACCACGCTCCAGGCCGCCCCGCGTGAGCTGATCATCGACACCGACCCTGGCGCCGACGATGTGGTCGCCTTGTTCCTGGCCATGGCCTCGCCGGACGAACTCAACATACGCGCCATCACCACCGTCGCCGGCAACGTGCGCCTGGACAAGACCTCGCGCAACGCCCGCCTGGCCCGCGAATGGGCCGGCCGCGAAGACATCCCGGTATACGCCGGGGCAGGGCGCCCGTTGGTGCGCGCGCCCATCTACGCAGCCGAAGTACACGGTGAGGAAGGCTTGACCGGCGTCCCCGTGCATGAGCCGAAACAGCCCCTGGCCCAAGGCAACGCCGTGCAATACCTGGTCGACACCCTGGGCGCCGCCAAACCGAACAGCGTCACCATCGCCATGCTCGGCCCACAGACCAACCTGGCCCTGGCCCTCATCCAGCGCCCGGAAATCGCCAAAGGCATCAAGGAAGTCGTAGTGATGGGTGGTGCGCACTTCAACGGTGGCAACATCACCCCGGCAGCGGAGTTCAACCTCTACGCCGACCCGCATGCCGCCGAAGTCGTGCTGGCCAGCGGCGTGCCGCTGACCTACCTGCCGCTGGACGTCACCCACAAGCTGTTGACCAGCGACGCCCGCCTCAAGCAGTTGGCAGCCGTGAACAACCAGGCCAGCAAGCGGGTGGTGGATATCCTGAATGCGTACATCAAGCACGACATGGCGCTGTACGGCCTGCCCGGTGGCCCGGTGCATGACGCCAGCGTCATCGCTTACCTGCTCAAGCCCGAGCTGTTCAGTGGCAAGCGTATCCACATGAGCGTCGACAGCCGCGAAGGCCCGACCTTCGGGCAGACCGTCGCCGACTGGTACGGCGTGCTCAAGCAGCCGGCCAATGTCACGTGGGTAGGCGAGGGGGACGCACAGGGCTTTTTCGACCTGCTCAGCGCGCGCCTGGCTCGACTGCAATAGCGGGGTGCGGCGCGTAGCGCTCGAATACCTGGTCGATGAAACTGCGCGCCGCCTCGCTGCCGCGGTCGCGCACCAGCAGGTCCATGGCGATCAAAAGCAGTTCTTCTGGCGTGCTGGGGCTATAGGCGCTCTGGCCCTCGTCCCATTTGACCTTGATATCGGCGTCGATGTGGTGGTTCATGAAAGGCTCTCGTGTGCGGCCCGGGGCGGAGGGGCGAACACCTGACCCTGGTGTTCGAAGCAGGCATTATGCCTTCACTTCTTAAAGTAAATCATGACTTTGCGTCAATGGGTGTGCGACTTAAGCATAAAAAAACCTGCGAAGCTAACCAGGCATCAGGGCCTACTCGCAAAATCCAGTCACGATTGGCTTGCGCCTGTGCCGGCCAGTTCAGGCAGACTTGAGCGGTTTTGCAACGAATTCATGCGGGAAGTGTCCGATCAAGGCAGTTCCCAGATCGATTTTAGGAGGATTCATGTTCCGTACCCGTGCTTCCCTGGCAACCTTGCTGGTCGCTGCTGTGCTGGCTGGTTGCAGCACTGGTGGCAAATCTGATGGTGGCAGCGCCGCGGCGGCGCCCGCTGGCAATGACGGCCGCTGCGAGGCCAGTGGCGCCGATTTTGCCATCGGCAAGCAGGGCAGTGCCGACCTGCTCGAGCAGGCGCGCAAGGCCAGTGGCTCGCAGATGGCGCGTATCCTCAAGCCGCACGACGTGGTAACCCTGGAATACCGCTCGGAGCGCTTGAACCTGAACGTGAATGAGCAGGGTGTAGTGACGCGCGTCAACTGCGGTTGATCGTTAATCTGCGCCCATAAAAAAACCCGCCACCAGGGCGGGTTTTTTTACAGCTTCCGAATTACTCCGGACGAACCTGTGCAGCCTGCATGCCCTTCTGGCCGCGCTCGGCGACGAAGGAAACTTGCTGACCTTCTTTCAGGCTCTTGAAGCCGTCAGATTCGATGGCCTTGAAGTGAACGAACAGGTCGTCGCCGCCGCCTTGTGGGGTGATGAAGCCGAAGCCTTTCTCATCATTGAACCATTTGACGGTGCCGGTTTGGCGATTGGACATGGGATGAATCTCCAGAAACTTGATATTTTTCGAAGTGCCACAGACGCCTGAGCTGCCTGGCACAGGTGACATCATAGTCTAATTCTGCGGATCTAGCGCCTTTTACATTCGATAGATGATGATCTAGCGCAAATAAAGGCGCACAACCCCCGGTTTCAGGGCCTCAGCTATTTTGGTTTGCAGCTTTGCTGCACCACGGTCTGGGCCTTTTGCATCAGTTTGGCGTCAACGCCGTCCTTGCTGTCGAGGTCTTCGATCTCCTTATCGGTAAAATTCTTTTTGATGGCCTGTGCGCCACAGCTGCAGTGTTTTTGCGCGGTCGCGGCGTCGACGCCTTGAGCGCCCGCCACTTGCTGGCATTGAGCCATGTAGGCACCCTCCTTGCCGGCAGGGAAGTTGCCAGCGGTCGCAGCCACAGGCAGCAGCAGGGCGCCAGCGGCCGCCAGGGCCAGAAGAGACTGAACTCGCATAACCGGTTACTCCTTGGGTCAAGGTCTCAACAAGAGTAGGTTGCTTCCCAAAGTCTGATCGGAATTTTTCCGCGTAAGTTCACCGCCAGCATGTAATTTCCAAATATTTCTGCGCCCGGGTGCAACCCGCGTGCTAGCATGCCCGGCTTGCACCTGCACTGTTGCAGCGTGCAGCTATCTTTTTACTTTCCAGTCACTCAGGTCCCCCTGGCAAGCCGAAAGGCTTCTGCCACTGTGAGGCAGGCTTCTCTATAAAGAAGGCAGGTCGGATCTTGTACTGGCTCATCCCAACCCACGTGACCTTTGGTAGGGGTCACCACTAGGAGAGGAGGCGCCATGCCCATTATTACTCTTCCCGATGGCAGTCAACGCGCGTTTGATCACGCGGTATCCGTAGCCGATGTTGCCGCTTCGATCGGCGCCGGCCTGGCCAAGGCCACCCTGGCCGGCAAGGTCGATGGCAAACTGGTCGATGCCTGCGACCTGATCACCCACGACGCCAAGCTGCAGATCATCACCCCTAAAGATGAAGAGGGACTGGAGATCATCCGTCACTCGTGCGCCCACCTGATCGGCCATGCGGTGAAGCAGCTGTACCCGACCGCCAAGATGGTGATCGGCCCGGTGATCGACGAAGGCTTCTATTACGACATCGCCTACGAGCGTCCTTTCACGCCTGACGACCTGGCGGCCATCGAAAAGCGCATGCAGCAGCTGATCGAGAAGGACTACGACGTCGTCAAGAAGATGACCCCGCGCGCCGAAGTCATCGATGTGTTCCAGAGCCGTGGCGAAGACTACAAGCTGCGCCTGGTCGAGGACATGCCCGACGAGCAGGCCATGGGCCTGTACTACCACGAAGAATACGTCGACATGTGCCGCGGTCCGCACGTGCCGAACACGCGTTTCCTGAAGGCATTCAAGCTGACCAAGCTGTCCGGCGCCTACTGGCGCGGCGATGCCAAGAACGAGCAGCTGCAGCGTGTGTATGGCACCGCCTGGGCTGACAAGAAGCAGCTGGCCGCCTACATCCAGCGCATCGAAGAAGCCGAAAAGCGCGACCACCGCAAGATCGGCAAGCAGCTCGACCTGTTCCACCTGCAGGAAGAAGCCCCGGGCATGGTGTTCTGGCATGCCAACGGCTGGACCGTGTACCAGGTGCTCGAGCAGTACATGCGTCAGGTCCAGCGCGAAAACGGCTACTCGGAAATCAAGACCCCGCAGGTCGTCGACCGTATCCTCTGGGAGCGTTCCGGCCACTGGTCCAACTACGCCGAGAACATGTTCACCACCTCGTCGGAAAGCCGCGATTTTGCGGTAAAACCGATGAACTGCCCGTGCCACGTGCAGGTGTTCAACCAGGGCCTGAAGTCGTACCGCGACCTGCCGCTGCGCCTGGCCGAATTCGGTGCCTGCCACCGTAACGAGCCATCCGGCGCCCTGCACGGCATCATGCGTGTACGTGGCTTCGTGCAGGACGACGCGCACATCTTCTGCACCGAAGATCAGGTGAAGAAAGAAGCCGCCGACTTCATCAAGCTGACCCTGGACGTGTACAAGGACTTCGGTTTCACCGACGTCGCCATGAAGCTGTCGACCCGCCCGGCCAAGCGCGTGGGCTCTGAAGAGCTGTGGGACCGTGCCGAAGGTGCACTGGCCGACGCCCTGAACGAATCCGGCCTGGAGTGGGAATACCAGCCAGGCGAGGGCGCGTTCTACGGCCCGAAGATCGAGTTCACCCTGCGCGACTGCCTCGGCCGTAACTGGCAGTGCGGTACCCTGCAGTACGACCCGAACCTGCCAGAGCGCCTGGACGCCAGCTACATTGCCGAAGACAACGCGCGCAAGCGCCCGGTAATGCTGCACCGCGCCATCCTCGGCTCGTTCGAACGCTTCATCGGCATGCTCATCGAACACTACGCGGGCGTGTTCCCGGCGTGGCTGGCACCGACCCAGGCGGTGATCATGAATATCACCGACAAACAGGCCGATTTCGCCCTTGAGGTTGAGAAATCTCTGAACGGTAGCGGTTTCCGTGCCAAGTCGGACTTGAGAAATGAGAAGATCGGCTTTAAAATCCGCGAGCATACTTTGCTCAAGGTCCCGTATCTTTTGGTTATAGGGGACCGCGAAGTCGAAACGCAAACCGTCGCTGTGCGTACTCGCGAAGGCGCAGACCTGGGCTCCATGCCCGTCGCCCAATTCGCTGAGCTTCTGACACAAGCGGTTTCCCGGCGTGGTCGCCAAGAATCGGAGTAATGACTATTAAGCGTGAAATGAGAAACGATAAGCGTGCTGTACCGAAGGCCCCGATCAACGAGAATATCTCGGCCCGCGAGGTTCGGTTAATTGGCGCAGACGGCGAGCAGGTTGGCATCGTCTCGATTGATGAAGCGCTGCGTATCGCTGATGAAGCGAAGCTGGATCTGGTAGAAATCTCTGCAGACGCGGTACCACCGGTCTGCAAGGTCATGGACTACGGCAAGCACCTCTTCGAAAAGAAGAAGCAGGCTAACGAAGCCAAGAAAAACCAGAAGCAGATCCAGATCAAAGAAATCAAGTTTCGTCCAGGGACGGAGGATGGGGATTACCAGGTAAAACTACGCAACCTGGTACGTTTCCTTACCGATGGGGACAAGGCCAAGATCTCTCTGAGATTCCGTGGTCGTGAGATGGCCCACCAGGAGCTGGGCATGGAGCTGTTGAAGCGGGTCGAAGCTGACCTCGCCGAATACGGCACCGTTGAGCAGCATCCTAAGATGGAAGGACGCCAGCTTATGATGGTCATCGCCCCCAAGAAAAAGAAGTAATCTCCCGGGCACGGCAGGCCTGATGATTATGTGTAATTTTATCGAATGCGGAGTTCCAACATGCCAAAAATGAAAACCAAGAGCGGTGCTGCGAAGCGTTTCCTGAAAACGGCAACCGGCTTCAAGCACAAGCACGCTTTCAAGAGCCACATCCTGACCAAAATGTCGACCAAGCGTAAGCGTCAACTGCGTGGTAGCAGCCTGCTGCACCCGTCCGACGTCGCAAAAGTCGCGCGCATGCTGCGCGTTCGTTAATTCTGGTCAAAGATAGAGGAAGTTACTCATGGCTCGTGTAAAGCGCGGCGTTATCGCTCGTAAGCGTCACAAAAAAATTCTGAAACTGGCTAAAGGTTACTACGGTGCACGCTCGCGCGTATTCCGCGTAGCCAAGCAGGCAGTCATCAAGGCAGGCCAATACGCCTACCGCGACCGTCGCCAGAAGAAGCGTCAGTTCCGCGCACTGTGGATCGCTCGTATCAACGCCGGTGCCCGCACCAACGGTCTGTCTTACAGCCGTCTGATTGCTGGCCTGAAAAAGGCGTCGATCGAAATCGACCGTAAGGTTCTGGCTGACCTGGCAGTGAACGAAAAAGCGGCGTTTGCTGCAATTGTCGAGAAAGCTAAAGCCGTTCTGGCTTAAGTACCCACGACAATCATCCGGCGGCGCGTTGTGCTGCCGGGTGTAAAACGTCATCGATAGGGGAAGAGCCTTCAAAGCTCTTCCCCTATTTTCGTATCTGGAGTCTGTACATGGAAAACCTGGACGCGCTGGTCTCCCAAGCCCTTGAGGCAGTGGAGCGCGCTGAAGACATCAATGCCCTGGAACAGATCCGGGTTCAGTATCTCGGCAAGAAAGGCGAACTGACCCAGGTGATGAAGACCCTGGGCAACCTGCCAGCCGAAGAGCGGCCGAAAGTCGGCGCGCTGATCAACGACGCCAAAGAGCGCGTCACCGAAGTGCTCAACGCACGCAAGGCAGGCTTTGAAGAGGCCGAGCTCAGCGCTCGCCTGGCCGCCGAATGCATTGATGTGACCTTGCCAGGCCGTGGCCAGACCACCGGTGGCCTGCACCCGATCACCCGTACTCTCGAGCGCATCGAGCAGTTCTTCACCCACATCGGCTACGGCATTGCCGAAGGCCCAGAGGTCGAAGACGACTACCACAACTTCGAAGCGCTCAACATCCCAGGCCACCACCCGGCCCGGGCGATGCACGATACCTTCTACTTCAATGCCAACATGCTGCTGCGCACCCACACCTCGCCGGTGCAGGTGCGGACCATGGAGTCCACCCAGCCGCCCATCCGCATTGTCTGCCCAGGCCGTGTATACCGCTGCGACTCGGATATCACCCACTCGCCAATGTTCCACCAGGTCGAAGGCCTGCTGATCGACCGTGATATCAACTTTGCCGACCTCAAGGGCACCATCGAAGAATTCCTGCGCGTGTTCTTCGAAAAAGAACTGGAAGTGCGCTTCCGCCCATCGTTCTTCCCCTTCACCGAGCCGTCCGCCGAAGTCGATATCCAGTGCGTGATGTGCTCCGGCAAAGGCTGCCGCGTGTGCAAGCAGACCGGCTGGCTGGAAGTGCTGGGCTGCGGCATGGTGCACCCGGACGTGCTGCGCATGTCTGGCATCGACCCGGAAGAGTTCCAGGGCTTCGCCTTCGGCATGGGCGCCGAGCGCCTGGCCATGCTGCGCTATGGCGTCAACGATTTGCGTCTGTTCTTCGACAACGACCTGCGGTTCTTAGCCCAATTCCGCTAGGCCCAATCGACGCAACTTCTAGGAGAACAGCATGAAATTCAGTGAACAGTGGCTGCGCGGTTGGGTAAACCCGCAAGTCTCCCGTGACGAACTGGTTGCCCGCCTGTCCATGGCCGGCCTCGAAGTCGACAGCGTAACCCCTGCTGCCGGCCAGTTCAGCGGCATCGTCGTTGGCGAAATCCTCGCCACCGAACAACACCCGGACGCCGACAAGCTGCGCGTCTGCCAGGTGAGCAGCGGCCAGGAAACCTTCCAGGTGGTGTGCGGCGCCCCCAATGCGCGCCCGGGCATCAAAATCCCGTTCGCCATGATCGGCGCCGAACTGCCTGGCGACTTCAAGATCAAGAAAGCCAAACTGCGCGGCGTCGAGTCTTTCGGCATGCTGTGCTCGGCGGCTGAGCTGCAGATCAGCGAAGAAAACGACGGCCTGCTGGAGCTGGCCGCCGACGCCCCGGTTGGCGAAGACATTCGCAAGTACCTGAGCCTGGACGACGCCAGCATCGAGATCGGCCTGACCCCGAACCGCGGTGACTGCCTGTCCCTGGCTGGCCTGGCCCGCGATGTCAGCGCCCTGTACAACGTCCCGGTCACCCGCCCGGTGGTCCCGGCCGTAGCGCCTGCCCATGACGAAGTGCGCCCGGTCGAAGTTTCTGCCCCGGCCGTGTGCCCACGTTACCTGGGCCGGGTCATCCGCAACGTCGACCTCAGCAAGCCGACCCCGCTGTGGATGGTCGAGCGCCTGCGCCGCAGCGACGTGCGCAGCATCGACGCCGCCGTCGACATCACCAACTACGTGATGCTCGAACTCGGCCAGCCGATGCACGCCTTCGACCTCGCCGAAATCAACGGCGGCATCCGCGTGCGCATGGCTGAAGAGGGCGAGAAACTCGTCCTGCTCGACGGCCAGGAAGTGGCCCTGCGTGCCGACACCCTGGTCATCGCCGACCACACCCGCGCCCTGGCCATTGCTGGCGTGATGGGTGGCGAGCACAGCGGCGTCAACACCGAAAAAACCCGCGACCTGTTCCTCGAAAGCGCCTTCTTCGAGCCGATCGCCGTTGCCGGCAAGGCCCGCTCCTACGGCCTGCACACCGATGCCTCGCACCGCTACGAGCGCGGCGTCGACTCGCAGCTGGCCCGCGAAGCCATGGAGCGCGCCACCGCGCTGGTCCTCGAGATCGTCGGCGGCGAAGCCGGCCCCATCGTCGAAGCCGTCAGCCAGCAGCACCTGCCGCAAGTCGCCCCGGTGACCCTGCGCGCCGAACGCATCACCCAGATGCTCGGCATGGAACTGGACGCCGCCCAGGTCGAGCAGATGCTCAATGCCCTGGAGCTGACCACCACAGCAGACGGGGCAGGGCAGTGGACCGTCAAGGTTCCAAGCCACCGCTTCGACATCAGCCTGGAAGTCGACCTGATCGAAGAGCTGGCCCGCCTGTACGGCTACAACAGCCTGCCGGTCCGCTACCCGCAGGCGCGCCTGGCCCCCACCGCCAAGCCAGAAACCCGCGGCGAGCTGCCCAACCTGCGCCGCCTGCTGGTCGCGCGCGGCTACCAGGAAGCCATCACCTACAGTTTCATCGACCCGAAGCTGTTCGAACTGTTCAGCCCAGGCGTAGAGCCGCTGCTGCTGGCCAACCCGATCTCCAGCGACATGGCCGCCATGCGCGCCTCGCTGTGGCCGGGCCTGGTCAAAGCCATGCAGCACAACCTCAACCGCCAGCAAGACCGCGTGCGCCTGTTCGAAAGCGGCCTGCGCTTCGTCGGCCAGCTCGGCGACCTGAAGCAGCAGCCAATGATCGCCGGTGTCGTCACCGGCAGCCGCCTGCCAGAAGGCTGGGCGAACGGTCGCGACAGCATCGACTTCTTCGATGTGAAAGCTGACGTGGAAGCCCTGCTGGGCTACTCCGGCGCCCTGAGCGACTTCACCTTTACCGCCGGCAAACACCCAGCCCTGCACCCCGGCCAGACCGCTGTGATCCAGCGCGACGGCAAGGATGTCGGCTACCTCGGTGCCCTTCACCCAGAGGTCGCCAAGGCCCTGGACCTGGACCGCCCGGTGTTCGTCTTCGAGCTGGTGCTCGCTGAGGTGGTCGAAGGCCGCCTGCCGAAATTCAGCGAACTCTCCAAGTTCCCGGAAACCCGTCGTGACCTGGCGTTGATCGCAGGACGTGATGTCGCTTCTAACGCGGTGCTTGAAGTAATTCGTGACAATGCAGGCGAATGGCTCACAGACCTCAGGCTGTTTGACGTCTACCAAGGTAAAGGTATTGATCCTGATAGAAAAAGCCTGGCCGTCGGCTTGACCTGGCAGCATCCATCGCGCACTCTTAACGACGATGAGGTGAACACTACCCTGCAAAACATCCTCACCTCGCTCGAACAAAGGTTGAACACCACGTTAAGGAAATAACGGCATGGGTGCTCTGACGAAAGCTGAGATGGCCGAAAGGCTGTACGAGGAGCTGGGGCTTAACAAGCGTGAGGCCAAGGAGTTGGTCGAGCTGTTTTTTGAAGAAATTCGGCACGCACTTGAAGAGAACGAGCAGGTCAAGTTGTCCGGTTTCGGCAACTTCGACCTTCGCGACAAACGCCAGCGGCCGGGCCGCAACCCCAAAACCGGGGAAGAGATCCCGATCACCGCTCGCCGCGTCGTCACCTTTCGTCCAGGGCAGAAGTTGAAGGCCCGGGTTGAGGCCTATGCTGGAACCAAGCCATAACGACGAACTGCCCCCCATACCGGGCAAACGCTACTTCACCATTGGTGAAGTCAGCGAGTTGTGTGCCGTAAAGCCACACGTGCTGCGGTACTGGGAGCAGGAGTTCCCGCAGTTGAACCCTGTGAAGCGGCGGGGCAATCGGCGGTATTACCAGCGCCAGGACGTGCTGATGATCCGCCAGATCCGCGCGCTACTGTATGACCAGGGGTTCACCATTGGCGGGGCGCGGTTGCGGCTCTCCAGTGATGAGGTGAAGGATGAGTCAAGCCAGTACAAGCAGCTGATTCGGCAGATGATTGTCGAGTTGGAGGATGTGTTGGTGGTGTTGAAGAAGTAGGCTTTTCCGATGAGTGGAATTTTTTGAAAAAAAAGGTTCCATTTATCAAAAGGTTAGGGTACATTCTTCAACGTTCTCGGCAACATTGAGAACATGCTTCAAAGCCCAGTCGGGGCGTAGCGCAGCCCGGTAGCGCACTTGCATGGGGTGCAAGGGGTCGAGTGTTCGAATCACTCCGTCCCGACCATTATTTAAACGATTAAGCCACCTTCGGGTGGCTTTTTTGTTTCTTGGATTGAGCAATTTCGAAGGCGTGCTATTTAACAGCTAAATCAGAGACGCGCGGTGATTATTGCTTCTGCAATGCCGTATAGGCAGGAAGAGGGTTGCTGCAGAGGGGCTGGCCAAGCAGTGAGTCATCAGGAAATCTCCTAGATCCGAGTTGTTCTCTTGTTATTTATCTGTAGGAAATTTCCTTTTTTTTGATAGGCTTTTGCCATCAAGTAAAGAGGAAAATGTGATGCCCACCGTAATCGCCGAGAACGATACATCGCAGTGGGAGGACCAAACAGGCGCTGTCTACCATTTTCCCAAGCGCTACCTACGCTGGCTCGGTGAGGGAACCGAGGTGATCTACTACAAAGGGCGGATTACGGACAAATCTTTTGCCGCAGTCCGCCTCAGTCCCCGCCCGCATTATTTTGGTAAGGCACGCATCGGCAAGGTCTACGCCGACTCGAAAAGTGACAAGGGAGACCTTTATGCACTTATCGAAAACTTCACGCCGTTTGAAGGCGCAGTCCCCTCAAAAATTGGGGGAGCGTATCTGGAAACCATACCCGCCAGTCGCGTGAAAAACTATTGGCGTGACGGAGTTCGGCCCATTTCCCAAGCGGACTTCGACGCCATCTTAAACCACGCGATGCTTCCCGACGAGGGTCATTCAGCAGTTTCGGATATTGAAGGCGATCCATTCATCTTTGAGTCGGCCAATGAGGGCAGCAAGTCCAGCTACTTTGGAACTCGCTACGAGCGCCGCAAAGACCTGAGGATGAAGGCCATCGCCATCCACGGGCTTGACTGCAAGGGATGTGGGTTTGATTTCGAACAGGCGTACGGCGAACACGCCAAAGGCTTCATTCACGTTCATCATGTGGTACCGATTTCTGAGTTCGGTGGCGAGAAAGCTGTGAACCCTGAAACGGACCTCGTCACGTTATGCGCTAACTGTCACGCGGTTGTCCATCGTAAGCGGGACATGACTCTCAGCATGGCTGAGCTTAAAGGAATGGTGCGCGGGCGATGGGTATTCAGCTACTAAGTGCACACCCACGACTAGCGATAGTTATCAGGCAACCCAGCGCTACAGCGGTTTATCCAGCAACCCAACCCCACACAACTGCATCTACCCCTTGCAGCAGCGGCCGGCGGTGGAGGCCTACTCCCAACCGCCGGCAATAAGGACGGTTACTCCACGCTACAAACCCAGCGATGGTTATGCCGGTATGGCGCTCTGGTAAATGCGACGTCTGTTACAAGGGTCATGCCGCGCTCTTGAAGGGCTTCGGTCAGTTGAGCGAGTGTCTCTGCTTCGATAGTCATTGCTGTTACCTCGTCAGATTTACTGCGTTCATAATTCCTGACCGGTTGGGCAACCGCGGGATTCAATTTTTTTGATCGCGGCTTCGATCTACGCGGCTACTCGTGGGACAGTGAGAGCGCGCTCACGATGCAGATTGAGCCGTCGTCTGCTGCAGTGGCGTCGGTGTAATCAACCTGGTTGTAGACGCCGCCATGGAAGTTCAGCAGCGATGAGCGCCACGAACTGTCCATGTGTAGGCTGCCGGACGATCCGGCCTTGCCATTGCAACTGGCGGTCACGGTCAAGGCACCCGAGGCGAGCACGCGGAGGGTGACGGTGAACTTCGCACCCAGGGGCACGCCTTTGAGCAGCGTGGTGTTGACCGGGGTGGACTGGTTGAACGTTTCGCGGAACCCCAGGGTGATGTTGCCTTTGCTCCAGAAGACCTTCACTGGCGGGCTGTCATCGTCCTTCACGTGCAGTTGCGAGATCACCACTTTCTGCGCGGAGTTGACTTTGGTCAGCGTCATTTCCTGCATGTTGATGTGCTCGGCTGCGCTGGCCAGTAACCAGTAGTTGGGCTCTTTCCATTCGCAGCGCGTGCGGTGGGTGCTTTTACTCGACGCGCCTTTGGTTGGCGCCGAAAACTGGACCGAGCCATCGGCCAGGGCAGTCACCACGTCTAGGTAACGTGCGAGCGCTTCGGCCCCGCTGAGCTCGAGGGCTACGGGGTTGGTAGGTGAAGTGGCCACAGGGGTCGTGATCGTTAGATTGCTGATGTTCACGGTCATGGGTAGGTCTCCTGACGATAAAAATCCTGGTCAGTGCATGCGCCTGCTCGTGCCGGGGTAAAGCCTTTGGATTTCAGGGCAAGCGCTCGCGAATACTTTAGACAGTGCACCGTCAGCGTCAATCAACCCAGCGCCACAGCGGCTCGTCTAATAGCCCAACCCCGCTAAGCTGGGTCTGGCCCTGAATCTTCTCCAGCTCCAGCACATCGCACCCGTCACACGCTGACAGCGCCTCAATCAACGGGGCGCTGTGCGATACCACCCAAACCTGGCTACGTTGCGAGGCGCGTATGATCAGCCGCGCCAACGCAGGCAGCAGGTCAGCATGCAAACTGGTTTCCGGCTCGTTAAGCACCATCAGCGACGGCGGCCGTGGCGTCAGCAGTGCGGCCATCAACAACAGGTAACGCAAGGTGCCATCCGACAGCTCCGCACCACCCAACGGCCGCAACAGCCCATGCTGATGCAGGCGTACGCTGAACAACCCACCCGGCGGCGCATCGATCTCCAGGCGGCTACCCGAGAACGCGTCATCCAGTGCTGCTACGAGGTCTTCAACTTCGCCAATCTCGATGATGGTCTGCAACGCCGAGGCAAGGTTGCGGCCATCGTGATGCAGCACTGGCGAGCGCGTGCCCAACTGCGGTTGGCGACAGGGCGCGTCGCGGTCGATGCGAAAGTGATCGTAGAACCGCCAGCTGTTGATGAACGCGCGCAGCTCGCCGATCTCCGGTGCCTGGCGGGGCCGGCCGACGATGTTGAAAAAGCTCTCGCAACTATCGGCATGCTGATCCAGCACCGTCCAGCTGTTGCCCTCTCGGGCACGAACCATCGCGTTTTTACGTTCAACCAACAGGGACGCTGGCCGGTACGCACCGGCGCCCCAGATGGCTTCGGTTTTGATCTCGGGGTCGAGCATGAACGCGGTGGGATAGGGCAGGGGAATCGGCAGGCCGAGGGAGATAGCAAAGCCGAAATCTTCTGTGGCGAAGCCGAGGCGCAAGCGTTTGGCTTCGCTTGGGTGCTGGCCTTGGATGGGCACTTCGCCGCGTTTCATGCGGGCGCTGGCCTGGGGGCCGGCCCACCAGGTCGAATCCAGGCCGCCTTCGCGGGCGAGCGCTTCGATCACGCCGCCTTGGGCGGTTTCGGCGAGCAGGCGCAGGGCCTTGTAGAGGTTGGATTTGCCGCTGCCGTTGGCACCCGTCACCAGGTTGAGTTGGCCTAACGGCAGCACGAGGTGGTTGATCGAGCGGTAGTTGCCGATGGCGAGGGTGGTGAGCATGTGGTGCGTCCCAGCTTGAACTGAGTGGCCGATTGTGGCGGAACTGGGGCTCGCTTACTACCGATCAAGATGACTTCGGCAGTGGGGGGCGGTCGCCTTCGAGCTGGTCCAACAGGGCGCGAACCATCGTGTTCAGGTGATGGGACGCGGCGACCATGCGCTGGTCGCCTAGCATGACGCCCGTGTGGTTGAGATGGCGGGCACAGTCCATCAGTTTTGTGGCTTGGGCTTTGGCTACCGTGCCAGGTGTTCCCGGGATGACGGTGAACAGGGGTTGGCTTAGCCCGTAGCGGTGGTCTGGATTGCCTGGATTTGCGCTGGTTGGGAGGGTGTCATTTGGCATGGATGCCTTCTCTCAGGGGCTTGAGTTGCTGGGGCCGCTGTGCGGCCCTTCGCGGGCAAGCCCGCTCCTACAATGACGGTGCTGGCCCGCGAGGGTCGTTACCGTTCAGGTTTTCATCATGCCCAGTTCAGCATCGTCGAGCAGGGCCTTGGCCAGGGCGCAGAGGTAGTGGGAGGCCCACAGCAACTGCGGTTTGTCTTCCATCAGGCCGTCGATGGACAGGTCGCGGGCGTAGCCCATCAGTTCGGAGGCTTGTTCGCGGGCGTTCTGGCAGGGGATGCCGGGTTCGATGCGGAACAAAGGGTGGGTGTGGTTTTCACCTTGGTAGAAGGTGGTTTTGCCGACGGTGAAGTGGGTTTCTTCGGTGGCCATTGATTGATCTCCCTGAAGTTGTAGATGCCTGGGCTGACCGCTGGAAGTGGCAGGCCAGGCAGATCATGCTGCGGGCTAGTGCATTGGCTGCGGGGCGGCTGGTTTTTGTATTTGAACCAGCGCGGACTCGAGCAATTTGCGCAGTGTTTCCAGCTCGTGCATTGAGGCCATGATCAACAAGGACACGGGGGATCTGGGCTGCATCAGCATCGCCTGCTGGGCAACGACTTCCGCGCAGAGTGCGTAGTCGGCGGCCATTATCAGCGTGTCTTCGAGGGAGTGGAGATAGTGGGGTGGATCGGGAACGATCTTCAGCATGGTGTGGCTCCTGTCGTAGTGGAGCAACCACCAACCGCGGCTAAACGAATGGGTGGCAGCTGTACGCGGGTTAGCCGACCGGGACGTCAGGCACCCGGCGCACCCGAAGGTGCCCCACGCACAGCCGCCATAAAGGCGCTAATGCCGATTGCTCGGTATTGCACGGCTGTTGTGTCCGACGATTTTTTGGGCGGCTAACCCAGTCGTTGAGTGACAACGACGGGCCGACACTAAAGTCCACTTTTAGCGGGTGCAACGAAAAACAGGCGTCGGCAGTATCTTTGGGAAATGCCCTACAAGAAAGGGGTCTAATCTGATTTTCTTAGCCGGTGGCTGTAACAGGATATTAGGGAAATTCAACGCGCGGTTGAGCATGTCCCAGCTTGAACTGAGTGGCCGATTGTGGCGGAACCGGGGCTCGCTTACTACCGATCAGATGACTTCGGCAGTGGGGGACGGCCGCCTTCGAGCTGGTCCAACAGGGCACGAACCATCGTGTTCAGGAGATGGGACGCGGCGACCATGCGCTGGTCGCCTAGCATGACGCCCGTGTGGTTGAGATGGCGGGCACAGTCCATCAGTTTTGTGGCTTGGGCTTTGGCTACCGTGCCAGGTGTTCCCGGGATGACGGTGAACAGGGGTTGGCTTAGCCCGTAGCGGTGGTCTGGATTGCCTGGATTTGCGCTGGTTGGGAGGGTGTCATTTGGCATGGATGCCTTCTCTCAGGGGCTTGAGTTGCTGGGGCCGCTGTGCGGCCCTTCGCGGGCAAGCCCGCTCCTACAATGACGGTGCTGGCCCGCGAGGGTCGTTACCGTTCAGGTTTTCATCATGCCCAGTTCAGCATCGTCGAGCAGGGCCTTGGCCAGGGCGCAGAGGTAGTGGGAGGCCCACAGCAACTGCGGTTTGTCTTCCATCAGGCCGTCGATGGACAGGTCGCGGGCGTAGCCCATCAGTTCGGAGGCTTGTTCGCGGGCGTTCTGGCAGGGGATGCCGGGTTCGATGCGGAACAAAGGGTGGGTGTGGTTTTCACCTTGGTAGAAGGTGGTTTTGCCGACGGTGAAGTGGGTTTCTTCGGTGGCCATTGATTGATCTCCCTGAAGTTGTAGATGCCTGGGCTGACCGCTGGAAGTGGCAGGCCAGGCAGATCATGCTGCGGGCTAGTGCATTGGCTGCGGGGCGGCTGGTTTTTGTATTTGAACCAGCGCGGACTCGAGCAATTTGCGCAGTGTTTCCAGCTCGTGCATTGAGGCCATGATCAACAAGGACACGGGGGATCTGGGCTGCATCAGTATCGCCTGCTGGGCAACGACTTCCGCGCAGAGTGCGTAGTCGGCGGCCATTATCAGCGTGTCTTCGAGGGAGTGGAGATTGTGGGGTGGATCGGGGACTACTTTCAGCATAAACCCTCTCAGTGCCGTCAAGGGCTGCCGCACTCCCGCTGTCAAACGGAAGGGTGGCAGCTGTTCGTGGGTTGACAGACCGAGGGCACTGAGAATCCCGGCGCACACAAAGGTGCCCCACGTACAGCTGCCATAACTGGCATTGCACATGCACTCAGTGACTCACGGTCTGTCAAAACCGTATCGCTGATTAGTAGCGATTGGCCGAGACTATGATTCACGTTTTGCGGGTGCAACGAAAAACAGGCGTCGGCAGTATCTTTGGGAAATGCCCTACAAGAAAGGGGCTTAATCTGATTTTCTTAGCCGTTGGCTGTAACAGTGGATTACTGCTTCGTAACTCCCAATAATTTTGCTATAACTTCGGGCCCCTCAATGGACTGAGCCTGATGATGTTTCGCGAATCCCTTCTTCTCATTGCCACCGCTGTCCTCCTGACGGCCTGTGGCGACGATGCTACCCGCTATGCAGTCTCCGATGAGCACTGCCAACCCGACTACCTGAAGACACTACCTGCCGATGGCGCGCGGGATTCGCTGGTCGAAAAGTGCATGGCTCGATAGCGGGTCAACTTGCTCCAACCGCAAGACATGGAAGCGGCCACCCTACGTGGTCCTTTTACTAATGGACGTTTTGAAGACAGAGGTCTCTATGCTCGCCAAGAAAATGCTGTTCGCAGGTCTGATCGCCACGCTCGCCGGGTGCGGGACGATTGGTAACAATGTCGTTTCGGATGCAGAACTTGCCCGCAAGGCCGCCTTTGCCCTGGATACCACGGCCGACCAGGTCACCATTTCCGATCGCTCCGGCGAAGTCTCCGGCGCCATCAACTTCGTTGCCGCTACCCGTGGCCGCAAGCACCAGTGCTATATCACCACAGTGATGGGCGCAGTGAGCTCCAGCGCCATCTGCTCGGGTGCCAATTCGGTAAACAGTGCCAACGCCGGTTCCAGTGCCGGTAACAGCAACTGCAATGCGCTGCAGAGTGCCGCTGGGCAATGCCGCTGAACTGACGCTCTCGCCAGCTCTGCACGAGGGCTGGCGGGAGAACGCGTGAGTGTGAATCTTTTTTTGTCCGCTGGGTCAAGTAATGAGTCCCTTCCGTCCGAGAGGTTCTCATGCACGCTTACACCGTACGTTATGTACTCAACGGCACTCCCTCCATTCACACCTTCGAACTCAAGCAGCCCAGCCTTGCCCTTCACGAGGCGGCGCTCCACTTGATGGTGCTGCACTTCGGCGATGGCGAGAACAGCCTGGTCATGCCGCCTGCCGATGCGGCCCCTGAAGAAATCCTGGCCCAAGCCGAGGTGCTCGGTTTGTCACAGATCGAGGTGGGCTGATCCTTTCCGTCGTCACAGGCGTTGGGTCCGCTTGGCAAAGCAGGCCCGCGTCTTCAGACTGGTGTGCGCAGTGCATCCCCTCGGCATGATGGCCAGCTGATTCGCTCTCGGCTGCGGTTGGAAACTCATAACTAAGGAAGGTCATGGCCTACCCGAGATGCATTAAATCGCTCAGCCTGTTGCTAGCCGCGACCACGCTAGCCGCCTGCGTCCCCTGGAAGCGCGAGCGCGCCGCCTACGCCGACCTGTGCCAATCCGAATTCCAGTTCAAAGTCCCCGGCCCCAAAGGCGAAAGCACCCTCTACCTGGAAACCTACCTCTACGACCACGCCGCCCTATGGGGCGAGAAGCGGTACGAACAAGCCCTGTACGTTCAATACCCGGGCGAGAAATACCCACGCCCCGAGTTCTACGTCCAGCTCATCGCCTACAACACAGACCGCCAACGCCCTTCAACCAACTCCAGCGGTGGCGAGCCGCCAATCCCGATCGTCTACGACAGTCGCCAGGCCTACATCACCTTCGAAGACGGCTCCCGCCTGAACGCGCGGCCCGAGCTTTACCTGGGCATCAACGAAACCTACGACTTTCCGGTCGTGTACGCACCGGCCGCACGCCCATCGCCTTACGACATCAACAGCGACGAAGTACACCGCAACATCCCCAAGATGACCAACAACAAGCGCTACGGCTCTGCCTATGTGATTTTCCAGACCGACAAGTTCGATGCCGATTCCAAATGGACCATCCACCTGGGCGCGCTCGAGGTGCAAGGCCAGAAGCTACCGATACCACCGCTGGAACTCTGCTACCACCCCGTGAAGAAGTGGATGGGTATCGAGCCTTTGATGCGGCCATGAGCTGATGGAATGTCCCAAAAATGACGATTGAAGCCTTCGCCCCGTACCAGCATCTTGCCGCCGAGCTGCTGAAGCATCTGCCAAGCGGGCAGCAGGACGGCTCCCACGACCTGTCCCACATCCATCGCGTATGGGTCAACGCTCAGCGAATCCGACAGGTAGAGGGCGGCGACCTTGAAGTGCTGTTCGCGGCCACGGTGCTGCACGATTGCGTGGCCGTGGAGAAGGATTCGCCGCTTCGCGGGCAGGCATCGACGCTGTCGGCAGAAAAGGCCGCTTCAGTCCTGGCTGCCATGGGCTGGCCCGTGCGGCGTATCGAGCAGGTGGCGCATGCGGTCAAAACCCACAGCTATTCGGCTGGCTTCGAGCCTTTGACGCTGGAGGCCAGAATTCTGCAAGACAGCGACCGCCTCGATGCAATCGGGGCGGTGGGTATCGCCCGGTGCTTCTATGTGGCGGGGCGCATGGGTTCGTCGCTGTACGATTGCACCAACCCCAGCGCGCAGGGCAGGGCGTATCAGGACACAACCTTCGCCATCGAGCACTTTCATACCAAGCTGCTGCAGCTTGCGTCAGGGTTCCAGACCGGCGAAGGGGCGCGGCTTGCGGCCTTACGCCATGCGAGGCTCCAAGCGTATCTCGACGATTTCATGGATGAGGTCGGTACGCTCGGCAATCTCGCTTGAACTGCCCAACAACAGGTGTGCCTAACGAACATCACCCAGAGGGCAGCACCATGACCGAGCAGAAAGACGACCCCAAACAAAGCCAGGTACCGGCGCATTCCACGGAAGAGGAAAAGGCCAAGCTCAAGGACAGGAACAAGGACGGCATCCCGCCGGGCGCCGAGTGAAGCTCGCACCCTGAACCCTAAGCGCAACTGGAGAACGATCATGGCAATCGATCACAATGGCCCCGATGCCCCTTACCCCGGCCCCGCCGAGGGCGCACCCGATACTGGCGCAGGCCACGGCTCGGGGCTGGAGCAAGCCGAGTCCGAACCCAAGCAAGGCGTTGGTGAGAAATGGTCGCAGAACCGGCCCGAAGACTGGAACCCGCCACCTGGCAACCCCGGGTCGGATCAGGATGCCCAGGTCGAGCGGGATAACGGCACCGCGCGCACAGACGAGGACAAACTGCAGCAGCGCGGGAGCAGGGAAGGCGAAGTGCCGCTGCCTGCCGACGACCAGTCGCCGGTAGATGAAGAGATGAGGGATGTGGACGCCAACAATTCGGTCTCCAGCGAGCACCCGAAATCCCGCTGAGCAACGAGGGATGCAGCGATGAACATCGAGCAAACCGTAGCAGGTGGCAGCGACCGCGACATGCCCCCTTCACCCGACCCGGCAGTGGACCCTGACCACCCCACGGTCCCTGATCCGGATGACGATCCGCTGATGAATGAGGAAGAGGGCGGCGACCGGCAGGGGGCTGATGATGACGCACAAACGGTCAGGCAAAGCGTCGAGCAACCTTACGATTATCAGCCGCCGGGTAACAAATAAAGAGTTCGGTGATGGGCCTGTGGAAGCGGCCTTGTGTCGCGAAAGGGCTGCTCCCACACACATACACACGCACATCCACAAAGCCTCATCCAGCTCAAAGCGCTTGAGTCATCCGATTGAACGTTTCAGCACCCCACGCCGTCGGTACTTCCAAGTCTTTCGCATTTGGAGGCAATCCCCATGAAGTACCGCGCACTCGGCAACACCGGCCTGCTCGTTTCCGAACTGGTCATCGGCACCGTCCCATTCGGTGGGCGGGGGGCGTTCGAAAAGACCGGTAGCGTCGATGTCACCCAAGCCAGGCGCATGTTCGACATGGCCTTCGACGCCGGGGTGAACCTGGTCGACACCGCAGACCTTTACTCACAGGGCCTGGCCGAGGAAATCGTCGGCCAGGCCCTGGGCCAGCGGCGCGATTCGATCATCCTGGCCAGCAAGGCGCGCAGCCCGATGGGCGACAACCCCAACGACAGCGGCGCCTCGCGCTACCACCTGGTCCGCGCCTGCGAAGCCAGCCTCAAGCGCCTGGGCACTGACCATATCGACCTCTACCAGATCCACAACTGGGACGGCATCACGCCGGTGGAAGAAACGCTGTCGGCCCTGGACAACCTGGTGCAAAGCGGCAAAATCCGCTACTTCGGCAGCTCCAACTACACCGCCTGGCAAATGATGAAAACCCTCGGCAGCGCCCAGCTCAACGGCTGGCAGCAACCCGTTTCCCAGCAGATCTACTACACCCCTGAAGCCCGCGAGGCCGAGTACGAGCTGCTGCCCATGGCGCTGGACCAGGGCTTCGCCACCCTGGTGTGGGGGCCGTTGGGGGAGGGGTTGTTGACCGGCAAGGTGCGGCGCGGGCACAAGACGCCGGCCGGTACGCGTCAGGGCAATGACTGGCCAGAGCCCTACGTGCACGACAAAGAGCGTGCGTACGACATCATCGAAGCGCTGATCGAGGTTGGCCAGCGCCACGGCTGTTCGCCGGCGCGGGTGTGCCTGGCCTGGCTCAAGGACCGGCCGGGCATTACCAGTGTGATCACCGCCGGGCGCACGGTAGAGCAGTTGCAAGACAACCTGCAGGCGGTGGAGCTGGTGCTGACGGCTGAAGACCAGCAGCAGATCGAGCGGGTGACGCGGATTGCGCCCCAGTACCCGTACTGGCACCGGATTGCGGCGGGCATGGACCGGATCGACCCGGCAGAGGCGCCGTTCATCGAGCTGCACCGGCAGACGATGAAGCTGCAATCGGAGTAAAAGTCTGAAGCGGCGGGGCGGCGCTTGTCATTCAAGGCTGCCCCGTGCCCGCCGTATCAGGCACCGCCGCGGAAACAGCTCACGCCCCATGCCGTAAGCTTGAACGGCAGATGAAAGTGCTCCCGGGTATCGCCAATGCCAAATCGGTAAATCAGCTCGTCCATGAAAGGCATGTCGGGCAGTGCAGTACCCCGCGCCCGATAAAACGCCGCTACCTGAAGGCGCACCTCGTAAACACCCACAGCAAACCGCTCGCTGAGCTCATCCAGTTGCGGCAGCAGCCCGCGCTCGTCCACGTAACCTTCAAGCATGGGCGCTTGCCCGACCGCGCCGATACTCACCGCCATACCCTGCGCCACGCGCCCGCTGGCAATATCGACGACATGGATCGAAACACCCCCGTTCATTTCCAGAACCCGTCATGCGCGGTGGCCGCCTCGTCCTCAAGCATCGGGCCGTGCACGCACACATCCCGCTGGCCACGGGCAAACACCTCGCGGCACGGCAGGGAGAATGTCGGGTTCTCCGGATGCGCGCCGGTCAAGCCCAGCAGCGTGTGTTCCGACAGCGCGTACACCACGCGGCCGATGCCAGTCCAATAGACGGCGCCGGCACACATGCAGCAAGGCTCGGCACTGGTATAGAGCGTGCACTCGGCCAGCGCCTCCGGCGGCAGCGCTTTGGCGGCCAGGGCGGCGGCGACCAGTTCGGCGTGCTGGGTGGGGTCGCCTTCGGGTGGCATGGAGTTGTTGCCGGCGCTGGCGATCACCCGGCCGCTGGCATCGGCGACGATCGCCGCAAAAGGGTGTCGCCCGCGTTCGCGGGATTGCTCCGACAGGCGAATCGACTGGCGCAGCAGGTCCAGGTCGAGGGCGCTAACGCCGCTGGCAGCAGGCTGGTTGGAAGTAGTCATGACGGCTCCTTGGGTAGGCAGGTGGTAAGCGCGCCGTTGGGCGCGCAGCAAAACGGGTCACTTGGCCACGCTGGCATTGGCGGCGTGCGGGCCAGTGGCCTTGTCGTTGTTGAGCAGCAGGTTGAGGGTGATGGCGGCGATGGCGCCGAGGAAGATGCCGCTTTCCAGCACCAGCTTCAGCGGGCCGCTCAGGTGGTGGAACAGCGCGGGGAACGACATCGGCAACACACCGATACTCACCGACACGGCGACGATGATGCCGTTGCGGGTGCCTTCGAAGCGCACGCGTGACAGCTCCTGGATGCCCGCCACGGTGGTCATGCCGAACATGACGATGGCGCAGCCGCCCAGCACCGGCGTGGGCACGGCGGCGATCAGTGCGCCGAGTTTCGGGAACAGGCCCATCAACACCATGATCGCGCCAGCGGCGGCCACCACGAAGCGGCTCTTGACGTTGGAAAGGGCGATCAGCCCGGTGTTCTGGGTGAAGGCGTTGTACGGGAAGCTGTTGAACAGGCCGCCGAGCATGGTCGAAAACCCGTCGGCGCGGAACGCGTTGCCGAGCGTGGCCTGGTCGGTGGGCTTGCCAACCAGTTTGCCGATGGCCAGGCAGTTGCCGGTGGTCTCGGCCATGATCACCAGCATCGCCAGCAGCATGATCAGGATCGGTACGCTGGAGAACTGCGGCGCACCAAAGGCCATCGGCGGGCTGAGTTCGAACCACGCGGCTTGGCCGACGTTGCCGAAGTGCGTCATGCCGAAGGCCGCCGCCAGCAGGCTGCCGCACACCAGGCCGATCAGTACGCTGAGGTTGCCGATGAAGCCTGAAAAGCGTGCGTACACCACCAGCGTGATGGCCACGGTCGCCATGCCCAGCAGCAAGTTGGCGGGCTTGCCGAAGTCCGGCGCGTCCGGGTTGCCGCCACCCAGCCAGATGGCTGCTGCGGGCATCAGCGAGATGCCGATGATGGTGATCAGGCTGCCGATTACCACGGGCGGAAAGAACCGCAGCAGCCGGCTGAACAAGGGGGCGATGGCGATGGTGATGGCCCCCGCGGCGATCACTGCGCCAAACACCTCCTGCAGGCCGAACTGCTTGCCGATCATGATCATCGGCGCCAAAGCGATGAACGAGCAGCCCTGAATCAACGGCAGCCGCGCGCCGAAGCGCCAGAAGCCGAGGGTCTGGATCAGTGTGGCGATGCCGGAGGTGAACAGGTTGGCGTTGATCAGCGTGACGACCTGCGCCTGGGTCAGGCCCAGCGCGCCGCCGAGGATGAGCGGGACGGCGACGGCGCCGGCATACATCACCAGCACGTGCTGCAGGCCAAAGGTGAACAGCTGCCGCAGCGGTAGCACTTCGTCCACAGCGTGGACCGGGGTGGGGCTCATGGCGAGAATCTCCTGTAGGTGCGGCTCTTTTCGTTGTTTTCGGCGCCTGGAGTGACACGCAGTGCAGAGAGGCACGGGCAGCTGCCAGCGTTGTCGAGGGTGATAATCCTGCGAAACAAGCGATGGAACAAATGAGTAACCATCGTTAGCATCGATGGTTCACGTCACCATGCGGGGTTGGAGATGCGCTTTTCGCTGGAGCAATTGCAGGTGTTCGTCGCAGCGGTGCAGGCGGGGTCATTTTCCGCCGCAGCCAGGCGGCTGGGGCGTACTCAGTCGACGGTCAGTGCGGCGATCAGCAACCTGGAGGCGGACCTGGGCGTGGAGCTGTTCGACCGCAGCAGCCGCATCCCCGCATTGACTGCGGCTGGCCATAAATTGTTGTTGCGGGCGGAAGGTATTCTTGAGCGTTGCTATGCCCTGGAGGGCAGCGCCGACAGCTTGGCGGAACAGGCGGAACCCGCGCTCACGCTGGCCATCGAGGTGCCTTACGGCTCGCTGATCCCGGCGCTGAAAGCGTTTGACGAGGCCTTCCCTTTTGTCGACCTGCTGATTCGCCACCCCGTGCACGGCGATGTGAGCGAAATGGTGCACAAGGGCGAGGCAGACCTGGGCATCGCTTTTTCCCAGCCGGGTTACCCGCCGACGCTGGCCTTCCAGCAGTTGGGCAAGCTGATCATGGCCCACGTCTGCCACGCCAGGCATCCATTGGCGCAGCTACAAACCTGCCCCTTCGCCGCCCTGCATGCCCACCGCCGCCTGGCGTTCTTCGGCCACGCCCAAAAGCTGCCCAGCAGCGAATACCTGCGCGCCGCGCAGGTGTGGCAGGCCGAGAGTTACCTGGCGCTGGTGGAGATGGTGCGCGGTGGCTTGGGCTGGGCGACGTTGCCGCGGCAGTTGGTGCAGCGCGAGCTTGATTCGGGGGAGCTCATCGAGCTGCAGCTGGAGGCCTATCCGCATACTGACTGGCTGGTGGGCGTGGACCTGCTGTGGCACCAGAAGCGCCGACCGGGCAGGGCGGCGCAGTGGTTGCGGGACTGCCTGCGGCAAACCAAGGTGTACGAGCTGGACCGGCGAGGTATGCCTACCACGCTGTAGGCCGCGCTTTATGTCTTCGCTGTCGTCTATATTTCAACGTACATCGCATATCGCAAGGGATGCTCGTATGGCCAACTTCAAAGCGTTGATTGCGCTATTCACGTCGGCTGCCCTGATAGTGGCGTCTGGTACTGCCTTGGCCGACCCAGGTAACGGCAAGGGCAATGACAAAGGGCAGGGGCAGGGCAAGGGCCAGGCTCAGCACGGCCATGGGCAAGGTAATGCGGGGGGTAAAAAGTCCGGTTCTGGCGATGCGGATTGGCATGGCGGGCCGTCCATCGATCGGGGGGATGTGCTCGGTATCCTCGGCGGTCACCGCAGCTACTGGAGCCCAGGCCCCGCCTTGCCACCTGGTATCCAGAAAAACCTGGCGCGGGGTAAGCCACTGCCACCCGGTATCGCCAAGAAGCTCGATGGCCGGCTGCTGGGGCAACTGCCTCACTATGACGGCTACGAGTGGATGCAGGCCGGGGTGGACCTGATACTCGTGGCAGTTGCGACCGGGATCATCTACGAGGTCGTCAATGGGGCGTTCGATTGAGGCGCCCAGATTGTAAAGTGTTGGAAAAGCTCCCACAGGCTGGCCGTCAGCGCATCTAGAATCCGCGCGCTGCCCAACCTGGCGTCAGGCAGGCAGCCGATCTTGCCTTTGGAGTTTTTCGATGAAGTTGAAACACGTTGCCCGCGCAGCCCTTGTCGCGGCTTTGGTATCTACCCTGTCGGGTTGCTGGATGTTCATGCCGCCGGGCGGCGGTGGCGGTGGTGGTGGGCACGGCGGTGGCCATGGCGGCTTTGGCATGGGTGGCCACGGCGGCGGCCCTCGCTGATTTCCGACCTTCAGCCTGTGTAATCGTGCAAAGGAGAATGGGCGCAATGCGTTGCTGACTGTGTGGGAGCCGGCTTGCCGGCGATGCAGGCGCCGCAGTGTTTGGCACCGGCTTCGCCGGTGATCGCTGGCAAGCCAGCTCCCACAGTGATTGCGCAGGCTATGCTGTTGTTTTACAAGCTCCCGCTGGCGCTGGTGCTGCTCACCGGCCTGGCTGGCTGCAAGGAAAGCGCCTGAAGCCTGCTACGGAGCGGGCTTGCCCGCACCAGCCGCCACCAGCCCCAGTTTCACCACCCGCTCCTTGTGGGCCCGGTTCGCCACCCCAAACGGCACATGCACCATCGGCAAATCCCCTGCGGCCGACATCAGGTGGCTGCGCTGGTCATCGAAGAACATGTGCGGCTTGAGAATCGACAGCACCCGGTCCTTCTCCATCCCGCCCAGGAAGAACGACTCATCCGGCGAAACGCCCCAGTTCTTCAACGTCGTCACCACCCGCTCATGGGACGGTGCATTCCGCGCGGTGACGATGGCAATCCGCAGAATGCGCTTGTAGTCCGGGTCTTGCGCCAGCTTGCGATCCTCCAACTGGCGAATCAGCGACAGCTTGCGATAAAGGTCTGCCAGCGGCCCCGGCTGGTGCGGGATGGCCTTGTGCGCATGCTCATGGGCCTGAAATTCATTCAGGTCCTGGCGCTGCTTGTACACGCTCTCTGCCTCGTCATCGGCAATTACCCCATCGAAGTCGAAGGCCACGCGCAGTTCGGTGTCGATCTCGTCATCGTAGATCTTGCTCGGCAATACAAGGCCTGCGGGGTAGTCCGCGTCAATGGCGCGCTGCACGTCGCCTTCGTGGGCGCTGAGGAACAGTGACGCGTTGAATGCGGGAATGTACTCGTAGGGCGAACGGCCGGACATGAACGCCGCGCGGCTGATGTCCAGGCCGTAATGGTCGATCGAGCGGAACACCCGCAGGCCGGTCTCGGGTGAGTTGCGCGAGAGCAGCACCACTTCCACCGGCAGCTGCTCCGGGAAGGCCTTGTTGATGCTCAGGAAGCGGCGGATGAAGGGGAAGGCGACGCCCTTGGGAAAGGGCACATCGAGGTTGGCTTCCTGGTGCAGGCGGTAGGCTTCTACACCATCGGTCTGGTAGATGTCGTCGGACACGGTCAGGTCGAACAAGGCGCTGGAGGCGACGCCGACGACGAGTTTCTGTTCGATGGGGTAGGGCATGGGCGGCTTCCCTGAGTAAGTGGGGCTTAGCAAAACACAGCTGCAAGGCAAAAGCGACGTGGCCAGACCGCAAGCCGCAAGCTTTTGTTGATGGCCTATTGCCTTTAAACTTGAGGCAGGCCATTTACAGTCCTGAAGCTCTCCCCGCAGGGCTTGGGGCCCACCAGGCTCTGCCAGAAAAGGAAGTTAAACGTACACCTCAACGGGCGAAAAGTGAGGTGGCGATTATTTCGAAAACTGCCCTCAGCAGGCAGGTAAACCACAATGATACAAGGAAAGTCCATGCAATCCGGTGATGCCCAGCTTCATAAGTTCGGTGAGGTGCTTGAGCAATACAGCTTCTCAATTCCAGATTACCAACGAGGGTACTCGTGGGGGGAAGTGCAGTGGGAAGCCCTTTGGCGAGACATGAAGAACGTCGCTGGCAGCGGCGCTGAGCAACATTTCACGGGCATGATGCTACTTCGTAAAGGCGCCCTAAAGAGGGGCGTTCAGCTGGCCGAGGTGGTCGACGGTCAGCAGCGGCTACTAACAGTGATGTTGCTCGCCAATGCCCTGCGTGTGCGGACGGGGGCAAAACCTACGCGCTATGCATTGTGCTTCCAGGATAACAAGGAGTTCCAGGCATACTTTGATTTCTATGTATTGTGTGATGCACGGGCAGAGGCGCAGTTGACGCGTGAGCCCTCCAGTTACGCGCTAAATCTGAAGTCGGCATCGGAGTACTTCAACAGGGCAGTCGGTGAGCTGTCGAAGGAAGAAGCTGCGCACCTGCTCGATGTGCTGCTCGGTAAGTTTTGCCTGTTCATCCTGGCGGTGTCGCCGTCGTTTGATATTCATGTGGCTTTTGAAACGCTCAATAACCGCGGGCGGCTTCTTTCCAAGATGGAGCTGCTGAAGAACAGGCTTATCTACCTCACCACGGTCGTTGCCCAGCCGGGTGATGATGCGGAGGCGCTCCGTCATCAAATTCACCGCGCTTGGAAAGGGGTTTATCGGGCGCTGGGGCGCAGCGATAAAACCCAGCACCAGGATGATGAGTTCCTCATGGCCCACTCAACCGCTTATTTCAAACGTAAGCGTGACGCGAACTGGCTGGAAACGGTGTTGTTTCATGAAGTGTTTGCCCCCGGTGTCAAACAGACGACGTTTGGGTTTATCCGTAAGTACATCCACAGCTTGGAGTGTGCGGCGATCTGGTGGTCGCATATTCATGCGCCCGCACTTATGCCGCCGGCCCATCAGCAGCAATTAAGCCGGCTTGAGCATTGCGGCTTCGCATTTTTCAAACCGTTGATTTTGTCGGCGTATTTGCGCGCCTCTGCGAATGTGCTGGGAGCCACGAGCGCGCCGCAGGAGCATGCTCAATCGTTATCCTCCGTGGAAAAGCTGCTCGGGGAAGTAGAGCGGTTCGTCGTGGTAATCTTGAGGTTGTCGGGGGGCAGGGCAACATTGGGGAGAGCCGACATGGAGTCCGCAGCCTACACGCTGTTGGAGCCTGGCAGGGACGGTTTTCTGGTAGAAGAATATGGCATGGACGAACTGGATGATCATGCTGCAATTGACCTGGTAGCGCGATTGGTCAGAGCGTGGGTCAGTAACGACGAAACAGCGCAAGGGGGTTACGATGACGACGATTTCCCATGGCTGGGCTTGTTCAGTCACTCGGAGCTTCAAACCAATATTGATCGCCGCTTCCAGAACGGGGACGGCTTTTATAAATGGGACTTCACACGTTTAGCGCTCTATGAGTACGAGGCCAGCTTCCATAATAATGGCAACAACCCGTTGAAACTGGCGTGGTCCGATTTCCATTTTGATGAAACCGTTGAACACATCTTTCCGCAAAATCCCTCGGGGCAGGGCGAGGCATACTGGGGGCAGAGGTTCTATGTGGATGGCCGTTCCGATGTGAATAAGCGCATCACAAAAGCACTGCAAAACTCACTCGGTAATTTGCTGCTTTTGTCTCGTAGCGCGAACGGTGCGGCTTCCAATGAGGCCTATACCATCAAGTTGGGGCGAACGGAGAAAGGCAAGCGGTCACGGTATGAAAACTGCAGTTATTCTGCCACTGAGGTTGCCCAGGTCTTTCGAGAGTGGGACGCGCAGAATATCGCCGTCCGCGGTGTGGCGCTGTTGAAGTTCGTTGAAAAGCGCTGGGATATTAAATTGTCAACCACGCCTGATGATTTGAAGAGTTACCTGGCGCTGTGTTTTGGTCAGCAAGCACAGGCCATACGGGAGGGCAAGGCCGGCGCGTTTTCTACGAGAAGCCTGAAGCCCAGCCTTTCGGCCAAGCGGGTGAGTGTGAGAGCGTGATTCTCGCTTGTGGAAAACCTTGAGCGTTCACGCACGAAGTGAAAGTTCGTTATTGCTTTGATCTTGCTAAAGCAAGCTTGCCCTCGCGGGCAAGCTTGCTGAGCACGGCGTTAAGTGCAATGGGATTGAAGGGCCTCGCACACCTCAAGGTTAAGCTTCACAAACACATCCCATTCATAGGTGCGCGAATAATGCAGCTCATACTGCCGATCAACCCGACAGATCTCTGGCCTGTCGGCGTAAATCGCGCAGCGCTTGCTCGCCACGTCATGATGCCTGCACGTACCGTCCCCCCGGTCGAGAAAGCGCGTTTCCTCGGCGAGGTGTACATTTCGGCAGCACAGCCCGCACTGGTTACAGGGGAAAGGCTGCATCGCCTAAACCAGCGACGCTAGCCATTTGCGAGAGCTTGCACTATTGCCCATTTCGAAGGGCAGTTCGATATTGCGTTTGGCCACTTCTTCTTTCAGCACGCTGCCACGCTGAAGTTCGCTGTTGCAGGCGGCCAGCGTCAGGGAGAACTCCAGCAACTCGTCTGCATCCAGGTTGAATTCGAGCTGGCTGAGCTCGGTCAGGTAACGGTCCAGTTCCGCATTCACCGACTCGAAGTGTTTAACCACTCCGGCATGGGGCATGATCGACTCGATGAAAGCCCACAGCTTCAGCGCCAAAGGGCTGTGCAGCAGGAAGTAGTTCAGGCCCAGCGTGACCACACCGGTGATTAACGCACTGGCGAACGCTACCAGTTCACCCCCGAACGGGAAGCTGCACAGCGGTAGTAATTGCGCATGCACCATGGTCCCCACGACGGTGGCGGCCCCTAAGGACATCAAACTGGTAACGGCCTTGCACAGGTCAACGAAGGCCAGTTTCTCAGGGTTGAAGATCATCAGTTTTACGGCCTGGACCAACTGGCTCCAGACTTCGCGGATAATCTTGATCGCCATAACCTTGGTGGTGGCGAACACATTGAACAGTGTGGCAGTGGCGCTGGCCATGACGCCTGCGAAAACACCGTCCTTGAAACCGACGAGAAAGTCCGTGAAACGGGCTTTCACGCGTTCCCAGATGCCTTTGAGGGTAGCGTTGACGCTGTCGATGAAGGCTTCGAAGTCGAACTTGTGCTTGATCTTCTCAAGCAATACCGGCACCTGTGTGCGTAATTCGAACCAGACCTCGGCCAACACCAGGCCAAGCATCTGGCGAGTACCCATTTTCAGTCCTGCATCCAGCGATGCAGACGCACTCTGCTTCCAGAATTTGCTGCTGGTGTAGTAAGTGCGGTTGATCTGCTCGTTGTAGGGGGCCCTGGCAGCCTCGTCGCGTTTACGCATCTCTTCAGGGTCGATGGCCTTCAAGGCTTCGATCTTGTTCTCGTCTTTGCGAATCTGGTCTTCCAGTACGCGCGCATTATGCTGCTGTTGTGGGGTGTCACGCGGCAGTGAGGCCAAGCGTGCCCGATCTTTCACCAATTTGGTTTCGCTCTTGTTAATGAGCGTGGGCAGTTGGTTCAAGTAGTCGTTGATTGGCGTTTGGCCTTTGGACTTGTTGACGCTCTCGTGTGTCGTTTGCAGGTTACTGCTCTGGTTGGCCAGTTCAACACCGCTCAGGCCGGCTAGCACACGGCCTGCATCGTCATCAATTTCCTTGGCGCTGATAACGTGATCGAGGTTGCGCTTTTGCGCTGTGCTCAAGGTTGTATTGCGGTATGGGTCGTGAAGCTCGCCAGCCTGGTGGGTGGCCTTGTCCCGTCGGCCCGTGTCGATGTAGTTCTGATGCTGATGGTATGGATCCGGATTGTAGTCGCCGCGTTGTTCATAGCGCTGCTGCTCTTGCTCAGTCGCCCAAACGCCGTTGCGGGCATTGTGAACAGTGTCCACATTCCCGCCGTGTTTGTCCTGAAACAAGAGAAAGTCCAGGCCAAAGCTGGTGGTCAAGCTATTGACTACGGTCTTTTCGAGCTCTTCAGCCCAGGGATAGTCTCGCGCTGCTGCGTGCATATTCGGATCCATGAAAAACGGATGGAAGAGGAGGGGAAGGTGGCCCTTCCCCTTGAAGCATCAAGCCGCTTCGACTTTCGAAGCTTCTGCGCCGGCATTGACCATCACTTTGTCGAGTTCGCTCTCGTTGAGAATCATCGAGCCGTCGCTGTCCAGTTCCATGGTCGGTACGCCTTCTTTGTTTTTGGCGACCTCTCCGTTGACCTTCTTGAGCTTGAAGATCGGGGTGGTGATGACGTTCACCAGGATGCTGGCCAGGGCGTAGCCGTTTTCGATGGTGCTTACGATCGAGTCGTTGAATTTAGCCAGCTCTGCTTGAGCGTCGACGTTGCGACCTTTGAGGTCTTGAAGGAAGGCGTCGATATCTTTGAGGTTGTCGAAGTACTGGTTGAACTGGGCATAAATGGACATCAACGAGCGGCGGATCTTGCGTACATAGTGTTCGGTTTCACCGAGCAACTCAGTGGCTTGGGTGAGTTTGCCGATGGCAGCCGTTACTTCCTGGTCAGCCTTGTGGGCATTCTTCAGTGCTTCCTCGCCATGGCTGTTGTACGCCCAGCCAGCAATGGCCAGGACCGGTGCAGCCACCGCAGCGCCGAGGATGGCGGTGCCGCCCGCCATGCCCAGGCCGCCCGTGGCCAACGAACCACCGCCAATGGCTGCAAGGGTAGCGTTGGTGGCAGCGACGCCTGCCAGCGACGAGATCGCAGTGCCGGTCGACGCTGCGCCCAAGGCCATCACGCCGCCGTAGACGGCGAAGCCAGCCGCAGCGCCTGCGGTGCCAGCACTGGCCACGGTACCCAGTACACCCACCGCAGTGAAGCTGTAGTTATCAACCTTCTGCAGGTTGTGCTTTGGAATATTGACTTCCAGTTTGTGCTGGCGGCCGGTATTCATCTGCTGCAGCAGTTTGTCGGCAAGGACCTTGAACTCGGCAAAGCTCTGACCGATTTCGAGTTCTTTTTTACCCAGATTATCGAGTGCGGACGTGGTCTTGGTTTCCTGTTCCTCAAAGACGTCCTTCTTCGCCTCGTAGCGATCTTGGGCAGCTTTGACAATATCGTCGGCTTCCGAATGACGTTGATACCCGTCGTAGCCTTTTTTGGCACCGTAGGCTGCGGTAACCAGGGCGGCGGCACCGAGGATGAGAGGAAGCGGCATGGCAATGTCCTTTTGGTAGGTTCGATAACTATCGATGACTGAGTGCAGCTTAATAACGGTAAAGGGGTAATGGGTCAGGCCGGACAAGGTTCAAGGTAGAACGCATGCATTGAACGCAAGCGCTGACGGATCTCATCGACCCAGACTTGCGGGGCGTGCACACGGATGTTGTCGTTGAGCCCGAAGATCCACCACAGCGTCTCGCGGTCTAACGGCACCTTGGCGTGCAATCTTTTCCAGTCTTGGGAGGGAAGGTCGCTCAAGACTTGGTCATGGCTCAGTGGTGTCTCGCGCAGCAGGGTGGCAATCTGGGGATCGACATCGGCGACCAGTTCCACCTGCGCATTGGCTTGGCGCAAGTTGAACACGCCGCTGGCGATGTATTCGTCGACATCAAAGGCACTGTGCAACTCGGCAGGCTCGTCCATCACTTCAATGTGCTGAATGCGATGCAGCGCAAACTGGCGCAGGTCGCTGTAGTTACCCACTGTCGCGATCAAGTAGCTGATTGCATGGCGCGAAACCAGCCCTGCAGGGTGCAGGCGGAACTGCTTGATGGCCTCTTTGCTGCGGCTTCGATAGCTCACCTGAAGTTGTCGACGCTCAAGTAGCGCACGGGAAACGTCTGCCCAGACTTGAGGCGATAAAGAGGCCGGAAGCAAGGTTTTGCCGTTGGGAAGTGCGCGTACGCGCCGAGCCCAATCGGCCAACCCGTTGCCGCCCACCCCATGCAGATAATTACGGGCACGGCGGAATTGTGGCCCTAGTTGGTCCAGAACAGTTTGAGGCAGCAAGGCATTGAGATGGTTTTCCGACAGGTAAAGCGCTAATGCCGTGGGGGCGTCCATGTCTTGCAGTTGCAAGGGGGCATTGCGAGTAAAACTCCAGCGGAAGGGTGTCTCGCTGCTGTCACACACTAAAGAGAAGGGGATGGAGAGCCGATTCAAGTCACGTTGAATTGAGCGAAGCGTCACTGAGAAACCGCGATCGCGCAGTTTTTCCAGCAGCGTTGTTGTAGCGATGCGCTGTGGCTCTGTCGGAATAAGCCGAAGCAGGGCGAACAGTCTTAGCAGCGTGTCCTTCGCTTGTGACATGAAAAACGACCTTGTTTTTGATTACCGGGTTACCCGGTACGACGTCTGGCGGTGCGAATCGTACCGTTGAATGGTGGCGTTATGCTAGTGATTGATGGCGGTTTAATGGCGCCAGCTCACTGCCGCTGCTGTTTCTCGCGCTTAAGTTCGCTGTACTCCCGGTACCACTCATATCCTTTTTTGAGCACAACGGCGAAGCCGATTACGGCAAACAGGTTTTTCATCAGGTGCTTCTCTTGGGCTGTGCGAGCAGTTTTGGCCATGAGGGCGTCAATCTGTGTCGCTTGCAGTGGGTCGCAATTACCGCTGCCAATACGGCTGTCAAAGCGCAGCAGGGGGCTGCAGAGCAGTGAGGCCCTTACGGGCCTCATGGCGGGGAGGGAGAGGGAGCTGCTGGGTTGATGCTCGCTTAAGTCATTCTTTGGTAGCGGTGCAACCCTTACTCATAAAGCCAAGGTTTCAGCGCTTCCAGGTTCTTCACCACAATCTGCTGCGCGGACGCCTTGGGCTCCAGCTTGTTCGGGTCGATCTGATACCGTTGCAGCACATACCCGACCAACGCACATCGTGTCGGGATCACCAGCTCTCCACCTTCCATGCCAAAGTCGATCTCAATGATTGCCTTCTGCGCAGGCTTGAGCCGCGAATCCGGTTCGATGACCACATCCACCCGCGTATTCCAGTCGTCGTCGGCATCGATCAGGTTCTCGCTCATGCGCTCGAACTCGGGCTCGCCCCTGAACCGGCTCAACACGAAGTCCCGGTATTTACGGTTCTTCTCGCAGTAAGCCCGCACATGCCAGCGCATGCCGGTGTAGACCAGCGTGTGCGGCGAGATCAGGCGTGTTTCCGGCACTGGGTTGGCCAGCGACACATACTCGATGGATATCACTTCACCGTTGCGGCATGCCTTGAGCAGCGGGCGTAGCACGGCGGGGCGGATGGTCCGGTCCGGCACCTCCAGCACCTTGGTATGGGCATAGGCCAGCGCCAAACCTTCGACATGCGGTGCCCGCGAGTGCGTCTGGTTCAGCAGCTGCAAATAGGCATTGGCGCTGTCATCGATGAACAGTGGCGTGAAGTGCTTGCCGGGTACATAACCTTTCAGCTGCTTGTCATATGTAAGGTTTTTAGGCGCATGCTCGCTGATGTAGGTGTTGATGTCCTTGGAGGCTTGCTGGCGGCTGATGCCGAAGCTCTGCATCAGGTGCCCCGTGGTCAGGCGGCCTTCCCACCAGGCGACGGTTTCGATCAAACGATAGCGAAGTGCCAGGTCCCAGCGGACCTGGTTGATTTGCTGGGTGCGTTTCATGGCCCGTCCATGTGCGTGATTTGTTTACCTGTACAAGTCTACAATCTATACGTGTAAAAAATCACTACATATCCTTTGGCTGTCTTCGCAACAAACTGACCTGGCTAAAAGGATTGAACATGACTACGACGGATATGATCTCGGCAGCGGCGCTTTTGATGATGGTGGTGATTGCAGTGCTGCTTTTGGTCCAGTACCTCAAGCTGCAGGAAGTGTGGACAACCATCGTCAATTGCCGCTCGGCCCTGCGTTGGGCGCGCATTCAAGAGTCCGAAAACAGGGAGCTTCGCTCGGCGCTGCGTGCGGAGAAGGCGCACGTGAGCCAGCTCCAGCGCAAGGTGAGTGTGCTGCAAGAGCTGCTGCCTGAAGGCAAGTAGACACAGGCGTTTTATTCCACCGCGCAGTCGGGGTCGGCAACGTGCGCAGGTTCAGTCGTTGCCTACATCACGTTGATTTTGCCATCCAGATTGCATTCGCGGTCACCTCCACCCATCCCATCGGGGAAAAATGCCGAGAGATCATAAGGCAGCAGCACTGTATCCAGTGCCAACGAGAAGGGCACGTCTACCAGGCCTATCCAGGCGCCTTCGTTGCGGATGGCGAAATTCCAGCCAAAACGCGTGCCCGGATACACACAGCGCTCGCCATCAAGGTGGGTCAACAGGCTCCAGCAGCCGCTCAGCATCAGTGCCAACGCCAGCACTAAGCCTCTGGCAATCCATCGCATCATAGGTCGAACTTCCGTTTCATCGTTTTGGTCATCCTGTCGGCGTCCTTGACGGCCGGCAGTGTACCTTACCGGTCGCTGATCTGAATCAACCCCGTCCACCAATCCACCACTATGCTGAAGCCTTCAACCCACGCTCAATCAGGTCAACAAGGAGGCCTCCATGAAAGCTGCAGTTGTTGCCAAAGGGCAGCGCGTCGACGTGGTGGAAAAGACCCTGCGCCCGCTCGCGCACGGCGAAGCGCTGTTGAAGATGCAGTGCTGTGGCGTGTGCCACACCGACCTGCACGTCAAGAACGGCGATTTCGGTGACAAGACCGGCGTGATCCTCGGCCACGAGGGCATTGGCGTGGTCGTGGAAGTGGGGCCGGGCGTCACCTCGCTCAAGCCGGGGGACCGGGCCAGTGTGGCGTGGTTTTTCCAGGGCTGCGGGCATTGCGAATATTGCAACAGCGGTAACGAAACGCTGTGCCGCGAGGTGAAGAACTCCGGGTACACCGTCGACGGCGGCATGGCCGAGGCCTGCATCGTGGTGGCCGACTACGCGGTAAAAGTGCCGGACGGGCTCGACTCGGCGGCGGCCAGCAGCATCACCTGCGCGGGTGTGACCACCTACAAGGCGGTGAAGTCGTCGAACATCCGGCCTGGGCAGTGGATTGCCATCTATGGCCTCGGCGGCCTGGGCAACCTGGCGCTGCAGTATGCGAAAAATGTGTTCAACGCGCGGGTCATCGCGATTGATGTCAATGATGAGCAGCTGGCGTTCGCCAATGAAATGGGCGCCGACCTGGTGGTCAATGCGCGCACTGAAGATGTGGCCAAAGTGATCCAGGCTAAAACCGGTGGCGCACATGCTGCCGTGGTAACGGCGGTGTCGAAAAGCGCCTTCAACTCGGCGGTCGATGCGCTGCGTGCCGGTGGCCGGTTGGTGGCTGTCGGCTTGCCGCCAGAGGCCATGAGCCTGGACATTCCACGCCTGGTACTCGACGGCATCGAGGTGGTCGGCTCGCTGGTCGGTACCCGGCAGGATCTGGCGGAGGCCTTCGAGTTTGCGGCGCAAGGCAAGGTGGTGCCGAAAGTGACACTGCGGCCGATCGAAGACATCAACGACATCTTCGAGGAAATGCTTGAAGGGAAGATCAAGGGCCGCATGGTGATCAACTTCGCGGATTGAGGTAGCGGCACCCCCCTCAACACTCGTGTGGGAGCGGGCTTGCCCCGCGAAGGGGCCCGGCCAGGCACTGGTGGTGTATGGCCAGGGCTTCGCCCTGGTTCGCGGGGCAAGCCCGCTCCCACAAAATCAGCACTGAGCCCGCGCAGATAGTGTGGGAGCCGGCTTGCCGGCGATCACCGGTGGAGCCGGTGCCATCCAATGAGGCACCTCCTTCGCCGGCAAGCTGGCGCCCACAAAGCGAAAGCCCAGCCTACTGCGCCTGCCCGCGGTCCAGCGCCTGCGCCACGGCATTCACGAACACCGCCTGCTCGTCATACAGCGAGCTCGGCGTTTCGGCATTCTTCCAGGTCGACCACTGCACCACCACCAGATGCTCGGCGGGGTTGATGGCAATGGTCTGGCCGAAGATCCCCAACGCCCAGAACGTCTGGTCGCTGTGCGCCGTTTTCTTCGGCTCGGCCTTGGCATCCGGCGCGGGCGCGTTGTACCACCACTGGTAGCCGTATTGCCCGTTCGGCGCTGCGGCGGTCACCGAGCCTTTGGCCTGGGTCCAGTGGGTAGAGCGCGCAATCCAGTCATCCGGCAACAGCTTCTCACCGCCCGGCAACTGGCCGCCGCTCAGCACGAACTGGCCGAACCGGCCCCAGTCGCGCAGGGTAGCGTTGAAACCGTGGCCGCCCATGTCGACCTTGCCGGGCACTAGCGCGTGCCACACGCCGTCCTGTTGCATGGCATAGCGGCTCCAGACTTGCTTCTCCAGGTACTGGGCGATGGTCTGGCCGGTGGCGTTTTCCAGCACGCGGCCCACCAGCCAGGCGCCACCCGTGTTGTACGACCAGACCTCGCCAGGCTTGACCCCCGGCTTGCGCTTCACCGAGCGCACCAGGTTGAGTACGCACTGGTACGGGTCGGGCTTTGCTTCGCACTGGGTCATGTGCGAGAAGTCGGAATCCTTCGACGCGTAGTTCTCGTCCCAGACCACCCCGGAGGTGTGTTGCATGAGCTGGTGCAGGGTCACGTCTGCCCAGGCACTGCCTTTGAGTTCGGGGACGTACTGGGTAATCTTGTCGTCCACCGACTTGATCTTGCCTTCCTTGATGGCCACGCCCACCAGCACGCTGACCACCGACTTGGCCACCGAGCGTGAGGTCCACAACGTCTGCGCGGTATTGCCTTGCGCATAATGCTCATAGGCCACCTTGCCATCCTTGAGCACCAGCAGGCCGGTCACGCTTTGGTTATGCAGGTAGTCGGCCAGGCCTTGGGGCTTGCCATCCAGGGTGTAGCGCACGTCGGCGAGCTTGTGGTCGGCTTCGGGCAGCGGGTAGGGCTTGGCGCCGTGGGTGGCGAAGACGTCACCGCCGTACAGGCGGTAGGTGTTGCGAAAACCGACCACGCGGGTGGCCTGGTCCCAGGTGAGCATGTCCTTGGCGGCGGGCAGCACCTTGTCGAAGGGTTGCGGGCACGCCTGCAGCCCGGGCACGCCGCACGGCCCCTTGGCGTCGTCGGCATGCACCGCGCCGGTCATGGCGGCCAGCACGGACAACACGGTGAAGGATCGTTTTATTGTTGGTATCGCCAGCATGGGCGGCTCCTCGTTGGGCGTGGAAGTACGCCTTGCGAGTGTCGAGAACTTGCGGCACGCGGAAAAGCACAATAAATTTTCAGCCACTATTAAAAAAACTGACAGCCCAAGGACGTTCAACCATGACGATTGACCGGCTGCCACCGCTGAATGCGGTGCGCGCCTTCGAAGCGGCTGCGCGTTTGGGCAGTTACGTGGCGGCGGCCCGCGCGTTGCACGTCACCCAGCCAGCGATTGGTCGGCATGTGAAAATCCTCGAAGACTGGCTGGGCGTGCGCCTGCTCGACCGTTCGCCGCGTGGCGTCAGCCTGACCCAGGACGGTGCGCACTATTACCAGGCGGTGGCCGAGTCGCTGCAGCTGCTGGCAGACGCCGGCATGCGCTGCGGGCGGCGCAGTGCCGAGCGCTGGTTGCGCATCATGTGTGTGCCGGCGTTCGCGTCGCGCTGGCTGACGCCACGGATAGAAGCGCTGCGTGCACTGCGCCCGGAACTGAAGATTGCCATTGAACCCAACGCCACTTTCACCAGCGTCGATGCCCGCCAGGCCGACCTTGGGATTGCCTATGGCCTGCCTGGGGAGTTGGCCGGCGTGCGCGAGGTGTTGATCCGCCCGCAAGTGTTTGCCGTGTGTTCCCCAAACTACCGGGCGCAGTTGCCCGCGCAACTGTCCGTTCGCGACTTGCCCCGCTGCAAGCTCATCCATGTCGACGACGGCAACTGGTGGAGCAGCTGGTTTGCCGCCCAGGGCATTCGGGTGAGGGCCAAGGCCGATACTTCGCACATGAGCAATGACATCGTGCTGAACCTGGCGCAAAGCGGGCACGGGATTGCCTTGGCCACCGACGTGCTGGTCGGGCGCGAATTGGCGGCGGGGAGCCTGGTGCGCTGTGTGGAGCAGGGCGTACCGCTGGAGAGTTACCAGGTGCTCGCACCTTCGCCAATGCTGGGTGAGGATGCGTTGTGGTTCATCGAATGGCTGAGGGCGAGCCTGCGCGAGGCTTACCCCGCAGCTGTGGTATGAGGCAATTGTCACCAGGTGATTGGCTGGCCATCCCACGCCCAGAAGCTGCCACTGTCCGCCGGCCCATGGCGGGCAATCTGTTCAAGGATGCACTGCGCGGCAAAGGCAGGCTCGAACAGTTGTTCAGCGGGCACGTTCGCCTGAAACGGCTGCGACAGGCCGGTATCGGTGGTGCCGGGGTGAAGTAACAGCACCGTGGACGCTGGGTTGAGGCGTTTGAGCTCGATGCTCGCGGTGTGCAGCAACTGGTTCAGCGCCGCTTTGCTGGCGCGGTAGCTGTACCAGCCGCCCAGGCGATTGTCACCGATCGAACCCACGCGCGCTGAAAGGGCGGCGAAGGTGCAAGGTTGCTTGCGCAACAATGGCAGCAGGTGTTTGAGCAACAGGACCGGCGCGAAGGCGTTGGTGGCGAAGCTGGCCTGCAGGCTTGCCAGATCAAGTTGCGCCAGGGCCTTTTCCGCTTTGGCGCCGCCCTGCTGCAGAATCCCCAAGGTGCAGATCACCCAATCAAGGTGGGTACAGTGTCGGCCAACTTCCTGCGCAAGCGCGGCGAGCGACGGTTCGCTGCGGGCGTCGCAATCCAGCCGAATCAGGCGCTCGCCATGGGTCGAGGCGAGGGCTGCCAGCGACGCCTCGCCGCTGGCCTGGCGCGATACCGCCCACACCTGCCCCACGTCGGCACGGGCAAGCAGCTGCGTACAGAGCGCCAAGCCGATGCCCTGGCTGGCACCACAGATGAGTACATTCAGCGCCATGGCGCTGTGCCTACTCGCGCTCGAGCCGCTTGAGCAGCGCCTTGGCCACACCCTCCGAGGAGGCAGGGTTCTGCCCGGTGATCAAGTGGCCGTCCTCCACCACGTAGCTTGCCCAGTCTGCAGCCTTGGAATACTCGCCGCCTTTGCTCTTGAGCATGTCTTCGACCAGAAACGGCACCACCTGGGTAAGCCCGACGGCGTCTTCCTCGCTGTTGGCGAACCCGGTCACCTGCTTACCCTTGACCACGGGGTGGCCGTCCGGTGCGTTGACGTGCTTGAACACGCCCGGTGCATGGCAGACGGCGGCAATCGGCTTGTTGGAGGCGTAAAAGGCTTCCAGCAGCGTTTTGGAATCCTTGTCCTCGGCCAGGTCCCACAGCGGCCCATGGCCACCGGGGTAGAACACGGCGTCGAAGTTGTAAGGGTCGATTTCGCTCAGCGGCACTGTGTCGGCCAGCGCCATTTGCCCTTCGGTGTCGGTGCGAAAACGCCGGGTGGCGTCGGTCTGCGCGTCGTCCTCGTCGCTCTTTGGGTCCAGGGGTGGCTGGCCGCCCTTTGGCGAGGCCAGGGTGACGTCGGCGTTGGCGTCGATGAACACATAGTAGGGAGCGGCGAACTCTTCCAGCCAGAAGCCGGTTTTTTTGCCGGTATCACCCAACTGATCGTGGGATGTCAGCACCATCAGGATCTTTTTCATCAGAGCCAGTCCTCCAAGCGTGAATGGGCAGCGCGCCGTTCGCCCTGCATTACTGTGGGAGGCCGCAGCAGGGCAGACGTTCCCTGCGCGGGGTATTTCAGGTGGACTATCAACGCTGCCGCGTGGCCATGTGTCATGCCAGCACCAGCGGCCACCCCTGGTGATTGGCAACCATGAAGTCCACGAACACCCGCACGCGTGCCGGCATTGCTGGGCCGCCGACGAACACGGCGTGGATCGGCTCCCGGTCGCCGGGGTTGTAAGCCTCCAGCAGCGGCACCAGTTCGCCGCTTCGCAGCTCGTCGGCCACGGTGAAGGTACCGATCCGCGCAATGCCGGCCCCCACCTTGGCCATTTGCGCCAGCGCCTCGCCGCTGCTGCACTCGATGTTGCCGGCCACCTTTAGCGAAAACGCCTGCCCCTCGCGAACGAACGGCCATTCGGACACCGCACGGCGGAAGTTGAAACGCAGGCAGTTGTGCCGGGCCAGGTCTTCAGGTTGCTGGGGGGCACCGCAGCGTTCGAGGTACGCGGGCGAGGCGACGATGACTTCGCCGGTGTCGCCAATGAAGCGAGCACTCAGCGAGCTGTCCGGCAGATGGCCGAAGCGCAAGGCGACATCGGCCTGGCCGCCGAGAATGTCGGTGACCTCGTCACTCAGCGTCAGGTCGACCAGCACTTGCGGGTACAGGGCGCTGAACGCGGCCACTAGCGGCACCACGGTCTGCCTGCCGTGGCCAAGCGCGGCGCTGACCCTCAGCCGGCCCCGGGGCACGCCTTGGTCGGTGATGGCTTCTTCGACTTCGACCAGGTCGGCCAGGATGCGCCGTGCCCCGTGCAGGTAGGCGTCGCCCTCGGCGGTCAGGGTGATCGCCCGGGTGGTGCGCAACAGCAGGCGCGTGCCCAGGCGTTGCTCGGTGCGGGCGATGATGCGGCTGACGGCCGACGGTGTCAGGCCGAGTACACGCGCGGCTGCCGACAGGCTGCCTTCGTCCACCACCTTGGCAAATACCTCCATCTCGCCGGAGCGGCCGTTGTAGTCCATTTGTGCCTCTTGCGCAAAGGTGGTTGCCAGAAAAGCGGTCTAGTGCTTTGAAAGCTCGAATCGTAGCATTCCACGCACAGATTAGGAGCTTTGCCATGCGTATCAATCCACCTCTCGTCGCACTCTCCGTCGGTGCCTTCGGCATCGGCGTCACCGAGTTCGCACCCATGGGCATGTTGCCCAGTATCGCCGCCGACCTCGGCGTATCGATCCCCGCTGCGGGGCTGCTCGTCAGCGCCTACGCCATTGGCGTGCTGATCGGCGCTCCGCTGATGACTTTGGCCACCGGCAAGATCCCGCGGCGGTATCTGCTGATCGGGCTGATGGCGATTTTCACCTTGGGCAACCTGATGTCGGCGCTGGCCACCGATTACCAGAGCCTGCTGATCGCCCGCGTGGTCACATCGCTCAACCATGGCGCGTTCTTTGGCGTCGGCTCTATCGTCGCGGCCAGCCTGGTGGCGCCGGAAAAACGCGCCGGGGCCGTGGCGGCAATGTTCATGGGGCTGACACTGGCCACCATTGGCGGCGTGCCGATGGCGACCTGGTTCGGCGAGCTGATGGGCTGGCGTACCGCGTTCTGGGGCATTGCCGGCCTTGGCCTGGTGACGATGGTGGCGCTGTGGTTTGCCTTGCCCAACCTGAAACTGCCTGCCAGCGATGGCGCGCTGGCCGAAATCCGCGTGCTGGCCCGCGGGCCTGTGCTGTCGGCGCTGGCGCTGACGGTGGTGGGCTCCAGTGCGATGTTCACGGTGTTCACCTATATCGCGCCTATCCTGCACAGCGAGGCCGGCGCCTCGACCACCTTCATCACGGCCATGCTGGTGCTGTTCGGTGTCGGCCTGACCTTGGGCAACGTGTGGGGTGGCAAGGCAGCGGACCGTTCGGTCGACCGCACCTTGATCGTCTCGCTGGCGGTGCTGATTGCAGTGTTGCTGGTGTTCCCGCTGGTGCTGGGCTGGCCGCTGCCGACTGCCGTGGCGATCCTGGTCTGGGGCGCGGCCAGCTTCGCCCTGGTGCCGCCGCTGCAGATGCGTGTGATGGAAGCCGCCAAGGACGCGCCTAACCTGGCGTCGGCGGTGAACATCGGTGCGTTCAACCTGGGCAATGCCATCGGGGCTGCATTGGGTGGTGCGGTGATCAATGCGGGGTTGGGTTATCCGGCGATTGCCGTCGCAGGGGCGACGATGGCGGGGCTGGGGCTGCTGATGACGGTGGCCTGGCGTGCACGGCCGCAAACGCTGGCGAACCAGCTGTCATAGGTCTTCACAAACCTTACAGAGGTAGCAGAGGACATTGTGGGAGCCGGCTTGCCGGCGATGCAGGCACCGCGGTGCATGGCACCGGCCTTGCCGGTGATCGCCGGCAAGCCGGCTCCCACAGAGGTCCCGTCTAGGTTGCAGAACCGTGTTTGTGCCTCGGTGCCAAGTAGCCCGCCGCACACTTGAGCGCAAACCCCAGCACAACCGCTACCCCCGCACTGACGAATATCGTCTCGCGCCCCGCGCTCTGCTGCTGCACTGCCACGAACGCAGGCGCCAATGCTGCCGCGCCCATCTGCAGAATACTCACCCAGGGTGTCAGCGTGCCCTTCGGGTCGTTGGTGGCTATCGCCCCCATGTAATACGTCAGCGCCAGCACCCAGCCAAAGTTCATCAGGAACAACGCCCCGCACAGCTGCTCTGCTTCATGGGAATAGCGTGCCAGCAGCACGATCGACAGCAGCACCAGCAGCGAGCCGAAACCGATCATCGGCCCCCGCCTTACCCGTGCCCCCAGCAGGCTCGGCAGCGCGCCGCCAGGCAGGCCACCGAGTATTCCCAAGCCGAAGGCCCAGCCCACATCCACCGGCCCGATCCCACGCTCACGCGCCAGTTGGTCGACAAACCCCCAGATGCAATAGATGGCCAGCTGCAGGCATAGCATCCCCAGCAACGCATAGCGCCCGAGCAGTGCCGAGCCGCCACCGCACTGTGCCAGCTGCTGCGGCGCCTGGTGATGCAGCCGGGAGGGGATCACCAGCGCAGCCGCGGCAATCAGCACGAACCAAAAGCCAATGGAGGCGATCGCCCCGCGGTTGCCAATCAGCGCTGCCAACTGCGGCATGCACGTGGCGTACAGCGCGAACACTGCCGTCTGGATCAGCAGCGACAGCCCGTACGAGCGATCCTGCCCGGGCATGCGCCCCAGCCCACTGATCGCCCCTGCGTACAACAGCCCAGCGGCCATGCCGCAGGCCAGGCGGCAGACGATCAGCGCCGTCAGCGAATCCAGCGCGCCGCTCAGCAAGTTCAGTGCGCCAGCCACCAGTGCGGCGGCAAGGTACAGGCCGCGGCCAGGGCACCGCCGCCCCACCACAGGCAGCAGCAAGCTGCCCAGCAAGGTGCCGGCCATTTCGACGGAAAGAATCCAGCCTTGCTGGCTTAGGTTCAGGTTCAGCCGCTCGCTCACCAGGCCGATGAAGATCGGTTGCACGCCAATGATGATCAGCGCCGTGGCGGCGATGTAAATCAGGGCGGCACGCAGAAGCAGGGTGTTTTTATTGTTGTGCATTGGAGGGTCCCGGGTGCAGCAAGGTGTGCGGCCCGCAGGCCGCGGCGGTCAGGTCAGGCGTGGGGAAGGGTGCCTGCGTCGTGGGTAATGCGGCCGTTCATCAGCGTCAGCGCCACCTCGGTCTTGCCGATCTGGTAGCGGTCCAGCTCGAACAAGTCCTGCTCGAGGATGATGATGTCCGCCCGCTTGCCCTCGGTGATCGAGCCGATCTCCTTTTCCAGGCCCAGTTGATAGGCACCGTTGAGGGTATAGGCGGCAATCAGCTGCGGAATGCTCAGGCGTTCGTCGGCATCGGGCATCACCGGCGCACCGGGCTCGCCGCTGAGCTGGCGGGTGTGGCCCGACTCGATATGCTCCACGGGTTTGTGCTGGCAGCGGCACTGGCACACCAGCCCGTCCATGCCGATGGACACGGTCACGCCCTGGTCGATGAAACTGCGGAACTTGTACATCGAGGCCCAGCGCTTGAAACCGTACGATTGCTGAATGGCCTCGGCATAGGCATCGACCACGCCCCATTGCAGCTGGGTGTTGGCCATGACACCGATGCGGCGAAAGCGCGGGATGTCGTCGGGGTGAGTGAGGAAGGCGTGAGTGATGACGTGGCGGCGGTCGCGCGGCGGGTTGCAGGCAAAGGTGCGCTCGAACACGTCCAGGGCCATGCGCACGGCGGCATCACCCACCGCGTGCACCATCACGTCGATGCCGTTGGCGTCGGCGTTGCGCACATGGTTTTCGAACACGGCTTGCGGCATGGTCGTCGAGCCGCAGCTGTGCGGTTTGTCGCAATAGGGTTCCAGCAGGTAGGCGGTGTGGTTCAGTTCGGTGCCATCGAGCATCAGCTTGAGGGTCTGTGCCTTGACCAGCGGCGAGGCATAGCGGGCGCGCAGGTCCTGCAGGCAGGCAACCGGGTCATCCTCGGTGCCCGTGTTGATGTAGCTGCCCACCACACGCAGTTTCAGGCGCTGCTCGCGCTCCAGTTGCTGCAGGGTTTCGTAGAGCAGGGCTTGGTCGCCGGCGGGGTCGAGAAAGCCTGCATCGAACACGGTGGTGATGCCAGCCGCCACCAGCTTTTCTTGCCAGAACGGGATGGAGCGCAGGTACAGGTCGATGCCTGTGGGCAGGTAACCGGCTTCGCTCAGGCGCTGCATCAGCAACGAATAGGCAGCGCAATCGATGATGATGCCGGTGGGCTCGCCCGTCACCTGGTCTTTCTCGAACCAGCTGGCGCCTTCTTCAACTGGCGGGGTGTCGCGGTCGATGCCGGCGGCTTTCAGGGCGAAGGTGTTGACCCACATGGTGTGGTAATCGGTGGACAACAGGCACACCGGCTTGTCCGGGCAGATTTCGTCCAGCACTTCGCGGCGCAGCCATTCGGCGGGCATCAGCGGCTGGATCCAGCCCATGCCGGTGATGGCCTTCTCGGTCGGGTTGGCCTCGACATAACGCTTGAGCAGGGCCAGCACTTCGCGCGGGTCTTCATGGTTGACCAGCGCCTGGAAAGCGAAGGCGGTGCTCGAGAAGTGCCAGTGCGACTCGACGAAGCCCGGCAGCACCAGCTTGCCGTCGGCATCTACCAGCCGTGTGGCGGGGCCGGCGTGGGCCATGACACTGGCGTGGTCGCCCACGCAGACGATGCGTTCACCGTGCACCGCCACGGCGTTGGCCCAGGGCCGGTGCGGGTCGACGGTATAGATGCGGGCGTTATGGATGATGAGGTCTGCAGCGGTGCGCATGGCGGCTCCCTGGGTCAAAATGCCGCGCTAGTTTTGCGTCGATAAAAAGTTTTAGTCAATAAAATATTTTTACGAATATGGCGATGTTGTATGCTGGCCATCCCGACCGGTTCGGTTCGACAAAGGTAGTGACGTGAGCGGATTACGCGAACAGCAAAAGGCCCAGCGCCGGGAAACCATCAGCCGTACTGCGCTTGGCCTGTTCGAGGCGCAGGGCTACCAGACCACCACCATGGAACAGATCGCCCGCCTGGCCGCGGTGTCGGTGCCCACGGTGTTTGCCTACTTCGGCAGCAAGCAGGAGATCCTCCTGGAAAAGCTGCGCGAAGCCGACCACCGCGCCGTCACCCAGGCCCGCCGCCGCTTGCCCGAGTTCGAGGATGCGCTGGATGCCTTGTGCTGTTACGAGGAGCACCTCACCGACTATGCGTTCGCGGTGCTACCTGCACCGCTGTGGCGCGAGATGCTGCCGCCCTTGTTGCCGCTGCTGGGCGGTGAGCAGCGCGATCTGCCTGCAGCGTACAAGCGGGTCAACGACGCGCTGGTCGATGAGCTTAAGCATTTGCTGCAAGACTTGTGCGACAGCGGCAAGCTGCGGGCGGACCTGGATGTGGGCTATGCGGCGTTCCTGATCAACGACTACGGGCATCTGCAGCTGCTGCGCCTGTGCAACTGCCAGACGCTGGACATGCCCTCGCACCGCGCGCAGGTGCGCAGGTTCATGGCCATGCTGCTGGCCGGCATGCGTGGTTGAGAGCACCTTCATGGCACTGACCCTACGGCCTGAAGCCACTCCGGAGCAGGTGTAGACTTGTCGCCCTCCCTTCGTCGATAAGGACATCGTCATGCAGCCCGACAAGGCCTGTGCAGTGGTTCTTTCAAGCACTACACCCCCCAGAATCCTTCTGTTTCGCCATCCCCAGGCGGGGGTGCAACTGGTCAAAGGCAGCCTGCAACCGGGCGAAGCACCGAGTGCGGCCGCGCTGCGGGAGCTGCGCGAGGAGTCAGGCATCAGCACCGCTGTGATCAAGCGGGATCTGGGTAACTGGGAGGCGGGTTATCAAGGGCAGGTGTGGTCGTTGCAATTGTGTGAAACCGACGAGGCTTTACCTGAGCAGTGGTCGCATCAGACGCTCGATGATCATGGCCATGTGTTCTCGTTTTTCTGGGCGTTTTTCGATGAGTTGCCTTATGCAGATTGCCACCCGGTGTATCAGCGCGCATTGGCCCATTTGGACCGGATCCTGCCCATGTACGGCTACACGTTGTTGATGCCGCAGCCGGCCGATGTCGACGCGCTGCTGGATTTCCTGCCTCTTCTGTACCCAGGCGAAATACCTATCAAGACCTACACCGTAGAGGGCAGCAACACTTGGCCGACCTATGCGGCTGTGGTTGACGACTTTTATCGCGAAGCGGGCAAGGCATGCTGGACCCAATCCGATTATCGGCGCGGTGGCACTGAAGGCCTGCTGAGCAACCCCTCTGCCATCGAGCAGGCCAGCCTGGCCGAGATCCAGCGCATGCTGACCTACTGCGTGAGGGGCGAGCGCTTTTGCGATGGGCACTGGGGGGCAATGATCGAGCAGGGCCACGTGTTGCACATACTGAATCGACTGAAGCGCCTGAGCGAACGTCCCTAAATCCGCGTCTCGGCGGCGGCCAGTGCCCGACGGTATCCAGGCACAAACCTCTTGGATTTGAGTGCCTGCGTAAAATAGAATCACTAGCATTTACGCCATTGCAGGGTATTCCCATGAGCGACGCCGCGACGCCCCCGGAGCACAGCCTGCCCGCCCTGTACCGTGATCACCGTGGCTGGCTGGAAGCCTGGCTGCGCCGGCGCATGGGCAATGCCTGGGATGCGGCCGACCTGAGCCAGGACACCTTCCTCAAAGTGCTGGCCAGCGCCCAGCCGCTGGCAGAAATCCGCGAACCGCGCGCCTACTTGCTGACGGTAGGCAAGCGCCTGCTGAGCAACTTCCACAAGCGTCGGAGCCTGGAGCAGGCCTACCTGGACGCCTTGGCGCAACTCCCCGAACACAGCCTGCCGTCGCCGGAGCAGCGCTGGATACTGCTGGAAACCCTGCAAGCACTCGACGAATTGCTCGATGGCCTCCAGGCCCCGGTACGCAAGGCGTTCCTCTGGAGCCAGCTGGAAGGCCTGACCTACCGCGAAATTGCCGAGCGCCTAGACATTTGCGAACGCACCGTAAAACGCTACATGGCGCAGGCCTACGAGCACTGCCTGCTGGCGCAGCTGTAATGGCTGCACCTTGCGTAGAGGCCCGCGAAGTGGTGCGTGCCGCAGCGCGCTGGCTGGCGCTGCTGGAGTCGGGCGATGCCACTGAGGGCGACCTCCAGCGCCTGGCGCAATGGCGCGCCAGCAGCAGCCTTAACGAAAGCGCCTGGCAAAAGGCCCAGTTGCTGCGCCAGCGCTTCGCTCAGCTGCCGGGCGAACTGGCAATGGCGACGCTGGACCGCCCGGATGCCGGGCGCCGTGCCCTGCTCAAGCAGGCGCTTGGGGTGGCCGCAGTGGTCCCGGCCGCCTGGTTGCTTGGCCGGCAGGTGCCGTTGGAGGCGTGGGCTGCCGACGTGCACACTGCTGTGGGTGAGCGCAGGCGATTGCTGTTGAACGATGGCACCGCCTTGCAGTTGAACACCGACAGTGCAGTCAACATCGATCTGGCTGCACGAAGGCTGACGCTGGTACGCGGCGAGGTTGCTATCACGGTTCCCACCGGCGTCAGCATGATGGTGCAGGTGCCCTTTGGCCGCGTTGCCGTCAGCGCTGGCGAGGCCTGTATTCGCCTGTTCGATCAGGCCTGCCAGGTTGCGGTGATCCACGGCACGGCCAGCTTGCAACCGCTGCGCGGGGTAGCCTTGGCGTTGCAGGCAGGGCAGCAGGCCAGCCTGCAAGCCACAGGCGTTGGCACTGTAACGGTGCTGGATGATCTGCTGCTGGGCTGGCGTGACGGTGTGCTAAGGCTGGACGACCGGCCATTGGGCGACCTGCTGCGCGAATTGCGCAGGTACCGCGCCGGTGTGCTGCGTTGGCAGCCGGCGCTGGAAACCCTGCGCGTTACCGGCACCTTCCGCCTCGACGACACCGACCGCGTGCTGGCATTGCTGGCTGCCAGCCTGCCACTGGAGGTGCATGCACGTACCCGTTACTGGGTTACGCTAGCGGCGCGAGAAAATCGCGCGTGAGGCTGTCCCCTTTTTCCTACTCGCCGGTCATCAGCAGTAGGAAACAATAACGGGAGCCTCGTTCGATGCCTGCAGTACTGCCTTGCCGCCCACGCCCATGGATGCACCTCGGGTTCACCCTGAGCCTGCTGTTGAGCTCACCCGCCTGGGCCGATGACCTTGCCCGGCGCGCCTACCAAGTGCCCGCGGGCAGCCTGGGCGCCGCGTTAACCCGCTTTGCCGACCAGGCAGGTGTTAGCCTCTCGCTGGACCCGGCGTTGCTCAACGGCCGGCAGAGTCAGGGGCTGTCTGGCAGCTACAGCGTGGCCGAAGGCTTCCTGCAGTTATTGCAGGGCAGTGGCCTGCAACTGCAGCAGGTAGGCGAGGGCGCTTACACCCTGGTACCTGCACCGCAGGGCGGCGATGCGCTGGAACTCGCGCCCACCAGCATCGTGGGGGGAGCTGTGGCTGGCGGCGACGCTCAGCCCTATGCCGGCGGCCAGGTGGCACGCCGAGGCGCGCAAGGCCTGCTCGGTTCGCGCGACTTCATGGACACGCCGTTCAGCATCACCACCTACACCAGCGAACTGGTGAAGAACCAGCAGGCGCGCACCCTGGGCGACCTGATTGCCAGCGACCCGTCGGTGCGCGCCACCAACCCGGCAGGTGGGCGTTTCGAGCAGTTCACCATTCGCGGCTTCAGCCTGTTCAACAGCGATGTGGCCTACAACGGCCTGTACGGCATCCTGCCGACGTATTCCATCGACATGGAAATGGCCGACCGGGTCGACATCATCAAAGGCCCGAGCCAGCTGATCAATGGCATCTCGCCCCGTGGCAGCGTGGGCGGCGGCATCAACGTGGTGCCCAAGCGCGCGGGCGAGATGGCCATCACCGAGTTCACCGGCAGCTATGCCTCGAACAGCCAGGCGGGCGGCGCGGTGGATATTGGCCGGCGCTTTGGCGAAGGCGACCGGTTCGGCGTGCGCTTCAACGGGGTGAAGCAGGCGGGCGATACCGAGTGGGACCACCAGCGCGTCGAGCGCGAAATGGCCGTGCTAGGCCTGGACTTTCGCGGTGAGCGCCTGCGCCTTTCGGCCGACCTTGGCCACACCGAACGCGACACCGATGCGCCGCAGGAACGGGTGCTGGTCAGCGCCAATGCCAAGGTCCCGACCGCCGACGACGTGCGTCACAACTACGCCCAGGCCTGGAGCCAGTCGCGCACCAACGACACCTTCGGTGCGCTGAATGCCGAGTACGACATCAGCGATTCATTGCTGGCGTATGGTGCGGTCGGTGCGCGAAAGAGCAACCATGATTTCCTGCGGCATAACGTATCGATCATCAACGATGCCGGCGACTTCACCGTGCAGCCGCGTGACTTCACCCGCGATGAATCGGTGCGCACCGCCATGGCCGGGCTGCGCAACTGGTTCCGCACCGGCCCGGTCAGCCATGAGCTGAACCTGTCGGCCAGCTACTTCTACATGGACTTCGAAAACGGCGGCGCGCGCTATGCCTCCGCGCCCAGCAACCTCTACGACCCGGTCGCGACACCCACGCCAGGCACGCCCACGCGCATCGACCCCAAGGTGTATACGGAAAACCGCTTCAGCGGGCTGGCGCTGGCCGACACCCTTGGGTTTTTCGACGACCGCCTATTGCTGACACTCGGAGCCCGCTGGCAGCGGGTGCAGGTAGATGACTGGAGCGACGGCGTCAAAGGTGACACCGCTTATGACGAGGAGAAGGTTTCGCCTTCGGGCGGTGCGCTGCTCAAGGTGACCGACCAGCTGTCGCTGTACGCCAACTACATGGAGGGCCTGAGCCAGGGCAAGATCGCCCCGTCGACCTCGGTCAACGAAGACCAGATCTTCCCGCCGTTCACCAGCCGCCAGGTCGAGGTCGGGGCCAAGTACGACCTGGGCCGGGTCGCCTTCACCGCCAGCGCCTTTCGCATTCGCCAGCCCGCCTACGAGACCAACGCCCAATCACGGGTGTTCGGCCCCAACGGCAAGCGCGACAACCGCGGCATCGAGCTCAGCGTATTCGGCGAACCCCTCAAAGGCGTTCGCCTGCTGGGTGGGCTGATGTATATCGACAGCGAGCTGACCAACACCGTGGGCGGCACCTTTGACGGCAACCGTGCACCGGCGACGCCTGAGTACAACGTCAACCTTGGCGCCGAATGGGATGTACCCGGGCTGGCCGGGCTGACCTTGACCGCGCGCGGCATTCACTCCAGCTCGCAGTACCTTGACCAGGGCAACAGCAAGCAGATTGACGGCTGGGAGCGCTTCGACCTCGGCGCGCGGTATGCCTTCAAGGTCGATGCCACCCAGGTCACCCTGCGTGCCAGTGTCGAGAACGTGCTGGATGAGCGCTACTGGGCATCAGCCGGAGCCTCGGATGACAGCGAGCCGGGGCTGACGCTGTCCACGCCCCGGACCTGGCTGCTGTCGGCGACCCTGGGCTTTTGACCTGAAAGCGGTCGCAATCACCCGCGCCTTGTCTGGCACTGCGCAGATACCGGTTTTACGACTGCTGCGCAGCCGATCGCAGGCAAGCCAGCTCCTACAGGGCAAAGCGTACGGCGTACCATCGCGTCCGTGCAGCACAACCCCCCGACCTGGCTGCTGTCGGCGACCCTGGGCTTTTGACCAAAGTCTGAAAGTGATCGCAATCCCTGTAGGAGCTGGCTTGCCTGCGATCGGCTGCGAAGCAGTCGTAAATGCTGCATCCGCGCCTTGTCTGGCACAGCGCGGATACCGGCTTTACGACTGCTACGCAGCCGATCGCAGGCAAGCCAGCTCCTACAGACAAACCCTAAGGTGTACCATTGCGTCCGTGCAGCACAAACCCTGGCCGGTCCGTCAGGCGCTTGAAATATTCACTGACCGCCGGCAACGGCGGGTGCTCGAAGGGCGTTTCGAACCAGCGGTTGACCGACAGCCCGATGGGGATGTCCGCCAGGGTGAAGCGGTCCCCGGCGACGTAGGCGCCGGTTGCGGCCAACTGCTGGTCGAGGATGCCCATGTACCGCGACCAGTCGGCGCACCCTGCGGCGAGCGCCTGGGCGTCCTGATGCGCAGGCGAATGCCGTACCAGCGACATGAACGCGTAGCTCCATGACCGGTTCAGGTCCGAGGCCTGCCAGTCGATCCACTGATCCACGCGAGCCCTGGCTTTCGCCTCGGTCGGGTACACCGCCGCATCGCTGTAACGCGTGGCCAGGTAGCGGATGATGGTGTTGGATTCCCACAGCGTGAAGTCGCCGTCCTGAATCACCGGGACCATGGCGTTGGGGTTCAACGCCAGGAACTGCGGGGCGTCGGTCGCCTGAAAGCCCGTGCCCCAGTCTTCGCGTTCAAAAGGGATATCGAATTCGCTGCAGGCCCACAGGACCTTGCGCACGTTGATGGAAGACGCCCTGCCCAATATCCGTAACATGCTGTCAGTCCTTTACCGGGAAGCGCCGATCGTCAACCACGGCCCTTCCTCGGTCAAGCGCAAAAACAGCGGTCAGTAACGCACCTCCACCCCCACGTACGCCCCGACCCCGTCGCCCGGCCAGAAGGCCGCCGTGTCCTGCCCGCCTGCGTTGTACACCGGCGTGATGGCCGTCACATAGGCCTTGTTGGCGAGGTTCTTCAGGTCCAGCGAGACCTTCCAGTTACCCTTGGGCGCTTCATAGCCCAGGTTCGCCCCCCAGATGGTGTAGGACGGGGCGTACAGGCTGTTGGCGTAGTCCGCTGCGGTGCGCGACGCCGACTGCACATTCACCCCGGTGTACCAGCCACTATGGTCCTGGTATTGCAGCTCGCCCTGGTAGATATGCTTGGGCACGCCCGGTAGCTGGTTGTCGCCGAAGGTCTCGTCGTGGCGGTAGTAGAAATCGTTGTAGGTGTACACCTGACGCCAGCGCACCAGGTCGCCCTGGCCGTTTTCCCACAAGCGCGTATTAAGGCCGGCCTCGACGCCCTGGTGGATGGTCGGCGAGGCGTTGAACGCGCCAGTGACTGCGGCGGCGGTGGAGGTGGCGGGGATGATCTGCACGTTCAGCAGCTCGTCGTGGATCCACGAGCGGTACAGCGCCAGGCTACCGTCGAAGATGCCATGCGAGCCCTTGATGCCCACCTCGAAGGTGTTGGCCTTCTGTTCGACCAGCGGGCGGATGTACGGCAGGGCAGGGCCGGAGCCGGAGTATTCCCACGAGGCAGGTGGGTCGATGCTGCGGCTGAAGTTGGTGAACAGCTGCAGGTTGGGGCTGAACTCGTAGCGCAGGCCGATACGTGGGGCCACGCTCCAGTTGTCGTAGTCCACGTGCTGCGGGAAGGCCGTGGTGTTGGGGTTGACCGCGTGGTCGATGTCGACCTTGCGCCGCACGTTGACGAACGACACGCCGCTGGTAAGCCACAGGTTGTCGACCAGGTTGAGGTCGTTGCCCAGCGCGATCACCCGGTCGAACGAGTCCTTGTAGTCGACTTTCTTCAGCGACACTTTGTCGTCGTTGGCCGAGTTCACCCCGCCACGCAGGTGCTGGGTGGAGGTGAAGGCGATGTTGCTGCGGCTTTCATGGCCGAACAGGGTATCGACGCGGTCGTAGCCCAGCAGCAGGCCGAGGTCGTGCCAGTCCCAGTAGCTGGGGTTGCTCGGGCTGCGCGGGCTGTTGGTGTGGCGGTAGTCGTGGTACGACAGGCCGACGGTCAGGCGGGCGTCATCGTCGAAGGTGTAGGTGGTCTTGCTGCCCAGCCAGATACTGCCCGGGCGGCGCGCACCGGCACCGCTGCTTTCGGCGGTGGCGCTGGCACGGCGGCTGTGGTGCAGGGCGCCATCGAGCGTGGTGGCGCTGGGGTCGTTGTGGCTTTCGTCGCGGTAGCGCAGCAGCAGGCGGGTTTCCAGTTTCGGGCTGAAGCGGTAACCGGCGTTGGCAACGATGCCCGAGCTCTTCGACAAGCTGTAGTCGCGGTAGCCTTCGTTGCGGTAATTGTCGGCTTGCAGGTAGTAGTCCAGGTCGCCTTCGACACCGCCGTAGCTGATGCTTTGCTTCTGGTAGTGGTAGCTGCCGGCCTCGGCGCGCACGCGCAGGCCGGGGGCGCTGTAGCCGCTGTGGTTGACGAAGTTCACCGCGCCGCCCAGGGTCAGCGCGCCGTACTGGAAGGCGTTGGCGCCACGCAGTATCTCGGTGTAGTTGACACCGCTGGTGTTGAGGAACTCGTAGGGCGTACCGCCCGGGCCGGTCAGCGGCAGGCCGTCGAAGAGGAACTTGATGCCCTCGCGAAAGTAACCCGGCGAGGTGTTGGCACCCGAGCCGCGGATCGAGATTTTCGCCGCATCGTTGCCGCCGGTGGACTGTACGAACACACCGGGCTGGTAGGCAAGGGTGTCCTGCAGGGTGGCGGTGCGGCCCTTGGCGACTTCTTCGCTGTCGACCACGCTGGTGCCGCCGGGCACTTCGGCCAGTGCGCTGGCGGCCTGTTGCACTTCGGTCTGCTTGTTGCCCTGCACGGTCACCGTGCCCAGGGCCTGGTCAGCCGCCAGTACCGTGACCGGGGCCAGCAGGGCCGTGGCCACGGTGGCCAGGGCGGCCTGGCGGATGGCCAGGCGCAGTGGATGGGGTTGAATCGCACGCATCGTCGTATTCCTTGAAAGTCATCGTAGGTCCTCGGCGTTCTATGGGAATAGTCAGGCCTGTCACCAAGTGCAGGAGCAGTTTTTGTGCCAGATGGCAAAGTGCCGGAAGTTGTGGGGTTGGTCGGTTGTTACAAATAACCCAGTGAACAAAACAACAAGTTTTTGTTGCGCGGATGTTGGCGGCTGAACAGTTGTTGTTATATGCAAATTACCAAATCAAAGCCTTGCCCCAGAGGGCCTGCGTCACGGCTGATGTTCGCTCTGCAACAGGCAATGAACAGTTTGTGTGGCATCACAACTTGCCACCCTGGAAAAGCCCAGCAAATAGGCGGCAAAAGGCTGGCACGACTACTGCAATACCCTTTGCAAAGCAGTTTGGCGATCTTCGCAACCGTCGCGAATATCAGCCTTATATATAAAGGGAGTATGTGCAGTGCGTGCGAAAGTTCGACCCTACAGTCACTCGCTGGCCACGGCCGCCAGCCTGCCGGTGTTGCTGACGCTGCTCTGCCCAGCCGTGGTAGCCGAGGCGGCGGAGTCTACCCTGCAAACCGTGACGGTCACCGGCGCAGCGGCCACCGGCGCGCAGCAGGACCAGAAGCGCCTGCAGAAGGTTGCCGGCAACACGGCGGTGGTCGACAACCGCCAGGTCGAACAAGGCCGTGCGGCCAACGCCGAGGACGTACTGGCGATGCAACCGGGCGTGTTCGCCCAAGGCACCAGCGGTACTGCAGCGAACAAGATCTCCATCCGCGGCTCGGGCCTGAACACCTTCTACCAAGGCTATGTGCTGGGCACCAAGTTCCTCTTCGACGGCCTGCCGATCACCGGCCCCGGCGGTACCCAGGAAGACTTCCTCGACATGCAGGCGGTGGACCACACCGAAGTGCTCTACGGCGCCAACGCCTACGAATACGCCGCGTTGTCGCTGGGCGGGGCGATCAACATGGTCAGCAAGACCGGGCGCACCGACCCGGGCAACTACGCCCGCTTCGAGGTGGGCAGCTACGGCTACCGCAAGCAGCAGTTGAGCACCGGGGGCGTGGTCGGCGACAGCGACTACTACATCAACGTGCTGCACAACGAACGCGACGGCTACCAGGACCATGCCAGCAACGAGGGCCGTGGCCTCGCCGCCAACTTCGGCCACGTGTTCAGCCCCAAGCTTCAGACGCGGTTGTTCGTCAAATACCGTGAAGAGCAGTTGATCAATGGCAACACCCTGACCCGCCAGCAGCTCAAGCACGACCCGCGCAGCAACGTCGCTCCCACCGGCCGGCGCAAGGACGGCACCACCTTCGTCGGCAACAAGACCACCTACACCTTCGATGACGGCAACCAGCTCGAAGTGGGCGCTTCGTACAACAACTACCCGCTGCTCAACGGCTGGCGCTACGCCGTGGCGCCGCAAGACTGGCGGTCCAAGGACATCAGCCTGAGCCTGCGCTACCTGCGCACCGGTGACCGCTTTCTCGGCCTGCCCAGCAACAGCAGCATCATCTTCAGCAACACCCGCGCATACCTCGCCGACGTAAAGGCCCATAGCCGCGCCACGGGCGCGAAAATTCAGGAAACCAACTACACCGGGTCGCGCGACACCGTGCTGACCTTTGCCAACGAGCTGCAACTGGCGGACGACCTGTGGCTGTCGTCCGGGTTGTCGTTCATCAATATCCGCCGCAAGGCCGAGATCGAAGGCACCACCCTCACAACGGCCAACCCCAGCAACCTCCCCACCGGTATCGAGTACGTAGAGAACGACCTGGCCCCGCGCCTGGGCCTGCGCTACCAGATCAACCCCGACTTCACCGTGTTCAGCAACGTCAGCCGCAGCATCGACCCGCCGGTAACCTGGCAGCTGGGCTCCACCAGCAACCCGTTCCTGTACGACGTGCGGCCGCAGAAGGCGACCACGTTCGAGGTGGGTGTGCGTGGCAGCCACGGTATCTTCGACGGCAGCCTGACGCTGTACCGCTCGTGGGTGCAAAAGGAGCTGCTCACCGTGGTGGTGCGCCAGGCCTCCGCCACCCAGGACCAGCTCACCGCCACCTCCAACGCCAGCCCGACCATTCACCAAGGCATCGAAGCCGGGCTCAGCGCCTTGCTCTGGGCTGGCGCCAACGGCGATACCCTGGACCTGCGCCAGGCCTACACGCTCAACGACTTCCACTACCGCCACGACGACACCTTCGGCGGCAACGAACTGCCCAGTCTGCCGCGCCAGGTGTACCAAGCCGAGCTGGCCTACCGCCAGGCCAGCGGCTTCTACGCCTCGCTCAACCTGCGCACCGCCAGCAGCTACTACATCGACTACGCCAACACCTGGCAGGCACCGTCATACGTGTTGTGGGGCGCCAAGGTCGGTTACCAGGCGCCGAGCAAGCGGTGGGAGGTGTTCGCCGACCTGCGCAACCTCACCGACGAGCGCTACGCCAGCGCGGCCAACACCGCCTACAACGCCAATGGCGGTGACTCGGCCAACTTCTACCCGGGGGACGCCTTTTCGGTGACCACCGGCGTGGCGTTCCGATTCTGATGCGCGCGCCGCTGCAGCACCTCATCCCATTGGCCGGCGCGCTGTTGCTGGCCGCCTGCTCGCCGCCGACGCCAGCGGACACCGCCAGCACCCTCAAGGGTGAAACGGTGCGCGACGTGGGCGGGGTACTGCGCTACGCGCCGGGTGATTTTGTCGAACAGCAGCCGGGCCGGCGCGGCGGCACCTTGCGCGTGTCTGCCGCAGGCGACGCTGGCAGCTTCGACATACATGCGCTGTCGCACGGCAACATTGCCTGGATGGGCCGGGTATTGTTCGACTGCCTGGTCTACCAGACCGAAGACGGCACCCTGACGCCGTGGCTGGCAAAAAGCTGGGACATCAGCGCCGATGGCCTGACCTACACCTTTCACCTGCGCGACGACGTCACCTTCAGCGACGGCGAGCGCTTCAATGCCGAAGCGGTACGGGTCAACCTGGAACACATGCGCGACCCGAAGACCAAGTCGCCGCTGGCCGCCGCCTATATCGCGCCGTACCTGAAGGGCCGCGTGGTCGATGAGTTCACCTTCGAGGCCACTTTGCGCGAGCCTTATGCGCCGTTCCTCGATGTGCTGTCGCAAGGCTGGCTGGGGATGATTTCGCCGCGGCAAATCCTCGAGGCGCCCGCGACCATCGCCAGCAAACCCATCGGCAGCGGCCCGTTCGTGCTCACCCGTTGGGTGCGTGTGCAGGGCGCCACCTTCGAGCGCCGCCGTGGCTACAACTGGGCGCCGCCCGCCACGCACCACCAGGGCGAGGCCTACCTTGACCGCATAGAGCTGAGCTACGTGCCCGAAGCCATGATCCGCTACACCTCGCTGGAGGCCGGCGACAGCGACATGGCCCTGGATGCACCGGCGCAAAATGCCGAGGCAATCCGCGCCAACCCCGACCTGGTGTTGCGCAGCCGCATCCGCAAGGGCATCCCGTTTCGCAGCATCACCTTCAATGTCGAGCGCGCGCCGTTCGATGACGTGCGCGTGCGTCAGGCCGTGGCCAAGGCCATCGACCGCCAGGGCCTGGCGTGGATTTCCGGTTTTGGCGAATACCTGGCCAACGACGGCTTCCTGGCCGTCAACACACCCGGCTACGACCCGACGGCCCAGGCGGCACTGGCGTTCGACCCGGCAGCGGCCAACCGCCTGCTCGATGCTGCCGGCTGGACCGGCCGAGATGACCAAGGCTTTCGTAGCCGCAACGGCCAGCGCCTGGCCGCGACCCTGCTGACCTACGACAACCCGGCATTCCCCGCCAACGTCGCCGTCGCCACCCAGGCCGACCTGCGCAAGGTCGGTTTCGACCTGGATATCCAGTTGCTGCCCATCACCCGGGTTTCCGAGCTGCGCTATGCCGGCGACTTCGATGCGCTCGGCGGTGGCTACTGGCACACCAACACCGCCGATGGGCTGTACATCCTCTACCACAGCCAGTCGATCCCGAGCGCCCGCATGCTTGGGCAGAACGTTGGCCATTTCCGCGATGCGCAGGTTGACCAGCTGCTGGGCGAGGCCCGCGGCAGTACCGACCCGGCGCGCCGCCAGCAGCTGTACCGCGAGGCCCAGCAACGCCTTGCCCAGACCATGCCGTCGGTGCCCTCGGTGGAGGCGCAGATGCTGCTGGCCTACCGCAAGGCCGTCGGCGGTGTGCTGTTCGACGGTTCGCACAACGTTCCCCTGTTCACCGGCGTGTGGCTGGCCAAGGAGCAACCATGAAACTGCTGCCAACCTTGCTGCGCCGCCTGCGTGACGGCGTGATCGTGCTGTGGGCTGCCGCCACTCTGACCTTCATCGCCGTGCAGCAGAGTGCCGGCGATACCGCGCTGGCCATCCTCGGCGGGCCGGACGCCATGCCCACACCAGCGATGCTCGCCCAGGTGCGTGCCGATTACGGCCTCGATGAACCGCTGTGGGTGCAATACGGCCACTACCTGGCGCGGCTGGCGCAGGGCGACCTGGGCGAGTCGTACCGCTTGCGCATCCCGGTCAGCCAGGCCATCGGCGAGCAGGTGGGTGCCACCTTGGCCCTGGCCAGCACCGCGGCGCTGCTGGCGGTGCTGTTGGCGCTGGTGTCGGCGCTGCTCACCGCCAACCGCGGCCGGCGCCTGCGCGCGTTGGTGTCGGGTGTGGAACTGGTGCTGTCGTCGACCCCTAACTTCGTCATCGGCACCTTGCTGCTGCTGGCCTTCGCCTTCTACTTCCATGTGCTGCCGCCCTCAGGTTCCAGCGGTTGGCGCTCGCTGGTGCTGCCGACCCTGGCCCTGGCGTTGCCGATTGCCGCAGTGCTGGCCCAGGTGCTGCGCCAGTCGCTGGAGCAGGTGCTGGAGCAACCCTTCATCACCCAGGCCCGGGCGCGCGGCATGTCCGACACCGCCGTACGCCTGCGCCATGCCCTGCGCCACGCACTGGTACCGCTGGTAACCCTGGCCGGCTACGTGTTCGCCAGCCTGCTGGGCGGCGCGGTGGTGCTCGAACTGCTGTTCGGCCGCCAGGGCATCGGCCGGCTGATGCTCGAAGCCACCGGCAACAAGGACGTGCCCCTGGTACTGGGCGTGACCCTGCTGGCGGCGGCCATCTACGTGCTGGTGAACCTGCTGGTGGACCTGCTGACCCAGGCCATCGACCCGCGCACTGCGCGCCGCTGAATTCAACAGAAAGGAACCTTCATGAGTCAAACACCCCTTACCGACGCCGAACTGGATGCACGCTTCGCGCCTGTGTATGCCCGCATCGCCGGGGGCGCTGTGGAACGTGAACAGCAGCGCACCCTGGCCTTCGAGCCCGTCGCCTGGTTACGCGAGGCGGGCCTGGGGGCCTTGCGTGTGCCGCGCAGCCACGGTGGCCTCGGTGTTAGCCTGGCGCAGTTGCTGCGCCAGCTGGTGCGCCTGGGCCAGGCCGATTCCAACCTGCCGCAGATCTTCCGTGCCCACTTCGGCTTCGTCGAAGGGCGCCTGGCGTCCAACGATGCCGCCTCGCAGGACTACTGGTTTGCCCGCGTGGCAGCCGGTGAGCTGTGGGGCGCGGCCATGGCCGAACGCACCGACAGCACCGGCAACACCGTGCAGCTCAGCGACGCTGACGACGGCTATCGCCTGGACGGCGAGAAGTACTACTGCACCGGCACCCTGTACGCCGACTGGGTGGCAGCGGTGGCCAACCATGGCGATGATTTCGTCAGCCTGGCGGTGCCCACCCGTGCTGCGGGGGTGGAGCGGGCCGATGACTGGGACGGTTTCGGCCAGCGCCTGACCGGCAGCGGCACCACGCGCTTTACCCAGGTGGCGGTGCAACCGCAGCACCTGCTGCGGCGCTTCGCCAAGGGCGAACTGCGCGCCGAATCCTACCTCACGGCGTTCTACCAGGCTGTGCACCTGGCCACCCTGGCCGGCATCGGCCGCGCCGTGTTGGCCGATGCCGTGGCCTTCGTTCAGGGCCGCACCCGTGCCTTCGGCGTGCCGGGCCAGTCGCAGCCGGCCGAAGACCCACTGGTGCAAGCGGTGATCGGGCGCCTGGCAAGCCTGGCCTTCGCCGCCGAAGCGCAGGTAACGGCGGTGGGCCAGAGCCTGCAGGCCGTGTTCGAAGCCGGGCAGGCGGGCGAGGTGCCGGAGCAGCTGTACACCGATGCCGAGATCCACACCTTCCAGGCCCAGCAAATCGTGCTGCCGCAGGTGCTGCAGGCCAGCACCTTGCTGTTTGAAGTCGGCGGCGCTTCGGCCACCAGCAATGCCCGGCGCCTCGACCGCCACTGGCGCAACGCCCGCACCCTGGCCTCGCACAACCCGGCCATCTACCGCGAGCAGGCCTTGGGCAACTACTACCTCAACGGCATCAGCCCGGCCCAGGCCTGGCGTGCCCGCCAGGCCGCCGCCAGCGAAGGGCAGGGCAGCGGCGACGAAGCCAGCGCGGTCTGAACAGGAGAACCACCATGAGCAACAAACCCGCACAGATGAGCCTGGGCATGAACATCCTCGGCTTCGGCTCGCACGCCGGCGCCTGGCGCCAGGGCGAGGCGGCGATCGACGCCTACATCGACGTCAACTACTACCGCGACATTGCCCGTTTGTCCGAGCGTGGCTGCCTGGATGCGATCTTCCTCGCCGATGGCCCGGCACTGCCGCCGGATGTTTCCAGCCAGCCCGGCGGGCGCCTGGAACCGACCGTGCTGCTGACCGCAGTGGCCGCCGCCACCGATCGCATCGGTGTAATCGCCACCTGTTCAAGCACCTACAACGAGCCGTTCAACCTGGCCCGGCGCATCGCCTCGCTGGACCACATCAGCGGTGGCCGCGCGGCCTGGAACGTGGTCACCAATGCCGGTGACGCGGCGGCGCAGAACTTCGGCCTGGCGGGTGCGCCGTTGCATGTGGACCGCTATGGCCGTGCCGAAGAGTTTGTCGATGTGACGCTGAAGCTGTGGGACAGCTGGGAGGATGACGCGGTGATTGGTGACCGCGCCGGCGGGCGCTTTGCCGACCCGCGCAAGGTCCACACCCTGGACTTTCAGGGCAAGCACTTTCAGGTCAAGGGCCCGCTGAACCTGCCGCGCTCGCCGCAAGGCCGGCCAGTGGTGGTGCAGGCAGGCTCGTCCGAAGGCGGCAAGGCGCTGGGTTCGCGCTACGCCGATGCGATCTTCACCACCCAGACCACCCTGGCCGACGGGCTGGCCTTTTATCAGGAAATGAAAGCCCGGGCCAAGGCCTGGGGGCGTAACCCGCAGCACCTGAAGATCATGCCAGGGCTGTCGACGGTGATCGGCAGTACCGAAGCCGAAGCGCATGCGCGGTTCGACGAGCTCAACGCCTGGCATGGCGAGCATGGCCTGCTGCAGCAAGTGGCCGGGCGCATCGGCATCGATGCCAGCCAGCTGGACCCGGACGCGCCGCTGCCCTGGGCGAAGATTGGCGCGGTGGCGGATTTCGAGCGCGGTTCGCACGGGTTCCTGGAGGCCCAACTGAACCTCGCGCGCAGCGAGAACCTGACCATTCGCCAGCTGTCGCGGCGGATTCTGGTTGGCCACCGGTTGGCGGTGGGCACCCCGGAGCAGGTCGCCGACACCCTTGCCGAGTGGTTCCTGGCGGGCGCGGGCGATGGCTTCAACATCATGCCCGACATGTTCCCCTCGGGCGCCCGGGTGTTTGTCGAGGAGGTGGTGCCGTTGCTGCAAAAACGCGGGCTGTTCCGCACCGAGTACAGCGGCACGACGTTGCGCGAGCACCTGGGGTTGCCCAAGGCGGTGAACCAGTTTGCCGAGGCCAGGCGCGAGACAGCGCCGGCTGTTTAAGGGGGGCGCTGCGCACCCCATTCGCGGGGCAAGCCCGCTCCCACAGAGATCACCACCGGCCCACCCTTCACCCCATCACCCAAGGATTCACACCATGCTCTATCGCCCACTAGGCCACACCGACCTGCAAGTCAGCCTGCTCAGCCTCGGCACCATGACCTGGGGCCACCAGAACACTGAACAGGACGCCCACCAGCAACTGGACGCCGCCATCGCTGCCGGTATCAATTTCATCGACACTGCCGAGATGTACCCCACCCCCACCCGCGCTGAAACCTGGACCACCACCGAGCGTTACATCGGCACCTGGCTGGCCGCCCGGGGCCAGCGCGACCAGGTGCTGCTGGCCAGCAAGATCGCCGGCCCCGCCCGCGACCCAGGGGCCCAGGCGCACATCCGCGATGGCCTGTCGCACCACGACCGCAAGAACATCGTCGCCGCGCTGGAGGGCAGCCTGCGCCGCTTGCAGACCGATTACCTGGACCTCTACCAACTGCATTGGCCCGACCGCAGCAGCAACTTCTTCGGCATCCGCGAATACCCCTATGCCGATGACCACCCGCAAACCGCTGCCATCGAAGAAACCCTCGCCGTGCTCGACGAGCAGGTCAAAGCCGGCAAGGTGCGCCACATTGGCGTGTCCAACGAAACGCCATGGGGCGTGGCGCGTTTCCTGCGCCACAGCGAGGACCAGCACCTTGCGCGCATTGCCAGCATCCAGAACCCCTACAGCCTGCTCAACCGCCAGTACGAGAACGGCCTGTCGGAGTTCAGCCACCGCGAGGGCATCAGCCTGCTGGCCTACTCGCCGCTGGCCTTCGGCGCGCTCACCGGCAAATACCTGAACGGCGCACGGCCAGAAGGCTCACGGCTGTCGTCGGTGTACCGCACCTTCAACCGCTACGGCAGCGAGGAGGCCAACAGCGCCATCGCCAGCTATGTGCAGATAGCCCGCGCGCACGGCCTGACGCCGGCGCAGCTGGCCCTGGCCTTCGTCATCTGCCAGCCGTTCGTGGCCAGCGCTATAACCGGGCAAACCACCTTGGCGCAGTTGCAGGAAAACCTCAGTGCGCTGGACGTGCAGCTCAGTGACGACGTGCTGGCCGAGATCCAGGCCGTGCACCGGCGCATCCCCAACCCTTCGCCGTGAGGTGAATGGCAAGGGCTTCGCCCTTGTTCGCGGGCTTGCCCCGCGAAGCGGCCGGCCCAGGCACCACAAAAAAGGACTGACATGACCGCAATTGCACTCACCCCTCCAGCCTCGATCAGCCGCTCCATCTGGCCATCCCGCCCCGGCCTGTGGCTGGCCTGGGCCATGCTCGGCCTGTTGCTGCTGGCTGTGGCGCTGCCCAGCTGGCTCTCCCCAGCCGACCCGCTGGCCGCCGACGCGCGGCTGGCGTATCAACCGCCCAGCAGCACCTTCTGGCTAGGCACCGACGAAAACGGCCGGGACCTGCTCAGCCGCCTTGTCCACGGCGCCCGGCCATCACTGTTCATCGGCCTGGCCGCCACCCTGGTCGGCCTGGGCCTGGGCACATTGCTCGGCCTGCTGGCGGGGCTTAGCCCGCACTGGCTGGACAACCTGCTGATGCGCGCCGTGGACGTGCTGCTGGCGTTCCCCGACCTGCTACTGGCGCTGGTGATCATCACCCTGTTCGGCCAGGGCACCACCAACCTGATCCTCGCCGTGGGGGTCGCTTCGGTGCCGCGCTATGCCCGGCTGGTGCGTGCGCAAACCCTGACCATCCGCCATGCCGGTTTCGTCGAGGCGGCAGTGGCCCTGGGCCGCAGGCCTGTGGCGGTGGTACTGACCCACGTGCTGCCCAACGCCGTGCAGCCCGTGCTGATCCTCGCCTGTATCGGCCTTGGTGGCGCGATCACCGCCGCCGCCGCCCTGAGCTTTCTCGGTTTTGGCGCACCACCACCGGCAGCCGAGTGGGGCGCGATGATGGCCGTGGCCCGCAACTTCATGGCCAACGCGCCCTGGCTGATGGCCTGGCCGGCGCTGGCGATCACCTTGACTGTCATTTCCATCAGCGTCATCGGCCGTGACTGGCTGCGGCGCAGTGAGGGTAGAAGCGTATGAACAACGTCGACACACAGCCACCGCTGGTGGATATTCGCGACCTACGGGTGGGCTTCAAGGGCGTACCGGTGGTGCGCGGCGTCAACCTGCAGCTGCACGCCGGGCAGTGCCTGGCGCTGGTGGGCGAATCCGGCTCGGGCAAGAGCGTGACCGCGCGCACCTTGGTTGGCCTGACCGGCCCGGGGGCTGACGTGCAGGCGCAACGGTTGGCCTTTGCCGGGCAAGACCTGCGCGGGCTTGACGAGGCCGCGTGGCAGCGCCTGCGTGGCGGGCGCATCGGTTTTGTCATGCAGGACGCGCTGGGCTCGCTCGACCCCCTATGCCGCGTGGGCGCCGAGATCGAGGAGCCGCTGTACCTGCACACCCGGCTAGGCGCCGAGCAGCGCCGCCTGCACGTGCTGGAGCTGTTGCGGCAAGTGGGTGTGCCAGAGCCGCAGGTGCGGGCACGGCAGTACCCGTGGCAACTGTCGGGCGGCTTGCGCCAGCGTGCGCTGATTGCCTCGGCCATCGCCTGCCAGCCACGGCTGCTGATTGCCGACGAGCCGACCACCGCGCTCGACGCCACGGTGCAGGCGCAGATCCTCGACCTGCTGGAGCAGCTGCGTGCCCGTGACAACAGCTTGCTGATGGTCAGCCATGACCTGGCGGTGGTTGCACGCCTGGCCGACTGGGTCGCGGTGATGCGCCATGGCGAAGTGGTCGAGCAGGGCAGCGTCGAACAGATTCTGCAGGACCCCCAGGACCCTTATACCCAGCGCCTGCTGAGCGCGGCGCGGGCGGTGCATTTCCAGCGCCCTGCGACGGCTGCACTGGCGCTGGTGGAGGAAGACGTGAATCCGCAACCAGCGCTGCTGCAAGCCCGTGGCTTGAGCAAAGCCTTCGTTGGCCCGGATGGCCGGCCCCGCCAGGTGCTGGACGACGTGTCACTGCAATTGCGTGCCGGGCAGACCTTGGGTGTGGTGGGTGAATCCGGCTCCGGCAAGAGCACCCTGGGCCGCATCCTGCTCGGCCTGGAGCGCCCGGAGCAGGGCAGTGTGCAGTTTGCCGGGCAGGACTGGCTGGCGCTTTCTGCCGAGCAACAGCGCCAGGCCCGCCAAGGCATCCAGGTGGTGTTCCAGGACCCACTGGCCTCGTTCGACCCGCGTTACACCGTGCTGCGGGTGTTGTCCGAGGCGCTGGCCCAGGCCGGTGTGCCGCGTGGGCTGCGGCGTACCGAGGCGGCGGCGCTGCTGGAGCGGGTGCAACTGCCGGCGAGTGTGCTTGACCGCCGCCCGCTGGAGCTGTCTGGCGGGCAACGCCAGCGCATCGCCATCGCTCGGGCACTGGCGATGAAACCGAGGGTGCTGGTGCTGGATGAGCCGGTGTCGGCGCTGGATGTGTCGGTGCAGGCGCGGATCCTGGCGTTGCTGGCCGAGCTCAAGGCCGAGCTGAATCTGGCGTGCGTGTTCATCTCGCATGATTTGGGTGTGGTCGAGCAGGTCAGCGATCAGGTGTTGGTGATGCAGGGCGGCAAGGTGGTGGAGCAGGGCGCTGCGGCGCAGGTGCTGGGGCAGCCGCGTCATGCCTACACTCGCGCCCTGCTCGATGCCGTGCCCGGCCTGCCGGCCGCGCGGCCCAGCTGGGTCAGCCGGATTGCAGTGTGATCTGCCTGGCCGCCGTTGTTTTCAAGTACAGCGGCGAGCCAGTAATCCTGACCCTTCGACCAACAGCGCGCTTCCCCCCAACCCCCCACTCACGGATAATCCCACCCAAATCCAATAAATACCCCGTGAGCACTCATGAGCCACCCCGTAGCCCCCCTCGACCAGCCCGAGACCGAAGGGACACGCAAATCGCGCAAGAACAACCCCGAGAAAACCCGCGAGGACATCCTCCAGGTGGCCATCAACGAGTTCGTCCAGCAAGGCCTGGCCGGCGCGCGGGTGGACGCCATTGCCGAGCGCACGGCCACCTCCAAGCGCATGATCTACTACTACTTCGGCAGCAAGGAGCAGCTGTACGTCGAGTGCCTGGTCAAGCTGTACGGTGACATCCGCAAGACCGAGCACCGCCTGGACCTTGAGTCGCTGCCGGCCGTGCAGGCGATCCAGCGCCTGACCGAGTTCACCTTCGACCACCACGACCGCAATGTCGACTTCGTGCGCATGGTCTGCACCGAGAACATCCACTACGGCGAGTACGTCAAGAAAACCCCGGCCATCCGCGAGATGAGCAGCCTGGTGCTGCAAGCCTTGGGCCGCACGCTGGAGCGCGGTGTGGCGGAGGGCGTGTTCCGCCCTGGCATCGAGGTCATCGACTTGCACATGCTGATGAGCGCGTTCTGCTTCTATCGGGTATCGAACCGCCACACCTTTGGCGATATCTTCCAGATCGATCTGCTCGACGAGCAGGTCAAGCTGCGCCACAAGGCGATGATTTGCGAAGCGGTGCTACGCTACATCCAGGCCTGACCGCCGTTCACTCGCCCAGCCGTTGCTCGCGCGACGGCGGGTAGCCGAAGTAGGCCGCGTAGCACTTGCTGAAGTGCGACACCGACACGAAGCCGCAGGCCACCGCCACTTCCATCACCGACAGGTCGGAGTATTGCAGCAGGCGGCGGCTCTTGGTGATGCGCAGCTCCATGTAGTAGCGCCGCGGCGAGGTGCCCAACTGAGCCTGGAACAGGCGGTCGATCTGCCGGCGTGAACGGCCGCTGTAGGCGGCCAGCTGGTCGAGGCTGAGGGTTTCTTCGAGGTTGTTTTCCATCAGCTCGACGATGGTGCGCAGGTGCAGGCTCATCGACTTCTTCGCCCCGGGCCCGACCTGGCGGTAACGTGCGCCGGAGAACGACAGGATTTCTTCGACACCTTCGGCCAGGCCGTCACCGTACAGGCGGCGGACCAGGCCTAGCATCAGCTCCATGGCGCCGTTGGGGCTGGCGGCACTGAGGCGGTCGCGGTCGAGGGTGAAGCTGGCCGGGGTGATGCGGGTTTGCGGGCTGCGCTCGGACAGGCTGGCGCGCTGCTCGGGGTGGATGCTGCAGCCGTAGTCATCCAGTGCCCCCGCGCGGCCGAGGAACCACGCGCCATTCCATAGCCCACCCAGGGCCATGCCGTGGGCGGCGCAGTCACCCAGCATGCGGTCGAGTTCCGGGTACTTGAGCGGTGTGCGCAGGCCGCCGCAGACGATCAACAGGTCAAGGCCCTTGAGGTCGCCAGCAGTAAGCTCGGTGGCCACCAGCTCCAGGCCCAGGTCGCTCAGCACCCGGTCGCCGTCCAGCGACAACGGGGTGAACTGGAAACTGTCGGCGCGCAGCAGGTTGGCGGTGACCAGCACGTCCAGGGCCACGGTGAAGCTGGCCATCGAGAAGTGCTCGAGCAGCACGAAGTCGACCCGGTAGGGCGCCTGCGGGCTGCCGGCGGCGCTCTTGAGGCGCAGCATGTTGCTGGTGCTGGTCTTCTTGCTGAACTGACGTGGGCTGGGCACTCTGGACTCCGCTTCCTGGCTGGCCGGGAGAGTGTGGCGGGTGGCCGGTGGAAAGACAATCGCCAGGGGGGCGCGTGTCGTAGTGAAGGTCGTATCGAGGCAAGTGGGCGGTGCAGTGGCGGATACGCAGGCGCAGTGCTTCAATCCGAATTGAACCCTTACCGCTGCGAGCTACCCAACCCAGTACATGCCAACGGGAGAGTGCTTATGGAAATCGGAACGATGTGGATCATTGTCGCGGCCTTGGTCATCCTGCTGGAGATTTTCGCCATCTGGCACATCATCGGCAGCGAGCGACGCGCCGAGCGCAAGATGCTGTGGATCGTCTTCGTCGTCTATGCACCAATCCCTGGCTTGCTGTTCTGGATGTGGCGCGGGCCGCGCGCGGTGAAGGGCAGGTCGGTATTGCAAGAGAAATGACAGGGGGGCATCAGGGGCGAGGCGCCTGATGCCGTCGAAAGTGGTAATGCGCAAGGGGCAAACAAACGCGGTGTTGATGCGCAGCCGCGTATGCCGGGAAAAAGCCTACGACTGCCCTTGACCTCGACTTGACTCGAGGTTGCAGACTCGGGCGCTCAATCACACGATGGAGCGCCCAATGCCCCCTGCCTTCAAGCTGTTCAACCCGCAAGGTCTTTACGACCCCAGTGCCAATGCCTATTCCCATGTTGCCGAGGTGCGCGCCGGTAGCCGGCTGCTGTTCGTTGCCGGGCAAGGGGGTGAAGATGCCGCGGGCCGATTGTCGCCGCGCTTCGCCGAGCAGGCGCGTCAGGCGTTGGCCAACGTCCAGGCTGCCCTTGCCGCCAGTGGGGCCAGGCTTGACCAGGTGTGCAAGCTGACGTTGTTGATCGTCGACCACAGCGAGGAACGCCTGCGCGAGTGGGTGGCCGAGGCTGATCGTGCCTGGGGGGAGCATATGAAGCCCACCTGTACGCTGATCCCGGTGCCGCGCTTGGCACTGGAGGGCATGTTGGTCGAGATTGAGGCGGTTGCAGCGGTGGTGTGAGCCATAATTGTGGGTGGCAGTACCGGCCTCTCGCGGGCTTGCCTGCGAAGAGCCCGGTACCTTCAATACAGAACCCTTAGAATGACCCCTTTGCCCGAGCCCAACCATGCTGCCCATCGAACTGCTCCCGACCACCGCCGACCAGGCCGAACTGATCCGCAACCTGTATCAGTTCTATGCCTACGAGTCTTCCGACTGGGAACAGGAAGACGTCGAGGTGGACGGGCGCTTCTATGTCCATGAAGAGCACCTGCAGCGTTACTGGGCGTGCGAAGGCTGGAGCGCCAACCTGGTGCTGGTGGACGGTTTCATCGCAGGCTTCGTGCTGGTCGAGCGCAGCGAGCTGCCAGGCATCGACGCCAGTGAACTGGCCGACCTGTTCATCCTCAAGCGTTACCGTCGCCAGGGTATCGGCCGGGCCGTGGCGCAGCAGATGCTCACGGGCCCGGGCGACTGGCTGTTGCGTTGCTATGCGCTGGACCCGGTAGCCGTGGCCTTCTGCAAGGCCGTCGTGGCCAACCTGCCGCGGCGGGTGCAGCAGCTGGTGCTGGACGATGACCCGGACCTGCTCAACTACAAGGTCACTTCCTCACTGCATTGAGTGGCCCCTTGAAGCAAAATTTTGTGAGCCACTTCACAAAATTCACTCGCACGGCATAATGCCAGCACGTCAAATCAAGACCCAGCCGCTCTGGCCTGGGGTTCCTTTTCGTGCGCGTCGCAGGTTCAGGGAAATTTCATGTCGCTAGTCGCAAGCCCCGACATCATGTACCGGCTGTTGATCCAGAGCGTGGTGGACTATGCCATCTACCTGCTCACCCCCGACGGTATCGTCGCCAACTGGAACCCCGGCGCCCAGCGGGCCAAGGGTTACCTCGCCGATGAAATCGTCGGCAAGCATTATTCGCTGTTCTACAGCGAGACCGAGCGCGCCGCCGGGCTGCCGCAGCAGAACCTTGAGCAGGCACGCAACACCGGCCGCTTCGAGGAGGTCGGCTTGCGCCTGCGCAAGGACGGCTCTGCCTTCCACGCCCATGTGGTGATCGATGCCGTGCGCGACGACAGTGGCAACCTGGTCGGCTTCGCCAAGGTCACCCGCGACATCTCCGAGCGCCGCCAGCAGGAGCTCGAGCTGCTGCAGGCCAAGGAGCTGGCGGAGCAGTACAGCCAGGAAATGGCCAAACTGTCGCAGTTTCTGGACTCGGTGATCGCCAATATCCCGGCCAGCGTCATCGTTCAGGACCTGGAAACCCAGCGCATTCTGTTGGCCAACCAGCAGGCCGAGCGCCTGTTCGGCGGGGGCGGCAGCAGCATGATCGGCCAGCTGCCCGGCGCCTGCCTGGCACCGGCTGCCGCCGACTACCTGGAGCAGCAGCTCAGCCGGGGTGCGCGCAACGCCAAAGGCTACGCCGCCGAAACCCGGGTGGACACCGCCTGCGGCCCGCGCACCCTGCGCAGCCGCGCGTTGCTCAGCCAGCACCGCAAGGGCCAGGCCGACTACGTGCTGTTCGTGGCCGAAGACGCCACCGAGGAGCTGGCGGCCCATGCCCAGATCCACCACATGGCGCACCACGACGCACTGACCGGCCTGCCCAACCGCACGCTGTTCAACGAGCGCCTCAAGCAAGCGCTGGTGCGTGGCCACGAGGACGAAAAACTGACCGCTGCGTTGTGCCTGGACCTGGACAACTTCAAGAACATCAACGACTCCCTCGGCCACGCCTTCGGCGACAAGCTGCTGCGCGCCCTGGGCAAGCGGCTGCGCCGCGAGCTGCGTGAGCACGACACCCTGGCGCGGCTGGGCGGTGATGAGTTCGCCGTGGTCCTGACCCGGCTGGACAGCCGTGAGGCAGCTTGCAGTACCGCACAGCGCCTGATCGATGCGATCAGCCCGCCGTTCCAGATCGAGGGCCACCAGTTCACGGTGGGCGTAAGCATCGGTATCGCGCTGGCCCCGGATGACAATGAACAGGCCGAACAGCTGCTCGGTTATGCCGACATGGCGCTGTATGAGGCCAAGCGCAACGGGCGTAACCGTTATGAGTGCTTCCATGTCGAGCTGGATGTCGCCGCCCGTCAGCGCCGCCTGGTGGAAACCGACCTGCGCACCGCGCTGCATCTGGGCCAGCTGCACCTGCATTACCAGCCGGTGGTGGACCAGCTGACCAGCAGCGTGACCGGTTACGAGGCGCTGCTGCGTTGGCAGCACCCGACCCGCGGCATGGTCATGCCGATGGACTTCATCCCCATTGCCGAAGAGACCGGGCTGATTCACGAACTGGGCATCCGCGCGCTGAACCTGGCGTGCCAGGAAGCGGCCACCTGGGACAGTGAGCAGACGGTGTCGGTCAACCTGTCGCCGGTGCAGTTCAAGAACGCCAACCTGGTGCACACCGTGTCGCTGGCCTTGGCCGACTCCGGCCTGCCGGCCCGGCGCCTGGAGCTGGAAATCACCGAATCGGTACTGCTGGGGAACAGTGAAGAGAACGTGCGCACCTTGCGAGCGCTGAAAGACCTGGGGGTGTCGATTTCGCTGGACGATTTCGGCACCGGCTATTCCTCGCTGGGCTACCTGCGCTCGTTCCCGTTCGACCGGATCAAGATCGACAAATCGTTCGTGCATGACATGTGCGATAGCCGTGAAGCGATGTCGATCATCCGTGCAATCACCGAGCTGTCCAACAGCCTGATGATCAAGACCACCGCCGAAGGGGTGGAGTCGGAGGAGCAGATGCTGCGCCTGAGGGCGGAGGGGTGCTCACACTTCCAGGGGTATCTGTATGGCCGGCCGGTGCCGGCGGACGAGCGGTTGAAGCAGGTGGCTGCTGCGGTGGGTTGAAGCGGGCTGCAGTGCAGCCCATCGCCGGCAAGCCGGCTCCCACAGGTACGGCAGCGTGCGGCCGTTGTGGCAGCCGGCTTGGCGGCGCTGGCGAGTATCAGCTGTTCCAGTCCGGGGCGAAGTCCGGGTTTACCACCCGCTGATCCTTCGGCAAGCCGGCAATCAGCGCACGGTCTTGGTCATCCAGGCGCACGTCCAGCGCCGCCAGGTTGCTCAGTTGGTTCTCGCGGCTGCTGGCCTTGGGGATCACCGCGACGCCATCCTGGTCCAGCAGCCACTTCAGCGCCACCTGGCTCGGCAACACACCGTGCTTGCGGGCAATTTCCTGGATCACCGGCTGTTGCGCCGCTTGCCCGCGGGCCAGCGGCGTGTAGGCGGTGAGCAGCAGGTCGTGCTGGCGGGCGTAATCGAGCAGCGGTTGCTGGCCAAGCAGCACGTGGTATTCGACCTGGATCGCCGACAACGGCGCACCCAGCTGCTCGATCACCTGGCGCAGCAGGCCGAGCGGGAAGTTGGCCACGCCGATGCTGCGCACCTTACCCTCGTCACGCAGTGCCACCAGGGTCTCGATGCTGCGGGCCAGGTCCCAGTCCTTGCCGGGCCAATGGATGTGGAACAGGTCGACCTGCTCGGTGCCCAGCGCTCGCAGGCTGTCTTCCAGTGACTGGCGCATGGCATCAGGGGCCAGGCGGTCCCACCACACCTTGGTGGTCAGGTGGATCTGATCGCGTGGCACGCTGCTGTCGCGCAGGGCTTGGCCGACGGCGGCTTCGTTGTTGTAGGCGGTGGCGGTGTCGATGTGCCGGTAACCCAGCTCCAGCGCCTGGTGGACTGCACGTGTGCACTCGGCGCCGGTCATCGGCCAGGTGCCCAGGCCGATGCTGGGCAGGTCGAGGCCGTTGCGGGTGGTGAGCCTATGCATGAAAACTCCTTGTTCGGGTTCGAGGGTCCATGGCCGATGGTGCGCGTTTCGCCTGGCAGGGGCTATGCGCGGGGCGCAGAAAGTGGTCGATCAGCGAACGGAAAATGCAATGCCCCGAATGGACGCGGCAATTGGCCTTCCTCAAGTCGTCGTATCTCTTCTAGAATCTCTGCTGGTCACACCTGCCTTCACCTGGCGCAGCATGCCGCCGCGCCGCCATCGAGAACGCCATGAGTTCCAGCACACCGCTGTCCGGAGTCAACCACCCCTTGCGCGGCATCGTCCTGGTGGTGGTGGCGACGTTCCTGTTCGCCAGCCACGATGCCTTGTCCAAATTCCTCGGCGGGCTGTACCCGATCATCATGGTGGTATGGGCGCGTTATGTGGTGCACACCTTGCTGATGGCCGGGATCTTCCTGCCCAAGTCGGGCCTCAACGTGCTGCGCACCCGGCGCCCGGTGCTGCAGACCTTGCGTGCGCTGAGCCTGCTCAGCACCAGCCTGCTGTTCACAACCGGCTTGCAGTACCTGCCGCTGGCCGAGGCGACTTCGGTCAACTTCCTGGCCCCGGTACTGGTCACCGCGTTGTCGGCGCCGCTGCTCAAGGAGCGGGTCACGGCCGGGCAATGGGTGGCGGTGGTGCTGGGCTTCATCGGCGTGCTGGTGGTAGTGCACCCGGGCGGCGCGATGTTCACGCCGGCGATTCTGTACCCGTTCGGTTCGGCGCTGGGGTTCTGCTTCTATCAGTTGCTGACGCGCATCCTCGCCGCCTATGACAGCCCGACCACCAGCAACTTTTACGCCGGGCTGTGCAACACCCTGGTGATGAGTGCGCTGGTGCCGTTTTTCTGGGAAGTACCGCGCTGGGACCATGCGCTGCTGATGCTGGCGCTGGGCGGTTTTGGCATGAGTGCGCACCTGCTGCTGACCCAGGCCTTCCGCCACGCCGCGCCTGCGCTGCTGGCGCCGTTCAGTTACTGCCAGATCGTGTTTGCGGGGTTGCTGGGGCTGTTGATCTACGGGCAGGTGCCCGACAGCGCGAGCCTGGTGGGGATCGCTATCATCTGTTTGAGTGGGTTGGGGGCGGCTTGGATGCAGCGGAGGAAGTGAGGATCTTGGGGGGCGATAGGGGCGCTTGCCTTGAGATCTTCAGCGCCCTTGAGATCGAGCGCCGCCCGCGCGGCGCTTCGCGGGGCAAGCCCGCTCCCACATTTGTTGCAACGCGCCGTTCCAGTCAGGCCATGGTTGTTCGCCTTGGTGCATGGCTGAAGACAGGCGGGGCTCCGGCAGCGCCACCCGAAATATCTCGGCGGGCCAACAAGGCTGACAACTATGGCCTATCAGGCCATGGCACGTTGCAACAAATGTGGGAGCGGGCTTGCCCCGCGAAGCGCCGCGCGGGCGGCGCTCGATCTCATTACCGCAATAAATCTCCAGGCATGCGCTTGGCGGCCCGCCCCACCTCATTGCCCCAGAAAACCAACGCCTCTCAAAACCCTACCTCGCCATAAACTGCATGATCCGCTCCCGCAACCAACGCTCGGCTGGGTCATTATCCTGGGCGCCGCTCCAGACCATCGACAACTCCGCTTCGGTGATCTCGAACGGCGCCGGGTCGGCGCGCAGGCTGCCATCGTCGGCCAGGGCGCAGGCGGCATAGTCCGGTACAGTGGCGATCATCTCGGTGTTGCGCAGCAAGGCGCGCAGGCTGCCGAACTGCGGCACCGCCAGCACCACCTTGCGGCAACGGCCGATACGCGCCAGGTCGAGGTCGATGTTGCCGCTCATGTCACCGGAGAACGACACCATCACATGCGGCCTGGCGCAGTATTCGTCCAGGGTCAGCGGGCCTGGGCGGTCGTCAGCGCGCAGCACGCGCACGCCGATGTCGCGCAATTTGCGGCGTTTGGCGGTGGCCGGCAGGTCGGTGGTGTAGCTGACGCCGACCGAGATCTCGCCGCTGGCCAGCAAGCTCGGCATCAGCAAGAAGTTCGCCCGGCGTACCACCACGCTGATCTCCGGGGCCTCTTCGCGCAGGGCTTGCAGCAAGGCGGGGAACAGCCCGAACTCGGCATCGTCGGACAGCCCCAGGCGGAACACGTTGCAGCTGTTGGCCGGGTCGAACTCCCGGGCGCGGCTGATGGCCGACGAGATCACGTCCATCGCCGGGCCCAGCTCGGCGAAAATCTGCATCGCCCGAGGGGTGGGCTCCATGGTGCGCCCGCTGCGGATCAGCAGCGGGTCGTCGAACAGCTCGCGCAGGCGGGCGAGGGCGGCGCTGACGGTGGACTGGGTGATGAACAGCTTTTCGCCGACGCGGGTGAGGTTGCGTTCGATCATCAGGGCTTCGAAAAGCACCAGCAGGTTCATGTCGACGCGGCGCAGGTCATTGCGGTTCATGGGGCTTGGCTCACGGAGGGTGATGGCTTGGCGTTGTATTGAAGCACGGCGCAGGCGCTCGTGCCTTGTACAGATGTGCCGGCCTGAGCGCAGGGCAAGCCCGCTGCCACAAGAGCCAATCTATCAGCCGCCAATAGCCACTCTATTAGAAGTCTGCCCAAGCTCGACTAGTCTTGACCGTGGCCCCGCGAAACCGCGTGCGGGCGGCGCTCGAACAGCTTCATGCGCCGCGCAGTGACAGCTTCGCAAGCCCCGTGTCGGAACGTGACCGACAGGACCTGATGAGGGGTAGGCATGAGCCCATGTGCTCGGCTGAAAGAACACCTGGCATAGACCGGAAATCTGGATAACCGACCCAAAGGTAACCGCAGATGTCGAACGAATCGAAATGCCCGTTCCATCAAACCGCAGGTGGCGGCACCACCAACCGTGATTGGTGGCCCGACCAGCTCAACCTCAGGATTCTCCACCAACACTCGTCCAAGTCCAGCCCCGACCCGGACTTCGACTACGCCAAGGCGTTCAAGAGCCTCGACTTCCAGGCCCTGAAAAATGACCTGACCGCCTTGATGACCGACTCCCAGGACTGGTGGCCGGCCGACTTCGGCCACTATGGCCCGCTGTTCATCCGCATGGCCTGGCACAGCGCCGGCACCTACCGCATCGGTGATGGCCGCGGTGGCGCAGGCTCCGGCCAGCAACGCTTCGCCCCGCTCAACAGCTGGCCAGACAACGTCAGCCTGGACAAGGCCCGGCGCCTGCTGTGGCCGATCAAGCAGAAGTACGGCAACAAGATCTCCTGGGCCGACCTGATCGTGCTCACCGGCAACGTCGCCCTGGAGTCCATGGGCTTCAAGACTTTCGGTTTTTCTGGCGGCCGCGCGGATGTGTGGGAGCCGGACGAAGACGTGTACTGGGGGTCGGAAAAGGTCTGGCTGGGCGGCGACACCCGCTACGGCAAGGAGCAGGTCAAGGCCCAGCCACCCGGGCAGGGCGACCTGGTGGCCGAACCCGCCAAGCACGGCGAAGAGCAGAACCGCGACCTGTCCGCCGAGCGCAACCTGGAAAACCCCCTGGCTGCGGTGCAGATGGGCCTGATCTACGTCAACCCCGAAGGCCCGGAAGGCAACCCAGACCCGGTGGCTTCGGGCAGGGATATCCGTGAGACTTTCGGCCGCATGGCCATGAACGATGAAGAAACCGTGGCGCTGATCGCCGGTGGCCATGCCTTTGGCAAAACCCACGGTGCCGGCCCGGCCGACAACGTCGGCGCCGAACCGGAAGCCGCCGGGCTGGAGCTGCAAGGCCTGGGCTGGCCCAACAAGTTCGGCACCGGCAAGGGGGGCGATACCATCACCAGCGGCCTGGAAGTGACCTGGACCTCGACCCCGACCCGCTGGAGCAACGAGTACCTCAACAACCTGTTCAACTTCGAGTGGGAGCTGACCAAGAGCCCGGCCGGTGCCCACCAATGGCGGCCCAAAGAGGGCAAAGGCGCAGGCACCGTGCCGGATGCCCACGACCCGAGCAAAACCCACGCACCGTCGATGCTCACCTCCGACCTGGCCCTGCGTTTCGACCCCCTCTACGAGCCGATCGCCCGGCGCTTCAAAGACAACCCCGAGCAGTTGGCGGACGCCTTCGCCCGTGCCTGGTACAAGCTGATCCACCGTGACATGGGCCCGCTGGCGCGTTACCTCGGGCCGGAAATGCCCAATGAAGAACTGCTGTGGCAAGACCCGCTGCCCAAAGCCGAGCCCTCGTCACTCGATGACCGGGATATCGCCGCGCTCAAGAGCAAGATCCTTGCCTCAGGGTTGAGCGTGGGGGAGCTGGTGTCCACCGCCTGGGCCTCGGCCTCGACCTTCCGTGGCTCCGACAAGCGCGGCGGTGCCAATGGCGCCCGCCTGCGCCTGGCGCCGCAGAAGGGCTGGGCTGCCAACCAGGGCGTGGACAAGGTGCTGGCGGCGCTGGAGAACATCCAGCGCGAGTTCAGCAATGGTGGCAAGCAGGTTTCGCTGGCCGACCTGATCGTACTGGCCGGCACCGCAGCCGTGGAAAAAGCCGCCAAGGACGCAGGTTTCACCGGCAGCGTGGGCTTCCGCCCGGGCCGCGTCGATGCCACGCAGGAACAGACCGACGTCGAGTCGTTTGCCGTGCTCGAACCGTTGGCCGACGGCTTCCGCAATTTCACCAAGGACCGTTACAGCGTCAAGGCCGAGAAGCTGCTGCTGGACAAAGCCCAGTTGCTGACCCTCACCGCGCCCGAGCTGACCGTACTGATCGGCGGCCTGCGGGTGCTGGGCGCCAACCATGGCGGCAGCAAGGACGGGGTGTTCACCGACAAGCCTGGCACCTTGAGCAACGACTTCTTCCGCAACCTGCTGGACATGGGTGTGGAATGGAAGCCGACCTCGGCCGACAACGAAGCCTTCGAAGGGCGCGACCGCAAGACCGGGCAGGTGAAGTGGACGGGCAGCCGGGTTGACCTGGTGTTCGGCTCGCATGCCCAGTTGCGGGCACTGAGTGAGGTGTATGGCAGCAGCGATGGCAACGACAAGTTCGTCAAAGACTTCGTTGCCGCCTGGGTGAAGGTCATGGAACTGGACCGTTTCGACTTGAAACAAATGTAATCCCTGCGGCTGCTGTGCAGCCGGTCCGCAAGCAAGCCCGCCCCCGCAGGTGACTGTGGGGGTGGGCTTGCGCGTATCTGCTTCAATGGTTGCTGGACCATTGCGCTGTTCCTGTGCAAGCTGAGGCATTCAGGAATGGACCTCGATGCAGACAGAAGGTGAACCCACGTGAACCCCGAATCCATGCTGGCGGCGCTGCCAGGTTTCGCCATTGCGCCGGAGGCGATCCAGGTATTGCCCGATGCCGCGGCCTACCGTGCCTGCCTGCTCGAGCGCATCGCCGCAGCCACCCGGCGCATCGTCATCGTCGCCCTGTACCTGCAGGAGGACGAGGCCGGGCAGGAAGTGCTCGACGCCCTGTACCAGGCCAAGGCGGCGCGGCCGGGGCTGGAGATCGTCATCGTGGTCGACTGGTTCCGCGCCCGGCGTGGCTTGCTGGGGGCCGGGCGCCAGCCTGGCAATGCCGCCTGGTACCAGGCCCAGCGCCAGCTGCGCGGCCTGGACGTTGTGATTCATGGCGTGCCGGTGCAAACCCGCGAGCTGTTTGGCGTGCTGCACCTGAAGGGCAGTGTGATCGATGATTGCGTGATCTACACCGGCGCCAGCCTCAACAATGTCTACCTGCACCGGTTCGACCGCTACCGCCTGGACCGCTACCACCTATTCGAATCGCCCGCGCTGGCCGAGGCCATGGTCGACCTGGTGCGGCGCCTGCTGCACCACACCGCCACGCCGCGCCTGGACCTGCCTGCGCCACCGGAAACGCGCAACCTGCGCGGTGATATCCGCCGCCTGCGCGCCCGGCTGCGGCGCATGGCCTATGACGCACCGGCCGCCGCGCCGGGGCAGGGCCTGCGGGTGGTGCCGCTGCTGGGTGTCGGCCGTGGCAACCCGCTCAACCGTGCCCTGTGCGCGCTGCTGGCCGCCGCCCGCTCGCAGATCATCATCAGCACGCCGTACTTCAACCCGCCACGGGTGGTGATGCGCGAAATCGACCATGCCCTGGACCGCGGCGTGCGGGTAGAGCTGATTGTCGGCCACCGTACCGCCAACGACTTCTACATCGCCCCCGGCGAGCCGTTCAGCGCCAGCGGCGCCTTGCCTTACCTGTACGAAGACAACCTGCGCGCCTTTGCCCGGCGCCGCCATGCCGGCATCACCAGCGGCCAGCTCAGCGTGCGCATCTGGAACGACCCCGGGCATACCTTTCATGCCAAAGGCGTGTGGATTGACCAGCGCTATTCGCTGCTGACCGGCAACAACCTCAACCCGCGCGGGTTCAACCTGGACCTGGAGAACGGGCTGCTGATCGATGACCCGCAGGGGCAGTGGATCGTGCCGCGTGAGGTGGAGCTGGAGGGCATCCGCCGGCATGCGCCGCAGATCAGTTCTGCCGAAGAACTGGGGGTCAAGGCCGAGCACCCCAAGGAAGTGCGCAAGTTCCTGCGGCGCTTGCGCTACAGCCGCCTTGAACCGTTGATCAAACGGGTGCTTTAAGGGCTCTCATACCTCTCTGAAAAGTCATGGCAAACGAATACAATCAGCCGTTTTCCACGTTAACCAGATAGGCCAATCCATTCATGGCGCTTGACCCACCCACGATGCTGACCATCACCATCGCCCTGGCTGCCGCCGCAGCCCTCTACCTGGCGATCGAGTGGCGCAGCGTTCGCGAACCCTCGCTGCTGTTCTGGAGCGCGGGTTTCGCCACCATCACCGTCGGCTCCACCCTGGCCCTGCTGCGCGGGATCGGCCTGTTGCTGATCGGCATCTGGTTTGCCAACGGCTTGCTGGTGGTGGCGCATGCGTTTTTCCTGATGGGCGTGTTGCGCTTTACCCAGGCCCGGCTGTCACGGGCCTGGCTGCTGCTTGTGCCGCTGTGGTGTGCCTTGCTGCTGTTACCCGCAGGGCCGCAGTGGTCGAAGATCATGCTGATGGTCAATTCGCTGCTGGTGGCGCTGCTCACCCTCAAGGCCAGCCTGCTGTTGCGCCCGCACGGCAAGTCGCTGAGTGTGGGGGCGGTGCAGCTGCGCTATGTGCTGCTCATTCACGGCCTGTTCTATGTGGCCAAGGCGATCATCGCGGTGGCCCCCGGCACGTTGATCGACCTGGCAACCTTTGGTGGCCTGATCATCCAGATTTCCTTGGTGGAAGGGGCCATGGCGATCATGCTGATCGCCCTGTCGATGACCGGCACTGTGCGCTACCGGCGCGAAGAGCGGATTGCCCGGTTGGCCGCGCGGGATCCCCTGACGGCGTTGTACAACCGCCGCGCGCTGGAAGTTCGCGCCGTGCACCTGTTCAAGGGCGTGAGCCCAGCCCGCCCGGGGGCGCTGCTGCTGATCGACATCGACAACTTCAAGCTGGTCAACGACCTGCACGGCCACGCAGCCGGTGACCGCCTGCTGGTCACGCTCAGCGAGATGATCCGTGCGGTGCTGCCGGAACGTTCACTGGCGGCGCGGCTGGGCGGCGATGAATTCGTCATCCTGCTTGGCGATGCCAGCAGCGAGCGTGTGGTGGAGCTGGGCAGCCTGTTGCGGGGCCAGTTCCAGCAATTTGCCGAACAAGCCATGCCAACCCCGCAGGCGGTGACCCTGAGTATTGGCGCCAACCTGTTCGACCAACCACCGGCCAGCCTGGCGGCGTTGATCGAGCAGGGGGATGTGGCGCTGTATCAGTCCAAGCGTGGCGGGCGTAACAGTATCCGCCTGGTTGACCGCACCGACGTGAGCCCGGTCAGGTAGGGGGGAGGAAACTGGGGGCCGCGAAGCGGCCCCAAAGGTTCAGGTCACAACCTGATAGCAAGGCACGTACGCCGCGCCACCCGGCAGCTTCATCCGGTGCTGGTCGACAAACGCCTGCAACAGGCGCCCCAACGGCTCCAGAACCGCACTGTCACCGCGGATCTGGTACGGCCCGTGTTCTTCGATCAGGCGGATGCCCTTGTCCTTGACGTTGCCCGCAACGATCCCGGAAAACGCCCGGCGCAGGTTGGCGGCCAGCTCATGCGGCGGCAGCTCGCGGCGCAGGGCCAGTTCGGCCATGTTGGCGTGGGTCGGGTCGAACGGGTGCTGGAAGCCCTCGTCGATCTTAAGCAGCCAGTTGAAGTGGAAGGCGTCGTTGCGCTCGCGGCGGAACTGCTTCACCTCCTTGAGCCCTTCGACCATCTGCCGTGCTACTTCGGCCGGGTCATCGATGATGATCTGGTAGTGACGCTGGGCGGCTTCGCCGAGGGTGGCGCCGACGAAGGCGTGCAGCTGCAGCAGGAACGGCTCGGCACTGCGCGGCCCGGTCAGCACCACCGGGAAGGGCAGGTCCTGGTTGTCCGGGTGCATGAGGATGCCGAGCAGGTAGAGGAACTCTTCGGCCGTGCCAGCGCCGCCGGGGAAAATGATGATGCCGTGGCCGACACGCACGAAGGCTTCCAGGCGCTTCTCGATGTCCGGCAGGATCACCAGCTCGTTGACGATCGGGTTCGGCGCCTCGGCGGCGATGATGCCCGGCTCGGTAAGGCCCAGGTAACGGCTGCCGTGCATGCGCTGCTTGGCATGGGCGATGGTCGCGCCCTTCATCGGGCCTTTCATCACGCCCGGGCCGCAACCGGTGCACACGTCCAGCTTGCGCAGGCCCAGCTCATGGCCGACCTTCTTGGTGTACTGGTATTCCTCGGTGCTGATCGAATGGCCGCCCCAGCACACCACCATCTTCGGCTCCACGCCCGGGCGCAGGGTGCGGGCGTTGCGCAGCAGGTGGAAGACGTAGTCGGTGATGCCCTGGGAGCTTTCCAGGTCGATGCGCTGGCTGGCCAGCTCGCTTTCGGTGTAGACGATATCGCGCAGGGCGCTGAACAGCATTTCGCGGGTGCTGGCGATCATTTCGCCATCGACGAAGGCGTCGGCTGGGGCGTTCAGCAGCTCCAGGCGCACACCACGGTCTTGCTGGTGGATACGCACCTCGAAGTCCCGGTAGGCTTCGAGGATGGTCTTGGCATTGTCGACATGCGCGCCGGTGTTGAGGATGGCCAGGGCGCACTGGCGGAACAGGGTATAGAGGCTACCGGTACCGACTTCGCTCAGTTGCTGGACTTCACGTTGCGACAGCGTCTCCAGGCTGCCTTTGGGGCTGACGGATGCATTGATGACATGGCGTTGGGGCATCTAAGTCTTTCCTGTGCAGGTAAAACATCCTTCTCAGACAACACCATAAGTCATGCGAAGAGCTTTTGCACACCCAGCGTAATCGCCATCCCGCCGCCCACCAGCCACAGGTTGAGAATGGCCCCGGTGACCAACGCCCGTGGCCCGGCCTGGCGAATCTGGCTGAAGCGGGTTTCCATGCCCAGCGCGGTCATGGCCATGGTCAGGGCGAAGGTGTCCAGGCCGTTGACCGCCTGGGTCACGCTGCCCGGCAGCACCTGCAGCGAATTCACCAGCACCAGGCCCAGGAAGCCGAAGGCGAACCAGGGCATGGCGATACGGCCATTGCCTTGCGCCTGGCCCGGCTGGCGCGAACGGCTGATCCACAGGCCCACCACCAGCAGCACCGGTACCAGCAGCATCACCCGGGTCATCTTGACGATGGTGGCGATGTGCGTGGCTTCGGGGCTGACGTTGCTGGCCGCGCCCACCACCTGGGCCACCTCGTGAACGGTGCCGCCAAGGAACAGGCCGGCGCCCAGGGTATCCAGCGGTAGCCAGCCGGCATTGATCGCCAGCGGGTAGAGGAACATCGACAGGGTACCGAACAGCACCACGCTGCCTACGGCCATGGCGCTCTTGTGTGGCGCGCTGCGCAGGGCCGATTCGAATGCCAGCACCGCAGCGGCGCCACAGATGGCGCTACCGGCGGCGGTCAGCAGAGCCGTGTCGCGGTCCAGCTTGAGCAGCTTCATGCCACACCACAGGCCGATCAGCAGGGTGCTGACTACCACCAGCAGCGACACGGTCAGCCCGGACCAGCCGACTTCGGCAATTTCCTGCAGGCTCACGCGCAGGCCGAAGAACGCCACGGCAATGCGCAGCAGCCCACGGGCAGAGAAGTTGATGCCCGCCGCCCAGCTGGCCGGCACGCCGTCACGCAGGGCATTGCCGTACAAGGCGCCGGCGACGATACCGACAATCAGTGGGCTGATGCCCAGGTTGGCGATGGCAGGCAACGCCGCCAGCTGAGTGACGGCGAGTGCGAACAGCGCGACGAACAGGATGCCATTGAGCCGCCCTCGGGTGGAGAGGGTAGGGGCAAACGCAGGGTTGGACGGAACCGTGGCCATGTGAGTCCTCCGGGAAAAGTGTTTCGACAGGGACTACTTTATTTTGGTTATAAGCTTATAAAAAATCGTAATTCAGGATGCCAAGTATCCGTTTAGCTGATACTTTTGCAAAATGACCCCGGAACAGCTGATAACCTTCGCCACCGTTGCCGAGCACGGCAACATCAGCCATGCGGCCTTGGCCCTGCATTTGTCGCAGCCGGCTGTCTCCGGCCAGCTCAAATTGCTGCAGGAGGCGTTTGGCGAGCCCCTTTACCAGCGCGCCGGGCGGGGCGTGCGGCTGACGGCTGCAGGTGAACAACTGCTGGCCCATGCCGAGCGCCTGCGCGAAACCTTCCGCCAGGCCCAGGTGCTGCGCGAAGCCATGCGCGGGCTGGAGCGCGGCACCCTGCGAATTGGCGCGAGCACGACCCCCGCAAGCTACCTGCTGCCTTACCTGATCGCCGACTTCCATGCCCGTTATCCCGATGTGCTGGTTACCACCTCCCATGGCAACACGGCGGAAATCGTCGCAGCGCTGGACAGTGTCGATATCGCCCTGATCGAAGGCCCGCCTGGCCAGGAGTTGCCGCTCGGCACCGGCGTTACCCCTTGGCGTGAGGACGAAATCGTTGCCATCGTGCCCAGCGGCCATCCGTTGCTGGCGGATCAGCAGCAACCGCTGGAAGCACTGGGCAGCTACCCGTTGGTGTTGCGCGAGAGCGGCTCGGGGGTGCGGCAGATCGTCGAGCGGGCGTTTGCCCGCAGTGGTGTGGCGATGCGCGTGGCGCTGGAGATCGCTGGGGTGGAAGGGGTAAAGGAAGCGGTGCGGGCGGGGATGGGCATTGGCTTTGTGTCGGCGATGTCGATCCGGCATGAAGATGGCGCGCTGCGGCGTCTGCACATTGCGCCGCAGCCTTTGGTACGGCGCTTTTCGATCCTGCTGCCGCATGCCGCCACCCCATCGCGGGCGGCGGCGCGGTTCATGGAGCTGTGTGTCGGCGCGTCAAAACCCTGAAGACTTGCCCCTTGCCTACCGGCGCCTGATGAAGCAGGGCCGCGGCGGTTTGCTGAGCAAATCAGGGCGCATAGGTACAAGTTGCTCATAACGGTAATGGCTTATACAGTTTTCGTTGTTGCGCCCAAGCGATGGGCGGTGATAAACGAGAGCCACTAGGCTTTGTATGAAGAACCCCGTGTAGGAGCTGGCTTGCCTGCGATCGGCTGCGAAGCAGTCGTAAAATCGGTATCTGCGCAGTACCAGACAGAATGCGGATAGAGGATTTACGACTGCTTCGCAGCCGATCGCAGGCAAGCCAGCTCCTACACGGGGAGCGCGATATGCGATATTTCGTACAGCGCCTGGCGAGCGGCACGCCCAACAGCCCTGGAAGATTCCCATGCAAGAGTTGCCTCCTGACGAGACAATCCGCGCGGCATTGCGCAAGTCCCATGCTCGGCTGCACAAGCAGCACGAGCTGGTGGTTGAGTACGGGGTGAAGTCATTGAAGTCGACGGATCTCGATGCCTTGCTGACCCACGCCTGTGAAGTGGTCGCGCAGGGCATGCAGACCCGCTTCGCCAAGGTGCTGACTCCGGTACCCGACAGCGATACGTTCCTGTTGTCCCACGGCGTCGGTTGGGATGAGGCGGATATCGGCAGTGCCACCGTCGGCGCCGACGAAGCCAGCCCTGCGGGGTATGCCATTGCCACCTACCGGCCCGTGCTGTCCAACCACCTGGGGCAGGAGCACCGTTTTCGCACGCCAGAATTGCTCAAGAAGTACGGCATCGAGCGGGCTATCAACGTCCCTATCAGGGGGGCGTTGACGCCGTTTGGCGTGCTTGAGGCGGACAGCAGCAATGGCGACGACTTCATCGAAAGCGATCTGGTCTTTCTCGAGGGCATTTCCAACGTCATCTCCATGGCCCTTGAGCGGCTGGCATCCGATGCCGATGCCGAGTTGCCCAACCCCTATTCGGAAAGCATGCTCAATGCCAGCCCGGATTGCGTGAAGGTGTTGTCCACCAGCGGTGCAATCGAGTTCATGAATGATGCCGGGCTCTGCCTGATGCATATCGACGAACTTGCGCAGGTGCAAGGGTTGCCGTGGGCGCAACTCTGGCCCGACGAGTCCAGGCCGGTCGTGCTGGAGGCCCTCGACAAGGTGGTCGCTGGCGAGTCCACCCGGTTCGAGGCTTTGTGCCCGACCGGGCCGACTGAACCGAAATGGTGGGATGTCACGGTGGCGCCCATTCTGGGCGCGGATGGCCGCGTAGAAAAGCTCATCGCCGTATCCCGGGATATCACCGAGCGCCATCATCACGAAGCCCGGTTGCTGTCACTGATCGAAGCACAGAATTCCCGGCTCGATAGAAGTGACCTGCATCTGGAAGAAATCCACCACCGCGTCAAGAACAGCCTGCACCTGGTGAACACGCTACTGCTGCTGCAGGCCAACCTGACGCCAGACGAAGCTGTGAGGATTCAACTGGAGACGGCGGCGGGGCGGGTGGTGACCATCGCCAGTGTCCATGAACGGCTTTATCAAACCGCTGAGGAACGGGACGTACTTGTCACCGACTACCTGAGCGCCTTGCTGGCGGACCTGGGTAAAGCCCTGGCCGATCGCAAGATTACGCTTGAAGCCGATGCGTTCATCCTGCCCCCCGGCCGGATGGCACCGTTGGGCATGGTGATTTCAGAACTGATCACCAACGCCTTGAAGTATGGCAAGGGCACCATCGCAGTCCGTGTGGAAGACGCGGATGATCATGCGCTGATTTCGGTGACCGATGAGGGAGAAGGGTTCCCTGAGAACTATCCCAAGCCGACGGGGACCGGGCTCGGCATGCGGCTTGTCAAAAGCTACTCGGGTTACGGCAGCACGGCGATTTCGGTGGACAGGCAGCTTGAAAAAAGCACTATTCACGTACGCTTCAAGCTGTGAAGTGAAAGGGCCAGGGATGTTCCATCAACCCTGGCCCGAGGCAATCAGCGATCGTCTTTGTTCATTCCACTGTCTTCTTCATCATCAAGCTCGGTGCCAGGGTCCGTGCCCTGTTCACGGTCGCCGTCCGAACGGCTTCCCGCGCCATGGCCACCCATTCCGCCTTGTTGTCCCGCGCCGCCAGAGCGCTGCGGGTCGTTTGCCCATTTGTCATCTGGGGTTTGGCCACCTTGCTGGCCAGGCTCGGACGTATGCTGTGGATCGTCCTTGCCAGCGGATTGCCCACCTTGCCCACCTTGGCGGCCAGATTCCCAGGCCTGGTTCGGATCGTTGGTGACCTGGTCCGGGTTCTGTTGCGGCATGCCGCCTTGTTGTCCGCCTTTACCTTGATCGTTAGCCATGATCGTGCACCTCGTGAAGTTCACACAGAAAGGCTGTGTTCAATTCCGACGCTGGGGGCGAACGGCTTGCTCCCCTAACTTTCGTATTAACGGACGGAGTGCACGAAAGAACTGAAAGCCGGACGTATTGCGCCGTAAAAGCCTCCAGCCCAACAAGCCGGGCGGGGTATATGGCGTGTGGCTCAGGCCACCTTGAATACATGCTTCAGGTACGCCACGAAGTTTTCGTCACGGCACTGGGTCTTGCCCGGGCTGTCGCTGATCTTCGCCACGGGGGCGCCGTTGCAGGCGGTCATCTTGATCACGATGTTCATCGGCTCGACACCGGGAATATCACACGTCAGGTTGGTGCCGATGCCAAAGCTCACGTTGATCCGCCCGTGCAGGGCACGGTACAGCCCCAACGCCTTGGCAAAATCCAACCCATCGGAAAAGATCAGCGTCTTGCTGCGCGGGTCGATCCCCAGCCGTTCATAGTGGGCAATGGCCTTTTCAGCCCACGCCAGGGGGTCACCTGAGTCGTGGCGCAGGCCATCGAACAGCTTGCCGAAGTACAGGTCGAAATCGGCCATGAACGCCTCCATGGTGATGCAGTCGGTCAGCGCGATACCCAGCAAGCCGCGGTATTCCCGTACCCAGCATTCCAGCGCGGCAACCTGGCTGTCGACCAGCCGCGGGCCGAGCTGCTGGTGGGCCATGAACCATTCGTGGGCCATGGTGCCGATGGGTTTGAGTTCATACTCGCGGGCCAGGTGCACGTTGCTGGTGCCGACGAAGCGGCCTGGGAAGTCGCGCTTGAGGGTGTGCACCACTGCTTCCTGCACCCGGTACGAAAAGCGCCGCCGCGTGCCGAAATCGGCCAGCTGGAAGCCCGCCAGCTCATCGGGGCTGGCTTCGGCCTTGAGCCAGTCGAGCTTCTGGTACAGCCGCTCGCCCACCTGCTCCATCACTACCTCGCGGTAGCGGTAGCGGTTGCGCACTTCGCTGATGATCGCCAGCAGCGGGATCTCGTAGAGAATCACATGCAGCCACGGCCCGCGCACGCGGATCGCCAGTTGCCCGGCGTCATCCAGGCCAACCTGGACGTAGCGCAGGTTGAAGCGGAACAGGCTGAGGAAGCGGATGAAGTCCGGCTTGATGAACGGGATCTTCTCCAGGTACGCCAGCTGGTCGTGGGTGACCGTGACCTCGGCCAGTTGCTCCACCTGGTAGCGGATTTCGGCCAGGTAAGGGGCGAGGTCCTCGCCATTGCGGCAGCGAAATTCCCATTCCACCTCGGCATTGGGGTAGTTGTGCAGCACCGCCTGCATCATGGTGATCTTGTAGAAGTCGGTGTCCAGCAGGTTCTGGATGATCCGTGGGCCGAAAACGCTGTCGCTCATGGGCGGGCTTCCTTGATCAGAGAGAGCTGGTAGTCGAGCGCGGCCTCGTCGCCGCAGAGGATAACCCCTTCGGCAGCCAGCGCTCCGCAGGCGGTGATTGCGCCTTGCTGGGTCAGCGCGCGGCAGGCGGGCAAGTACAGCAGCACCTGGAAGCCTGCCTGGCGCAGTTGCTGGGCGGTGGTCTTGACACAGTAATCCAGGGCCAGGCCGCCAACGATCACCGCGCCTACCTGCTGCACCTTGAGGTACTCGATGACACCGGTGGAACGCCGTTCGGCCAGGTCGTGGTAGCACGCGCCGTAGGGGTGCAGGTCCGGTTCGACGCCTTTCCACACGAAGTAGTCGTAGTCGATGGGGGCCGGCAGCCCAGGCAGCAGTTCGAAACCCGGGGTGCCTGGCACGCAGTGGCTGACCCAGGTCAGGTCGGCGTTGGGCAGGGCCAGCGGCTGCAGCATTTGCGTAGGTTCTGACACCACCCAGGCGGCATTGGCCGGGTGTGCGTCCTTGCTGCCCAGGCGCAAGTCGGCGCGCAAGGCCATGGTGTTGAGGTCGGCGGCGATCTCATGGCCCTCGGGTACCGGCAGTTCCTGCGGGGCGTTGGCGGTGAAGCCGTTTTGCGCGTCGACATCGAAACTGGCGATTTTCATGGGGCATTCCTCGCTGGATTTGCTACATAATTCATCTGGTGTAGTAAGTGTGTCAAGCACAATCTACAGCGCAGTTCGAGCTTGCATTACTTAAACGCTCTGGTGGATTATTGCGACATTCAACTGTGGAGGCTCCTGGTGAGTACAGCCGAAGTCCTGGCCAGCGTCGATATCGTCGCCTTGCGCCTGGCCCCCGAAGCCCAACACCTGCAAGTGTTGTTGCACCGCCGCGAGCGTGAGCCACATGCCGCCCAATGGGCGCTGCCCGGCGTGATCGTCAACGGCCGCACCCCGGACACCAGCCTGGAGGCCGCTGCCGAGCGGGCCTTGTGTGAAAAGGCCCAGGTGTTGCCGCGTTACCTTGAGCAGGTCGGTACCGAAGGCAATGCCTTCCGAGACCCGCGCGGCTGGTCATTGAGCACCTACTACCTGGCTTTGCTTGACCCCCAGCAGCAGGTCGAGGGTGACACGTTGGCTTTTTTCGACCTGGACAGTGTGTTGGGCCGCAAAGTGCTGCTGCCGTTCGATCACAACCTGCTGGTGGAGCGCGCCCGCGAACGGTTGGCGAGCAAGACGGTGTACAGCAGCTTGCCGCTGAATCTGCTGGGCGAAAAATTTACCGTGCTGGACGCGTTGGGGGCAGTGCAGGCGTGCCTGGGGCAAGCGGTGAACAGCACCTCGCTGCGCAAGCGCCTGGAACGCTTGCGTGAGCTGGGCTGGGTGCGCGATACCGGCGAGAAGAACCAGCCTCGGCTCGGCCGGCCGCAGCAGCTGTATCAGTACACACCGCCAGGCGAGCGGCCGTTCATGTTCGACCGCAGCCTGTTGCCGGAAGGGGTGTGAGGGCGGGTTGCTCACGCAGTGCGTTTCGCCATGCAGGCGCGTTGCGGATGCGTGCGCATTCTGCATCTCATGACAGTTGATCAGCTTTTTGTACCAAACGGTACATTCTGCGCGTAGAATCGCCGGCAACCGGCAATTGTCCTACAAAACTATTCAGCGGAGTTCTGAGTTGATGCGCGCGGACCCGAGTCGCCTGACCGCAATCGAGCACAAAATGCTGCTCGAGGACCTCAGCAGCAGCTCCACCCAAATTGAAGACCTTCTGGAACACATCGTTTGCGGGCAATCCACTTTGGTTGAGCTTGTGAATCTGCTCGGCCCTTTTGCGCAATGCGAGGCTCAAGGTGATGTGCAATTACCCCTGTGGAAGTTTTTTTACACAGAGCGCGGCTTTGAGCTGAGCGATCCACAAGTATTGTCGGTGGCTATCGATGTGAAGGGCTGCGTCAGCGATTTTGCTCTGGTTTAGTTAAAAAAGACTTGGTCGCCCCTAAGAAGTCCGCTTTCCCAGAATTCGGTCTCTGCAGACGCTGAGCACTTCATCGGCCAGTGGCGAATGGCGTAGTGGCTGGTGGCGGCAATTACCGGCGGCCACCCACTTGACTCCACCCGCTACACGCCGACTTCCAAGGGCCGGGTGTGATTAGCGCACATTTCCCCGTATTTTCTCGCGCAAGCTGTGTTCGTAGCCGTCCTGGAGTTTCACCTTCTCAGCCAGGTTCGGCAGCAAGCTGCGGGCAATCACGATGATGCCGTCGCGGTCACCAATAATCGCATCACCTGGGTAGCAAACGACATTACCGCAGGCAACTGGGACGCCGACCTGCCCTGGGCCCCATTTTGAGGGGCCGGCTGGGTTCACCGCACGGGCATAGATAGGCAGCCCCATGCTGTCGAGTTCTTCAATGTCACGTACCGCGCCATCGATGACGACCGCAGCAACCTGCTTTGCCAGGCAGATCTCCCCGAGCAGGTCACCGAAAACAGAGCGGTTCACTTCACTGTTGCCGTTGATCACCAGCACATCGCCTGGCTGCGCTTCGTCCAGCGCACGATGAATCGCGAGGTTGTCACCCTCGCGAGTGTTGAGCGGCAGGATGGTGCCGTAAAACGCAGGCTTGCCTGCGGTGTGGCGAATGGCCGAAGCCATCATGCCCATCCGGTGGAGTACGTCGCCGATGAGTGCTACTGGGTAATGCGAGATTTCCTCGATCAACGCCAGGCCAGCTCGCTCCCAGGTCGCGTTAACACTGATCGAGTCATCGGACACATTGATGAACATAGGATACCTCCAGTATCGGAAAAAGGCTTAGCTGAACGACTTCGGCACAGGCTGGTTAACTGGGTGGGCAGGTGCTCCGCCCTTCAACACGGCGGCAATCGCCTCCAGTGCGCTCATGCCAACGCGTAACAGCGACTCATCGGTCTGGCCGGCGACGTGGGCCGTGACGATCAGGTTGGGCGTATTCGCGATATCTGGAGTGGCATGGTCGAATGGCTTGATCATGTCGATGTTCTCGGCGGCGAGGACGTCAGCCCCTGCACCAGCCAGCTTTCCACGCTTGAGTGCATCGACCAGTGCCTGCTCGTCCACAACGCCGCCACGGCTGGTGTTGATCAGGATTGCGCCATCTTTCATCTCGGCGAACTCAGGTGCGCCGATCAGGTTGCGAGTGGTTTCCAACAGCGGGACATGCAGACTGACGACGTCAGCTGTGGACAGGAGGGTGCCAAAGTCCACCCAACGGCTGTCCGAGCTCGGGTCGATGGCTGGGTCGGTAAAAATCACTTTCATACCGAAGGCCTCAGCTACAGGTGCGACGCTGGAGCCAATGTTGCCGAACCCTACCAGGCCCAAAGTACGTCCTTCGAGCTCGATGCCGGTCAGCGAGAGGCGGTCTTCTGCCCAGACGCGGTTGCGGGTTTGCTCAGATGCCAGCGGCAGCTTGCGACACAGCGACAAGAGCAGTGCGAAGACATGCTCGATCACGCTGCGCTGGTTTGCACCTGGAGTATTAGTGACCCAGACGCCGTGTTCGGCTGCTGCTTTGTAGTCGACGTTGTCATAGCCGGCGCCATGGCGAGCCACGATCCGCAGTTTTGGCGAGGCAGCGATCATTTCAGCGCTGATGTGGCCACCGCGTAAAAACACGGCGTCCACCTGATTGCGGATTTCTTCATATCCAACGGCATTGGGGCCGTAGCCTAGGCGCACCTCGCCGATCTGCGAAAGCCGGGAAAGGATTGTTTCGTGAATGGGGCTGGTGACGTAAATGAGAGACATGCTGTGGTACTCAGGCGAATTGATGTTTTTTGTCGTCGGCGGCTGCTTGGCTGCGAACAGTCCACAGTACGATCAGGCCTAGAACGCCGGCAGCGCTCAGGATGAAAGCAGGGGCCGTTTGGTTGCCGGTGGCGCCGATCAGCCAGGTCGCCATGAAAGGACCGATACCGCCGCCGATCACGGCACCAACGCTGTGGCCAAACGCGACGCCGGTGTGGCGAACGTGGGTAGGGAAAAACTCAGGCATGACCGAGTAGGTGCCCGCCAGGCAGAGCGCATAGGGGATCATCCCCAGCGCCAGGCCGGCCATGGCCATGCTGACCTGACCTTGCTGCATCAGCAGGAACGATGGGACAGAGAGCACGGCGTAGCCGAGATAGGCCAGGCGGAGCACGGCTTTGCTGCCGATGATCGAGCCGAGGTGACCTGCCAATGGGATCATCAGGGCTGCGAAGCTGACTGCAACCAGAACGATGGTGGAGGCCTGTCCCTTCGAATAGCCGAGAATCGAGCTGAAGTACGCGGCGATGAAGACGGTGCCGATATAGGTGCCGATGTTCTGCACCAGCGAAATCATCATGACCTTGGTCAGCGGGCGCATATAGTCGCGCACGAGCTCAGCGAAAGGTGCGCTTTGATCTATGCCTTCTTCAGCCTTTTTCGACTCGAATTCCGGACTGTCTTCGATGCCCAGGCGCATCCACAGGCCGATTATGCCCAGCGGCAGCGCCAGCAGGAACGGAATACGCCACCCCCAATCAGCCATCTGCGGGTCGGTCAGCCATGCGGCTGCAAGGCCGGCGATGGCTGCTGCGAGCCCTTTACCGAATTGGGCAATCGACGGCAGGAAAGAGATGTACAGCGAGCGACGGTTGGCGGGTGCCCACTCGCGGATATAACTGGCCGCGCCGCCGATTTCACCACCGGCAGAGAAACCCTGCAGCATGCGCAGTGCGACGAGCAGGATAGGGGCCCAGACGCCGATTTGCGCATAACCAGGCAAGAGGCCGATGAGCGTCGCAGCCGCCCCCATCAGGGTGATGCTCGCGATCAGGCTTGCGCGGCGGCCTACCTTGTCCCCGAGCCAGCCGAAGGCTACTGCGCCTATCGGGCGGACAAGGAATGCCGAGCCGAAGACCAGAAAGGTGTTGAGCAGGCCCGTGGTGGGGTCGTCCGACGGGAAGAAGACCAGGGCGAGAGTTGCCGCAAGGTATCCGTAGACGCTGAAGTCGTAGTACTCGACGAACGTACCGAAGACAGCTGCAGCCGTAGCTTTCTTGGCTTTCGTCCTGCGTTCAGTACCTGGCTCAGGCATGGCGACGGACTCCGTCAACGTATTGTTGTTATTCATAGGTCACTCCACTTTGTAGATCACGTCCACTTTTAAAAAATGGGACAGCGTCCTGTTTTGTTTTTCAAGAATCCTCGCGCTCAGCCTGGTTGTCAACAGGCGGCGATTGCTCTGCAGCTTGAAACCGGCACAAAATGGGGACTTCCCACATGCTCAGCAAGTCGATTAAATGCCTAACGCGCCCACTGAAAATGCGGCTTCCAAAGCCCCCGCAGCTACCTCCAGCCACGGCCGATTGATTGAGGTGCTGGATGCTTTGGTCAGACGAGCGGATGGCGAAGCGTGGGGCGTCAGAGAGCTGGCTAGTGACCTGAGTGAAAGCCGAAGCACCATCAACCGCATCTTGGTGGCTTTGGTTGACCGAGATTTTGCGGTTGAGGATGGGGTCGGAAAGTATCGAGTGGGGCCGCGCTTCAGGGTTCTGATGCACGCTTTGAATCATCGCAGTCTTCTGTTGAAGACGGCTCGGCATCTTCTCGACGGCTTGGCGGAGGGGGCGAAGCAGGCGGCCTTGTTGTCGGTGTATGCACCGCATTTGAACGGCTACTACGTCCTGCACTGTGGCGAGGCCCCGGCCACTTTGTTCTTCAGGCCCAAGAGCGGAAATCCTTTCCCCTTGGCGTTCGGAGACATCGGTAGAGCGTTCAGTGAGTACCTTCGACAGCATCCCTCTTTAGATGAAATCTCACCTCGCCAAACATCGATTGAACCGCCGCAGGGCATTTCTGAGACCGAGTTTCCCCCAGCTGTTTCGATGGTGGTGAGGCAGTTGGCACCGGGGTTGCTGATCTCGGTGTCGCTTCACGATCTTGGAGGTATCGATGGCAAGGTTCGGGACTCTGCCCGGGCGACCCTCAATGAGATAGCCGAGCGGCTATCACAGGCATTTGGGGTGTCTGACAGCTTCGGTCGTGAGGTGGTCAACGATGGCGACAGTTCTATCGTCGCCCGGCTAGAGGGGCTGCTGCAGTTGGCCTGCGCTGAGCCAAATGGTTACAGGTGCAGATTGGGCATGGCTGCTCAGTTGCAATGCAATGCGGCAACGGCCAAGAAAATCATTGGCTCTGCCACTCTGGAACGCTTGATACACATCGATGGTCAGGTGATCTATCCAGGTGCCCGTCTGTATCAATGGGCTGCGCTGCTGAGCAATGAAACCTACTCCCCGGTGAAACTCTGCAAGGCCATCGTTGACGCGCTCGTGAAGGAAACGGGAGAGACAATTGCGTACCTCTCGTTTGACGGGGCAACTTCCAAAGCCCAGTTCCTTGAGGTTATTCAAGGCTGGCGGCCTATCCAGTACAAGCTGGAGACTGGCGTGGAAGTTCCCCTATATGCCGGGGGCGCCGGCAAGGCCGTACTAGCCCATCTGCCGGCAGATTTTGCTGATGGTTTGAAGCTGGAGAAACTCACCGCGGCCACCATCACTTCGCACGCCAAGCTCCGTGCTGATCTTCAATCGATCAGAGAGCGGGGATGGTCGGTGGGTGACGGCGAGCGGGTTCTGGGGGCCTTTGGTATCGGCGTTCCATTCTTTATCGATGGGGAGGTGGCGGGCTCTATCTCTGCAACGATACCCCAATATCGAAAGGAAGATTGTGACGTCCCCTCGCTGATTGAACGCATGAAACTGGCTTCTAAGCGCATTAGCCAATTGCTGTCTCTGGGTGCAAGGGGCGTTGATTCCTAGCGGAGCTGCGCCTGCGACTCTCTGCTCGGCCTCTCAACTGAATTTTTCCAGCAGTAGACACCTCCATAATCCATCAACCGGGCAGGGGCTCTTGTATCAGCACTCCCACTGTACGTCATCGACAATGGAGATCAGCGGGCCGGAACCGGAGTTCACAACTCAGCCTATTGATTTCAAGAAGTTTGCTGAAGGGTCAGGTGGCGCGTAGCGCCATGCAGATCAAACTGGAGGTTAGCTATGCAACCTAAGACTGAGGGCCCGGAAGAAAAAGGGCCAAGCGATGTCCCATTTATCAACGACCCTGAAAAGCCCACATCGCCGCCTCTGAATGATGCCGATGCTACGGACGCAGCAGAGGCGGAGGAAGGCATTCAAGACGACGCAGAGTCGATCTAGAGCCTAGGAGCTACGCATGGATACCTATCACCTGAGCCCAACCGCCGATGGTTGGGAACTCAAAAAAGCCGGCGCTGAACGTGCTTCGAAGCGTGCCGCCACCAAGCAAGAACTGGTTAGCTCACTGTCCGACTTCTTTCACGGCAAAACAGCATCGGTGAAGATCCACAAGGCGGCTGGCACCATCGAAGAAGAACGCACCTACCCGCGTTCTGCTGATCCGAGGCGTTCAAAAGGGTGACGCCTATCACTGCAGCCGAGCTTGGTATCGATGTCAGCGACCCGAGCGGCCACGGGCTGTACAAGTGGCTGCTCGCGAGCTTTTTGATCGGGAAGAGGATTCGTTCCTCTGTCGCGTTTGAAGCGTACCGAAATTTGGTTGATCGCCATGGGTTGGATACGCCTGAAAAATTGGCTGGCTGCTCCCATCGGGATCTCGTCAGGCTCTTGGGCCAGGCAGGTTATGCGCGGTACGACGAATCCACTGCGACCCGATTGCACGAGTTAGGTGTTGGCCTGGCTGCCGAGCTGGAATCTCGAACGAATGCTGTAGAGAGCGGGTCAATGAAGTCAGCTGAGTTCGACGCGTGGCTGCTCAGCTTCAAGGGCATAGGGCCGAAGACATTGGAAATCTTCAAGCGTGAAACTGTTCTGGGAGAAAAGTAATGCGTGTAGTTGGATGGCTTCTTACCGCGCTTGGCAGCGTTGGACTTTTGGTGGCTATGGGGCTGCTGGCCTTGTCCATGATGGGTAGCATTACAAACCCTGGACAACAGTTAATGGTGCCCCTGTGCACCGGTGCTTTCTCCGGCATATTAATCTTGGCGGTGAGACATCTCCGGTCTCGAAGTAAGCCACTCCTCCCAATTCTTCTTGCATCCTGACGGTTATCGCCTCAACGTTGCCAGGGCGATATGCCCCTCGTGTCAGCTCAATACGGCTGGCCGTATGCTTTACGAGGTGGTCTATCGGACTTCGGAGCAAGGAAGAGGGGCATGCCGAACCAAAATAGAGATCAAGCTGAGCAGTTGATAGCCGAGGTGCTAGCGGCGGCCTGCCTTGTGGTTGAAAGCGATGGAGGCTCTGCAAAAGATCGATGCCTCGTTCGGCGCGTCCTGCGATGTACGGATGATGTCCTACGCGCTCAGAAAATCACTGTGCATAGTCAAGCTGATGCTAGAGATCTTCAGTTGCCGAGCGCGGCGCAACAGGGCTACAGCGCCCTCGCAGTTCGAAAAGTAGTGATGAGAAGACGTGGCCGGCAGGTGGTGCTAGATCTAGCCCGCCTCCGTTCGTATAGAGACCTCATGAACGTGGGCAGATGGTGCAAATCCGCACTCCGAAGCAACCTTCTGAAGGCCTTCAAAATTCTTGGACAACCTGAGCTCTGCTGAGCCAGTCCGCCGTTAACCTGAATCACGGGGCACATCCCGTCATATAAGGGGTCGATAATCCGCTCGCCGGTGATGGCTTTGCCGCTTCGCTGCGCTATGGTGAGAACACCCCACAAATAAGACTAAAGTCGTAGGAGGTCGGCATGCGGATTCGCGGTGACGTTTTCTGGAAATGGGCAGACCCCCACGTATTGAAGTCGGCGTATAGCGGGTGGAATCACCTGGGTGGCGGCCAATAGGTCACCACCACCACCTTTTTGATCGGAGCTTTACGCTACCTGCCGTTCAGCAGGCTGCTGAGAGCAATTCCCTCGCCGAATCGGCGTCCCAGCTGCCCTTGGTGCGGGGTACGACCTCTACGACACCCATGGCAAAACACGACTGGCCTTGAACTACCCCACCCGGGCGGAAGCGGAGTACGACTGTGCAAGTCGAAATAGCCAGGAAGGCGCTAGCGGCGCTAGCTTAGTAGGATGTGGATAGCGAACCTGTCCCTGCTAAATAGCCTGCTGCTGCCATGCCTGAGGTGTCATCCCTACAGATCTCATAAACGTCCGACAGAAATGCGGCTGGTCGTAGAAGCCGCACTCTAGGGCGATCTCGGCGAGCATCATCGTCGATGCCTCCAGCAATTCTTTACTCTTCCTGAGCCGCTGCTCACGCAACCACTGTTGCGGAGAGACATGCGTGGATTCCTTGAACATTCGCGAGAAATGGCTGCGTGACAAGCCGCAGGCTTCGGCCAGTGCAGTGACCGTTATACCTATATCCAGATGATCCAACATCATTTGCTTGGCAGTGGTCACCTGCCAAGGTTTGAGCCGTCCCGTCCATTGAATCGCGACGGTGGCTATCACGATACCGTTAGCACTGTTCATGAGGATCAATTCATCCTGAAAATTTGGAGGTGGTTGATCCGGGCAGCGCGGTTCGCTGAAGCCTCTTCTATGGCTTCAGAATATTCCGTCTCGATGGTCTAGCCCGGATCAGCTGATTCCAGCCCCTGGTTGTCGATCAGAAACCAAGCCTGGGGCTGATAAGGTCTCAGATCGGCGCGGCCACGGGTGCCAAGGTGGGGCCGTGCTGAACGCGCTCTGGCGCTTTGTGCACCATGGTGTAGGCGTAGTCGACGCCCATGCCGTAAGCGCCTGAGTGTTCCTTGACCAGCTCCATCACCGCATCGTAGGTGTCACGGTTTTTCCAGTCGCGCTGCCACTCCAGCAGCACCTGTTGCCAGGTCACCGGCACCACACCTGCCTGGATCATGCGCTGCATGGCGTAGTCGTGGGCATCCTTGGTCGTGCCACCGGAAGCGTCGGCAACCATGTAGATCTCATAGCCTGCATCGTGCATGGCCGACAGTGCGAAGGTGGTGTTGCAGACCTCAGTCCACAGGCCCGAAACGATAATCTTGTTTCGACCGTTCTTCTTCAGCGCATCACGCACTTTCTGATCGTCCCAGGAGTTCATGGACGTGCGCTCAAGCAATGGAGCGTCAGGGAAGACCGCGAGCAGCTCGGGGTAGGTATGGCCGGAAAAACTCTCGGTTTCGACCGTGGTAAAGGTGGTCGGCACATTGAAGATCTTGGCTGCTTTGGCCAGGCCCACGGTGTTGTTTTTCAACGTCTGCCGGTCGATGCTCTGCACGCCAAAAGCCATTTGCGGTTGCTGATCAATGAAGATCAGCTGGCTGTTGAGCGGGGTCAAGACTTCAGTGTGTGGATTGCTCATTGTTCTTCCCTTTTGCTGAACGGTAGCGAGAGTTTTTCGGCGGGTCGTCGCCGAGTGCCATCACAAGATAGCGAAACACTCAGCGAAGCGGTGGCGCACTTTTGCGCCTTTGGAATCGCATTAATGCACCACAGAAAGCGTCCAATCCGGTGCTAGGATCTCGGCCAGTCGGATCACGTCGATCCATTTTTCGCCGAGGAGAAACCAATGGCTGCTTCACGACCTTTCAACGACGACACCGCCTACTGGGGCGTTTCATGGGAAGAGGCCTATGGCTATCCGCAAGCGCGACGAGTTGGGAACGAGATCTTCATCTCGGGACAGTTCAACCATGACGAAGAGGGCAATCTGGTAGCACCCGCGCCACTGGATGCTGACGGTCGTCCGAGCGATTTCTCGTCGATGGGCGAACAGATGCGGGTGTCCTACGACAACATTGCCAAGTTGTTGGCCTTGTATGGCGCCACGATGCAGGACGTCGTTGAAGAGACGCTGTATGTATTGGACATGGATGCAGCCTTTGCCGTTGTCGGCAAGGTGCGCAAGGCGGCGTATGGCACCGAGCGCCCGCAGGCGGCCAGCAATATCATCGGCGTATCGCGGCTCGCTCAGCGTCCACAACTGATCGAGATTGTGTGCCGTGCGGTGATCGGTGCCCAAGCCAAGTGACCTGCGCTCCGGGTTTCAGCTATGAAGCCGGGATGGCCTGCTGACCTTCGACCAGCGGTTTGAGGTCGGCCACAGCAGCCGCACAAAATGTCATGAATGCCTTCACCCGCCAGGACTTCCTGATGTCCTGGTGGGTAAGCAGCCAAAGCTCGTCCTGAAGCTCTTGCACCACTGGGCCTGCCCGAACCAACCCAGGGGTCATATCGCCCAGCATGCAGGGGAGGAAACCAAAACCGAGGCCCGCCGCAATTGCAGCGCTCGCTGCTGCGACCGAATCGGTGCGATAAGAGATTTGCTCCGGGGGCACCCGACATTCGACGTAGCTCGTTGCCTTCAAACCGCACAGGCCTCCCGAGTAGGACACCCACGGCTGGCCCTCAGCGAAAGGATCGGCAATTGCCGCCTGCTTGACGCTGCCATATGGCGCCCAGGCGATGTTGGCGAGCTTGCGACCCACAAGGGCATCTGCCGGTTTCTTGGTCGCGCGCACCGCGATGTCCGACTCGTCTCTCGCCAGGCTCAACGTCTGGTTGCCGACCAGCACTTCAATCGTGATCCCCTCATTGGCGGCTTTGAAGTCCGCGATGATCGGCGTAAGAAAGTACAGCAGCAGCGAGTCGCTGGTGGTAATTCGCAGTTTCCCCAAGGGGCCTTGGCCGGCACGAGAAACCCTGCGAGTGACGCTGACGATGTCCAGCTCAACGCGCTCGGCCAGTGCACGCAGCTCTGCACCTTCGGCGGTTAGCAAATACCCCGCCTTGCGATGATCGAACAGCGCAACCCCCAGCGTCTTCTCAACCTGCGCAACCCGCCGCGAGACGGTGGAGACATTGATGCCGAGCCTCTTGGCGGTAGCGGCGCGATTGCTACAGTCGCTCAGCGTTTTGATGATCCGCAAGTCGTCCCAAGACAGCTGGCTGACAGCTTCACCGACATCCCACTTAGGGCCATTGGCATTTGCAGGGACAGGCTGGGCACTTCCAGGTGACGGCTTCACGTAAATCATTCCGGGTAGGGAGGGCTGATGATACGAGAAGGGGCTTAGCCAACCAAGGTGTAACTTGGGGCATGTCAGGGGGGAAAAAGAAAACCCGCCGCTAGGCCTGTGCGAGCAGCGGATTATCAACCTTGCCCATACCCTCGCGGTGAGATGCCCCGTCGCTTTAATGCCTCCCTACACAAATCATCAGCAGGTTGACTGAGGCACCGCCTAAGACCGGAGCCAGGTAGAGTGCTTCGGCAGCCTCGGTAATCGAGGCTTTCGATCCTCTCGAATGGCCGGGCGCAGATTGGAGCGCAGGCTCGATTGAAAACCCTTCTCACACGTACAATCAAAAAAATTCAGAAGAGATGCTTGACCAGGGAGAACGACCGTTCTACTCTGGCTACATGGATAAGCCAATGACCGATACACGTGAAAAAATTCTGGCTACTGCCGAAAAGCTGATTTACGAAAATGGGATCCACGCCACTGGCATGGATCTCCTGGTAAAGACCTCTGGCGTAGCGCGTAAAAGTATTTATCGCTATTTCGCGAATAAAGACGATGTCGCAGCAGCGGCACTGAATGCGCGTGATGTACGCTGGATGCAGTGGTTCAGGAGTGAATGCGAAAAGGCGCAAACTCCACAAGAACGCATTCTTAGCATTTTTGATGTTTTAAAGTCCTGGTTTGAGTCTGAAGGTTTTCGCGGCTGTGCTTTTATTAACACTGCCGGAGAAGTGGGCGATGCAGATGACCCTATTCGGCAAATCGCAAAGCTGCATAAACAAAAGCTACTTGACTACACGCTAGAGCTTACTAAAGATTTAGGCGTCAAAGATCCGATTGTTTTGGCTAAGCAGTTTTTCGTGCTTATAGAGGGCACTATAACCGTGGCCCGGGTAATGGGTGATTTCACCGCCCTGGATAGTGCTAAAGAAATCGCTAACATTTTGCTCAAAGAAGTACCGCGCACAAGCGCTTAACGTTCCAGAACCGCTAATTCCACTGAACGATCCAAATGATTGGAGGCACCCTCATGTCCAACGAAACTGCTCGTCCGCCACTTCCTCCGTTCACTCGCGAATCGGCCATTGAAAAAGTCCGACTCGCTGAGGATGGTTGGAATACCCGCGAGCCCGAAAAAATCGCGCTCGCCTACACGCTGGACACCCAATGGCGAAACCGCGCCGAGTTTGCGACCAATCGCGAAGAAGCCCAGGGTTTCCTCACTCGTAAGTGGAAGAAGGAGCTGGACTACCGTCTGATCAAAGAGCTTTGGGCCTTCACCGACAACCGCATCGCCGTCCGTTATGCCTACGAGTGGCACGACGATTCGGGCAACTGGTTCCGCTCCTACGGCAACGAAAACTGGGAGTTTGAGGCAGATGGCTTGATGCATCGCCGCTTCGCCTGCATCAACGACATGCCCATCAAGGAAAGCGAGCGCAAGTTCCACTGGCCACTTGGGCGCCGTCCGGATGATCACCCAGGTCTGACTGAACTGGGTCTGTAATCGCTACACCTGCTTCAATATTGTAATAAGCCATTAGTGCAGGAATGTTATTTCTGATGCTAAGGGTGGTTTTCAGTCGCTCTCTTTTAATTCGTTTCACGTCTTTGAATATCGCGTCAGGCGGGCCTGGCTTCATTGGCCTGATTTAACGTCCTGCAATCGAATATGTTTATCCACTTAATTTGGAGGCATCACCATGTCCAACGCACAAGTTCGCCCGCCACTTCCTCCTTTTACTCGCGAATCGGCGATTGAAAAAGTCCGGCTCGCTGAAGATGGCTGGAATACCCGCGAGCCTGAAAAAATTGCGCTCGCCTATACCCTGGACACCCAATGGCGTAACCGCGCCGAGTTTGCAAACAATCGCGAAGAAGCCCAGGGTTTCCTAACTCGCAAATGGAAGAAGGAGCTGGACTACCGTCTGATCAAAGAACTCTGGGCATTCACCGACAACCGCATCGCCGTCCGTTACGCCTACGAGTGGCACGATGATTCAGGCAACTGGTTCCGCTCCTACGGCAACGAAAACTGGGAGTTTGAGGCAGATGGTCTGATGCACCGCCGCTTTGCCTGCATCAACGATATGCCTATCAAGGAAAGCGAGCGCAAGTTCCACTGGCCACTGGGTCGCCGGCCAGATGATCACCCAGGTTTGACTGAACTGGGTCTCTGAGCCGTGCAGAACCTGATCCTTCATAGCGGAAGGATCAGGTTTTTTGCTTCCCCACGGTGTCGACATGGTAGTCGCGCCGAAACCCACCGCAAGTGCCGTCTCCCTTCCCTGAGCGCCGAGCCGCGCCATCAGCCCGCGGGGCTATCTCACCCATCAAGACCGCTGGACACTTCTTTAGCCAGCTCGATGAAAACCCCCACCGCTGCACTCAGATAGGCTTCCTTTCGCCGTAAAAGAACGGCAGTTCGCTGCAAACGTTCTGGCTCCAGGGTGATGGCCACTAGGTCGTCATGAGCCAACGCAATTCTGGCAGGCAGCAACGTCGAAAGATGCGTTCGTCGAACGATCTCAATCACTGCCCCAAGAGCATTGACCTCCATCTGCACCTGAGGGCGAATCGCGTGTTTGCGGCAGTAGCGGTCGATTTGGTCACGAGTGGCAAACTCTGTACTGAGCAGAACCAGAGACTCAACACTCAGGCCTTTCGATGTAATTGCCCGCTCCTCGGCCAAACGGTGTTTTCGGTTCACCACTAGAGCGAGCGTTTCGTTCAGCAAGGGGATGGCTTCAATGTCCGGTGTATTTATTTCATCGAACGCGATCCCTACGTCCAGTTCTCCTGCCAAAAGCAATTCCTCGATGCGCTCTTGGGAGATCTCTTTCAGGTTGACGGTGATTTTGGGATGCCTGGAGTGAAATGCCTCGATCAGCGGCCCCACCAGATAGGTCGTGAATGTTGGCGTTACGGCAATGCGTAATGAGCCACGGCTGAGGTCGCTCACGTCATGGATAGCGTTCTTAGCTTCCCGCAACTCCTGATGCGCACGGCGTGCATAGAGAAGGTAGACATCGCCTGCGTCTGTCAGCCGCGTTGTGCGCCCTGAGCGGTCGAACAATTGGGCTCCAAGACTTTCTTCCAACTGCCTTACTTGCTGCGAAAGGGCCGGCTGAGAGACATGCAGAGCCGCTGCAGCTTTCGTGAAACTGAGATGTTCAGCAACCGCCAGGAAATACTGGATGTGTCGAGCGAGCATAAGTTGATCCATAAGATTATCTGATCTACTGCATAATAAATGAGACTTTTACCTTATGTCATGTGTTGCTTAATCTTTGTCTCACACCCAGCGACATTGAGACAGCAACCATGAAAGCGATCATCGACGGTTTTCTGAAATTCCAGCAAAACGCCTTTCCTGAGCGAGTCAAACTGTTCAAGGACTTGGCCAACCAGCAGAGCCCGAAGGCGCTGTTCATCTCCTGCTCAGACAGCCGACTGGTGCCTGAACTGGTCACTCAGCGCGAGCCAGGCGATCTGTTTGTAATTCGTAACGCCGGCAACATCGTGCCGTCGTATGGCCCAGAGCCTGGCGGCGTTTCGGCCTCGGTCGAATACGCGGTGGCCGGACTCGACGTCGCAGACATCGTGATCTGCGGTCACTCGGACTGCGGAGCGATGACCGCTATCGCAACCTGCAAGTGCCTGGATCACATGCCTGCTGTAGCCGGTTGGTTGCGTTACGCCGACTCGGCCAAGGTGGTTAACGAAGCCCGTCAGCACCTCGATAAGCCCAGCAAAGTCGCTTCCATGGTGCGCGAAAACGTCATCGCACAACTGGCCAACATTCAGACCCACCCATCCGTTCGCCTGGCGCTCGAAGAAGGTCGCGTCACGCTGCATGGCTGGATCTATGACATCGAAACCGGGCGTATCGATGCCTTTGATGGCAGCACCGGCACCTTCGTGTCTCTCGCCGAAAACCCTGAAGTTCACGCCGTATCCCAACAAGCCAGGCACGTTGCCTGAAACCTATACCTGCACCTTTACCTACCCAGGAGATTCACCATGATCCAGACTCAAGCTACTCGCACCGCTCGCCAGGAACTGACCGAAATCATCATCCTGGCCAAGGCCCGCAAGGATCTTTCCTTCGCCGAAATCGTTGATGGCACCGGCCTGTCCGAAGCCTTCGTCACTGCAGCCCTGCTTGGCCAGCACCCACTGCCTGAAAGCGCCGCCAAGGTCGTAGGTGAAAAGCTCGACCTGGATGCTGATCAAGTCACTCTGCTGCAATCGATGCCAATTCGTGGCAGCTTCTTCGACGGCGTACCGAGCGATCCGACCATCTACCGCTTCTACGAGATGATGTCGGTGTACGGCACCACCCTCAAAGCGCTGGTTCACGAGAAGTTCGGTGACGGCATCATCAGCGCCATCAACTTTAAGCTGGATATCAAGAAAGTCGAAGACCCGGACGGTGGCCACCGCGCTGTGATCACCCTGGACGGCAAGTACCTGCCTACCAAGCCTTTCTGATGCCACTCAGCCCGGCGTCAGAACTGCGCCGGGCTAGCCCCCAACCCTTTACTCCGACCGAGCGCCGTATGAGTGCGCTGGCCTCCTTACGCCCCCAATACAGGTGATTGCTATGAAGCTGTTACTCGTTTTGTTCCTCGGCTGCCTTGGTTCTGTCGCTATGGCCGACGACCAGGTTACTCAGACTGCGCAGCTTACAGTGGAGCCCTATCGCTACGCTCAGCACCTCGATATCGCGCACGTTGTGGCTGTTACCCCGGTACCTAATGTCTGCGATGTGGTGCCAATGCAGCTGACTTACGACGATTCCAAAGGCGACCGTCACATCATGGAGTACCGCGTTATAGGGAATGGTTGTTCCAACAACTAACCCACGACCCACCGACTACCGGCCCATCGCCAAGGAACTTGAACCATGAAGTTGTCACGCACACTCACCGCCGGCCTTCTTGCCATTGCCGTTAACAGTGCATTCGCTGCGGGTGGCCCTGGTGTCGAAACCACCACCCAGGCCTTTCTTCAAGCCCTGGAAGCAGGCGGTGGTAAACCGCTGGAAACCCTCTCGCCGAAAAACGCACGCGCCGTGCTGAGCGGTGCCCAGGCCAGCGTGAAGGTAGATCTCGCGGGTATCCAGGTCGAGCGTCGGAGCATCGAGGTAGAGGGCAGAAGCCTGGATATTCGGGTTATACGTCCAGAAGGGGCAGAGGGTGACTTGCCTGTGTTCATGTTCTTCCATGGCGGGGGTTGGGTGCTTGGTGATTATCCCACCCATGAACGCCTGATCCACGACCTGGTAGTAGGGTCTGGTGCGGCAGCGGTTTACGTCGACTACACGCCGTCGCCGGAAGCGAAGTTCACCACAGCGATCAATCAAGCTTACGGCGCCACACGCTGGGTTGCCGAACACGGTAAGCAGATTGGTGTCGATGGAAGCCGTCTCGCGGTTGTGGGAAATAGTGTCGGTGGGAACATGGCCGCTGTGGTTGCGATCAAGGCCAAAGAGGCCGGCACCCCCAAACTGCGTTTCCAGGCGCTCTTGTGGCCGGTGACGGATGCAGACTTCAGCAGCGGCTCTTACAACCGCTTCGCCGAAGGTCACTTCCTTACTCGTGGCATGATGAAATGGTTCTGGGACAACTACACCACCGATCCGGAACAGCGACGCGACATACACGCCTCACCACTGCGCGCTACCTTGGAGCAGCTGCAAGGCCTACCACCAGCTTTGGTACAGACTGCCGAAATGGATGTACTGCGGGACGAGGGTGAAGCTTACGCCCGTAAGCTCAATGCGGCAGGCGTGCCGGTTACTGCCGTTCGATACAACGGCATGATCCATGACTACGGCCTACTCAACGTACTCGCCCAGGTACCCAGTGTCCGCGATGCGATGAATCAAGCCGCGCTGGCGATCAAGCAGCACCTGAAGTAATCGCAAAACCAGTCGAAGACAGCCAGTCAGATAGCGAATGCTACTGCTCCGCTTGGCCTCCATATGTGAACTAGGCAGTAAGCGGAGCGCACCGGCCCCGGAGGGGTCAGAGGCGTGCGGAGGGAAGCCCGGAGGGCCGCAACCTTGCGGTTTACGACAGCCGTCCCATCACGAGCACGTCCAGTCTCGTCTTCCTGTTGTAGCCATGCGTATTGAACCTCTACCACCTTTGCAGACGCTTATCGCGTTTGAAGCGGCTGAGGAGACCTCATACCCATGGCTGTGCCACATCGCCATTTCGTTGGCATCCACCCTGGTGATTCCACTCGCGTACATCGACTTCAGAACCCAGGAAAGGCGCGCCAAGTCACTTCTGAAGTCGCTCAACGCATCGGGGCTCTGAACCCATTCCGTCAGTCATACGATCATCATCGGTCGGGTAACGGGGCAGGGGGGACTTGCTGTTTAAGCAGGGCGGCTCTTTGCCTCCAAAGCGCCCGATACGCGTTCAACTCGGAAATTTCATTGACCAAGGTAATGCACCACTCAGATCCCAATGAGTGCTGACTCTGCCGCACTGGATTGCCCCTCTGTCAGCAAGTGCGCATATTCTTCATGTGCCGCAGGCCAGGATCTCTCTACTAATTTCTACAGGAATATACATCTATAGCTGCAAGTTGTTTCTTGATTGCACCTAACTTGGCACAGTATTCCCAGTCAGGCTACGAACTTGGATTTGCCAGCCCGAGATTTTTTTCACATGAAATTTTTGTAAAATGACCAATAGCTCAACCTAGTGCATGAACTTGGGGCGTCATAAAAGGGTGCCCACGTGCCGTCGCGTAGCTTACATAACTCCGCGTCGGTCGGGTGGGCTGCTGGAGCTCCAACCTATTGCGAATCTCGAATTTCGTTGGTTACTAACGCAAGACACTCAGATAGCAATCGAGTGGTATCGGAAACTCTGTAGCTGAGGATGATGGGGGACACCGCTTCGGGCTCGGTTATAGGGCAGAATGTGATGTCTTCACGCTTCTGATGTTGTACGGATGCTGGAACTAAAGTTATTCCGAGACCGGCTGCTACCAAGCCGATAGCCGTCTGAAGCTCATTGGCCCACTGGCCGACTTCAATAGCCAGCCCGTGATTGGAAAACAATGCCATCACGTGATCCGCGTAACTGGGCCTGGGGGACGCTGGATAGAGAACAAAAGGATATTGCGCAAGCTCTACAAGGCTTACCGCGTCACCTGACAAAGGGTGTCCGGTTGGCAGCACTGCAACTAATGGCTCCTCTCTAAGCACCTCTTGGTGAATGGCTGGATCATTGACTCTTATGCGACCAAAGCCTAGATCAATCCTTCCTGCCTTTAAAGCCTCAAGCTGCTCCAAAGTGGTCATCTCTACCAAGCTGACCTCCAAGTCACTATTTTTTCTTAGCGTCCTAATAAGGCCAGGAAGCTTGTCAAATAGAGTTGACGGTGCAAAGCCGATGCCTATCCATCGTTTTTGACCATCGCCTATTCGTCTAGTTTGGATTGCGAGGTTCTCGAGTTGTCTGAGGAGCACTGAGCTCTGCTCATAAAAAAAACGACCAGCATCGGTCAGCCTCAAGGGGCGTTCTCGAATGACAAGCTGGGTATCGAGCATCTCTTCAAGCTGAATGATCTGACGGCTGAGGGGTGGCTGAGCGATATTGAGTTGTTCTGCAGCACGAGTGAAATTTAACGTTTGAGCCAGCGCGATGAAGTAGCGAAGGTGACGGAGCTCCATGATACCTCCAGGGTATGATCGAAGACGGAAACGATATTGGACTATAAGCGGGCAAAAGCGCAAGGTCGACTAAGCCGTTCGCGCGAGGATGTGTATCGCGGGACAATATTAAGCATGCCTAGAGAAATTGCTATGAGCCTGGCTTCAATCGAAAAAATCGAAGCGATACTTATCGACCTTCCGACTATCAGGCCGCACAAGCTGGCGATGCATACGATGCAGAAGCAGACCTTAGTGATAATCCGTATCGTCTGCTCTGATGGTGTCGTAGGCGTCGGTGAGTCTACAACCATTGGTGGACTTTCATATGGATACGAAAGTCCTGAAAGTATTAAGAAAAATATCGATACCTACCTCGGCCCTGCTTTGGTCGGCATGGATGCTGGAAACGTTAACGCAGCAATGCTGCATCTGGATAAAATTGCCAAAGGAAACACGTTCGCAAAATCAGGATTGGAAACGGCCTTGTTGGATGCATTGGGGAAGCGAGTTGGGATGCCAGTGAGTGAGCTTCTCGGGGGAAGAGTTCGCGACTCACTCGAAGTGGCTTGGACACTGGCAAGCGGAAACACTGCCCAAGACATCGCCGAAGCGGAGACGATGCTTGAAAAGCGACGGCATCGGATATTCAAGATCAAGATCGGCGCTAATGCTGTTGATCACGATCTTCGCCATGTTATTGCGATTAAGCGCGAGCTAGGTGAGCGGGCTAGCGTCCGTGTAGATGTTAACCAATATTGGGACGAATCTCAGGCAGTCCGCGCATGCGGGATACTTGGCGATAACGGCATTGACCTCATCGAACAACCTATTTCTCGCGCTAATACTTCAGGTCAAGTACGCCTGAATAGATCAAGCCCTGTGCCAATCATGGCGGATGAATCCATAGAGAGTGTTGATGATGCTTTTAAGCTAGCATCCCAGGGTGCTGCTAGCGTGTTCGCGTTAAAAATTGCAAAGAATGGCGGGCCACGTGCTGTGCTGCGAACGGCTCAAATTGCAGAGGCCGCGGGAATTGCGCTATATGGCGGCACTATGCTGGAAGGCTCTATAGGTACGATAGCCTCTGCACATGCTTTTCTGACGTTGCGCCAACTTACGTGGTCTACTGAACTATTTGGCCCGTTATTACTGACGGAAGATATCATCCAGTCACCACTTGAATTCCGAGATTTTGAATTGCACGTACCGCGTACGCCGGGGCTTGGTATTGCCCTTGACGAGGAGCGGCTCGCTAGATTTGCTCGCCAATAAACCGGAGAAAGAAATGCTTTTTCACGTAAAGATGATCGTGCAATTACCCCAAAGCATGGCTCCAGAGAAAGCAGCCCAGTTAAAGGCTTCAGAAAAGGAGTTGGCTCAGCGCTTGCAGCGCGAAGGAAAGTGGCGACACCTTTGGAGGATTGCTGGGCAGTACGCAAACTTCAGTGTATTTGATGTGTCCAGTATTGATGAGCTACACGACACGTTGATGCAGTTACCATTGTTTCCATACATGGTAATCGAAATAGATGCGATGTGTCGGCATCCGTCTTCAGTTCGTGATGATGATAAATAGAAACTAATAAAAATAGAGGTGGCAATATGAGCACTAAGATCTCGCAAACTGCTGAAGTCCAGTCATTTTTCAAACAAGTGGTTGGTCTCGATAACGACGCCGGCAGTCCGAGGATGAAGCAGGTTCTGCTTCGCGTATTACAGGACTGTGCGACGTTGATCGAGGACTTGAAGGTTACAGACGACGAGTTTTGGAAGGCGGTTGATTATCTGAATCGCATGGGTACAAATCAGGAGGCGGGGCTGCTGGTGGCTGGGCTTGGCTTGGAGCACTTCCTCGATCTCCTGCAGGATGCTCGCGACCATGAGGCTGGCGCAGCTGGAGGAACGCCTCGGACGATTGAGGGGCCTCTCTACGTCGCCGGCGCTCCCAAGAGTGAAGGCTTCGCCCGGATGGATGATGGTACGGATCCTGGAACCGTAATGATGCTACACGGACAAGTGACAGATACCGAGGGTACGCCGATCGCGGGTGCTACCGTTGACGTTTGGCATGCAAGTACGAAGGGTACGTACTCATACTTCGATCAAGCCCAGTCCGACTACAACCTGCGTCGAAGAATAGTCACCGACGAGAGTGGATACTATAAAGCGCGTAGCATTGTGCCCAGTGGCTACGGCTGCCCAGAGCAAGGTACGACCCAAGAGGTGTTGAACTACCTTGGCCGTCACGGGAATCGACCAGCGCATATCCACTTCTTCATATCGGCGCCTGGTCATAGGCATTTGACAACGCAAATTAACTTCCAAGGTGACGAGTATCTGTGGGATGATTTTGCATATGCAACTCGAGAGGGATTAATTGGCGAGCTGCGATTTATCGACGATAGCAGTCGGGCTAAGGAATTCGCGCTTGACGTAGAAAAGTTTGCAGAGCTAAAGTTTGATTTTCAGGTGCTGAAAGTTACCGAGTCTGAATCCGAGCAGCGCAGCAAGCGCCCACGGGCACTGCAGCAGGTGTAAGATCTTCAGCTGCCGCAATGCGCAGTCATGAAGAAATCCGGGGAGCCACCACGCATGTGCTCCCCGGGTTTTTAATTAATAAAATGCACTGTAATCTCGGGTGCCGTACCTCGCTGAGTGTTAGTAAGTGCTGGTGATCGGTATTACGTTAATTGATATATTATAACGTAGGTTTTTTGTATTCTGTCGCTTGGTGAGTAATGTTTATCCACCTGTCCCCCTGTAGCTTCCAGGCTCTTGTGAATCTCGCGTATTTAGTTGGCTGAGGTACACCGTGCACCACGATGTCATTGTGGTAGTCGCCGGAAGCTATGGCTATGTTACCTTCAGCGATCACTTCAATTCGGTCAATTACGAAGCTATTGAACCTGTAATCAGAGTCGATAAGCCCTTGTAGAAATTGCTCGCGGGTCCTGAGTTTCCCATTGCTCTCAATGTGGATGTAGTCTGGAGCGGTCATCTTTCTCAATCTGCCAACATCCACTTTTACCAACGCTTCTGAGCGAGCTGCCTCAGCAGCGAGCACTTGCATCTCTACCTGACGATTTGAATTTTCCATACTAGCGGCTGTTGTAATAATCAATGAAGCAGCAAGCCCAGTCGAAAGGTGCACTCGACGAGATTTGTAAAACCTAAACATGATTGCTCCAAGAGAGGATAATGGGCCAAGCGTTCAGATATTAGAGGCTTGATTAGCCAGTCTTGAGCGCCGATTTAAATTGAGGGGTGCAGAGATATTACATTTAGTGACTGAGTGTCACCTGGAGAGGAAATGGGGGCTAGCAGCGGACTATAGGATCGTATAGTTGGTGAGCTGTAGTGGTCAGCCCAATCCTTGGGCATCGACCACATATGACTAACTACGTTTTTTAAAAACGGAAGACTGCCTGCAGCCAAAGCTTATCACCTTCAGCCCTGTTTACAACACTAGACTCATGTTGCCATTTGGCTACAAATCCCCAAGCAGGAGTTTGATATTTAATCGCAGGGCCGATGGCAAATGCGCGGCCTTTGTTACCCTCATTTTGCCCGGTATAGTTGTCTTGGTCATCACCGGTGATTTGCTTATAGAAATAACCACTGACGCCCACCTGCAGCGTGGGGGTAATGTTGTACCCGATGTTGTAGTCGACGTTAAATTCATCACCCGATTTGTAATGCGTCGCGCTGTTCTCCTTGTTGATAATGTACAGCGCCTTGGCGCTGACTTCCAGGTTCTTGATCGGATAGGCGGTAATACCGTACCAAGGAGCGAACGACCAGTAATTTCGGCCGGGGTTGAATAGCCGATCCTCATCGTAGGATCCGGTAGGGGTAAAGATATCGACGGCCACAATTTGGCTGAGACCTGGTGAGCTCCAGCCCAGGAGCAAAGGTACAAGGGTGATGTCGCCGATACCTTCCTGTTTGTCGCTGCGGTGCACACGTCCGGCAGGGGTATCTACATCGAAGCTCACCTTACCCTTCACAAAGGGTACGATGAAACGGCTAGAGAGCGTCGCACCCAACAGCGAATAATCCGAATAGACGTAGTCAAAACGCATGGAGAGCGCTTTTACGTTCAAGTCGAAATCGTGGATGTTAGGTTTTTCCGAACCGTCATTTCCCATCGTCTTATCCGCTTTGTATTCGGATACATAGATGAAGTTCGTGAGCCCTGGAGGCGGCAGTTTTCCGGACAGTACGGTGTTTACGCCCAATGGATAGGTTGAGCCACCACCTTCTGTGGCATGTGCGGGCGCAGATGTGACGATCAAACCAAGAGCTAGACCTACAGGCGTGAGAATGCGCTGTGCAACACAAGGTATGTGTTTCATTGTTATGCCCTACATATGTTTGTTTTTATTTTAAAGCAGAGTCTGATAGAGCTTTATGGTGCGAGTTAACGCGGGTCTAAGCCCGCGCATTTTTTTAAACGATTTTGTTTTCGAGCGTGCCTAACCCTTCAATCCAAACGGTGAATACGTCTCCGCGTTGAATGAAGGTTTGTTTTTCCATACCTACCCCGGCGGGGGTGCCGGTCAAAATGATGTCGCCAGGGAAGAGCTCGATACGCTGACTGATGTACGCAATCTGGTCAGCAATCGTATAGAGATGATTTGAGGTATTTGAATCTTGCTGGATCTCACCGTTTCGCCAAAGCTTGATGGCAAGATTTTCAGGGGATTCAACAAACTGTGCAGGCGTCAACAGAGGGCCTACAGGGCAGGAACCGTTGAAGGTCTTATGTCCGATCCAATCGAAGCGGAAAGGTGAGCTCTCGTCTACTTGCGGGCGTTTCAAGTGATCGCGAGCTGAGAGATCGTTCGCGCAGCTATAGCCGGCAACGTGGTCAAGCGCCTCCTCCACCGATACCTTGTCAGCACGCTTGCCAATGAAGACCGCCAGTTCAGCCTCCCAGTCGAGCATGTGGGTGTTTGAAGGGAAGTCGATGACTTGGGCGTGTGCAGCCAACGAACCTCGGCTTGCCTTGATGAAATGCCAAGGTGGAATGCCCTCACTTTTCGGATCCGCGCAAAGGTTCATGTTAAGCGCTTTAGCCATCGCTTCCACATGATCACGGTAGTTGGCGCCAGCTCCGTAAATCGTGCCCGGGCGTGTCAGCAGCGGGGCGTAACGGAGTTTTATAGGCGGGATTTCATGAGCTACATAACCCTGAGGCCATCCAGTAATATCCTTGGCGAGTGAGCCGAGCCAAAGATTGGCTTCCTCCCAGCGCTCAAGAATTTCATCCAGCGTGACGTTTGCTGCAGACGAGCAAGCGCCCTGGAGATCATATGCGGCATCCCCCACCACGATGCCGGGAGCGACAGTGGCGCCGTCTGTGAAATAATTGAATAGTTGATATTTCATATGTCAGGCCTTACGTATATTGAACATGCTGATTGGAGAGCGTGACGTGGACGTCAAAACTGCCCTCCATAAACAACCATTTCTGGATGGTAAAGGTGTAAACACCGTCAGTAATGAAGGGGTCTTGTTTAATAATCAACTCTGCGTGAGCTAAGTCATTTGCCCGGACGATACTCATACCTCCCGCCGAGCCGGGTGGTGAGTCATCCTTTATGAATGGGCCGGAGGCAAACAACTCGCCTTTATGTTCAGCTGCGATTGCCCACTTCAAATGTTCACTTAGAAGGTCTGGCAATTTGCTCAAGTCTAAAGGGTGGCGTAACACCACATACAGCGGAAGATTGAGCATCCGCTGCAGCAAGTTGACTGTCTCTTGTGATACAGGCATCTTAGTTCCGCTCCTCAAAATTCTCGATAAACTCAGGAGGCGGAGGAGTGGTCGCCCATACTGCAGTAAGTTCCTGAGGTGACGCATTCAGAGGTTCCCACTCAGAATCGTCTTCCGTGATGACGTCAATATCCCAAAAATACTCAACCAGGCTATTCCAAGGGTCGCGGATGTAATGGAAGTAATTAGAGCCTGCGACATGGCGGCCAAGACCAAACGCGCTGTTGTAACCCAGGTTGATTAGGTGTTGAGCACCCATCTGGATTTCGTCGATGTCCATCACCTCGAAGCTCAGATGGTGCAGACCACTGTGGCTGCTCTTCGCCAGGCCTAAGACGTGGTGATCGCCCCCAGAACCGCAACGCAGGAAAGCAAGGACATCGCCTGCCTGATCGGAGACCTTCATCCCCAGTGCCTCGGTGTAGAACTCAACCGAGCGGGTGACGTCTGGAGTGAACTTGATAAGATGGCCTAACCGCAGCGGAGTTGCTTTTTTGCTCTGCGAAGCGGGGGTGCACGCACGCTCGTTGACGCGGCGATACCGCCCCGGGGTGTTGATTTCCGGAACCTCTTTAGCCTTAACGGATGCAGATTCGGCGATAGTGACGTGCACCCAGTCATTACTGGGATCTTTGAACCAGATACCAGAAGAATCGATTTCAAAAGGTGCCGATTCAATAGGCACGCCCAACCGCTCCAGGTTATCGAGGACGCTTTTGAAGCCTTTCGAGTCGGTGCCAAACGCCACATAGCTAAGCTGCTTTGGGCTGCCTGGCATTAAACGAATTTGATCCTGATCGCGCCCTTTGCAACGCAGCACAAGATCATGGCCCGCAATTTTCGCTTCAAGGCCGAAAGCCTCATAAAACGTTCTACCAATACCCAGATTGGGTACGGTCATGCCGACGTGATGCAATGACTTGATCATGAAAATGCTCCGTCAACGGATAGGTGAAAAACTCGCACCGCTGAGAATTTCGGCGTGTTGCGCTGTGACAAAGCCACCTGCTTTGCCCAAGAACTCTCGCCATTTTGGATTTGCAGACAGAGCGGCTCGACGCGAGTTACGATCTTCCAGGCTTTCAAAACCCCAGAGATGGATAACGCGGTTCAGGTCGCCCGTCTGTGGTTGGAAGTACCCAATTAGATTTCCCAGAGCCTCAGATTGAATGGCCAGGCCTTCGAGTTCGTAGATTTTGAGAAACTCATGAAGAGAGCCTGGCTTGAGGTGATAAACGCGCTGTTCAATGAGCATATGATTGTTTCCTTGCTGCTTGTGGGGCGGAATCGGCATCGATCAGTTCAAGTACCGCAGCGATGTCTTGTTCGCCACGGCCTTCCTGCAATGCACGCATGAAGTAAGGTTGAGCTGCTGAGAAAAGAGGAGTCGCACATCCGAGATTCTGTGCGAGATCCCCTGACATATGGATGTACTTCTCTAGTGTGCAGAAGGGCCCAGGCGCTGGGGTGTAGTTGCGGCTGACCATCAAAGGCCCGCGCACGCTGAACATTGCCGAGGCGCCTGCACCTTGACTGATAACATCAAAAATCTTTTGGGGGTCGTAGCCCGCACGTATGCCAAGATTCATCGCTTCGGCAGCTGCAAGCGTATGGATCGTGACGAGGTAATTGGCGATCAATTTCATCGTGACGGCTGAGCCAAATTCACCGATGTGGATTTGAATTCGGCTGATGGCGTTCAAGACCTCACGGCAATGATCAATCAGCTCTTCAGAGCCACCGAGCAGCAGTGCAGCCTTACCCTGTGCAACCATTGGCGGAGAGCCGCTAACCTCGGACTCCAGCACTTGGGCACCCGTTTGCTGGATGCGGTGCTGAAGGCTCAACTTGAAATCGCGATCGTATGTGCCCATCTCGATGAGGGTGTGGGAGGTAGTCAGCGTGCCGAGTAGCCCCGCGCTCCCCTCCATCACTTCTAGCTGGGCAGATTCGCTGGGAAGGCATGTCAGGATGAAATCAGCCTGGTCGGCGACTTCGGCAGGAGTATTCAGGGCAACCCCGCCAAGAGAAACGAACGCTTCACGATCAGTTCGGCGGTAGCCGACGACTCGAAAGCCTGCATTGATGAGCTTGGTAGCGATGGGGAGCCCGAGCTGCCCAATACCTACCATGCCTACTGTTAAATTAGGCATACTGAAAATCTCTTTTTGTCTTTATTTTTGAGGAACTGCTATAAGCCAACCGTAAGGCGAATGGGATTGCCAGGCAAACACTGTCAGTTATGCGTTGCTAGCATTCTTCGTTGTAGTTCGATGGCTTTAACTGAAATCCTGTCTCTGGTTTAAACGCCAGATCATCGGATATCACACGTACTCGTCGGTTTAGCATGATTCTCAAGGCGCAAAGAAGTTCTAGGCCTGCGAGCCACAGGCCTAGAGCTATAAGGTGCAGAAATTGATTAATCCGATTGGAAGGCGCGCTTTTCAGATGGCGCCTTCATAGCTTTGGAGGCGCCTGCTAACGCATGGGCTATTAGCTCATCACCATGCCGCCGTCGACGTGGTAAGAACCTCCCGTCATCGAGCCGGATTCTTTGGCGGCCAGGAACGTTACGACTCGCGCGATATCGGCGGGAGTTTGGGCGCGGCCTTGGGGCACATTCGATAAAAAGTTTGAAAGTGCGGCCTGGAATGAAATTCCTTGCGCCTCTGCCATTTCTGCGACGATTTGGTCGTGCAGGGGTGTCATTACAATACCTGGGCAGACTGAGTTTACGGTCACGCCAGTCTTCGCCAACTCGATCGCCAAGCTCTGCGACAGACCAAGGACAGCAAATTTAGAAGCGCAGTAGTGGGAGAATTCTGGATAGCCTTTCTTCCCGACCACCGAAGACATATTTATGATCCTTCCGTAAGCCCGCTCGAGCATGAAGGGGAGTACGGCTTTGATCGTGAAGAATGTACCCTTCAAATTTATATCCATGACGCGATCCCACTCATACTCGTCCATGTCGAGTACCGGGACGCGCTTTGACACTCCCGCGTTGTTGACGAGAACCGAAATTGGCCCTAGTGAGGCTTCTACCTCGCTCGCCATGGAGAGGGACGACTCAGCGTTGGTGACGTCGTGAAAATAGGCAGCTGCGGTGCCACCTTCCTCCTGAATCTTGCTAATTATGGCTTTTGCTTTGTCTGGGCTGATATCTGTGATCGCTACCTTGGCGCCTTGCCTGGCGAGCTCTGCAGCAATCTCAGCTCCGATACCCATTGCACCACCGGTAACAATCGCAACCTGCCCGTTCAGAGTGTTCATGAGTCACCTTTTCCGATAATTTGCGGCCCGAGCCGGCACAAGCCTACCCGGGCGATTCCAAAGTGCGTGAATACGCTCTTTGTACCTGTGATGGTTATGCGTAGGAGGGCTTAACTGCGAGGCGGGCTTCGGCACCCAGATCGTAATTCCAGATCCAGTTCATGCGGCTTTCAAGCAAAGCCTTCAATTTGGTCGTATCGCTCTCAACGCCAGGCGTTCTGTATTCATAGAGCTCACCTGCCTCGCGGGAGGTCAGCTGAACCTTTGAGGCACGCCCCCTACGAACCTCGTCATATACCTCCAGAAGAGCAGGTACGTCGCTGGCTTCGTGAAGAGGGTTGCCGAGCAACTCAGCCATGAAGTAAGCATCCTCAAGGCCCTGGCCTGCGCCCGCACCCTGGTGGGGGAGCATCGCATGTGCAGCATCGCCAATCAGAGCGACTCGGCCATGCACGTAAGTTGGCAGAGGGTCAAAATCATGAAGTGCCCAGAGAGTCGGGCTCTTGATGCTGGTGAGGAGCGTCTTGACCGCCTGCCCAGCACCCGCGAATCGGTGCAGCATTTCATCTGTTGTTGCAGGACGAACCCAGGGTTGGTCAGATGGCCACTGCGGCTTGGCAACACTGCGATCAGATACGAACGCTACGATGTTGATCAGTTTGCCTTTCTTCACTGGGAAGGTCAGTACATGGCCGTCTTCGATCAAGTACATTTGCGGAACGTTCAGCAAATGCTCATCCAGTGATGCGGCTCGGTAGGCTTCACGAAGGGTAGAGGTCTCTACTAGACCTCGGTAAGCAGATGTCCCAGTGAACTGCGGGTGGACGGCATCGTGGCCAGCGGTACGCAGGAGCGTATTTCGAATGGAAGACTTGATCCCGTCTGCAGCGATGGCTACGTCGGCGGTGTAGGTGCTCCCATCAGCAAAATTGAGAGTCACACTTTCGTCGTTCTCGGTGTAGTCAACGACGTGCTTGCCTAGGGAGGCGATGCCGGCAGGCAAACGCTTTTCGAGCATGTCGATGAAGTCCGCACGATGGATGGAGGACTGTCCGATCCCAGGCGCTAAGGTGGCGCCAACGAGCGATGCATCATGGGCGTGTCGCCATTCGAACCAGATGTCTTGCCAAGGGGCCGGGGTGCTGTCGGCAACACTCTTGTAGAGTTCGCCGATGCCCAATCGTTGGATAGCTTCTACGGCGTTGACGCCGAAAGAAACGCCGGCTCCAATTTCGCCAAAGGCAGGGGCAGTTTCAAACAGTTGGACATTGACGTGAGAGCATTTGCTGAGGCCCAGTGCCAGGGCAGTACCAGCGATGCCTCCGCCAATGACTGCTACACGCAGGGGAGATTTGCTCATGGGGCACCATTTGTTTTGTGATTGTCGGTGGCCAATTTTTCGCAGCGTAAGTCCGGTACGTCCAAGACTTTATACCTATCTATCATAGCTTGCAGGCTATAGTATCTGGGTAGGTTGATGAGGGGAACGCTGTGGAGATACGCCAGCTAAAACGATTTATCGCAGTTGCCCAGACGCAAAATTTCACTCGCGCGGCTGAATTACTACATGTGGCTCAGCCTTCGTTGAGCAAGCAGATCCTGCTATTGGAGGAGGAGTTGGGGTTTGCCTTATTCAAGCGCGAGACCCGTCCAGTCCAGCTAACTGAGGCTGGAAGGCGTTTCTACGAGGACTCAATGGCTGTCATTGGTCGTGTTGAGCAGATGGCTCACAACGCCAGAAGGGTGGCGTTGGGGGAGCGTGAGAAGCTCACGATAGGATTCGTCGCATCAGCCCTCTATGCGGCACTTCCCACAGTGATCCGAAGGCTGAGAAGAGTCCGTCCAGACCTGGATTTCAAGTGGGTGGAAATGACGTCGGGAGAGCAGATCCTTGCGCTCAAGGAAGGCAGGATCGACGTAGGATTTGGCCGTGTGTACACGGAGACGACGGAGGTCTGTCGAACAGTGCTGCGGGAGGAGAGATTGCTTGCCGCATTTCCAGCCACGTTTGCATTGGCTGCAGAAGCGTCACCGATCTCTCTGTCGGAGCTCGGTGATCTGCCTGTTATCGTTTACCCAGCGCACATTCATCCAAGCTTTGCTGACCAGGTCACGAATTTGCTTCGAGCACATGGTTCGGTTGCTTCGGAAATTCATGCTGTTGGGGATCTTCAAACGGCGCTGGGATTGGCATCTGCTGAATCGGGCTACTGTATCATTCCTGCCTCTGCCAGGCACCTTAGGCCCGAGTTGACCTATCGACTGATCAGCGAACCGGAGGCGGTTTCTCCACTCATCATGAGCTACAGACCAGAGGAAGAGTCCGGTCTTGTAGCGACGATCAAGCAGCTGACACGAGAGCTTTATTCCGAGGGGCCGTCCTGGTTGGAAGCGGAATACAACAAGATTTTCAAATTCTAGGTTGTATGCCTTCGAGGGAGAGGATGCACGACCCGATGAGCCGCGCAGAATGGGCACATGGAATTTGGCGTCCATGTATCAAGGCATGTAGGTCAAGCCGATAACTGACTCCTTTAGCGCCCGGCCAACCGTTTCCCTGAGCCATTTGTTTTCGGGATCCCTATGATAGCGATCATGCCAGTACATCGCGATTTCGAAGGGCGGAATATCCAAGGGCAGTGGGCGAATGCAAATGGGCAGATTTTTCTCAAACGTTTTGGCAAGCGCCTCTGGTGCGACCCATATCAGGTTTGTAGTGAGAAGCAGATGAGGCGCTGCTAATGACTGAGCGATTCTGAGCTGAACGCTTTCCTTTCCACAGTAGTCAACCAACGCCTTTTCTAAGGCAAAGTGTCCGCTGCCGACAGCATCGACGCACAGAAGCTTTTGAGCAAGGAATGTCTCAAAAGTGAGTTCTTGCTTTTCCAGAGGATGCCCTTTTCTGAAAACGCAAACATACTTCTGTTTGAAAACATTCGAGTAATGAATGTCAGTCTGAAGCTGTGGTAGAAAGCCGATCGCCAAATCAATTCGTCCGGTAGAAAGTCCTTGAAGTGTGTCTTCGAGGGAGCCGGCTTCAGTTTCGATCTTGCTTTCTGGTGCCGAACTGAGGACGTGTTCCAGGATCGAAGGTAAGCAAACAACTTCACCAATATCGCGCATGCGAAGTTTAAATTTTTTTCTGCAAGTTGAAGGGTCGAAATTAACCGTGTGAATTTTCGCTGCCCGTGCTAACTCGAGTGATTGTAAGAGTAATGGAGCAATCTCGATTGCAAAAGGCGTCGGCTCCATACGGCGTCCGACCACTGTGAATAACTTGTCACCAAAATCTTGTCGCAGGCGTTTCAGGGCAGCGCTAACTCCTGCCTGGGTTACTCCCAGATTTTCTGCGGCTACAGAGGCGGAATGATCACGCCACAGGGCTTCGAAAGTATACAGCAGATTAAGATCTTTCAATTGGATACCCTGATATTCTTATTTTCATGGTTTCGCGACCTAAACATAGATCGACGTGTCGGGAGAGGGCGGGGAGTCGCGCCCCGCCTCAGACCATTACCGGAAAACCTTCTGCAACGCCAGGAGGCAAAAGAATGCAGCAGCAATCAGGATGATAGCCCAGAAATAGTCGATACCTGCCAGCAAGGTAGCCTGGCGGCTAACCTCCTGGCTTTGCAGGAGCAAAGCAGCACCAGTGGACGAACTGATCGAGGGTTCGAGAGCGAGGATGGATGACAGTGTGGCAGTTTGGCTCTCGTACGTGGGGTTACCCGGCACCAAGTTAACATTGATATTTCCGTAGTGTACGGTAGAGCGGTATTGAAGAAAAATAGTCGCTATACTGGTTCCAATAGCCATGGCGATCTGCCCCAACATGTTCTTCACTTGTTGGGCGTGAGTAAATAGCTCCTCCTCGTGTGCAACATCCCGGAATGTCTGCATAGCGGTGGTTGCTAGTACTAGCATTATGAAACACCCGTTAAGAGCCAATGCGGGCAGGATATCCTTCCACATGTTTGCGCTGGGAGTTACAGACATCAGCATCCAACCGTAGGCCGCTAGTGATGCGAAACCCACCATGAAGTATTTTTTGGGGCTGGGATACTTCGGCAGCAGCCGCATCATGATCAGCCAGGTCAAAATGGTCGAAGTCAAGCCTATGGCCTGAAAGTGACCGATGGTCTCCCAGGAAAATCCAAGTCCTGTTTGCAAAAACGACGGCAGCACATAGTTGTTCGCACCCAAAACGATGTAACAGAAGGAGAACATCGCCACACCATAAATGTAACGTGAGCTATTTAGGCGACCAATTTTGATGAGAGGACTGCTTTTTCGATGCTCAAGGCGGAAGAAGCTATAGAGTGCGAAGATTCCAAGTAGCGCAAAAATAACCATGATTTCTGCGTTGGCGTAGAAGTCGTAATAGGATTTCTGCAGGATGTAAAGTATGAAGAAGGATGCTGTTGCAAGAGTGAGAATAGTCCAAGGGCTCGAGCGTGTTAACTTTTCTTTCTCCGGTGGCGTCTTGGGAAGGTTGAAAATGGCCAACGCTGCGGCAATCATGCTTAGGCCGATTAGGATCCAGAAGATTGCCTGCCAATGATCGTGGGCCACCGCGAATGACGCAACGAAGGGGGCCGCGGCAGTTCCGGCAGCCAGACCTGTAGCGAACACCTTGATTCCTGTGAACCTGGCCGGGCCTGGTGGAATTAGGTTTATGAGCACGCGGGATGTCGTCATGAAAGAGGCGCCGCCGAGACACATGACCAGCCTGCCTACGGTGAACTCGGTCAGCGTGCTGCTCACGCTACATAGTGCTGCGCCTGTTACAAAGAGGGCGAGGGAGCTCAGCACTTGTTTTCGCCATCCGAAGCGCTCCGTGATCCAGTGGAGCTTGGCGATAACAACAACGGCAAGGCACGCGTAAAGGGCCGCGACCAGACTGTACTCTTCCGGGCTCGCCTCGATCTCTCCACGGATCGGTGCGGAGGCGAACGCAAGCATTCCACTTTGAAGAAATTCAAGTGCACATAAGATGAACACTATGGTGAAGAGCGGGAAATACTTGCTGTTCATGATCTCACCTTTCACCTGCTGGCTTGGCGCCACTGCCTTCGTTTGCTCGAATTACCGATTCGACAATTTCCGCCGCATCCTTCAGCTCGCCGCTGAATACGTCTGTGGAGTACGTATTATCAGGTGATACGCCGGGAGAGATTACAAGACCGGTACGGTCGTGTGTGTCGACTGAAACGCGCATGGAAAGACCAACCCTAAGCGGATGTTTTTTGATTTCGGATTGGTCTAACGCGATCCGTACAGGAACGCGCTGTGTCACCTTGATCCAATTGCCTGTAGCGTTCTGAGCAGGGAGCAGAGCGAAAGCGCTACCTGTGCCGGCGTCAAGGCCTTCGATGTGTCCCTTGTACTCGACGTTACGACCATAGAGGTCGGCAGTGAGGGTAACCGGCTGGCCTATTCTCAGGTTCTGGAGTTGTGATTCTTTGAAATTGGCGTTCACCCATACGCGATTCAGCGGTACCACCGACATGAGGGAGCTGCCCGGGTTAATACGTTGACCTACTTGCACATTACGCTTGGTTACGGTGCCATCTATAGGCGCTGCAATTGTGGTTCGACGAAGGGCGATGTAGGCATCTTTCAAGTCGGAGGCTGCTGTAAGAATGTCTGGATGTGTCCTCAGCTCGGTGCCTTCCACCATTGCCTTTCGCTGCGCAAGCTGCTCATTGACAGCTGTGAGGCCTGCTAGTGCACTGTTCAGCGCATCCTGGGCATGACTGACCTCTTCCCTCGATACGGCGCCGGTGGAGGCGAGGCGCAAGCGACGGTTGAGGTCTGCCCTCGCCTTGGTTACGTCGCTGGCCCTGACGTCAACTTCAGCCTGGATTTGTCTGACCTGGGCATATTGAATTCTCACCTCACGGGTTGCTTTAGCAAGACGCGCCTTGGCTCTTTCGAAGCCTACCGATTGATCAACATTGCTGAGCTCGACCAGTCCATGTCCAGCTTGAACATGATCGGTGTTGTCGGCAGAAATCTTTGTCACAGTCCCGCCAATCTGTGCTGTCACCTGGACGATGTTCCCTTCTACATAGGCGTCTTCGGTTGTGACGGTGGTACTGGGCAAAAACACCCAAACGAGTGCACTGATCAGCCCAGCGCCTGCGACAACCATGAGCACCTTTTCAGCCGTCCACTTAGGCTTGGCCGCATCTGGAGAATTTTGTTTGTCAGTATTCATGTTCGAACCTGTTATTACTGGGTGTTAGTTTCAGACGTTGCAAAGGGGGAGTAACCGCCGCCGAGTGCGCGACTTAATTCCGCGTGGAGCAGCAGGCCTCTAGCCTTAAGTTGCGCGAGCGCCCGCTGTTGACTGATTTCTTGATCCTGCGCGTATAGGACATCAATGTATGAAGCAAGGCCCTCGCTATATCTTTGCTCGGCGAGCGATGCGGCTTCAGTTGCTGTTTCAACGCCAAGGCGCTGCTGGGAATATCTTTCAGAAAACCATTTGAGTGACGTAAGTTGGTCTGATATGTCTTTGATCGCATCAAGGATCGTTTGATTGTAAGTTTCTACCGCTTCATCATAGTTGGCATTTTGAAGCGCTAGGTTGGATCTCAGTCTTCCGCCCTCAAAGATCGGCAAACTCAGTGCGGGGGCAACGCCCAGAACTCGACTACTGCCATTTGCGAACACGTCAAAACCGAGACTTTGGAGTCCCACAAAGCTTGTTAGGCTTACATTTGGGTAGAAGCGTGATTTTGCTTCTCTAATGTCGTTTCCAGTAGCTTCAACTCGCCAACGTTGGGCTACGACATCTGGCCTGCGACCGATCAGCTCGGCGGTGAGCTGACTGGGTAAACCAAAGGTGCCAGGCGTTTTAAGCTTAGGGCTTGTTATGTTGAGTCCCGCTGAAGCGCCCTCGCCAGTTAGCGTGGCGAGCTTGGTCTTGATCAGTTCCTGATTTTCTCTCAGCTCGGCAATACGTGATCTACTAGCGGGGATGCTCGCTTCAACCTGTTTCACATTGACCTGTGAGTCTAGCTGCGACGCAAATCGTTTGTTTGTTAGATCAAGAACCTTCAGATGATTGTTTAAGGCTGCATTCTCCAGATCCAGTTCATCGTTGTTTAGCTTTAAATTGATATAGGTTGAGACGACTGCTGTTGCTAGAGCCAAACTCCTAGCTTGAGCCTCAACCTCCGATGCGTGAGTTCTCCCAACGGCGGCTTGCAGAGCGGCTTCATTCTTACCCCAGAAGTCGATTTCATAGCTGAGGTTTATGCTTCCCTGGTTCAGCCACTGCCAGGTACCTGCCACGGGAGGTGGTGTCGTACCGTTGGCACTGAATCTCTCTCTGGTGCTTGACAGCGTGCCGTCGACTTTGGGCAGAAGGGTGGCCGCTTGAATTCCTTCCACAGCTTGAGCTTGCCTGATTTTCGCGGCTGCTGCCTTCATTGATGGGCTGTTGGTAAGGGCTTTGTTAACAAGCGCGTTAAGTTGTGGATCTCCAAATGCCCTCCACCAGTCTGCGGTTGGCCAGTTCGCGGCAGAGAGTTTCACCTGCGAGTCTAGCGGAACCGTAAGATCTTCCGCTGGGATCAGATGCGACATCGGCTTAAGGTCGTTGAATGAACATCCTAGCTGGCTCACTGCAGCAACCAGAACAAAACCCAGTGTGCCGAGGCTGCGTACGCTATACACGAGGGAGAAAATTCCCGAAGGATTTTTAGATAGGCCCATGATTTCACCGGCTTAACAATAAATAAAAAACTTTTGGTGCCAAGAGGTGCATTTCCTAAAGCTGACTCGCTTCGGTGGTGTCATCTGGCTGAATGGGATAATTTGCCAATGACAGCATCGCTCTGCACATATCAATGAAACTGTCCAGTTTTTGTGTTTTTAGCTCACTTAGAAACTCATTCATGCTCAAGTTAACCGCCTCTCTCGCCGCGGCGGCTACTGTTTTGCCTTCCTGGTTGATCTGTATCCACACAAAGCGACGGTCGTTATTGTCGTATTGTCGGCTAATCAATCTCAGCTTCTCTAGAGCGTCAATCTGCTTTGTCATGCTCGAACTTTCTATGGAAAGTTGACGAGCGCAATATGACGGGTTCAGCCTGTCGCTAGTGCTTAAGATCTGAAGGAGTCGGTACTGAGGGTATCTGATGCCATATGAAAAAAGTGCGTTATTTACCACGCTCGTGAGCTTCGTTTGAAGCTTCATTATCAAAGGCAGCAATTGGATGTCGCTATCCAGATTCAAATTTTTCATGATAGAGCCTTCACCATTTGATTTCATGAGTTTGATGCAGCAAAGGTCTACGCTAAGACACTCTTCATAAGCGGGGCGCTGGACAACCCAGCACCCGAGCTAGCCTTAATCAATCAAAGAGGCCAGGCTTAACGCCAGCGCGGTTGAAGATGTTATTTCTGGATTCAGTGATTGCTGCAGTGAGACGCGGGATGTCCACCCCAATCAAATGACCTTTCCATTTTTTGATTCGTCCGTCGACAATTACGGTGTCGACGTTATTTCTTTCCATCAGGCTGACCACAGCCCCAGGTACATTATTAAGCGGTGCAACATTCAGTGCTTCGGAGTCGAGGAGAAGAATGTCAGCAGCCTTCCCCACCGAAAGGGAGCCCACGCGATGGCCCAGGCCCAGTGCTTCAGCGCCACCCATCGTTGCAAATCGAATCACATCACGCGCTGTGAGCAGAGCAGGTAAATTTTGCTCACCCGCCAGGGCGCGCTCATGGATCTGGCCTCGTTGGAGCGTTAGTGCCGAGCGCATCTGGGTAAAGAAATCGGCAGTGAGTGTGCATTCAACATCGCTGCTGAAGGAAGGCAGCATTCCCATTTCCAAAGTTTTCTGAATTGGAGGAGTGCCGTGACGCATAGTCATCTCGATCGGGACAGCGAGAGAGACTTTAGAGCCTGCATCCCGCGCAGCGGCCCAAGTCACATCGCTCATGCCTGTCATGTGAATCAGAAGGTGGCGATCAGTCAGAAGACCTGCGGTGGCGATGTTTTCCATGTGCTCCGCCATCCCCATGCTACCAACCACATGTAAGGCTACACTTAGGTCGAGGTCTTTAGCGATCTGCCAAGCGCGCTCCCAGGTCGGCAAGTACACCTCGCCACCCATTGCCATCGTCACAAGTTGATCGTCGGAAGCGAAATACCGTTCACGCACACGGTAAGCGTCTTCAGGATATTGATAGCCTTCGCCGCGTCCTTCAAAGTAGCCCAGAACGCTGCGCCGCCCTGCATCTTTCAATGCTTCCACCGCTGCATCGGTATGTTCTGGAGAATGATGAATTTGAGAAACGTCGAGTACAGTCGTGACGCCGGCGTCCAGTTGGCTTAATGAGCCGAACAGCTCACTCGTATAAACGTCTTCTGGGCGATAAACCGGAGCGAAATTACCGAGAATATGGGAAAGATAATTGATTTTGCCTTGTTCGGTGCCGTCGTCTACCAGCATCCCGTTGACCAGAGTACTACGCAGGGCGGTCTCAAATTGGTGATGATGGGTGTCGATGAAACCGGGCATAACGATCTTGCCTTTCGCATCGATGATTTCAGCACCTGTAGCATTGAGGTTGTGGCCGATAGCCACAATCTTATTACCCTCGATGAGCAGGTCGCCACCCACAAAATCGCCTAATTGATCATCCATCGTGAGGATATTCCCACCCCGGATCAGCACTTTGCTGCCTACTTTACCAGCGTTCGCTGGCATTTCGATCGATTGTTTCAAGGGCTGGTGAGCGCTGGCGGTCAGGCTATGAATCCAGGCCTGACCTGCGTTGCTCTGATTAAGTATCGACTGTTGGCTATTGCGGATGGTGTCACAAATTTTGCACATGATTTTTCCTTATTCAACTTGTATACAGGGTTGTATTGATGTTCATCGTAAAGGCATAAGTCGCCCCATTTCACCTTTGCGATACCTGTCAAGTGCTTCGGTTATTTCGCTCTCGGAGTTCATTATGAAAGTCCCATAACTCGCGATTTCTTCATTAGGGTCGCTTCCTGATAAAAGCAGGAGTCGACTAGGTTTATTTGCACCGATTGTTACGCTTTCATGGGCGCGTTCGAGCTTTCCAGCTATCGCCTCATATTGCTTGATGCTTGTTAAGTTTCCCAGTCGATTTATTTGTACGTCGCCCTCTAAAACATAAATAAGAAAGTTGTTGTTATTTCGCGGCGTGTATTCAAATTCGTTAGAGATTGCGACGTCCAATAGATCGAATGGCTCCGCTTGTTCGATCGCACCGGATGTGTCAAGGTATCTTCCGCAGAGAATTTTGATTTCACTTCCCAAATTATCGGCAACAGTGGGTATCATTTCAGCATTTACCCACGAAACCTCTGGAGGTCTCCGCTTATTGAAACTCTTGAGGTTTACGCAGATTTGTAAAGCCTCTACTGTGTGACCAGGTCGTGCAGGATACTCATCATGAATCAAGCCTGATGACGCCTGACTCCACAGTAAATCACCAGGCTCTAGTGTGAGATCGTTATTAAGGGAGTCTCTGCACCTCAATGCCCCTTTGGATGTGTTTAATACGTAGGAAATTAGTGCGTAACCTGCGTGCGGACTCGGCGAGAACGTCTTGCCGGACATTCTATAATGATCAAAGCGCATTACAGGTCGGCTGAGTAATCCCAGGCTCTCCAGGTTGAGTCTGCGCGTTGAGAAATGACCAACCGGCTTAACGGCCACAGCCTCTACAACTGAAGACATCTGAATGTCGGTCATCGAATGCACCCTTAAAAACTTTGTACCTAATTTACTATTCACCTCGCGTTGCGTTAAGATCATAAATCGCAAAGGGCTGTTGCAGCTGTGCAACACTGAGGGGTCATGGATAACGTCAATGATTTAGTTTTTTTTGCATCAGTCGTTGAATACGGTGGTTTTTCAGCAGCAGCAAGGGCTACCGGAATCGATAAAACGCGTCTGAGCAGGCGACTCTCTTCATTGGAGGAGCGATTGGGCGTTCGCCTGCTGCAACGCAATACGCGAAGCATCGCTTTAACAGAGGCGGGGCAGCATCTTTACGTCCACGCCAGGGAGCTGATGAATTCTGCTAACAGTGCTTTCGAAAGCGTTGCCGCTTTGCGAGCGGAACCCAGTGGTACTGTGCGTTTAAGTTGCCCACAAATCCTGGCTCAGTCCTATTTAGCACCTATCCTACCTGGCTATTTGGCAACACATCCAAAGGTTAAGATTGAGCTGGACGCTACAGATGTCGACGTTGATCTCTTGAAAGAACGCTACGATCTGGCCTTGCGTGCTAATGTAACTATTCAAGATCATGCTGGTTTGGTTGCGAGAGAGCTGGGTACTGCTAAGCGTGTCTTAGTCGCTAGTCCGGCTTTTCTGGATTCGTTTGGCAGGCCAAAATCTCCATCTGACATAACCGAACTAGATACATTGTGTCGTCCAGTTGATGTCGTCGATGGTATTGCCCGCTGGACACTAAGCGCGATGGGCCAGGATCCGTTGACAGTTATGCACTCACCAAGGTTGTCGTCGAATGATTTACGGCTTCAATTGGAATCGGCAATTCATGGTATCGGGGTAGCGCTTCTTCCAGAGCCTATTGTTTCTGCCTCTATCCAGGCCGGAGTGTTGGAAATGGTACTACCTGGCTGGTCTGCACCCGCACATAAGATCCACATTGTTTATCCTCCGCCTCGTGGTATGTTGCCGTCAGTTAGAAGTCTGATTGATTATCTGATATTTCACCTTCCTGCGAGCATTCAAGAGCGCAGCATTTAAGCATTTAAAAGACAAATTTGATCGGAGGCGCACAGGCCTCCGATACATTCTTAATTATTTAGCTGTAACTGGATGTTCAGTCGCCCGATCATGTGCAATCACAGCAGGACTGGAGGGCATACGGGTCAAAACCACTGCAGAAATCACGAAGAAGCCGGCGCAAACCATAAGCCCAGCTGCCAAGCTGTAATAGCTCGCAATGCCGCTGAGCAGAATGGGTGCGAATGCAGCTAGGCCTCTGCCTGCATTGAAGCAAAACCCTGTGCCCAGGGTTCTTACGCGGGTTGGGTACAACTCGCTGAAGTAAGAACCGAAAAGGCCGGCGAATGCGATAAAGAATGCGTAAATCGGCCCGATCCAGAAGAGGCTCTGACTGTCGGAGCTGTAGACGTATACGGGTACCATTATTGCTGTTAGGAGAAGGGTGGTAATGATGGTGTTTCGCTTTCCAATCTTGTCAGCCAAATATCCAAAAAAATTCATGCCCAAGAAGTTTCCAAAGTTCAAGATCGCCATGAATCCTGCCATTGCACCGAGGCTTAAACCTCGCTCTTGAACTAAATAGCTTGGGAGCCACGTGCTTGCCCCCCAGTAACCTAATAGAGCCAAGCTTGCTGCTGTTGTCCCCAGAATCGTAGTCTTCTGAAGCTCGGTAGAGAAAATTTCTTTAATCGAAACATTTCCCTGGTCGACTGCAGCTTCCTTCTGTTTTCTCCAGCTCTGTGATTCAGGCACAAAAAACAGAATGTAGGCGATGGGCAGTACTACCGCGATACCAGAGTACAAGAACAATGTACGCCATTCTGGAAGCATATATTTGGCAGTCATTGCGGCCAGGATGGCGCCGATGGGGAACGCGCTTATGACAAACGCTGTTGCACGCGCTCGCTGCTGAGGAGGCCAGGTTTCGGCAATGTACGCTGAAACAATACTCCAAACGCCACCGAGACCTAGTCCCGATACGAACCGAAGAAGTAAAAGCATGTAAAGTTCGCTTGCATAGGCGATAGCAGCCGTTAGTGTGCCAAAGACGAGCAAGGATGCGATGAGTGCTTTGCGTCGTCCGTAGTTGTCAGAGTACCATCCTGTCACAATACTACTGGCACCGATTCCAAGCAGCGTGGCTGTGGCCAGCGCTCCCGCTTCATTAATACTAAGCCCAAGATCCTGTCGAATGACAGGGAGGGCAATAGATAGTAGAATAATCTCCATTGCGTCAAATAGATAGGCGATGAAGCCACCTATGAGAACGTGCCATTTGGTTTTTGTGTTCATCTTTAGCGCCTATCTTATTGTAGATTCTTATTTGCCGAGGCGTATCTTTGTTAGGGCTTGCAGCGGGTGGGTTTTTTGGTTTCGTGTTCGATCCCTTTTCCTCGCTGTTGTCAACATAAGGAAAGATACTTTCCTTGGCAATAAACTATGGTTGTTGGCACCTACCACTGTTGCTTATAAGTCGATTTGAAAAATTGAGCTGGTTAAGTCTTGAAGCGGTTATGATTGCCTTCAATCAATTGGCAATTGTTGACCGCACGGTTCAGAAACCTCAGTGCTACGATTCACGTCGTAGGTTTCCTAATTTGATACGCCTAGTGGTTCTCTCCGGCGAGCGGGCGGGGATTCAACCCCGATTGCGCCTGCCGGTCTGCGCCCTCTCCTGCGAGAAAGGGGGGGCACCAACAGTGACCGGTGTGGCTCGGTAAGGATGTCCGGTGCAATGCGAGGATATTAGGCAGCTAAGAATCGCGCGTGGCTTATGACGTCGGCTGATAGGAGGGGCTGATTGTGAATTTTTTGCTCAAGGGATGCATTTTGAGCAGGCCGTAGGAGCGAATTCGAAGGAAAAAAAATGAATAGACATGAGTTACGGAAGGCTGACATCAATCTCATGATCGTTTTCGAGACACTGATGCAGGAGCGTAATCTGACACGTGCCGCTGAAAAGTTGTTTATCACTCAACCCACGGTGAGTTCAGCGTTGTCACGGCTTCGAGCATTGTTCAACGATCCGCTATTTGTCCGCGTCGGGAATCGTATGGAGCCTTCGGCCCGTGCTCTAGAGGCCTTAGAATATCTGTCACCCGCCTTGGATGCGATGTCTATAGCTCTCAGCCTAACTCGTGATTTTGACCCCTTCACAAGCACGATTACCTTCAGAATCGGCTTGTCAGATGATGTGGAGTCAGGGTTGCTTCCACCTTTTCTGCAAGCATTGAGAACAGAAGCGCCCAATGTGGTCGTCGTCGTTCCGCAGGTCGACTACTGGCGGCTTCCTGAGCTTCTGGTATCTGGAGAAGTCACCGTAGGGGTGAGTCAGACCAAGGCGCTGCCCGCTAATGCGCGGCGTAAGGTACTTCGCTCCATGCGAGGTCGGGTTTTACGTTCCGGCACTTCGCATCATCCCCTGACTCTCGACGAGTTTTGTGATCGTCCTCATGTGCAAGTTTTACCCACCGGCAAGGTCGAGGGAGTAGTCGACGATTGGTTAAGAGCGATTGGTCGATCTCGCAATGTCGTCTTGTCCGTTCCCCAGTTCAGTTCCCTGCCAGGACTTCTGACCGGCACTGATCTACTGGCTTGCAGTCCCGATTTTGCAGCCCAAGCTCTCATCGGTTCTGGAGCGGTGATGACAGAAGCGCTGCCGTTTGAGCCTGATTCTATCGAACTAGCTATGGTCTGGCTCAGTACTACAGATAACGACCCAGCAGAGCGATGGCTGAGGGGAGTCCTGGAAAAATTTATGGGCAGCGCAAATGGTCGCGAGGGATAGCTTATCAGGGGGCGGATAGACGCTTCGCTAAAAACTCAGCCAGTGTGGCACCTACTGTGTAGCTCATTGCCTGTGCCTGTCTGCCTGGGACATTGGTGCTTCAGTGCACCAAGCTTTGGTGTTTTTGGGTATATGACATGGGCTGCTCGGTGAATATGGTGGCGTAACACATACCCCCAAGAGTGAGACCATGAGTAATCTTAACGATCGAAATATCATCATTACTGGCGCATCTGGCGGAATTGGGCGTGCCTCTGCGTTGTTGTTTGCTAAAGCAGGTGCGCGAGTCGTCTTGCTTGATCGGGATGTTCCTGGGATCGAAGAAACGGCAGGCCTTGTGACGGGAGGCGGTGGAAAGGCGTATTTGATTCCTTGCGACATCACTGATGAAGATGCTGTCTCGCACGCAGTGAACGATGTGGTGAAACAGTTCGGGCGGCTGCACGGCGCATTTAATAACGCGGGCGTTGAACACACGAATTTGCCTCTTCATGAGCTTTCAGCAGCTGCTTGGGATCGTGTGTTGAAAATCGATCTTACCGGCGTGTTCTACTGTATGAAGCATCAAATTAGGGCTATGTTGGAAAGCGGAGGCGGCTCCATTGTGAATACTGCCTCAGCTTTAGGTACAGTTGCGATATCTGCAGCTTCTGATTACGTAGCGGCAAAGCATGGGGTAATCGGCATAACGAAGGGGGCTGCTGTTGATTACGGTACACAGAATATCCGTGTGAACGCGATTATGCCTGGAATCGTAGAAACACCAATGGTCGCGAGGGTTAGCGCCGAACCTCATTTTGCCAAACAATATCAGGCGTTACGAGAGCGGCATCCTATTGGTCGCTTTGGCAAACCGGAAGAAATTGCGAAAGCTGCAATTTGGTTGCTATCGGACGACTCCAGTTTTGTTACCGGCACTGCTCTAGCTGTAGACGGTGGTTACCTCTCAATCTGACCGGAGTCGACAGGGTCACCTTGCTATCCCGGTCGTCAGATCCACTAGGCATGGACTAAAGCATGATCAATGTAAGTCGTCGCTTAAAAGTTAATGATTCCTCAGATGCTGGCAAAGCCCATTTGACACGTGCTCAATTGTGGGAGGGGCTTGTTGGCAAGGCTCGAAATGCGGTGCCCTATGTAGATGCCATTACTGAGTGCATCATCGTTGAAGATAAAGGTGAGAAATTCATCCGCGAAATTGTCTTGAATAATGAGCGCTTGCAGGAATTGGTGACATTAACGGAGGAGCAGAGTGTAGAATTTGTTCGGCTTTCTGGGAGTGCGCGAGGTGTTATAAAAAATTTAATTGAGGAAGAAGCAGGTGTGCTTTACCTGCGGTTCGTCTTCGATTTTTCGCTAGATGACTCTACTGGTGACGAGCAAGAAAAGGTGTTTGCTCAGAACATGGAGGCGTCTTACCTTGGAGCAGTCCATACTACAATTAACGCAATTCGTAGGCGACTGCTCGAACAGGCTGAGATATCGAACTGATGCTGCGCAGTTACCTAAAACTATAAAAATGAGAGGTGTGCAATGAATACTGAGCAGGAAGAAATGTTTCGCAAGATTGATATGATGTCAGCCGATGGGTTTGTGAGCTATTTAGCAGGTGATGTTAAATTTCGCTTCGGCAATGCCCCTGAACTCGTCGGCAGGGATAGCGTGCAAGCAGCCATCGAATCATTTTTTTCTAACATTGCGGGTCTTAAACATGTCCTTTTAGACGAGTGGAATGAGCGCGGCACTACTATTCTGCGTTTTGATACTCACTACACCAAGCATGACCGCAGTGTATTTGTAGCACCTTGCTGCGCCGTTCTTCGATACGACACCCAAGGGCTTATTGATGATTACAGGATTTATGCTGATGTGAGCCCGCTTTATTCGAGTTCTCTGGGCAATGAGGCTCGTCTAGCTTCGTAGTCTTATTGCACTCGGATTCCTTGAACGGTAGCCGAGTGCAATACTTGAGCGTATCGACTATTCTTGCTGGATGCATGGATAGTTAACCCTATCCTGGCTGATCAATGACTATGCTGCGCTCTTGAATGCTCTTGGGGAGGTTGTCAGAGAGGTAGTTGATCAGGCTGCGTACTGAAGGCAGCATTCCTTTGGGCTTCGGATACAGCAAGTGCACGATGTGAGTAGCGCCTGTCCAATCCGGTAGCACAATTTCCAATCCTCCGCAGTGGATCGAAGCGGATGCGATAGGTTCAGGTAGTAAGGCCACGCCTAACCCATTTACTGCCGCTTCTAACTGCATTCGAAGGTCATCGGAAACAAAGCGCGGCTTATGGTGGATCATGAGGTCTTCACTGTCCGCGGTGCGCAACATCCAGCGCCCCATGCCGTCATAGACATCTCCAGGCCGGGTGAGAGTGTCCAAGCTAGTTAGGGCTTTGATTGTCATAGGGCGGCCTACTCGATTTAGGTATCGAGGGCTTGCCACAAGGATCTGCCGCGCCCAGCCAATGTCCTTAGCGACCAGTCCGGCAGTTTCTTGAATATTTGAGCGCGCTCGTAACGCGACGTCGAAGCGCTCTTCAAATATGTCAACTTCTCTGTCGACCGAATTTAATTCGAGCCGTACCTTTGGATACTTTTCCATGTAGCCAGGCAGTATGGGTGCAAGGTAACTCTGCGCCATCACCTGCGGGCAACTTAGTCTAACCAGTCCGCCGGGCTCATGTTGCAATTGCTCAACACTTTCGTATGCCGTATGAACGCCCTCAATAACAGGTTGGCTCAGGGAAAAGAAGTTTTGGCCGGCTTCCGTTAATGACACGTGGCGCGTCGTCCGATGCAAAAGGCGAACGCCTAAGCGTTTCTCCAGATTTGCGATGTGTCTGCTGAGTAACGTTTTTTCTATCCCTGTCGCGCGCGCAGCCGCAGAAAATCCACCGTGCTTAACCACTAACACAAAATAATAAAGGTCATTAAGATCTTTCACTGTTATTCGCCTGTACTTGTGTTCGGGGTGGTCTCCAGTGTTGAATATATAAACAACAGCCTTGATAGGCAAGTGTGCAGGCGGGATTGACGGATCAAGAGCGCGTTCAGCAGTTCTATATGTTGATCGATTGATTCACTCCGGAGCTATTGGTGCATATTTGCACTATTCCTTGGTTTTTTTGACTGTAGTCAAGCGCCGTCGATGCTAGCTACATTCCGCTCAGGCTCGCAAGATCTTCCCGAGTTAGCTTGCTGTCGTGATACTCCAAAAATAATAAATAAGGAATGTCCATGTCGTTGCGTTTGAATAATAAAGTTTGCATCATCACTGGTACTGGCGGCTCGATGGGGCGCGCAGCAGCCCTGCTCTTTGCTAAGCAGGGTGCCAAAGTGGTTGGATGTGACATCAATCCTTGCGCTACAGAGGAAACGTTGGCACTGGTTACTCAGCAAGGCGGTGATATGGTCTCCATGAGCCCATGCGACCTGACCGATCCTGCAAATTGCGCTGGGCTGGTTGATTTGGCACTGTCGAGTTACGGTCGAGTCGATGTGCTTTTTAACAACGCTGCGATGGCTTATTTCGGTTGGGTTGACGAGATAAGTGACGAGGACTGGTACCGTACGATTGATCAGGAAGTTAATCTTGTCTTCCATATGGTCAGGGCCGCTTGGCCAGCATTAATCAAGGCTCCGGGCGCCTCCATTATCAACACTGCTTCAGTGTCCGCCTGGGCGAGCTATAAGTTGCTTCCTGGTATCGCTCACTCGGCTGCAAAAGGCGCAGTACTGTCTATGACCCGACAGTTGGCTATGGAAGGCCGTGTTCATGGGCTTAGAGCAAATAGCATTTCTCCAGGCCTCATCGAGAGCAACCAGACCAGGCCTCTGCTAAAAGACCCTGTCTGGTCTGAGACAATGCTGGACAAAATCATGCTTGGCCGCATGGGCACACCTGAAGAGGTTGCGTCAGCCGCGTTGTTTTTCGCTTCAGATGAAAGCTCATTTATTACCGCTGCCGACCTCCGCGTCGACGGTGGCACCTCCTCTTGGTAGCACCACAGTTTGAATGCGTAATCTATCTGGCGGTATTTAACTGCTCCGAGCTCTTCCTTTTTGTCAAGGTCTCCCAGGCCACTTGACGGGTTTGGTTTCCAGGCCGAGACAGTTGCAAGAGCTTCGTAAATCACAATAATAATATTTACGAGACGTAGGCCATGATGCGTGTCCCCTCTGTGTTTCCTTTTAGACGTTATGGTATTTGCGCAGCGATAGCCTTGCTGCTTGCCTCGAATGTTCAAGCTGTGGAATCTAACAGTACGGCTTACCCCCTGGGCTTGGATACTGTGCTGGCGGGGCGTATACCTCCTCCTGGATTTAACGCTTTCCTCTACAGTACGGCATACAAGGCAACTGAAGCGCGCGATCAAGATGGTCATCAACAAGGTGGACTTGACGATTTCAAACTTAGTTACGAGGCCGTTGCATTATGCATGTACTATGTCTATTCCGATTTTAGGTTCCTCGGTGCCACTGTTGCCAGTCGGGCTGCTCAAACCTATATCGATGGTCAAGTTAGCTGGTATGCTAACACCCCACAGGGGCGAGTGCGTTATAGCGGAAAAGATGAAGGATTGGGTAACCTCGCTTTTACACCTGTATTCCTGGGATGGGACGCTCCAGGCTTGTACCAGATGGTCGGCCTTGATCTTTATGCCCCGACAGGCGGGTATGACAAGGAAAAGTTGTTCAACGTTGGAAATAATGTGTGGTCATTTTCTCCCTGGTACTCATTCACTGCCTATCCGACAGATAAACTGGAGGTGAGTGCAAAGTTTATCTACATGATCAATCAGCGCAATTCAGATACTGACTATCGTTCAGGTCGAGAAGTAAATATTGATTATCATGTGGCTTATGATGTATCCGATAACTGGCAGGCAGGAATCAGTGGCTATGCATACAAGCAGGTTAGCGATGACGAAGTTCACGGTGTGAGCGTGGCTAATAACGGCAATCGTGGTCAGGTTTTTGGTTTCGGCCCTTCGGTGAAATTCCACAATGAGAATATGACTCTTGTTCTCAAGTGGCAGCATGAAGCGTTGGTGGAGAACCGAGCGCAGGGAGATCGTGTGTGGTTTCAGGCTGTATTGCCTTTTTAGCTGGTGATCTCATCAGGGTGCACTTCTGTAGCATGGCTACCTGCGAGGGCGGATTGCTAGGCGGATCGCGCCCTCTCTCTACACGCCGTGTCGAGAGCAGGGCGGCCTTACGAAGCACATACCCTAGTGACCGCGACAATGTTCGACTCTACCTGACCTACTAACTCTATTTATGGTGATTATTGTAAGGTCTAACAACCCTCAGAGAGGCGGATAATGCTCAAGCCAACGGGCCAAAATCGATAGGTAATTGCGCGAAAAAGAAAGCCCGCTGCTAGTCGGGCTAATGGGAGCTTCTATCACACGTAGGGATAGGACGAGTGTTGCCTAGGTGTCGTGAAAATTGGGTAAAGGAAAAGTCCCGACAATGTCATCACAGGGATCCTCTCAGCGCCTGGCCAGTCATATGTGCGTGATCTGCGACGGGGATTTGCGACGGTTCACGTCGTTGAATCTTGTGGTCAAATGGCAAGCGGAGCGCGCCGGCCCAAAGGGCCAGAGGCGTGAGGATGGAAGCCCGTTAGGGCCGACCCCTGGGGACGCCAGGGATCGGTTCACGACAGCCGTCCTAAGACCTATTCCCCCCGTCGGAAATCTCTTGAAGCGTCTCACCTCTTGATACTACGGCAGGCAGTGCGGCCGGTGGCCATGCCTAAGCTTTTGCGCTTAGCCTTGCGGCGTATTCAGGAGGGATGACTGCAACCAGGTTGGCGCATCAGCTCTAGGTCGAACGCCCCCCATCACTGACCGCTTTTGACCCATAGCGGACACTTTATCCGGTGTAGACCCAGTTCAATCTCATTTGAACGGCCTAGCAAGGCGCGCTGAATAAAAGGTCGCCCTCGGGCGACCTTTTATTCATCAGCAGGTGACCAGGTTAATCCTTGGTGACTGCGTCCTTTACTTCACCGACTACCTGCTGCGCTTCGCCCTTTTTCTCCTGCAGTTTACCTTTCAACTCCAGTTCCGTGTTCCCGGTGGCCTTGCCTACGGCTTGCTTGACCTTGCCGACAGCTTCGTTAGCCATGCCTTTTACTTTGTCCGAAGTGCTACTCATGGTTTTCTCCTTCGACAATCATCAGTGAAACATTGGTTGGATGAGACATGCGTGCATCGATTGAATTGCGTGTCACTCAGCAATGACAGGGATCTTGCGTGAAGACAACGCGAAGCGGCCTACTGCAAAGCTCAAGGCGGCGCCGATCAGCAGCGTTACCAAGGTGCCCCAGGCTGCTTTCGAAACATTGCTGGCGGCGACCTGAGCCGCTTCGCGTGCCTGCTGTTCTGCCTGTTCCTTCAGAGCCTGAACCTGCTCGGCGGCTTGTTTATAGGCACGGGCGTAGTTATCGACCACTTGCTCGGCCTCCTGTTGGCTCTTGCCGGTACGCGCAGCAACGATGTTGACCAAGGCTTCCTTGTCTGCCGCGCTTAGGGCAGGCTCACCCGCCTTGCGTACCCGATCGAACCACTGCTTGAGCTGGTCGATCGCCAGGGGCGGGTTTTCGGCCGCGACCTGGCCTGCCGACTCACCTTGAGCCTGAACCTGATCGGCCTTGTGCTCCAAGGTCGAGGGATTCAGCTCGGCCTTGCCGGACTGCTCCAGTGTTTTGTTCAACTCAGCTTCCAGGCTGTCCCAGTCGAGCGAGATACCCCGCTTGTTCAGTTGCTCCTTGATGCCTTGGCCTACACCTGGAGCGGCTGCAGCGACGCCATTGGCGGCGAGCGAGAGGCCTTTGCCGGCAATGTTCCCAGCGGTACCAACCACGCTGCCGGCTAACGAGGCCAGCAGCCAGGTAGCCATCAGCGTGGTCACTGTCCAACTCAGCAGACCATGCAGGCCCCCCCGGGTAGGTGCGGTACGGCCGGCCACCCAGGCACCGGCAACCACGGAGAGCAGCGTGCTGATGAACAACCACACCCCCGCGCCCGTACCAAAGCCGCGCAAGGGGTTGCCTTCAGCCATCGGATCCACGACGCCGGCGCCGATGGCCGTTCCCAGCACACTGAGTAGCAGGTAGCTGGCCAAGGCGATGGCGCCACCTGCGAACACGGCGCTCCAGGATACCCGCAGCGTGCTGACAGCATTGGCTGGGGCGGTCACATACGATTCAGTCATCTATGCATCCTCGTGAGTTGAGACTGGCAGCACCAGCAATTGATACCTCTGGTGCAACGTCAAGGCCAGTTTGCAGGTCACATGCAAGGCTGTATTGGCGCATCTGCACCTGATCGATTAGTGCATCCGCACCACCCTTGGCCTGCCTGCAGCAATTAAGCTTCAGGTAAAAACTACATGCGCGATGGAGAACCGCCATGAGCGACGCCGTGCTCGCACGAGAGACCAACCGCCGCCAACTTCAGCAGATCATCGCCGGATTGTCCGATGGTGTGATCCTGCTGGAAGTCGACCAATCGATCATCTGGGCGAACGAAGCGGCCCTGCGCATGCATGACGTCGACAGCCTGGAGCTATTGGGTAGCAACGCTGAGGCTTATCGCGAGCGCTTCGCCCTGCGCTACCGCAACAACCACCCGCTTGAAGCCGAGCAGTACCCTATTGCTCGTGTGGCTGCTGGGGAAGTGTTCAGCGACGTGGTGATTGAGGTTACGCCCGTTGGCGATGAGGAGGCGCGCAGCCGGGTACACCGGGTGCGCAGCATGGTGCTGACGGACAGCAAGGGCGAGGCTGAATCGCTGGTGCTGATTATCGCCGATGCCACTGAATGGGCCAGCGCCGAACAGCGCTTCGAAAAAACCTTCAACGCCAACCCGGCCCCTGCAGTCATCTGCCGGCTTAGCGATCTTCGCTTCATCAAAGTCAATCAAGGTTTTCTCGAGATGACCGGCCATGTCCGGGAGAACGTCATCGGCAGGACTGTCTATGAGGTGGATGTGCTGGAAAACGCCGAGCGCAAGGAGCTGGCGATCGAGCGACTCATAGAGGGTGCGACCATCCCGCAGATGCAGGCCGAATTGCGCTTGCCGGATGGCGGCACAAAGCTGGTCATCGTGGCCGGGCAACCTCTGGACATGCATGAGGAAGATTGCATGTTGTTCTCTTTCACCGACCTTGAGCCCAGGCGCAAGGCGGAAAATGCCCTGCGTCAGAGCGAGGAACGCTTTGCCAAGGCGTTTCGCCTGAGCCCGGTGCCTACCCTGTTGTGCAGCGCCGACAGGCAGCAGCTTATTGATGCCAACGAAGCATTTCTAGACACGCTGGGTTACACCGCTCAGGAACTGATCGGCAAAACGGTGGCTGAAATAGATTTCATGGACGATCGGCGCGTCATGTCGCAGGTATGCGACGTGCTGGAAAAGACAGGCCGTATCGAAGCGCTAGACCTCAAACTGCGCAAAAAAAACGACGAACGACTCGACTGTGTCCTGCAGGCCGACAGCGTTAGCCTGCAAGACTCGCCCTGCTATCTGCTCGTACTGATGGATATCACCGAGCGCAAGCGTTCAGAACTGGAGTTGGTCGAGGCGATCGAGACGGTCATGCAGGATGCGTCGTGGTTCAGCCAAACCCTGATAGAGAAATTGGCCAACGCGAAACGAATGAATACCGGTCGTTTGCCGAATGCATCGTTTACCGACCTTACGCGCCGAGAGCGTGACGTGCTGGCGCTCATCTGCGAAGGCCTTGCCGACAAAGAAATCGCAGCGCGGCTGAACCTGGCGCTCAACACCATTCGCAACCATGTATCCACCGTTTATTCCAAACTCGACGTCCATAGTCGTAGTGAGGCAATAGTCTGGGCTCGGGAGCGAAGGTTGTTTGCAGGGTAACCGTCGTGGTCTGGCGCCCAACAGCCGCAGGAGCTTGGCTTAACCTCATGGAGGAACTCAACATCTAGTCCGCGTTCATCCACTCCAAGGTGCCAGGAAACCTCGCTACGAAGCGCGTGCCGGACGCAGACGTAGAGGTGACTGATAGCGTCCCGTTGTGACCCGTCACAATCTGAGAGGCGATATACAAACCAAGCCCCAGGCCCTCTCCGCGACCACCACCAGCCGACCTCTTGAACGGCTGGAACAGTAGCGGTAACAAAATGTCGGGAATCTCTGGGCCATGGTTCATCACTGACAGGACTATATGATTTTCTTGCATGCTCGCGATGACTTCTATCGGCTGATCACGCGCACCGTGAGCAACTGCATTGCCCAACAGGTTCGAGAGCAACTGCCCCATTCTCCCGGCATCACAGAAGACCCCAGGTGAAATCCTCACCTGTTGATGGATTTTGACGGTGGGATGACTCGTCATGATTTCATTGATGACGGCAATAAAGACGTCACCCAGGTTGTCCACCAACGTCCGCTTGACCGGAATACCTCCCCCCAACTTTCCTCGGGAGAAATCCAGGACATCTTCAATCAAGTTATTCATCCGCTGCGAGCTTTGTCGTATAGCAGTGGCCAGCTTCTGCTCGCGACCGGCGGGAAGCTTAGCCTCCAACAGGTCGGCGCTCATTCTGATAGCGCTCAGCGGCGAGCGGAGGTCATGTCCCAGTACGGCAATGAACTGCTCGCGGACGATGCCCGTCTCAGCTGCATCGGCCAGTTCGATGGCTTTGGTCTCTAGCTCCGCCACAACGTCTAGTTGAACAGCTATCAACTGGGCAAAAAGCGTTAGCGTTTTGCACACCGCATCTTCATCAAAAAGGGCCGGAACCTCATCGATCGCACAGAGCGTTCCGAAGAAATCTCCGTTTGTCCGGGTGATCGGAATGGAGACGTAGCTTTCCAGGCCGTAGGTCTGAGGGGTGTGGTGGGTGGAGTACACCGGATGCTCACTGGCATATTTGAATAGAACGGGTTGGCGATGCTGACGAATTTCATGGCAAATCGTCGTTTCCAGCACTAACTCGCCGCCAGGTAGCAGCCCAAAATCAATGGAGTCGTCGACGGCGCAGGCCACCCATTTCGTCTCGGTAACACGCGCAATCGCCGCAAAGCGCATGCCGGTAATATGCTTCACCATATTGAGAATAAGCGGCACAGCCTCGATCTTGGCAATCGTACTGATATCGAGTGAAAGGTCAGACGGATAAGGCATCAATGTCGCCGGTTGGATGACTGTCAAATTGGAATTAAAGCGTAAGCGCCCGGTTTTAACAATGAATCTGGGAGCTAGGTAGGTGAACGCCAGCTTGACCATTTCGCTCGCCATCGACCCACCACAGCTTCGGGTCGATTGCGCTGTTCCGCCAAACCACGATTCGTGGCATCGCCGTGGCGCCACGTTCGTCTTTTGATCACATTAATGCATTCTTGGATGAGCACCAGATCCGTCACGTTATCGATCAGACCTACTCGTTCAACGACGTAGACAAAGCGCTCGAACATCTGGCACGAGACGCATCCGGCAAAGTAGTCATCAACGTCTTCTGACGCGTTGGAACACACTTCGGATGCCCCGGATCCGAGTCTGATAGACTAGGCATGACCGGATCCTTTGCTTGCCGAAGTTTTCCTGCGCAGAGGGCAGCTTCGGGTCGAAAGCTGCCAGTCGCGAATTGCCGCTATCGACCCATAGCGGCCGGTCACAGTAAACAACAACCGGCGAGAAGCATTCAGTCGAGACCGGTAGCTATCGCAACCCAAAGCTGACAGAAAAGTATTCTGGCCTCGCCCTACCGTAAAACTCACAAACCGAGCGTCAACGCTGCAAGCTTCGCCACCTCAAGGGGGCATGCGGCTCAATGTCGTCCTCGAGCATCCAGGCTGCTGACAACCCGGCCCATGCGAGTACCCACTGCAACAACCTGTGGCGATCTATTTCGGCGGCGTGTGCCACGACCCCTATCCGGTGCTCGAAACGGCCTGGAGCCAAAGCGCTTTTGTTATCTGGATTGAAGAAAATATTCGCGTAATCGAAGCCACGCTCACCGTATAGTCCCTTAGGATCGATAGCGAGCCATCCCTTGGCACCAAAGTCCAAGACATTGCCGTGATGGATGTCGCCATGCAGTACCCTGACTTCGCGAGGGGAACCCAAAAGTTGGTGGGCGGTTTCTGCGCATTGTTCAAAGATCCCTCTGTGCGTTGCCGCAGCGCTCCATAAGGCTTCGAACCGTTCAACAAGGGGGACTAAAGCAGGCAGCGGTTTTGTACGTGGCATGTGGAGGCGGCGGATCACTGCACAGATAATACGAGTAGCCTCGTCGTCCTGGCCGCGACTCACCATGTGCGCAAGGGAGCCCGAGCCGTTCGCACGCTCCATTAGTAAGGCCTCACCATCATGTGCCAGCACGGGAGCTGCTCCCTCACCGTCCCACCAAGCCATGAGCAGGGTGCCTGCTTGCTCTTCTAGCTCTTGCGAAATTTTGAGCATGGCGGGTAGGCCGTGGTGACGAACTGGCAGTAGATATCCATTCAGCGAGGCGAAAGCATCACCGTCGATAGTCAGCTCCCATCGTTTCAAGTATTGATCAAACATAAAATCATTAAATTTCGCACATTCCTGAGCAAGCATTATGAATGATTGAAACATAAGGCTAAACGTTTGCTTTTGGCGGGCTGCTGCCTTCTCCGGCAGGCTGCTTTGGGTCGAAAGCAGCCAGCCGTGACAGTGCTGCTTGGATCACAGTAGCTCCTAAGAACACCGCAAGTGGCCAACCGCTGTCAACGCTGCCGCTACGCGTTGCCTCCATTTGTGAACAATGAAGCAAGCGGAGCGCGCCGGCCCACTGGGCCAGAGGCGTGAGGATGGAAGCCCGTTAGGGCCGACCCCTGGCGACGCCAGGGATCGGTTCACGACAGCCGTCCCCTATGAGGGGCACGCCCAGTGGCATCATTGCATCAAGCGACCTTCCCGCAGGTCTGAAGCTACCGTCTGGGTCGCATTTACGATGCCAATCGGATGCCACTAGGGTGGGGGACTTCTTCCAAGCGAGGTAAGCCACCATTACGCTCCAGGCTCTCAATTTCCAAGCGAAGATCATCGATAAGCTCCGCTGAGGATCTGCCAGATTCCAAGCTTAAGGTCAGTGTCAGCAGCGTCAGTGAGCTTACCTCCAGCCGCTGACTTACCTGCTCGAGCTTATCCAGTGTCAGGCTGGACTTACCGCCTTCGAGCTTTGAAAGAAACGTCCTACTCGTGTCACCAAAGTCCCGCTGCGTGATGTTTCGCTGACTGCGTAGCGCCCGAAGGACGATGGCGAAAGACGATTTCAGTGACATATGCGATCTCTCCGCTTGAGCGTGTCTCCGGTGAAATCCACGTGGGATTTCCGCGCAGCCTCGAAGCCTGTGGGCTGGCCTAGCCCTGCGGTCAGGAGGAGCTACCGTTTCGTCGATACACTGTTGATGCATCCAGTATATCTCGCTAAGCTCGTGAGGAGAACATTTGTACTACTCGCGGTGATGAGCGTTATGAACAAGCCAGACCAGACCCCTGATGATCGCTTTACGTTTTTCTCGCGCGAGGAGCTGCTCGAGCAGCAGTGCCTGTTGCTTGAGAGCGAGTTGGCGGTGATGGGCGAGGAATTGACGGCCTCTCGCGAAAAGATCGCCACGTTGGTGTTGATGTGGACGGGGGTCAAAGCTGAGCTGCAGAAGGCTGAGACGGAGTTGCTTCGGGCGAGGTATCAGCTTCAGGTGGGCAGCGCTCACTGAGGAGGTAACGGCATTGCTAAATCACTTGCGTAGGTTATTGATGAGGCTTGCGCACGATCACATTGATCCGGTGCCAATTCACAGCTCCAGAGTCGATGACCATGGATAATTCAGATTCACGCAGCAGGACAATCTCGAATCCTTCGCTTAGCCTCCGAATGTCATCCACGCTATGGAATGACATCTGCTCCTCGCTTGCCCAGCTGTGCCTCAATCCAAAGAAATGACCTACGAATACACCACCCGGGACTAGAGCGGTGCGAATCTGGCTCCAAAGGTTGGGAAATCTGTTAGGCCTGCAGAAGGGAAGAGCTAGTCCTGCGTGAATCAAAGCAGACGTTGGAAGGTGGGCCAAATGCTCAAAATCTGCGACTACAGCGGTGAGTCGACGAGCATCGTCCATGGAGCACTTGCGGATCGTTCGCGCGATTGCTTCTGGTTCTTTGTCAATTGCAAAGACCTGCCACCCGCCTTGAATGAGCTGCCAAGCCTCATTGCCTGACCCACATCCCAGGTCGATTGCATGGCGAGAATATAGATTTCTGACGTGATCAATCGCACAACTGAGAAGCGGAGAGGGGGCTCGGGTTTCTGTACGTTCGTAAAAAGCGTTCCAACTCGTCATGGATGAAGCGTCCTTACCAGTCCATGTCTTTAAGGCTCAAGGGCCATTGTGGGAAATCTTACCTCACTGGATCGATACGGACGCTCGGGTAATGTTTCCCCAGATTACCTAGCGGGGAAAGTGGGGTCGTGCGAAACGGACGACACGCGTTTGCTGACAAAGACAGCGCAGGAGGAAATGGAGCGGGTGTACCGGGAAGGTTTTCGCTACAGCAAGGCAGAGGTGCTGCTGCTGCTCGACCTTAGCCCACCGAACGAAATCACCGGTGACCTGTTCGCGGGGCTCAGCCAGTGGCGAGTGAGATACTGTCGGGCGTGACGGAGGCAGTGAACGGCAGATGGGGTAGGGGAACGATGAGGCTTGCGAGCGTGCCTGTCGATCCCGCTTGGGGCATGCGGGGAGATGATGAGTCAGGTTTTCACGACAAGGGTTTATGAGCTCTGGACTGTTTACTGCAAATGATCTCGGCAACAGTCCAGAGCATGCGCGAACGAGTTTAACTGACAGGGTATAGCTTGCTCGCCATCGCTAGGTGGGGAGCACGGTCAGGGTGACCCGAGAGGGTTTTTCGCTGCTCATATGAACCGTATTCCGAGCTACACGCTTGTTTGCGGCCAGACCTTCAGGCTCACCGCTATTTGGGTTCACATCGAAGCGGGGGAAATTGCTGCTCGCAATATCAATGCGAAGGCGATGGCCTTCCTTGAAGCGATTGCAGGTGGCAAATGGAGTGATCGATACTTTGAAGCACTGGCCAGGCACGGTGGGTGAAGGTTCACTCCAGGACTCGTGGTAGCGGGCACGGATAATACCGTCTGTGATGTTCATGGCGAAGCCGTCTGGGTAATCAATGCTCGGCGGGTACACGTCAACGAGCTTTGCGGTGAAGTCGGTGTCGAAGCCATCTGTCTCCACCCAGAGCTCGAACTCGATGCTACCGGCAACCACAAGGTCAGAAGTCAGGGGCTCGGTTTCAAAGCTGAGTACATCAGCCCTTGCGTTCAATGGGCGGTTATCACCTCGGGTGCCAAAAAAACGGGGCGACTCGCGTTGGTCGTATGCGCCACCGACAAATACAGGAGCACCTGAAGTAAGCGCCCCACCGATGGTTGGCACCGGGCTCAGGGGATCTGCCAGGTAGGTCTGGTTGGCAGGTGTTGCAGGCAAAGCCTCTCGCAGCACGCCGTCAGAGTGGAAGTGCAGCACCATTTGCTCGCTACCGGGTAACGGCCAATGGTTGGCCGTCAACCACTCTCCGCCATGGTCGATTCGCTGGTTCTCGTCCCTGCGACCCGACCCGCCTCCCATGATGAACACCTGTACCTTTTGAGACAAACGCAGTGCCGAAGCTGATTGAAGCAGGTGGGTTTCAAACCACTGTAAGCGGCAAGCTAACCAGTCGTCCTCTACATGGCCATCGAATGCTGCTGTTAATCCGTACTCGGCGTCACCGCTGTGAGTGATATTCCTGTCGCCGTGAAGCCATGGCCCCATGATCAAGCGCTGGGGCGCGCTACCGTGGAGGGTGAAAGCATGAAAGTTGTCCAGCGTGGAACTGACGTAGGCGTCGTACCAGCTGGACATGTGGAGAACCGGGATATCCGGAATTCTGGCGCGATAGTGATCGGCGCAGATACCCAGTTGCTTCCAGTAAGTGTCGAAGCTGCCGCGTCGCCACTGGTCTAGAAGGTAATCCTCGTACTCGGGTGAATGGCGTAAAGGGGAGTGCCCTGTTTGCCATGGCATGTTGGCGAACCACGCATGTATGTCTTCCTTCTCGAGCGATGCTCGCAAGAGCGGGTCGGCCTTAGCTGCCGGGCTTTCCTTGGCCTGCTTATACGCCCAGGTCGCCTGCTTGAGTTCAAAGGCGCCACCCTGGCGAATGCCGCATTGGAAAGCGTTGGCGAAACCACCCGAGTCGAGCACCATGGTGCAGAGACCTGGTGGGTTGAGGCAGGCCATGGCCAGCTGAGTATGTGCCGCGTAGGAGAGACCCATGCTGCCGACTCGGCCATTGCACCAAGGCTGCTCGACTAACCAGGCGAGTGTGTCGTAACCGTCCTCACCCTCGTTAATGTACTTAACAAACTCACCCTCAGATCCATATCTTCCACGACAATCTTGGAACACCGTCACGAAGCCCTTGGAGGCAAACGCAGCAGCCATCTCCTCTCGACCGAGGTGGTGTCCGTCAAGACGCTTCTCCGAACGGGACGGCATGGATTTGTTGTAGGGCGTTCGTTCAATGATTACAGGAAGCGGATTGCTCAGGGCGTCGGGCAAGTAAATGTCCGTGGCCAGCCGAACACCATCGCGCATCGGCACCATCAGGTTCTTCATAACATGCATGTTTGCGACTCTGATTGCGGGGCTGACAGGGCAGCCCGGAATTAGTAACCGACGAAGACGGCGATGCTGAGAAGTATCAGCGCAATAGCGGTGAAGATGAGGAAGAGAGGCCAGATGAAGCGCGCCCACTGCCCCCAGCCCACTTGTGCAGTTGCCAGCAGAACTAGCAAGCCACTAGAAGTAGGGGTGATAAGGTTGGTCAGCCCGTTGCCGAGCAAGAAGGCATAAACGGTGGTTTGCGGTGTGACACCCGACAGTTGGCCGAGCGGGCCGAATATCGGCATGGTTACAGCGGCCTGGCCGGAGGTGGAAGGGATCAGAACATCTAGCCCCAGTTGAGCGAAAAACATGCCGAAGGCGGAGACTAAAGGCCCATGGTCGCCGACCAGTTCCGAAAGGTGATTGACGATAGTGTCGAGCACTTGGCCCGTACTCAGGATTATCTCCACCGCTGTGGCAAGGCCGATTAGTACTCCGGCCATCAATACCTTTTTCATGCCGTCGACAAAGGCACCCGCAGCTTCACTGGCTCCTATGCCCGCAACGAGAGTGAAGACCATGCTTAGGGCCAGATAGTACGCGGACAGCTCTGGATACTTCCAATGCCACTGGTTTGAGGCATACACCAGAAACCCCACACCGAGTGCCAGTAGGATGAGATTGGCAGCGTGACGTGGGTGAAGGCGTGATTGCTTGAAGTCAAACTGAGCTGTGCTATCGAAACCGTGGCGGCGAATGCTGAACAGCACGAAAGCGATACCGACCACCAGGAAGGTCAGGTACGTCACCACCCGCATGTTGAGGCCGCTGAACATGGGCACGCCAACCAGAGGCTGAGCAACTGCCAATGCCACGGGGTTGGTAATCGAACCGAGGTAGCCGACCTTGACCGATATCGCGACTATCGCCAAACCGATGATGTTGGGAAGACCGAGCCTGTTAGCCATCGCAACCATCAGCGGCACGATCAGGATGAATTCCTTTGCCAGACCCATGAAGGTGCTCCCGGCAGAGAACACCAGCATCAGGCAGGGAACGAGAACGTAGATGTTCCCCTTCGTAAGGCCCAGGATCCTCTCAAGGCCTGCGTCGATAGCGCCAGCCTTGTTCAGGACACCGAACATCCCACCAATGAACAACACCATGAAAATAAGTCCGGCGCGTTTCTCGATGCCCTGCGGGATCGCCATGAAGGCTTCTACCAAGGAAACAGGTCGTGCCACCTCTGCACCCGCAACTCGTGGTTCGACAGAGAACAATTGTGTGAAGCCAGAATCTTTCTGCAGGGTCTGGTATGAGCCAGGGATTACGGCAATGTCTTTACGCTCAAACTGGCCGGAGTCCACGAAATAAGTGAACGCAAGTGCCATAAAGACGATACTCAGCAGGATCAATGCAGGGTTGAGCTGTTTAGAAGGCTTAATGGAAGCGGGGCTGGAAGGTGCAGCCTCATCAACCTGTTCGGCTATGGCCGACGTAGTGTGGGAGCGGTTCATAGTGCGCATTCTCGATTGTTGTTCTTGGGGTGCCCAGGCGTTATGGCGGCACACTAGATCAACCCATCGTGTTCGCTCAATCTTATGAATGATCCGGGTTGCCCTATGCGTTATCTGTCATTCGAGATCGCTCGAAGGCGCTCGCTCATGTGATTTGCAAACGCCTCGACCAGTCGGGAGCGCGGTTGATCTTTGCGGAAAATCAGACCGAACCGGTACGGCAGCGTTGGTCGAAGGGGCCTTATCAAGAGCGGCAGCCCCCCCGTGTCTCGGGCCAGTAATCCGTTGATGATCGAGACGCCCATCCCCTCTGCAACGAATGCACAGGCTGCACTGACGGAGTGAACCTCGACCCGCACCTGCGGGGTGACACGCGCCTCGCGAAAACGTTGATCCAGTTCCGAGCGCAGATTGCGTTGCCGCCCCAACAGCACCAGGGGAACCTCTCGAAGATGATCAACAGTGACCTCGGACAGTTCTGCCAAAGGATGTCCCTCAGGCATCACACAGACGCCCTCGGTCTCCAGCACCGGTTGTACCTCGAAATCTGGAAGCTCTGCAGGCAACCGGACAAACGCGAAATCCGCACTGCGGTCTAGAACAGCACGTTCCAAGGTGTCGTAGCCCCCGGTAAGGATTTCAACCACGACGTCCTCCCGCTCGCGCAGGAACTCAGCCACGATGCTGGGTAGCAAGTGATGAGTCATGCTGGTCGGTACTGCCACCCGAAGCAGGCTTCGCTGTGAGCGACCTACCCTAAGTTCGTCTGCCAAACGCTGGACACGCTGGAGATTGTCGACGAGCGCGGAGACCTGGCCCAGCAACTCCTGTGCCTCAGGTGTCGCCATCAATCGACCTTTTCGACGCAGGAAAAGCGAGAAGCCTAAATGCTCTTCCAACTGTGTGAGAAGCCGACTGACAGCTGACTGGGATAGATCCATCCTGGTAGCGGCTCCAATGGTAGAGCCGGTCGCCATGATGGCTTGAAAAGCTTCGAGCTGCTTGAGGTTCACGTCCTGCTCCCAACGATGTGACCAGGAGCGTGCGCATAGGGTAATGCGCATCGCTCATAACGTTGTGACTTGGTTCACAGGGCGGTAGTGTCCGCCGCACGAACACGTTGAGTCCAGTCTTTACGATATTAAGGCTTGCTGCTTCCAGCTGTTCGATTGCCAATCTGCCAACAATCACAACACATAGCAGAGACTTCCAATGCGCATGCTTTTGAGCACGAGCACCCTCGCTTGCGCGGGTGTGATGACCAGCCTCGTTCCTAATTTGGCAGTTGCTGAATTCTTCAAAGATTCCCAAGCCCGTTTGCAGCTTCGCAATTACTACTTCAACGATGACTATCGCGACGGCGGCAATGACCGAAGAGAGTGGGCTCAAGGTTTCATTCTCAAAGCACAGTCAGGCTTTACCGAGGGTACGGTCGGGTTCGGGATGGAGGCATTGGGGCTTTCAGGAATACGGTTGGATTCAAACCGGACTCACTCAGGGACGGGGCTTCTTCCTGTTCATGATGATGGCCGAGCTGCTAGCGAATACTCCAGCCTTGGGATCACTGCCAAGCTTCGCTGGCAAGATACGCTACTCAGCACCGGCACTTTGTTGCCCAAGATTCCAGTGCTCGTTTACAACGATGGGCGCCTCTTACCTCAGACTTTCCAGGGCACTCAAATTGAGTACACCGGTATCGATCGGCTTTACGCCCATGCTGGTCATCTAGACAAGCTCAAGGCGCGAAACTCCACCGATAGCGTTGATATCTTCCCGCAAGGTTACACAGGGAGCGAAGGCACCGACTTCGACTTCGCCGGGCTGCGCTACGACCTCCGCAAGCAGCTCAGCATGAGCACCTACTACGGTGAGCTTCGCGATTTCTATCGGCAGCAATTCTACGGCCTGGTGTACACAGTGCCTTTGGGGGTAGGAACGCTGACGAGCGATCTTAGGTACTTCATCAGTGACGACGCAGGAGCTGCTCGAAATGGCGTCGTCGATGCCGACATGTTCAGTGGGCTGTTCACCTATGGTCGAGGAGGACACTCTTTTGGTTTCGGTTACCAAAAGGTCGATGGGGGCACAGCTCTGCCATATGTGAGCGTGAGTACGGTGTACTCATTCAGTAACGCCAGCGTTGGGAAATTCATCCAACCTGGTGAGCGTACCTGGATGCTCCGTTATGACTTCGATTTTGCCAGCGTCGGCGTGCCTGGCTTGGCCTTCATGACCCGTTACTACAATGGTCGCGGCGGCGAGTATCGTGGGATGGATGCAAGAGAGCATGAGACTAATACGCAGCTGAAGTATGTTATTCAGGATGGATTTTTCAAGGGGGTGGGTGCTGAACTCCGACACGCTATTTCACGAAGCAACTACGCTAGTGACCGCGACAATGTTCGACTCTATCTGACCTACGAACTCTATTTATGGTGATGATTGTAAGGTCTAGTAACCCTCAGAGGGGCGGACATCGCTCAAGACAAACGGCCTGGGTCGATGACGACTTCGAGGCAAAAGAAAGTCCGCTGCTAGGCGGGCTAGCGAGCTTCTATCACACGTAGGGATAGGGCGAGTGTCGCCTAGGTGTCGTGAAAATTGGGTAAAGGAAAAGTCCCGACAATGTCATCACAGGGATCCTCTCAGCACCTGGCCAGTCATATGTGCGTGATCTGCGACGGGGATTTGCGACGGTTCACGTCGTTGAATCTTGTGGTCAAATGGCAAGCGGAGCGCGCCGGCCCACTGGGCCAGAGGCGTGAGGATGGAAGCCCGTTAGGGCCGAACCAGGGCTACGCTAGGGGTCGGTTCACGACAGCCTCCCTGAGACCTACTCTCTCCGTGGGAACCTCTTGAAGCGTCTCACCTCTTGATACCACGGCAGGCAGTGCGGCCGGTGGCCATGCCTAAGCTTTTGCGCTTAGCTTTGCGGCGTATTCGGGAGGGATGACTGCAACGAGGTTGGCGCAACAGTTCTAGGTCGTACGGCCCCCATCACTGACAGCTTTCGACTTATTGCGGACGTCCGCCAGAGGCTGCTTTCGGCTCATACCCGTCGTTCGGAGGGGCGGCAATGGGCTGAAACAGACTGTAAGCGATACTAGGGCCCTCTCTGAAGTATTGCGTTTGCATGTTGGTCACTAGGTCATCACGTTTTAGCAGCAGGTTTAAGTCGGAAGCTTACTCCCATACGGTTGAAAGCGTTCATTGCGGCAATGGCCGCTGTCAGGTCGACAAGATCCTTTTCTGCAAACATCGCTGATGCTGCTACTTAAGCTCCGTCGGATACGCTTGAAGTCGATCTTGGTCTTGAAGCGGGCTGCAGACTTGATCCACTTTATGGCTATCCCTACCAAAGAACGCCTTCACCTCACCGTACCCTGTTTCCCTATCAGTATTCAGTGACTCCACCCCCTTGGCGGTACCTTCAACGGTGAAGTAATTCACGTGATTGAGACCGATGGTGGCGAGGACGGCGGACAGGTAGGGGCGTAGAAAGTCGGGCTGACGGGCACGTTGGCCGCTGATGTAGCCCCCGCTAGCTATTGCGACGTAAACCGGACGATCCGTCAGCGTTCCGACTTTGCCTTTGGCGGTGCCCAGAAACGTTTTGCCCACGCGTACCACCTGGTCGATCCACATCTTGAGTGGGGCGGGCACGCTGTAGTTGTGCATCGGCGTGGCAATAAGCAGTACGTCGCATGCCTGCAGTTGGTCGATCATCTCATCGGAACGGCTCAACGTACCCTTCTGCCCGCTTGCTATGACTACGCGCTGATTGGCTAACGCCTGGGCGTAAGGCGCATCGACTGGGGCCAAGGTGTTGAGGTCTAAATCGGTTAACTCGATACCCCTTCTGCCGGCCTGACTGGCCAAGGCAAACAGGATCTGCTGGGACAGTTTCAGACTTTCCGAAGAGTCTGCATTGGCGCTGGCGACCAGGCGAAGAATGCGCAAAGGAGCAAGTGGCTGCTGGGACGATGTCATGAGGTTTGCCTCCTTGAATGTGCGTGCGGGTTATGGCGTATCGAATTGTTTTTGAAAGCGCAGTGCACCCGTCAACAGGCCTTCACGGAAGTAGAAACGTTGCGCGCGGGCGTTGGCCAAGCCCGTGTCGAGCACCAGGCGTGCACAACCGCTGGCGCGGCCCAGTCGTTCCAAGGCTTGCAATAAGCGCGACCCCCACTGGCCACCCCGCTGCGCCTCGGCGGTTACAAGGTCATCGACATACAGGAATGCGCCGTAGACCAAGTTTTCCTGTAAGCGGTAACCAGCCAGTGCGACAAGAACGCCTGAGTCATAAGCACCAATCAGGCGATAGCCTTCAACGCGCATACGCTCGATGCGGCTGACGAAGTCGGCTTCGCTCGTCAGATGAGGGCGCAATTGCTGCATTACCGAGAATGCGCTGCACAGGTCATGGGTGCTGTCCAGGGGACGCAGGGCCGGGTCGGCCAGGTCGAGCACGCTGGGTATGAAGTTGTGCAAAGTGAATGTCATGGGAGTTGCCCTCATGAGTAGGTGATAGCGCTATATTGGACTAGCATTGACCCACTTGATTGAGCCAAGAAATGGGGTATGAACTAGGCCATGATGACCTTCCCAAAGTCGCCTTTTGCTCCCTTGGAAGAGCAGTCCGGCTTGCCCCTGTATCGTCAGCTGTACAACCGAGTGCTGGCCGCCGTTGCCGCTGGCACGTTGAGCCCCGGTGACCGCTTGCCGTCGGCGCGCGCCATGGCCAAGGAGCTGGGGGTGGCCCGTGGCACCGTCGAACTGGCCTATTCGCTGCTGGCCAGCGAGGGTTACCTCCTGGCGCTCGGGCAGAAAGGCACCCTAATCAATCCTGAACTGCAGAAGCCCGTGTCGGCGGCCACCGCATTACCAGTCAGTAGCCAAGTGATCGAAGACACCCCTGATTCGCTCTGGCGTCCACCGCAGCTGTTGCCATTCCAGATGGGGGTACCGGCGTTGGATGCATTTCCGCGCAAGATATGGGCGCGTCTCGGTGCTCGGTATCTACGCGGGATGCGTCTGGGAGATCTGGACTATCCGGCTCCCCACGGCCTGGCAGCGTTGCGCAGCGCCATTGCCTCGTATCTGCAGGTGTCCCGAGGTATCGATTGCGGTGCCCACCAGGTGTTCATCACCAGCGGTTGGCGCAATAGCCTGTCGTTGGTCGCTCATACCTTGTTGCAGCCAGGCGAGTGCGCCTGTGTGGAAGACCCGGGCTATCCCACTACGCGCCAGGTGCTTCGCCAGTTTGGCCTGGAGCTGGAAGCGGTGCCGGTTGATGCCGATGGCATGAATGTAGAACACGCCATCGCGGGTTCTCGGGCTGCCCAGGTCGCCATGGTGACACCGGGGCATCAGAGCCCGCTGTCGATGGCACTGTCGCTGCCACGCCGACAACTGCTACTGGATTGGGCTGCCCGCACCGGTGCCTGGATTGTCGAGGACGATTACGACGGCGAGTATCGCTATGTCAGCCGTCCACTTCCAGCGCTGGCCAGCCTGGATCGCCATGGCCGCGTGCTGTATGCCGGCACCTTCAGCAAGGTGCTGTTTCCCGGTATTCGCCTGGCTTATCTGGTGGTGCCGCAGGCGCAGGTGGCAGCGTTCGAGCGCATCGGCCGGGCCTTGTTTGCTGCCGGGTCACCGTCAATTACCCAGGCCTTGGTGGCGGAGTTCGTTGCCGAGGGACACTTCGCTCGGCATATCCAACGCATGCGCCGCCTCTACAACGAGCGACGGGCAATGACCATCGAAGCACTGGAGCGGAGTTTGCCGAAGGGTATGCAGGTGGAACGCTCGCCAGGCGGCATGCACCTGGTACTGCGTTTGCCGGAGGACGTAAGCGACACCGCCCTGGCCGAGCAGGTGCTGGCCAGGGGCATGTCGGTACAAGCGTTGTCGCGCTGGGCTGCCTCATCGCAGCGTCAGTCAGGTCTGCTCCTGAGTTTTACCAACTGCGCCACGACTGCTCCAGGCGAGCAGCTTGGCGCGTTGATCAGCAAGTTGCTCAGTTGAGGTTGGCCTTGTTCAGGCCGAACAGCTCATCGGACGAGCCCGGGATCGCCTGGAAAGCCACATTGAGGCGATTCCAGCCATTGATGGCGACGATTAGGAACGACAAGTCCGAGAGATCCTGCTCGGAAAACTGCTCGCGCGCACTCGCATACAGGCTGTTGGAGATACCATGAGGCGGCAGTTGGGTGAGGGCTTCAGTCCACTCCAGCGCCGCTCGCTCCACTGGCGAAAACAGCTGCGACTCACGCCAGACGGCGACGTGGTGAAGACGCAGCTCGCGCTCGCCATGGATCTTGGCCTCTTTCACATGCATATCCACGCAGAACGCACAGCCGTTGAGCTGCGAAGCGCGCAGCATGATCAGGTGGGCAAGCTCGGCCAGTAGCGGCTTCTTGCTCAGTTGCAGGGTGAGCTCCACCAGTTTGTTGGACGCTTGGGGAGACAGCTTGAAGTGATCAAGGCGGTTGTTCATGGGTAGTTGCTCGCAGTGGGTGGATGTTTGTTGGAGCCCACTGTAGCTACGCTTGGACTAGCCCTACAGGGCCAAGATGTTAACTTCGAACTGGGCCATGTCTGTATCGAAGTGCGCCATGATCACTCATCGGGCGATAGGGTCGAAGGGGCGCTATGGGCCGTTTATTGCCCTCCGCGAATGTAGATTGTGACGTCCCCTCGCTGGTTGAACGCATGAAACTGGCTTCAACGCGGATTAGCCAACTGCTGTCTCTGGGTGCAAGGGGCATTGAGTTCTAGCAGAGCTGCCCCTGCGACTCGCCGCTCGGCCTTTCAACTGAATTTTTCCAGCAGTAGACACCTCCATAAATCATCAACCAGGGAGGGGGTCTTGTGTCCGCACTTCAACTGTACGTTATCGACAATGGAGATCAGCGGGCCGGAGCCGGAGTTCATAACTCTACCTGTTGATTTCAAGAGGTTCGCTGAAGGGGCGGGTGGCGCATAGCCCCACGCCGATCAATTCTGGAGAGTAAGTATGCAACCCAAGACTGAGGGCTCGGAAGAAAAAGGGCCTAGCAATATTCCATTTATCAACGACCCGCAAAAGCCTACGTCGCCGCCTATGAATGATGCCGATGCTACGGATGCAGCAGAGGCGGAAGAAGACATTCAAGACGACGCAGAGTCGATCTAGGCCGAGTGACGCATGAATACCTGACACTTGAACCCAACCGCTGATAGCTGGAACTCAAAAAGCCGGTGCGGCACGTGCTTCGAAGCGTGCCGCCACCAAGCTCAGTCTGGTCAGCTTCGGCCTGGACGTTCTCTCCGGTTTATTAAAGATAATCGGAATTTCGAGGTGCCGCTGAACTCTCAGTCAACGGTATGCGCGTTGTTTTCCCAGCTCCAATCCTCCCAACCAACAAGACCAACAGGGGGTTTTTATGACGTGTCTGATTTGCGCAGGGCATGCGCACACCGTGGAATGTGCGACGGGGTGGGAAGAGCGGCATTGTTCGGAGTGCGGCGGCTATCGCATGTCCCAAACCCTCATTCTGGCGATGATGGAGCAGGGGCAGATCTTCGACACCCCTAAAATGCGAGCATGGCTGAGCACCCGGCGGGACGTGGTGCCAATACCCACAATCGAGTCCCACCACGCCATTCTCGTCAGGTGAATTGGCGGTGCGCCGCACCCGTTTCCTTCAGGCGCGCTCCCCTCGAAGCCAGCGCTCGTGATAATGCATCAGGCGGGTCAGCCCATAGACGGCGCCGTCGTGCATGACTTGCGCTCGCTCTCCAAAAAAACGCTGGGTACGGGTGAACACGGCAATCGGCTCGCCGGCAAAAGCCCACGCAAAGCACAGCGTGCCGGGTAACACCCCTGATGTTGGGCTTGGCCCCGCTACACCGGTAGTTGCAATAACGACGTTGGCATCGCTGTCCTTCAACGCCCCCAAGGCCATCTCCCAGGCGACGGGTTCGCTAGTCAGCCCGTACCGTTCGATGGTTTGCGCGCTTACACCTAGCAGGCGCTTCTTGGCGGAGGGCGAATACACCACGTAGCCGCTTTCGAGTACCTCCCCTGTACCGGGGAAGGCCGCTAGCAGAGCCACCATGCAGCCTGCAGTGCAGGATTCGGCAGTGGTCAGTACCAGATGGTGGTCTTTGAGGTAGCCGAGCACGGCCAATACGGGATCACTTGCCATGTTCATGTCGACTCGTTGTTCTTTTGCGGTGGACGTTTCGGCTATGTAAATGGTTCACCGGTTTAGTGCAGCTTCGATGCGCAGCGGCCGGATGGTGCGTCAGGCACTGATCATGAGCTCATCCAGACGCAGTGATGCCTGCCACGGTCGTGTGCCGCTCATACCACTCATGCTGGTCTGCTGAACCTCTGAGGCATTGACGACTCAACCGGGCATCGACGTATGGGGCAGGCTGATGCGAACGTTTGAGAAAGACCTTTCTGTACCTCAATTGTTGAAGCTCAATTACCTGGCCCGGTGGTTTCAGGTATTTGAGGACAGAGCATTGCGTATGGAGTCGCCGGACGATTATCACGAGGAACTGCTTCGCCAGGCCGATGAACTGGATCGTCAAGGGCTGATCTCTTGGCAGGAGTGGCGTGATCTTCGTCTAGAGGCTGACGCTGCTTACCTCAGAGCGGTAGCAGGGGATGATTACCCGTCAGGGTTTGTGTCGGGATCGATGTAGGGGATTGCGCTAAGGTGCGTCGAAATCCTGCATCAGGATGAAGTGGGTACGTGGGCCTGTTGATCCAGGCCGGTCAACCCAGCACCGGCCAAGAAGCGCTGCGGCAGGCCAGCATTGGCCACGAATGCCTGGGGCCGCTTTGCGGCCCATCGCCGGCAAGCGCGGCTCCCACAGGTACTGCGCTGGCCCGGAGACTGGTTAAATCTCTGTGGGAGCCGGCTTGCCGGCGATGAGGCCGGTACTGACTACACAACCTTGGTGCAGGGCAGCAGTTACCGGCCGCCACCCAAGTGATTCCACTCGCTGTACGCCGACTTCAAAACGTGGGGAAGGCGAGGCAGCTCTCGTCTGATTTCGCTCAACGCGTCAGGGCTTCGAATCCATTCCGTCAGCCACGCGATCAGCATCGGTCGGGTAGTGGGGCAGGGGGCGACCTGGTGTTCAAGCTCGTCGGCTATTTGTCCCAGAAGCTCCAGATACGCGTCCAACTCGGCAATTTGATCGACCATGGTATGCGACCTCTCTCAGCTTTGGATGAGTGCTGGCTCTGTTGCCCTCACTGCTCCAATGTCAGCAAGCGCGCGTCCTCTTCCCGCGCCCCAGGCCATGGCCCTCGTAGTCGTCTCGCCGGGCCGCCTGGCGTAAGCCTCTTCAACCCGGGCCAGGCCTGAAGGTTCGTAAATCCCGATGAACAACTGGGTGTCGCCTGTGCGGGCTAACCTGGCCTGAACATCAAGCCGTGCACCGTCCGCCAGCACCTCCTCATGGGAATGGTGTTGCAGGCTTGGATCGGCCCAAGCCCAGAATACTGCTCCACGATGTCGCATCCTTGCCTCCTGATCAGATCTTCCTCAACAGAGCCTAGCCCTTGTGGTCTTTTTTACCTGCCCCAATCATTTCTGAACATTCCAATGCCAGCTCGACCAAGAGTTGCCTTGATGCTTTTACATAGCCGGACTAATACTAAAGAACTGCCAAGAAGAGGGATGATCATGCAGACACGCTTCGTTGTGATTCCCGCGTTACCTCTGCAAAAAGAACTGTTCCCTCGCCGCATCGGCGTTCCTGCTGCCTTGGCGGCCGGGTATGACCTGTACGACACCCACTGCAAGATGCGGCTGTGCCTCGGCTATCCCACCCGTGCCGAGGCGGATTACCAGTGTATGTGCCGCAACAGCCAGGAACTAGCAGGCGGTTCCTGCGTCGCTGCGCAAGCATAAAGCAGAGCTATCCGCCCAGTCGCTGCTACACCCTGACCCCCAGCCTATTGACTGGAACGGCTGTTGGTATTCGCTGGAGTTGAGGTGGAGGGACGGTGCAGATGGGTACCGGTTGGATCGGTGATCTGGATGACCTTTCCATGCCGCCAGCCATCCGCACCAGCATCAGCAGGGGGAATCGGGATATCTGCACGTTGAGCCCTCGTCTTCGCAGGGTCCACCCCCAGACGCCGATTGCGCTGCTCGACCATCTTTGGATCAGCCTGGCCATCCGCTGTGAACCCCATCATCAACTGCGGAACGCCCACAGGTAGGGCTTTGTCCTGGTCGGTGTGCCACGTGTGCCATGTTTTCCCGTAGGTATGGGCAAGCCGCTCCATCAACGCATGTTCAGCAACCGCTGGTATGCCTGGTGCGATCAACTGCCCGGAAGACACCTCATACCCATGGCTGTGCCACATCGCCTTTTCGTTGGCCGGCAGTCCGGCAAACAGCTTCTCGTCAATGATGTACTCGACGCCCATGATCTTCGCGTCCTTGGTATTGCCGTCGAAGATTACGCACTGGATTACATCCTCGTTGAGGATGGAGCAGTAGTGATGCGCCTCCATCTGAACGCCGGGGTGACCGTTATAGAAATGGAAACCATCCAGATACGCGTTGATGGCATCAATTGGCGGTTTGGACTGCAATGCCGCCGCGCCGGCTTCCAGCATCTGGGTCTTGGCTGATTCAGGCCTGCCGGGTGTCTCCATCGGCGACTTCGTCTCAGTAGCAGAGCACGCCCACAGAAAACTACAGGCCAGGGGAAGGGTTACGAGTCGGATAAGTTGTGGCATCAGAGTGGCTCTAGCGGGTGTCCTCAAGGGACAGCCTGGGCCGGTAAAGCGAACCATGCAGCAGACGAACGGCCGGGGGGCGACGAATGCCAGGCAAAAGAAAGCCCGCTGCTAGACGGGCTAATGGGAGCTTCTATCACTCGTAGGGATAAGGCGAGTGTCGCCCGGGAGTCGTGAAAATTGGGTGAAAGAAAAGTCCCGACAATGTCATCACGGGTGCGAGTATTTTAAATGAGCATGATCCCAAGATCTGCTGACGCGATTGCCGGCACAGGCTAGCCAGTGAAATTGAGCAGCTGCGGCCGCAGCTGCAGAGGGACTGGCAGTAGGTAATCCCTATAGGAAATTAATATGCTAACTGACCGCGGCTCCCCGCAGGCTGCCTGGCAGTTGGCCGTTTGCCTGTGTGAGTTTTTCTCTCTTTTGCGCGAGATTTTATCCATTGCGCTAAGGCCCCGGCGACTCTAGCCTTCAGCGATCCGACAAGCCTCGGGCGATCAATAAAAAGAGAGGTTTCAATGAAGTACGCAGACAAGAAAATCGCTGTGGTCACGGGCGGTGCGATGGGTATCGGTGCCGAAGCTGCCGCTTCATTGGCAAAGGACGGTCATCACGTGGTCATTTGCGACATCAACGTTGATGCGGCGCAGCGTTTCTCGCGACAGCTTCGGGAGCAGGGTTTCACAGCAGATGCTCGTCAGGTTGACGTAGCATCGGTGGAGTCCGTGTCGGACGCATTTTCCTGGATCGATAGCGAGTTCGGCAGGTGCGATGTACTGGTGAATTCCGCAGGTATCGCCAAGACAATGCCATTCCTGGAATTTGATCTCGACGTTTTCAACAAGACCTTGCACATCAATGTCACTGGTACGTTCATGTGCTGTCAGGCTGCCGCCCGAATCATGCAAAAAAATGCTTTCGGCAGGATCATCAATATCGCGTCGGTCGCCGGGATGCGTGCAGTGGGCAAGGGCCGAACTGCGTACGGCACCTCTAAAGGTGCAGTCATTGCGCTGACCCGGCAGATGGCTGTGGAGCTCAGCGAGTATGGTATCACTGCTAATGCCATCGCACCGGGCCCGGTCGATACGCCCATGACCCAAGAACTGCACAGCGACAGCTTCCGCCAAGCCTATAGCAATGCTATCCCAGCCAGGCGATACGGCACGACTCAAGAGATTGCCGGCGCAGTCAGCTACCTCGCATCTGACGTCGCCGCTTACGTGAATGGTATTGTTCTGCCTGTCGATGGTGGATTCATGGCCTGGGGCGCAGGCGACTTGTAAGCGGCAAGATAACAAGCGCCCGTGCGGGCGCCTTTCTAGCTTTGAGCCATTTCTTTGGTTATCCACTTTTGCAAATCGGCGGTATCAGCGCGTAGCCGTGCGTTGGGTGAAACCCACAGAACCAACTTTGCTGCCCCTTGCGCAAAGCCAAACGGGGCCACCAAGGCGCCACTCTCAAGCTCTGCCTCCACCAGCATGCGGGGTACACAGGCAAATCCCAAACCAAGTTTTGCTGCCTGGATCAGTAAGTAGAAATGCTCGAAATACTCCATCTCAAGCAGCGCACCTGGTGCTTGCTCAATAGACGCGTACCAGTCTACCCAGGCGTGCGGTCGAGTCTTGGTGGTCAACAAGCGCTCTTTACTCAAGTCGCTGATGTACCGCACGCCGGATGCTGCCAGATACGCAGGCGAACAGATGGCACCTATCCATTCATTGGTCAAAGGTATCGGCTCAATCCCTGGCGGTGGTGGGATGCTGTCGAGACGTATGGCGACGCTTACACCTTCATGAGCGAAATCAATCGGGCCGTGACCTGTTTTCAAGCCCAATTCCATGGTGGGAAAGCTGCTATGCAACTTGGCCAGTCGAGGCAGCAGCCAGTGCATCATGATCGAAGCCGAACAGGAAAGCTCAAGCGGGCGAGGGCGTACTTCATCGATACTTTCTTGTATCAAGGCAAATGCTCTGGCCAGGCCCGACGCAAGTCGTGATCCCTCGGGGGTCAGTTTGGTGCCGTGCGCGTTACGGGTGAGCAAAATCACACCTAACGACTCCTCCAGGCTACGGACATGGCGGCTAATGGCTCCATGCGTCACGCAAAGAGCATCCGCCGCATCGCTGAACGACCCCTTGCGCGCGATCATTTCAAACGCTCGCAGAGCATTGAGCGAAGGCCTGACGGGTGACGTCATTCAAACATCTCCATAAGGCTGAAGCCTTGATCTCTAATGTGAGTTTTTCTCACGCTCGGCGGAAATCATATCGGTTGGATTGATGCAGGGTCAATGTATATTGATTTGAAACTGCATCGAGGCAGTTCGGGCAGATTCACAATAAAAAATAGATTTGAGGCAACCATCATGGTCGATCATAAGGCCGGGCGAGAGGAGTTTACTGCCCGATTTTTTGTGGAGAGCAACTATCCGATCGAGCGGGTTGGCGAGGTCATCGCAGGGGAGCAATCCAGCGGTACTTTCCTCTCCCTTCCAGGCGAGTCGGCTGAACTCAAAGAGCGCTCGCGTGCTCGAGTGGTAGGCATTGAACCGCTGCCATCCGTTTCGAGCCCTTCCTTGCACAGCGAATACCTCGCCCGCCATAACCCCTCAGGGCCTTTTCATCGAGGTGAGGTCACTATCGCGTTCCCCACAGCCAACATCGGCACCAATATCCCAGCGTTGCTCACCACAATCGCTGGCAATCTTTTCGAACTTGGTGAGGTCACCGGGCTGCGGGTTCTGGACCTGCAACTCCCCGAACGATTCGCCTCCGGATTCATCGGCCCTCGATTCGGGATCGAAGGCACCCGGGCGTTAGCGGGCGTTCATGATCGGCCAATCATAGGCACCATCGTCAAGCCGAGCATCGGCCTTACCCCAGAGCAGACGGCTTCTGTGGTCGATGAACTCTGCGCTGGCGGTATTGATTTCATCAAGGATGATGAACTGCTTATCGATCCTTCCTACGCTTCGTTTGATGCCCGTCTGAGCGCTGTGATGCCGGTGCTTCACAAGCATGCAGATCGCCTTGGACGCATGCCCATGTACGCTATCAATATCTCCGGCAGCATCGACGAGATGATGCGCCGCCAGGACGCAGTACTTGAGGCGGGTGGTACCTGCGTGATGCTTTGCCTGAACTGGGTTGGGCACTCGGCGGTTGAGCACATCCGAAAGCATGCCCAGTTGCCAATCCACGGCCACCGCAACGGTTGGGGAGCCATGACTCGTTACCCCCAGCTAGGGTTCTCGTTCGAGGTGTATCAGAAGGTATGGCGGTTGGCCGGGGTCGACCATCTGCACGTCAATGGTCTTCAGAGCAAATTCCATGAGACGGACGATTCGGTAATCTCGTCGGCCAAAAGCTGCCTGGCTCCCTTTGCCGGCATGCGCCCATTGATGCCTGTGTTCTCTTCAGGGCAATGGGCAGTTCAGGCGCCGGTGCTGTTCAACAGGCTTCAGTCTGTTGACCTGATGCACCTCGCGGGCGGCGGCATCATTGGCCATCCGATGGGTATCCAGGCAGGCGTTCAAAGCATGCGCGAAGGTTGGGAGGCCGCTGTCCAGCAAGTGCCTCTGGAGCGTTATGCAGAGGGTAGGCCAGCGCTTTCGGCTGCCCTGCAGAAGTTCGGAGGCAAATAAGTCATGAGCTTCCCACAAAGCTCCAAACTCCCGTTGGTCTTTTATGGCGACGACTTCACCGGCTCGACTGATGCCCTCGAGGTTCTAACGGCAGCTGGGCTCAAGTGTGCTCTGTTCCTTGCGCCTCCAAGCCCGGAGCTGCTGGCGGAACTGGGCGGATTTGATGCCATCGGCATCGCAGGTGACAGCCGTGCTTTATCAAACGTAGAAATGGATGCGGTGCTGCCTGACATTTTCGAGAGCATCAAGCGGCTGTCACCCGCAATGATTCACTACAAGGTCTGTTCCACGTTTGATAGCGGCGACGCTGTGGGCAGTATCGGCCATGTGATTGAGCTGGCGTCCCGCATCTATGGCGTCAAAGGCGTTCCGATCATCGCGGGCAACCCTGCGCTCGGTCGCTACTGCGTTTTCGGCAACCTTTACGCCTTGTCCAAGACGGATGACAAGGTTCACAGGATTGACCGGCACCCGATCATGCGTGCCCACCCAATCACGCCGATGCATGAAGCGGACTTGAGTATTCATATCGGCAAGCAAAAGAATTTGTCGATCGGCAAGATTGATATTCGCCAACTCGAAAGTGATACAGCGATCAGCTGCTGGGTCGAGGCGATGTCACGGCAGCACGATGCGGTGTTGTTCGATGGTTCCTGTGAGTCTCATATGACCACCGCTGGCCAAGCGTTGACCGAGCTCTCGTCAGCGGCAGCTCCGCTATTTATCGTCGGCTCATCCGGTGTGGAGTATGGCCTCACACAATACTGGCGTACCGCTGGGGTGTTTCCGGCACGAGCGTCGCTGGCCGCACCTCTTGAACCTACCGATCAGGTACTGGTGATCTCAGGCAGTGCTTCGCCGTTGAGTCGGACCCAGATCGAAACGGCGATTGATTACGGTTTTGTGGAGCTTGAAGTCGATGCTGCCGCATTGATTACCGAGTCCCGAAAAAGCGCCGCGATACGAGATGTGGTCATGGCCGCGGTATCGCACCTCGAAGAGGGGCGGTCGGTGCTGATTCACACTGCCAAAGGCCCTGATGACGCTCGGATCGAGCAGATGATCGAGGCAATGCGGCAAAAAGGTTTACCTCGGGATGAAGCAAGGGTTCAGGGAGGTAAGCAGCTTGCCATGGAAGTGGGCCAGGTTGCGCTTGAAATCCTCAAAGCAGTCCCTTTGAAACGATTGGTGGTCTCCGGTGGGGACACATCGAGCCAAGTAACCAAAGTGCTTGCGCCCGATGCTTTGGTTATCAAGTCTGATATTTCTCCTGGTGCCCCTTTGTGTCAAATCCACGCCCGTGAGCCGTACCTGAAAGATGTTGAGATTGCGCTCAAAGGTGGGCAGATGGGGGATCGAGATTATTTCGTCAAAGCGCTCAGAGGTATGCGATGAGCGCTGAGGATTTTTAGCTCCTAAATACGTGCCTACCTACAATAACAAAAGGTGAAACCATGCAGACCACTCTATCGAGCCCTGTCGAAAGTGACCTCGATCACAGGGATGATGGCGAAAACAAATCCATGAAAAATGTTGTGGCCGGAAGCCTGTTCGGAACAGCGTTGGAGACCTACGACCTTTACCTCTATGGCACTGCCGCTGCCCTGATTTTTGGCCCTCTTTTTTTCCCTGGCACTGACGAGACAGTTTCCCGGCTCGCCTCACTTGCGTCATTCGCGATTTCATTCGTCGCACGCCCGTTGGGTTCGCTTGTCCTTGGCCATTTCGGAGACAGGATTGGCCGCAAGAAGTTGCTTTACCTCACCCTCATAATCATGGGTTTGAGCACCGTAGGTATTGGCCTGCTGCCCACCTACGCGAGCATTGGCATTTGGGCGCCCGTCATGCTCTGTGTGCTCCGCTTCATCCAAGGCTTTGCATTTGCGGGGGAATACAGCGGCGCTGTGCTGATGCTGTTGGAGCATGCGCCAAGAAAGAGGAGGGGCTTCTTTGCGGCGATCAACAACATCGGCCCGGTCTTTGGCTTCATTGCATCGGCTGGCATGCTTCTGGTTGTCAGCGCGTTGCTCTCCGAAGAAGACTTTACCGCTTGGGGATGGCGGATTCCCTTCATAGCAAGCCTTGCATTGCTGGTGGTTGGGGTTTTTGTCCGCTCCAAAGTGCCCGAGTCTCCTGTGTTCGAAAAGACTGCTGAGAAGCGGGCTGCCATGCCTGGCGAATCGCAATCGCCCGCGCTGCGCTTGTTCACTCGCTATCCAAAGCAACTGCTGTTGGTAGCAGGCGCTAATATCTGCCACTTCTCGACTTTCTATCTCTTCACTGTATTCGCACTGAGCTATGGCCAGCGAGAGCTAGGCCTCTCCAATGCTTTTGTGCTGTCAGTCGCGATGGTTGCAATTTGCACCCATTTGGTTGTCGTACCCCTTGCCGGTGCGTGGGCAGATCGTATTGGCCGCCGCACTATGATGTTGATCGGGTTTGGGGTGACCGCGCTCGCCGCTTTTCCGTTCTGGCATCTTTTTTCCACCGGCGAGTTCTGGCCAATGGTCGCCGGGTCATGCTTGTTCATGACTGGGTATGGGGTGGTCTACGGCGCAGTGCCATCTTTCACGGGCGAAGCCTTCGGGCCGAGCGCTCGCTTCACCGGTTTCGCGATGTCTACTAACGTGGGTGGAATCGTAGGCGGTGGTACTGCCCCGATCGTGGGGGCATTCCTCCTGAGCCATTTCGGAACACCTTATGCGATCTCCCTGCTCACGGTAGCGCTCGCGGTGTTTTCTGGGCTCTGTGTGTACCTGTCTGCTGAGACAAAAGACCTGGACATCGTCGACGAGTGATTCAGGATGAGCAGGTCCGCACGCGCCGGCAAGCCAGCGCCTGCAGTGCCGGTCGATAACGAATTTCGGGCAAAAGAAAGCCCGCTGCCAGGCGGGCTCCCATAACGCACGGCTTAACCCGAAAGAGGCGGGGATCAGTCCGTTTTTTGCTCCACGGCAGGGGCACCGGCTGCTGCGCCGGCATTTGATTTCGCCCGACCGCGGCCGCCTTTGCCGCGCTGTAGCGAGGCTTGGTGTTTCGCATACCTCGCCTGAGCGGCGGTCACAACACCTGCTACCTGGCCGTTCAAATCCAGGCGAGGCGCATCCTCCACCATGCTTGCCCAGTACCGAGCGCCTCGGCACCAGGTAGAAATGCCAAGCTTGAGCTGTTCGCGAGTCAACCCAAGCAGCTCCAGGTGTTGCTCGGCATCCGTGAAAATGCCCTCCTTGAGCGGGACCTTTGGCGCCGGATTGACAGGAAACGCCAACGGAAAATGCTTCTGGAGTGGCCAGATGGCAGCCACCGCTGGATCCTGCTCACGGGGTTTGGGATGTGAGGAGGGCTTGCGCTCAGCGCGCTTGGCGCCAGGGGCCTTTGCCTGATCCTTCTCAGCCCGCAGGCGGTCACGTAGTCCAGCTAGTTGTTCAAAACCCATCGTTAAATTCACTGCTTCGGAAATGATTGCGTGGTGCAAGGATAAGCTATATAGCGTCTGGGGGCAGCACCAAACCGGACAAATTGCCGATGGCTTCGTCTGCAGGCTAGCGGTGCTTTATCTGAAATCGCGGGATCTGCCGCGCTTGGCCGGGCTCAACGGTGGCTCACTGAACCTACCGACAACTTCAATTACCCCGCTTTGAGCTGCTGCTTGAGCTGGGCCAGCAGGCGCAAGCCTGCGGCCTCGACCAGATCGCCGTGTTGGCTGAGGGCACCACAGCTTCTGCAGGTGATCAGTGATTTGCGATGCAGTCTGGTGGGCTGAACGAGCTGCTCGCCATCGCATTTCAGGCAGCGCAGTGTGAGGCTCATGGTTCCTTCTCCTTGGAAATGTCGCGAGGGCTGCCCCCGTTCCTTGCGAGGGCGTTACATTGAGTGGAGAAGGGGGAAATCGTTCAGTCGGAAAATCACCCCGGGCGATCTATTGGAACGAACATGGGCCTGTGCCGCGACAGCGGACAGGCCCAACGGATCCAACAATCGGGGCTGCCAGGCAGCCCCTTTCTCAGGCGGCAGCCGCCAATTTGGCACTGGTCTGACGACGACGATACGCACTGTCGCGGCTCGCCAGCCACCAGTACAGCGGCGACGTGATCAACAGCCCCACCAGCCACGACAGGTCGGCCCCGTTGATGTGCTCGGAGATCGGCCCTACATACAGCGGCGTGTTCATGAACGGGATCTGCACCAGAATACCCACGGCATAGGCGGTCAGGGCCTGCGGGTTGTAGCGCCCGTAGATGCCGCCATCGACCTTGAAGATCGACTGGATGTCGTAGTCGCCCTTGTGGATCACGTAGAAGTCGATCAGGTTGATCGCCGTCCACGGCACCAGCACCACCAGCAGCACCAGCACCATGTCGACGAAGTGGCCGATGAAGTCCGCCGAGGCGAACACCGCCACCACGCAGCAGGCTGCGAGCACGATCAGCGACAGCACCGCGCGGCTCTTGGCGGTGGGGATCCAGCGGTAGGCGAAGGTCTGAATCAGGGTGATGATCGACAGCACCGCGCCATACAGGTTGAGGGCGTTGTGGCTGATCACGCTAAGCAGGAACAGCACCAGCATGACCGGGCCGAGGGTGCCGGTGGCGAGCTTCACTGCGTCCATGGTGTCCATGCCAGCCGGGATGGCCAGTACCGCCACGGCGCCGAAGATGAACGACAGGCTCGAACCCAGGGCCGAGCCCAGGTAAGTGGTCCAGAAGGTCGACGAGACTTTCACGTCGGCCGGCAGGTAGCGCGAGTAATCCGAAACATACGGGGCGAAGGCGATTTGCCAGAGCGCCGCCAGCGACACGGTCGCCAGCCAGCCGGCCAGGTTGAAGTTGCCGCGGGTGAGGAAGTCATCGCTCTGCACGTGGCTGAAGATGTAGCCAAAGCCGACCACGATACCGATGCCCAGCACCCAGGTGCCGATGCGGTTGAGCACGTGGATGAAGCGGTAGCCGATGATGCCGATGATCCCCGAACCCAGCGCGCCGATCACGATGCCGACCGGTACCGGCACGGCATCGACCACGCCATGCAGCGACTTGCCGGCCAAAACGATGTTGGAGGCGAAGAAGCCGATGTACATCACGCCTGCGATCACCACCACCAGCAGCGCCCCCAGCGTGCCGAACTGGGCACGGCTCTGGATCATCTGCGGGATGCCCATTTGCGGGCCCTGGGCTGAGTGCAGCGCCATCAGTACCCCGCCGACCAGGTGGCCAACCAGGATGGCGACGATGCCCCACACCAGGTTCAGGTGAAACAGCTGCACGCCCAGCGCGCCGGTGACGATGGGCAGCGGCGCGATGTTGCCGCCGAACCACAGCGTGAACAGATCCCTTACCTTTCCATGGCGGTCTTGCGGGGGCACATAGCCGATCGTGTGTTTTTCTATGAGGGGTGCCGAATTGGCTGCACTGGTCATGACTGACTCCAAGGCAAGGTGGGGCATCGGGTGCTGCCCGGGTGCGTGCCGGCGAAGGGCGACGCGTTCTTGTTGGAGCGATGATGGGGTGTGCGCAGGGAACGAGAAATTAGTAAATATGTGCCCATAAACCTTAAAAAACCTAAGGCTGACAAAAGGTTAAGGGACGAGTGGTAGCAAAGAGCGGGCCACCGGGCTGTAAGGCCCGGGTTTGGAAGGTTTGAGTGGGCATTGTGGCAAATGGGTGTGCCGCTATGGTGCGGGGTGCTCAATTGAAGTGCGGGTATCAGCCAGGTAGACAGTTGCGGATATCTGACATTTTTATGGGCTAGTCCCAGCAACCCCTGCAAGGCGAACCCTAAAAGGGGAATGCTGTTCACTCAGGTTATCCGTCGCCTGTATGGGGGCCGCTTTGCGGCCCATCGCGACACACGGCCGCTGCCACAGGGTCGGCGCATGGCAGTAGCTACATCGGCAGCATGCGGTCTTGAATGACCTCCTTCATTACCAGGGTGGAGCTCAGCCGTTTCACATTGGGAATGCTGGTCAGCTGCTCGTCATACAGCTGTTGAAACGCCGGCAGGTCCTTGGCCACCACATGCAGCAGGTAGTCCGGGTCGCCGAACAGCCGCTGCGCCTCGACGATCTGCGGTATGTCGCCCAGTGCTGCCTCGAAGTCCGCCACCGGCTGGCGGGTGACTTCGCGCAGGGTGACGAACACCAGCGCGGCAAAGTTCAGCCCCAGTGCCGCCGGTGCCAGGCGCGCGTGGTAACCGAGGATGGCGCCGGCGTCTTCCAATGCCTTGAGCCGCCGATGGCAGGGCGACAGGCTCAGGCCTACACGGTCGGCGAGCTCGGTGACCGATAGGCGCCCGTCTTTTTGCAGCTCGGCAAGGATCTTTCGGTCAGTTCTGTCCACTGAGAAGAATCTTCCAATAATCAGGGTTGAAGGGGAAATATACGAAAGATAATCCCCCGATGGAATCCGTACGCTTTCTTCATCCCGAAATCGTCTGAAGGAAGACTCAAGTGGCAATCAGTGTGCTGACGGCGTTCTGGGCCGTGTCGTTGCTGTTCGTGATCACCCCCGGTGCCGACTGGGCCTACGCCATCTCGGCGGGTATGCGCGGGCGCTGGGTGATGCCGGCGGTGGCCGGCATGTTGTCCGGGCATTTGCTGGCAACCCTGGTGGTGGCGGCGGGGGTGGGCAGCCTGATGGCCGGGCACCCGCTGGCGCTTATGTTGCTGACGCTGGCCGGTTGCACCTACCTGCTGTGGCTGGGTGGCAACCTGTTGCTTCGCCCCGCCGTACCGCAAGCCGGGCAGGGCGGTGTTGGCGACAGCGGTTCACGCTGGGCCTTCAAAGGCTTTTGCGTGAGCGGGCTCAACCCCAAGGTGTTTCTGCTGTTCCTGGCCTTGCTGCCGCAGTTCACCGACCCGCATTCAAGCTGGCCGGTGCCGCTGCAGATCGTCCTGCTGGGCCTGGTGCACCTGTGCAGTTCGCTGGTGGTCTATACGCTGGTGGGCTATGGCGCCAAGCTAGTACTGGGCTCCCGACCAGGGGCGGCGAGAATGGTCGGAAGGCTGTCAGGTGTGGCGATGATTGCGGTGGCCATGCTGTTGGTTGTCGGTCAGTTCGCCAAATGATCACTGCCTGAAGGGCGCCGTTGATCGACCGGTAAAAACCTGCGGAACGAACCGTTGATTGCACACCTCCTATCCTCAGATAGCTGGCAATGTGCCCGGGACTTCCCAGACATGAACGTGTTTCAACCCCGCAAAAACGATACGCCGCCCCTGCACTTTCTGCTCAACGGCGGCACCATCGGCAGCCTGCTGCAGTCGATGGACTGGAGCGATTCGCCGCTGGGCCCGCCAGAGGCCTGGTCACCGCATTTGCAGGCGGTCATTGCCACTTTGCTACCGGCGCAGACGCAGTTCGTGCTGTTCTGGGGTGAAGCGTTGGTTGCCCTGTACAACGATGCCTATGCGCCGACCATCGGCAGCAAGCACCCACGGGCGCTGGGGCGGCCGGCCGAGGAGAACTGGCGTGAGTTGTGGGGCGACCTTGAGCCCCTGCTGCGCGGCGTGCGCGAAACTGGCCAGACGTTTTCGGCCAAGGATCGGCCGTTCTACATAGAACGCCGCGGCGTCGGCGAAACCGTGTATTTCGACGTGTCCTATTCCGCCGTGCGTGAGGCCGATGGCAGCGTTGGAGGGGTACTGTGCCTGGTCACCGAGACCACCGAGCGCGTGCGCTTTCAGCAGCGTCAGGCGTTTCTGCTGGAACTGGGCCGGACCTTGCCCGGGCTGGGTGAGGCGGAGCGCATGGAGGCCTATGCGGTCAGCCGCCTTGCGCAGCACCTGGGTGCAGCCCAGGTGTACTTCGGCGAAGACCAAGGCGATGGCGCAGGTTTCAAGGTCACCCATGAGTGGGCCGACGGTGTGCCCTCGATGGTCGGCCACCACCGCTATGCGACTTACGGGGCAACGCTGCGCGAGCAACTGGCCGCCGGCCAGGTGGTGCAGCAGGCGTTTGAGTGTGCTGCCACGCCGCAGGGGGGCGCGTCCGCCACGCTGCACGTGCCAGTGCTGCGCGCCGGCCGCCTGGAGGCGGTGCTCGGCGTGCACATGCGCAGCCCACATGCGTGCCTTGAAGACGATTGCCAGCTGGTGGACGACGCCGCCAAGCAAGCCTGGGCAGCCATTACCCATGCCCGTGCGGAGCGTGCCCTGCACCTGCTCAATGAAAGCCTGGAAGAACGCGTGGCGGCCGTGCTGGCCGAGCGCGAAGCGGCCATGCTGCAACTGCACGAAGCGCACAAGCTGGAGATGATCGGGCAGTTGACCGGTGGCATTGCCCATGACCTCAACAACATGCTCACGCCGATCATCGCCTCGTTCGAGCTGATGCGCCGCAACCCGCAGTCCGAGCGCGCCCCGCGCCTGATCGACGGTGGCCTGCAGGCCGCGGAGCGGGCGCGCAACCTGGTCGGGCGCCTGCTCAGCTTTGCCCGCCGGCAGACCCTCAAACCCCAGGCCGTGTCGCTGGCGGCCCTGGTGGAGGACATGCGCGAGCTGATGGCGCGCTCGCTGGGGCCGACCATCGCCGTGCAGGTGCAGATCGACCCTGCGCTGCCCGCGGTAGTGGTCGACCCGCATCAGCTGGAGCTGGCCGTGCTCAACCTGGTGGTCAATGCCCGCGACGCCATGGCCGACGGCGGTGCCTTGCGCATCATTGCCGGGCGCGATGCCGACGGCCCGCCGAGGCCAGCGGGGGTAGCCGCCGCGCGGTTGGTGTGGCTGCAGGTTCGCGACAGTGGTGGCGGCATGAGCGAGGAGCAGCTGCGTCGCTGCATCGAACCGTTCTACTCCACCAAGGGCGTGGGCAAAGGCACCGGCCTTGGCCTGCCGATGGTCCAGGGCCTGGCAGTACAATCGGGCGGCGGTTTCGAGATTCGCTCCCAGCAAGGGGAGGGCACCGTCGCCACCTTGTGGCTACCGATCAGCGATGTCCCGGCCGTGTGCCGTGATCATGAAATGGCCGACGTGCCGCAGGCTGACCGCCCAAGCCAGGTGCTGCTGGTGGACGACGAGGAGATCGTCCGCCATGCCACGGCCTTGCAGTTGCGCGATCTGGGCTACGAAGTGACAGAAGCCGCCAGTGCAGCGGCCGCAATGGCGCTGATGGAGCGGGGCTGGCTGCCGGATGTGTTGGTGACCGACCACGTGATGGCCGACATGACCGGGGTGCGCTTTGCCCAGCAGATGCGCGAGCGCCAGGCAGACTTGCCGGTGTTGATCATCACCGGCTACGCCAACCTGACACCGCGCGAGCTCAAGGGCTTCGAGGTGTTGCGCAAGCCCTACCGGCGCGCCGAGCTGGCGCAGAGTGTGGCGCGGTTGCTGGCAGCTCGGTATTGATGGCTATTCAAGGGGCCAGCACCTTGGCAAGCATCTGGCACACTTGCTCGGCCGAGTACGGTTTGGCAAGAAACGCAAAGCCTTGATGGCCGCCCTCGGCGATTGCGTCGCTGTAACCGGAGGTCAGAATCACCGGCAATTGCGGGCGCAGGCGCTGCAGCTCGTGGGCCAGCGCCAAGCCGCCCATGCCAGGCATCACCACATCGGAAAACACCGCATCGAACTCGCCAGCCGGGCCGGCCAGCGCTGCCAGGGCCTCTTCTGCCGAGCTCACCCAGCTGATGCGGTAGCCATGATCTTCGAGAATCTGCGCGGTGAAAGCACCCAGATCGGGGTTGTCCTCGACCACCAGAATTCGTCGTTGCGCACCGCCCTCCTCGGCTTGGGGGAGGGCGGCGGCATCGGCGTGCTCGGGGGGCGTGGTTTCCTGGGGCAGGTACAGGGTAAAGGTCGTACCCTGACCTTCGACGCTGTTAACCTCCACATCGCCTTCGGACTGCTTGGCAAAACCGAACACCTGGGACAGGCCAAGCCCTGTTCCTTCACCGGGCGCCTTGGTGGTGAAGAACGGGTCGAATATGCGATCGAGCAGTTCGGCGGCGATGCCGACGCCACTGTCCACCACGGAAATAGCCGCGAACGGCCCCGCATGCGCAGTTTGCCCGCGCAGGCCTGGCATGCGCTGGTTGGCCTGCAGGCGCAAGCGCAACGTGCCTTCGCCGGCCATGGCGTCGCGGCCGTTGAGCATCAGGTTGATCACTGCGGTCTCGAGTTGGCTGAGGTCGGCGCGGATGTGACACGGCACCTCTGGCAGCTCCAGCTGCACCTGAATCCTTGCCCCCGTGGCGGTATCGAGCATTTCGGCCATGGCCTGCAGGCGGGGGCCAGCTTCGAAAACCTGCGGGCTCAAGGCCTGTCGACGGGCAAACGCGAGCAGCTGCCCGGTCAGTTTGGCGCCGCGGTCGACGGTGTCGGCCATGGTCTTCAGGTAACGCTCGCGGCGGGCCTCGTCGAGGTTTGGGCGCTGCAGAAAGTGCAGCGACGAGCGGATAATGGTCAAAAGGTTGTTGAAGTCATGGGCCACGCCACCGGTCAACTGGCCGATGGCTTCGAGCTTCTGCGCCTGGCGCAGCACGGCTTCGGTGTGCAGCAGCTGGGTGGTGCGCTCTTCGACGCGGTGCTCCAGGGTGGCGTTGAGCGCCTCCAGCGCGGCCATCGCCTCGCGCACTTCAGCGTGGGCCTGGACCCGCTGGATATGGGACCAGCAGCGCTCCGTCACCTCGCCGATCAGCCGCAGTTCATAGCCAGTCCACACGCGTGGCGCCTTGTCGTGGATGGCCATCAGTGCGGTCAGGCGACCCTCTTTGATCAAGGGCATGCAGATGGTCGCAGTGATGCCGATGGCCTGAAACGTTGCGGCTTCTTCGGCGGCCAGTTCGCTGAGGTTGTCGTTGATCACCAGCGCTTCGCCGGCGCGCAGGCGGCTGACGGCCAGGCGGCCGAAGTCGGCCAGGCGGTACTGCCCGATCAACCGAGGCGAACCAGGGGCCACGGCGTCACCACAAATGTTGAACCCGTCCTGGTCGGCGTCCATCACGGCATAGGCACAACTGGACAGCTGCAAGTGTTCAACCAGCATGCGCGTGGTGATGGCCATGATCAGCTCAGGATCGGTGGCGTTGGCCACTTGGCGGCCCAGGTTGTCGAGAAAGCTCAGGCGTTGGCTGTTGACCACGTTGGTGGTGGTTTCGGTCACCGTGTCGAGCATGCCCAGCACGCGGCCGTCCTCGCCACGGACCGGGCTGTAGCAGAAGGTGAAATACGCGCGCTCGGGGCCACCGTTGCGGTCGATGACCAGTGGGAAGTTTTCGATGTACACCGCCTCGCCGGCCATGGCTCGGTCGGCCATGGCACTGATTTCGCTCCAGGCTTCCTGCCACACCTCGCTGAACGGCCGCCCCAAGGCCAGCGGCTTGCTGCCGAGGATCTGCACGAAGGCATCGTTGTACAGGGTGGTCAGCTGGTCGCCCCAGAGCACGGCTTGCGGGAAGCGCGAGCCCAGGCACAGCGCGACCGTGGTCTTGAGTACGCCGGGCCAGGCCTCCAGCGGGCCAAGCGGGGTGCTGCTCCAATCGTGGTGGCGGATGCGTTCGGCCATCAGCCCGCCGCCGTCTAGCCATTTTGCCATGTGTGCTGCCAATCCTTTTGCCTGGAGCGCTCAGGGTGCACCGAGACGGCGAAATTGGCGAGGGATTTGTGTTGTAGGGCGGGCCTCCCGGGGGGAACCCGCTGGAAAGCCGCACTGGCTCAGCGAATGAAATGCACCTTGCCGGTATCGTCATTGCCCATGTAGATCCCATACACCCCGGCCTGCCGCTCGAGGATGTAGCGCTCGAGGATCTGCCGGATCGCCGGGTAGTAGATTTCTTCCCAGGGGATTTCGTCCGGCGCGAAGAACTTGTAGGCCAGCGTCTCCGGCCCGTATTGGCCGGTTTCTTCGGTGGCGATGGCGCGGAAGATGATGTACACCTCGGAGATTGTAGGCACGCTGAAGATCGAGTAGGGCGAGACGATCTCGCCGCGTACGCCGCTTTCTTCCCACACCTCGCGCAGCGCCGCCTGCTCGGTGGTTTCACCCGCCTCCATGAACCCGGCCGGCAAGGTCCAGGTGCCTGGGCGCGGCGGGATCGCGCGCTGGCACAGCAGGTACTTGCCATCGCGCTCGATGATGCAGCCGGCGATGATCTTCGGGTTGATGTAGTGGATATAGCCGCAGCCGGGGCAGTGCAGGCGTTCGTGGGTGTCGCCTGTGGGAACGCCCCGGGCCAGTTCCGTGGTGCAGTGCGGGCAGTAGCGCGGGGCGTTGGGCATGGTCAGCGGCCTATGCGAGGTTCCTTGAGGGCCAGGGGCTCGACGATGTCGCGCACCTTGGTGTTGTCGTCCTGCTTCTGGCGCAGGTAGTCCAGGGCCACCTTGGCGGCAGCGCGGACGTGATCGACCGAAGCCTGATGGGCCACCAGCGGGTCGCCGCCCTTGATCGCTTCGACGATCTTTTCCATCTCGCGGTTGCTGGCGCCGCGGCGGTTTTCCTGCGACACCGAGGTGGCGCGCAGGTAGCTGATACGGGCCTGCAGCTGGCGCAGCTGCTGCGCCGCGACCTGGTTGCCGGAGCCTTCCAGCAGCACGTCGTAGAAGCCTTGCACCGAGTCCAGCACCTGTTGCAGCTCACCTTCTTCGAGGGCCTCGCGGTTGACCTCCAGCGCCCGTTCCAGGGCACGGATGTCCTTGGCCTTGGCGTTGAGGGTGAACAGCTGAACGATCAGGCCTTCGAGCACGCAACGCAGCTCATAGATGTCGCGGGCGTCTTCCAGGGTGATGATGGCCACGCGCGGGCCCTTGGCGTCGGCGAACTCCACCAGGCCTTCCGACTCCAGGTGGCGCAGGGCTTCACGCACCGAGGTGCGGCTGACGCCGAGGCGGTCGCAGAGGTCGCGCTCGACCAGGCGGTCGCCCGGGAGCAGGTGGAAGTTCATGATCGCGCCGCGCAGCTTGTCGAGCACGATTTCACGCAGAGTAACGGGGTTGCGGTTGACCTTGAAGCTGTCGTCGAGTGGCTGGCGTTTCATCAGGTGCGCTCTTTATGAGGCTGTTGCGCCAACATCACGGAGCCCCCTGAACCGAGGCACTCCTTGCAGTGGTTCGAACAGCCCGTTGTTAACGGGTTGACTCCGCATCGGCTTCTGCGAATGCCTCGCGGGCCAGGCGGAAACTGTCCACCGCCGCGGGCACGCCGCAATAAATGCCGACCTGGAGCAGGATCTCGCGAATCTGTTCTCGGCTCAGGCCATTACGCAATGCGCCGCGAATGTGCAGCTTGAGCTCGTGGGGCCGGTTGAGCGCGGAAATCATGGCCAAGTTTATCATGCTGCGCTCTTTGAGCGACAAGCCATCACGGCCCCACACATGGCCCCAGCAGTACTCGGTGACCAGCTCCTGCAACGGCTTGGTGAACTCGTCGGCGTTCTGGATGGAACGGTTGACGTATTCCTCGCCCAGCACCTGGGTGCGGATCTGCAGGCCTTTCTCGTACTTTTCGTTGCTCATGCGCAGTACTCCGGAACAAAACAGGGGCCGCAACCGAGGGTGAGACGATTAGCGCGGCCCCTGGAAAATAGGGACATCGGTGCGGGCTTCTTCGCGGGGCAAGCCCGCTCCCACAGGTAGACTGGCCCTCACTGTGGGAGCGGGCTTGCCCCGCGAAGAAACCAACACCGATTTCAAGGTGTATCAACCCAGCGGGGGCAGGGCGCCCAGCTTGCCTTTGTGGTAGACCATCGGGGTAACCGGCTGCTCGGGCAGCACCAGGTTCTTCACCGCGCCGACGATGATCGCGTGATCACCGCCGTCGTACTCGCGCCAGAGTTCGCACTCGATGATCGCCGTGGCCTTGGCCAGCAACGGGTTGCCCAGCTCGCTCAGGTGCCAGTCGATACCGGCAGCCTTGTCCTTGCCCTTGCCGGCGAAGGCATACGCCTCGGCGGTCTGGTCGGCGGACAGCAGGTGGATCGCGAACTGCTTGCTGTCCCGCAGGATCGGGTAGGTGTCGGAGGCGTAGTTGGGGCAGAACAGCACCAGTGCCGGCTCGATCGACAGCGCGCTGAACGCGCTGGCGGTGATGCCGACGATGCCGCCGTCGGCGTCCAGGGTGGTGACCACCGTGACCCCGGACGGAAACGAGCCCATCACGTCTTTGTAGATGCCTGGTTCGATCATCTTGTGCTACCTCTCAACGCATCACAAACGGGTCGGGCATCGGCGCGGTGGACAGGTTGATCCACACGGTCTTCAGCTCGGTATAGGCCAGCACCGAATCGATGCCGCTTTCACGGCCGTAGCCGCTGTTCTTGAAACCGCCGATCGGCGCCATGGCCGACACGGCGCGGTAGGTGTTGACCCAGATGATCCCCGAACGCACGTCGCGGGCCAGGCGGTGGGCACGGCCCAGGTCGCGGGTCCAGATGCCGGCGGCCAGGCCGAACTGCGAGTCGTTGGCGATTTCCAGCGCTTCTTCCTCGGTCTTGAAGCGGATCACCGCAGCAACCGGGCCGAACACTTCTTCCTGCATGATGGTCATCGAGTTGCTGTCGCACTCGAACAGGGTCGGCTCATAGAACCAGCCGTCACCCTCGACCTCGGCACGCTTGCCGCCCATGTGCAGTTTGGCGCCTTCGGCCTTGGCGGCAGCCACCAGGCCCTCGACCACGGCCAGTTGCTGGGCGGTGGCCATGGGGCCCATTTCGCTGGCGTCGTCCTGCGGGTTGCCGATGCGGATGCGTTTGGCGCGCTCGACCAGGCGGGCGACGAATTCGTCGAAGATCTCGTCCTGCACCAGCAGCCGGGAACCTGCCACGCAGCTTTGCCCGGAGGCGGCGTAGATTCCGGCCACTGCACCGTTGATGGCGCTGTCCAGGTCGGCGTCGGCAAAGATGATGTTCGGCGACTTGCCGCCCAGCTCCAGCGACAGCTTGGCGAAGTTCTCGGCGCTGCTGCGCACCACGTGCCGCGCGGTGGCGGCGCCGCCGGTGAAGGCGATCTTGCGCACCAGCGGGTGGCGGGTGAGTGCTGCGCCGGTGCTTGGGCCGTAGCCGGTAACCACGTTGACCACGCCCGGCGGGAAGCCGGCCTCGAGGGCCAGGCGGGCCAGCTCGAGGATGGTCGCCGAGGCGTGTTCGGATGGCTTGAGCACGATGGTGTTGCCGGCCGCCAGGGCCGGGGCCAGCTTGATCGCGGTGAGGTACAGCGGGCTGTTCCACGGGATGATCCCGGCCACCACGCCGATCGGCTCGTGCACGGTGTAGGCGAACAGGTCCGGCTTGTCGAGGGGCAGGGTGCCGCCCTCGAGCTTGTCGGCCAGGCCTGCGGTGTAATGGAAGAACTCCGGCAGGTAGCCGACCTGGCCGCGGGTTTCGCGGATCAGCTTGCCGTTGTCACGGCTTTCCAGCTGGGCCAGGTGCTCTTTGTTCTCGGTAATCAGGTCACCCAGGCGGCGCAGCAGTTTGCCCCGCGCAGTGGCGCTGATGCTGCGCCAGGCCTTGCTTTCGAAAGCGCGCTGGGCGGCCTGCACGGCCAGCTCCACATCGGCTTCGTCGGCGTCGGGCAGTTGCGCCCAGGCCTGGGCGGTGGCCGGGTTGAGGCTGTCGAAGGTCTTGCCGCTCTGGGCATCGAGCCATTGGCCGTCGATGCACATCTGGAAACGAACGAGGGTCATGCAACAATCCCCTTGGCGGATTCGGTGAGGGTGCGGGCTTCCTTGAGGAAGTCCAGCAGCATCTTGTTGACTTCACGGGGTGCTTCCACCGGCATCATATGCCGTTGCTCGGCGAGGACCACGCTTTGCGCACCCGGAATGCTGGCGGCAAGCTGGCGGGTCATGGCCGGGGTGGAGCCCGAGTCGAGTTCGCCGGTGGCGATCAGCGTCGGCACCTGGATGCTGCCCAGGTCGCCTGCGCGGTACATGTCCTGGGTGGCGAACAGCGAATAGGTGGTGTGGTAGCCCTGCGGGTCGTTGCTCGCCAGCACCTGGCGAATCGCCGCAACCTGCGCGGGGTTGGCAGCCTTGTATTCACGGCTGAACCAGCGGTCGAGGGCGGCATCGACGTTGGCGTCGGGGCCCAGTTCGGCAGCCTGGGCGGCACGGGCGATAACGCCGGCGCTCTGCTCTGGGGTGCGGTTGAACACGCTGTTGAGCACCACCAGCGCTGACAGGCGCTGCGGGTATTCGAGGGCGAAGGCCCGCGCCACCAGGCCACCCATGGAGAAGCCGATCACGGTCGCCTGGGCGATCTGCAGGTGATCGAGCAATTCGGCCAGTTGTGCGGCATAGCCTTCCAGGCCGGTGTCGGCGGCAGGCAGTGCGCTCTGGCCGTGGCCGAGCATGTCGTAGGCGATGACGCGGTAGTCGTTGGCCAGGCCGACAAACTGCCCGCCCCACATTTCCTTGTTCAGGCCTACGCCGTGGATCAGCACCACGGCTTGGCCCTGGCCTTGCACCAGGTAACTGGTGCCGGCCGGTGTACGTTCAGCGACAGGCTGAATCATGGAGGGCGCTCCTTGAAGGTCGGGCGCGGCGGGTATTCACGCCACGCCCAGGCCCGTCTTGGTTGTTGTTATTGAGCGTTGGCTTTTTCGGCAGCCAGTTCTTCCAGGTCGATGTAGCGGTTACCGATGCGTGGGTGCAGGCGGCCACCGTCGGCAGCACCCAGCACCACGACGATTTCGTCGGCACGCGGCGCGTCTTCGATCTGCATTTCCAGGGTGATGTAGTGCGAACGCAGGCCTTCGTCGTCCTTTTGCATCATCGGGATCTGGATCGAAGTGCCCGGGCCGCCGCGCTTGTTGGTGAAGCTCAGGTAGCTCTTGGCCTGTACCGCTTCGCGGTAGTGGTTGCCGAAGCGCAGGGTGTGGATTACCGCCGAGGCGTGTTCGATTTCACCGTCGGCACCCACCACGGCAGCCTTGCCGTAGGCTTCGATCTTGTCGGCACCACCGATGGCGGCGGTCAGGCGCTCGACCATCAGTGCACCCAGCTCGGAGCAGTTGGCGCGAATTTCCGGCTTCAGATCTTCAACGAAACCGCGACCGGCCCATGGGTTCTTGATGACCACGGCCAGGCCGACCATGGTCACCGGCTTGTCGGTGGCCTTGCCGCCTTCGATGCGGGTCTCTTCGGAGTAGGTGACGATCTTGCGGATTTCGAAACTCATGGGTGGCTCCTGGTGAGGGTTATCAGCTCTTGTTGTCTGATGGTATACCATAATATTTGTTGTGCAAGAGGCCGCTTGAAATTTCTCTGGAGAGGAGACGAAAGGTGTATGCCTTGAGTGTTGTGGGGTGTGTGAGATCGAGCGCCGCCCGCGCGGCGCATCGCGGGCAAGCCCGCTCCTACATTCGTTTCGGGCCAGTTATTTCTGAGGCATTGGCGCGTGCGCTCTTGGCGCCCGCCTCGATGTTGCGTCTTACAGACAAAAGGGCGCGCGCCTATATAACAGGACTCACTGGCCCGAAACGGATGTAGGAGCGGGCTTGCCCGCGATGCGCCGCGCGGGCGGCGCTCGATCTCACAGGCGCTACAGAACCCAAGACAAGCACCAAAAAATGCCCGCTCGCGAAGGCCATGACGGCCCCCGGGAGCGGGCTGATCCCGCAACGACTTCAGGCAATGGGAATTCAGGCGAACGCCGGCACCACTTCCTTGATGAACAGCTCGAGCGACTTCTTCTTCTCGGCGTGGGGCAGGCTGTTGTCGCACCAGAAGCTGAACTCGTCGACGCCCAGTTCCTGGTAGTACTTGATGCGCGCGATGATTTCTTCCGGGGTGCCGATCATGGTGTTCTTGCGGATGTTCTCCAGCTGGAACGCTGGCACTTCGGCGAACTTGGACTCCGGGCTTGGCTCCAGGAAGCCGTTGACCGGCACGGTCTTGTTGCCGAACCAGGCATCGAAGGTGCGGTAGAAGCGCGAGATGGCCTGGGCGCCGACTTTCCAGCCTTCAGGCTCCGACGGGCTGTGCACGTGGGTGTGGCGCAGCACCATCAGTTGCGGGCGCGGCACATCCGGGTTGTTGTCCAGCGCGGCCTGGAACTTGTTCTTCAGGTCCAGCACTTCTTCGTCGCCCTTCATCAGCGGGGTGACCATGACGTTGCAGCCGTTGGCCACGGCGAAGTTGTGCGAATCCGGGTCGCGGGCGGCGATCCACATCGGCGGCGTGGCGTTGAACGGCTTCGGCACGCTGGTGGAGGTGGGGAACTTGTACACCTCGCCTTCATGGGCGTAGTCGCCTTCCCACAGTTTGCGCACCACCGGGACCATTTCACGCAGGGCCTTGCCACCGTCGGTGGCTGGCATGCCATTGGCCATGCGGTCGAACTCGAACTGGTAGGCGCCACGGGCCAGGCCCACTTCCATGCGGCCGTTGCTGATCACATCGAGCAAGGCGCATTCGCCGGCCACGCGGATCGGGTTCCAGAACGGCGCAATGATGGTGCCGGCGCCCAGGCGGATCTTCTCGGTGCGTGCGGCGAGGTAGGCCAGCAGCGGCATCGGGCTTGGCGAGATGGTGTATTCCATGGCGTGGTGTTCGCCGATCCACACGGTGCTGAAACCGCCGTTCTCGGCCATCAGGGTCAGTTCGGTGAGGTCTTCGAACAGCTGGCGGTGGCTGACCTGTTCATCCCAACGTTCCATGTGCACGAACAACGAAAATTTCATGGGGCTTTCCTCGGAGCTTGAAAGTCTCGCCTGGCGCGCCAGGCGTCAGTAATAAGGCTAGGCGCTTCAGGCGAAGGCGGGCAGGCTGGCCATCTTGCCGCGGCAGTAGATCATCGGCCGTGGGGCCTGCTCGGGGACGATCAGGTTGTGCACCTTGCCGACCATGATGGCGTGGTCGCCACCTTCATATTCGCGCCACAATTCGCATTCGATCACCGCGGTGGCGCCGGCCAGGATAGGGTTGCCCAGAGCGCTCAAGCTCCACTCGATGCCGGCCGCCTTGTCCTTGCCCTTCTTGGCGAAGGCGTAGGCCTCGGCCTGCTGTTCACCAGAGAGCAGGTGAATGGCGAAGCGCTTGTTCTTGATCAGCACAGGGTAGGAGTCGGAGCTGTAGTTGGGGCAGAACAGCACCAGCGGCGGTTCCATCGACAGGGACGAGAAGGCGCTGGCAGTGAGGCCGACGATCGAGCCGTCGTCGTCCAGGGTGGTGATGACGGTAACGCCGGACGGGAAGGAGCCCAGCACGTTCTTGTAGACGGTTGCGTCGATCATGGCGTGAACCTCGAATTGGGGCAGCGGTGGACCGCTTTTTATCGTTGATGTGTCTGATGGTATACCGTAATACTCGATTTGCAAGCGGAATTTTCAGCCACGGCAAATTCACGATGAGTGGCGCAAAGCCGCATGGATATTGGGCTCTGAGAAATTTAAGGGCTTTGGGCCGGGTTGCTGAACCGGATCAGTTACAGTTTTTTAAGCCGAATCAGTGTTGTCAAAAGTTTGGAATACCATAATATGGTCCGCAGCTGAGAGGCCGCCTAGATGCGGTTTCCTTACAAAGATAAAAACGACCTTTCGAGCTGAAAACCATGTCCCAACCGTCATCGCAACACCAGTTTGTCGAGAATCACACGGTCGATTACGTTCCACCTGCCGAGCGCCATGGGAAGGCGCGCGACCTGTTCACCCTCTGGTTCAGCACCAACATTGCGCCACTGCCCATCGTCACCGGCGCCATGGTGGTCCAGGTGTTCCACCTGAACCTGTTGTGGGGCCTGATCGCCATCGCCTTGGGGCATCTTGTCGGGGGCGTGGTCATCGCCCTGGCCTCTGCGCAGGGACCGCAGCTGGGCATCCCGCAGATGGTGCAGAGCCGCGGCCAGTTCGGCCGTTACGGCGCCTTGCTGATCGTGTTCTTCACCGCGCTGATCTATGTTGGCTTCTTCATCTCCAACATTGTCCTGGCGGGCAAGTCGATCCACGGCATCGCACCGAGTGTGCCAATGCCCACGGCGATCGTCATCGGTGCCCTCAGCGCCACCGCCATCGGCGTCATCGGTTACCGCTTCATTCATGGCCTGAACCGTATTGGTACCTGGGTGATGGGCTCGGCGCTGCTGGCCGGCTTCATCATGATGTTCGTCCAGGATCTGCCGGCCGACTTCTTCAGCCGCGGCGCCTTCAACCTGTCCGGCTTCATCGCCACCGTGTCGCTGGGCACCATCTGGCAGATCAGCTTCTCGCCTTACACCTCCGACTACTCGCGCTACCTGCCCAAGGAAGTCGGCATTGCCAAGCCGTTCTGGGCCACGTACTTCGGCGCTACCCTGGGCACCATCCTGTGCTTCAGCTTTGGTGCGGTGGCGGTGCTGTGCGTGCCGGAAGGCACCGATGCGATGGACGCGGTCAAGCAGGCCACTGGCTGGCTGGGGCCGATCCTGATGGTGTTGTTCCTGCTCAACATCATCAGCCACAACGCCCTCAACCTGTATGGCGCGGTGCTGTCGATCGTCACGGCGATCCAGACCTTCGTCGCCGAGTGGACACCGAGCGTCAAGGTGCGTGTGATGCTGGCGGCAGTCATCCTGGTGGCGTGCGGCATGGTCGCCCTGAATGCCTCGGCGGACTTCATTGGCCACTTCATCGGGCTGATCCTGGCGCTGCTGCTGGTGCTGGTGCCGTGGGCTTCGATCAACCTGATCGACTTCTACCTGATCAAGAAAGGCCAGTACGACATTGCCTCGATCTTCCGCGCTGATGGCGGGATCTACGGGCGCTTCAACCATCACGCGATCATTGCCTATGCGTGCGGCATCCTGGTGCAGCTGCCGTTTGCCAATACGTCGCTGTACGTGGGGCCGTACTCGAACATTGTCGAAGGGGCTGACCTGTCGTGGCTGGTCGGCTTGGTCGTGACGGTGCCGCTGTATTACTGCCTGGCTACGCGCGGCAAGGCCGAGAGGGCTGTGCGGGCCGTCAGCGTTAACGATTGATCTGAGAACAGGGGCTGCTTTGCAGCCCATCGCAGGCAAGCCAGCGCCTACAGGAATCGCACAAGACACGAGGCTTGCGTGGTATCGGTAGGAGCTGGCTTGCCGGCGATGGACCGCAAAGCGGCCCCGGCTGTTTCAGATCACACCTTGAACTGCGCCACCATGCCGTTCAAATCCACCGCCAGCCTGGACAAGTCCTGCGCTGCCGCACTGGTCTGATTGGCCCCTGCCGATGTCTGCATCGCCAGGTCGCGAATATTGACCAGGTTGCGATCCACCTCCCGGGCCACCTGCGCCTGCTCTTCCGAAGCACTGGCAATCACCAGGTTGCGCTGGTTGATCGATCCGATCGCCTCGGCAATCACCTCCAGCGCCTGCCCGGCACCTTGCGCCACCTCCAGCGTGCCGGCGGCACGCCCCTGGCTGCTGTGCATGGCTGTCACTGCCCGCTCGGTGCCGTTCTGGATACCGGCAATCATCTGCTCGATCTCCGCCGTGGACTGCTGGGTGCGGTGGGCGAGGGCGCGCACTTCATCGGCGACCACGGCAAAGCCACGGCCAGCCTCACCGGCACGCGCGGCCTCGATGGCAGCGTTAAGGGCCAGCAGGTTGGTCTGCCCGGCAATCGCGCCGATTACATCGAGCACCCGGCTGATCTCGTTGGCATTGTTGGCCAACTGCTCGATTTCTGCAGAGGTGCCGGTGACGTCATCGACCAGATGCCGGATCGACGCCAGTGCCAGGTTCACCTGCTCACGGCCATCGCGGGTGGTGCGGTCGGCGCCCTGGGAGGCGTCGGCGGTGCTCACGGCGTTGTTGGCCACTTCCTCGACGGCAGCGGTCATCTGGTTGACGGCGGTGGCCGCCTGGTCGATCTCTGCGCTTTGCTGGTGCAGGCCGCGGCTGGTGTCTTCGGTGACGGTGTGCAGTTCTTCCGAGGCCGAGGCTAACTGGTCGGAAGACGCGGCGATCTTGCGAAGGGTGTCGCGCAGGCTTGCCTGCATTCGGCTCAGGGCGCGCAGCAGCAAGGCGGGCTCATCCTTGCCGGTGACCTTGATGTCATGGGTCAGGTCGCCGGTCGCCACACGTTCGGCCACGGCCACGGCGTCGGCCAGCGGCACGACGATGCTGCGGGTGAGGGCGGTGGCGATGGCGGCCAGGGCGAGCATGATCACCAGCAGCGCGCTGATGATCGCGGTAAAGGCTTCATCGGCTACATCGCTGCTGCGCTGCGAGGCCTGCTCGGCACCCTCGCTGTTGTAGCTGATCAGCGCCGTCATGGCTTTCATCATGCTGTCGGCAGCCTGGGTAAGCGGGCCGGTGATCTGCTGCTTGGCCTCGACCATGCGCCCGGCGGCGATGTCCTGCAGCACTCGCGCTTGCAGGGCGAGGTACTGTTGATGTGCGGTATCGAAGGTGTTGAACAGGGCGCGGTCATCGGCAGCGATGATGGTGGCTTCATAGTCCTTGAGGCCGCCGTCGAGCTGTTCGTTGATGCCTTTGAGCAGGTCGATGTTGCGCTGGCGCTCCTCCGGGCTGTCATCCAGTGCGGCGCGCAGGGTGACGGCGCGGGCGCGGCCCAGGTTGGTGCTGATTTCACTGAGGGCGACCACGGCAGGCATCCAGGTCACGCGGATTTCATCCGTGGCCTTGTCCATCTGGCGGGTTTCATAGAGTGCGGTAAGGCCCATGACCAGGACCAGAATGCCCAACAGGGCGAATACGCTTGCCGCGCGAATGCCGATCTTCATATTCCGTAACAGCATGGAATGCTCCTTGACGGTGGCGTGCAGGCGTCAAGAGCATGGACGGAAGGCCGGGCCACCGGGTGGTGGTGCCAGGCTCTCGATGCGCTGCGGATTTAAGTGTGTGTCTCACCCTCTTGCATGTTTTTTTGTTTGAATGATGCCATATAGCCATCATTATTGACCAGTCATTCAATGTAACTACGTGTGCTGATAAATCCGTCATTTATTGACGGATTTATCAGGAATTTGCACTCAAACGATGGCGATCGCCGGGTCGGCAGCGGCCAGCGCGACGGCACGATCAGCAACCGGCGGGTAGATCCATACTCCGTTGATGTTGCGCTTGAGCGCCTTGCCTTCCTGGCCCTGCAACTTCAGTTCACGCTCCCAACCTTCGCTGAATGCCGCACCCCAGTCCCCGAGGTCCAGGCACGTCACGTACTTGGGTTGACGGTAGATGACCGGCTGTTCGCCGAGCAGGTCAGCCATGGCGTTGTTGCCACAGTGGCGGCCCATGGGAATGGCATGCTGGCAGGTCATCAGCGCGTGGTTGCCCATGTCGTCGACGGCAGCCCAGGCGGTGTCGCCGGTGGCATAGATGTGCGCCTGGCCAACGACTTTGAGGTGGTCGTCGACCTTGAGGCGGCCGAATGGGTCACGCTCGCCAGCCACGTGTGCAGTCAGCGGGCTGGCCTGGACGCCCACGGTCCAGATCACGGTCTTGCTGGCAATGTACTCGCCGTTGTCCAGCGTAACGCCACCGGCATCGACGGCCACCACTGACGTACCCGCCAGCCACTCGACACCCGCCTGTTCGCAGGCGGCAACGATCGACGGTGTAATGCCTGCGCCCAGCGCCGCGCCCACCTTGGCACCGCGGTCGACTACCAGCACGCGTACCGTAGCGTCACCGAGTACGGCGCGCAGGCGGGCAGGCATTTCGGTGGCGGTCTCGATGCCGGTGAAGCCGCCGCCGCACACCACCACGGTGTTGCGTGCCGGCGAGGCGGGCAGGGCAGCCAGAGATGCCAGGTGCTGCTCCAAGTGCATGGCCGATTCCATCTGGTCGACATCGAAGGTGTGTTCGCCCAGCCCCGGGACTGCCGGGCGTGCCACCTGGCTACCGGCGGCCAGGATCAGCCGGTCATAGGCGATCTGCTGCGGTTGGCCATTGGCGCCGGTGAAGCTGACGCTGCGCCCCTGGGCGTCGATGCCTTGCGCATGGCCTTCGATGAACTGCACACCCACCGCGTCGAACAGTTCGCCTAGCGGCGCCTTCATGCCATGCACGTCGGCTTCGTAGAAGCGCGGGCGGATGCGCAGTTCGGGCTGCGGCGCCAGCACGCTGATGCTCAGGTCGTCACGCTTGGCTCTGTCCAGCAGGCGGGCGGCGCTCAGGGCACTCCAGACACCGGCAAAGCCGGCACCAATGATCAGGATGTTGGTTTTCATGCAGCTGCTCCGCGAATGTGATTACGGGAAAAGGTGGCTTCGATCACACCCAGGGTGCCTCTCGAATAACTACGACTCTATTGGTCGTAGTTTGTCTTTGCAAGTTTTTTCTACACCCCTGTGGGTCTGCTCATCGGGTGAGCTATCCAACGCTTCAAGGCGAGCCTTTTGCAGTGCACGCGCTACCCGCGTATGATTTGCGACAAAGTTGGTCGGAGATACACATGTCGCTCTACAGTGCTGGCGTCGAATACGGCATCCATTGCCTGCTGTACCTCGTGGACGAGCGCGGCGATACGCGCGATGCCAGCGTGCGCGACCTGGCCGAGCTGCAGGGCGTACCGCAGGAGTACCTGGCCAAGGTCTTCACCAAGCTGGCCCGCGCCAAGCTGGTGGTCGCCACCGAGGGCGTGCGGGGCGGCTTTCGCCTGGCCCGGCCTTCGGACGAGATCACCGTGCTGGACATCGTCAACGCCATCGACGGGCCGAAGAAGATTTTCGACTGCCGCGAGATTCGCGAGCGCTGCACGCTGTTCGACGGCTCGCCACCCGGCTGGGCGACTGAAGGCACCTGTGCGATTCACGCCGTGATGCTGGGGGCGCAGAAGCGTATGGAAGAGGCGCTGGCGCAGCAGACCATCCTCGACCTGGCGCGCCGGTTCGGGCGCAAGGCACCGGCGGAGTTTGGCCAGCAGGTCAATGACTGGATGGGCGAGCGGCGGATCCCGACGAGTCAGGCGTAAGGCGGGTGTTTCGCCCGCGGGGCCTCAACGCCCTTCATGCTGGCGACGGTACGCCCCCGGCTGCACGCCCACCGCCTTGGCGAACGCCCGGGTAAACGCCGCCACCGACTGATACCCCACCTGCGCGCCCACCTGCTCCACGGTATTGCCCGCCTGCAGCAACTGGCAGGCATGGCGCATGCGCAAGGCCAGCAGCACCTGCCCTGGTGACTGCCCGGCCAGTTCGTTGAAGCGTTTGAAAAACGCCGACCGCGAAAGCCCCGTGCACGCGGCCATGGTTTCCAGTGTCCAGGCCTGGCCGGGTTGCTCGATCAGTTGCGCCAGCAACCCAGCGAACGCCGGCTGCCGGGCCAGCGCTACCAAGCCACCGAGTGGTTGCCCGGCGTGCACCTGCTGGCGCAGCACATACAGGAACAGCAAGTGCGTCAGCCGCTCCAACAACGTTTGCGACGGTGCTGGCAGGCGCTCGCACTCTTCAAGAATCAGCCCGAACAGCGCCCGCGCCGCATGCCCGGCGGGCTCGTCGGCGCGCAGCACGATCCAGTCGGCCAGGCCCTCGACAATCAGTGACGACAGCCCCGGGCGAAAGTGGAAGAACCCGCACACCAGGCCCACCCCGTCATTGGCATGGGCATTCAGCGCCTGCATGGCCTGGCGCGGCTGGGCGCAGGCGCTCACCGGGTCCTGGTCGCCCGACAACCGGTAAGCCAGGTCTCGCAGCAAAAACACCGCATCCCCGGCCTCAAGGCGCACGGCTTCGGCTTGCCCGTCGATGTGCAGCCAGCAATGCCCCTGGACTACCAGGTGAAAACTGGCCCGGCCCATGCCCTGGGTGCTGGCGTGCCAGCCACCGCAATAGCGGCCCACGTGGAACAGGCTGGCGTCGAGCTGGAGGCCTTCTAATAACCAATCGACAAGATGGCTGGATGAAATCATCTAATGCAAACACTCAGGAGCAAGGAAAGGCGACTGATGAATATGGAGGGTAATTCTTATAACCAACAGACTGTATGCACACCCATCAAAGGAGTCCACTCCATGTCCTCGCGCATTACGCTACACACGCTGCAGAGCGCCCCGGAAGCAGCCCGCCCGTTCCTCGAAAATGCCCAGAAGAACTCCGGTTTCATCCCCAACCTGCTCGGCGTGCTGGCCAACGCCCCAGCAGCGCTGGAAACCTACGTAACCGTGTCGGCCCTGAACGGCAAGGCCGAACTGACCCTGGCCGAACGTGAAGTGGTGCAGCTGATTGCTGCTACCCAGCACGGTTGCGACTTCTGTGTGGCCGGCCACACCGCCGTGGCGCTGAACAAGGCCAAGCTGCCGCAGGAAGTGGTCGACGCCCTGCGCGCCCGTGGCGAACTGCCTGACGCCCGCTATGAGACCCTGGCCGCGTTCGCCCGTGAGGTCATCGCCACCCGCGGCAATGTCAGCGAAGCGACTTACCAGGCGTTCCGGGCTGCCGGTTTCACCGAGGGCAACGCCCTGGAAGTGATTCTTGGCGTCAGCCTCGCAACCTTGTGCAACTTTGCTAATGTGTTCGCCCAAACGCCGCTCAACGACGAGCTGAGCAAGTACCGCTGGCAGCCTGCGTAATCCGCACAGGGCGCCGCGGCGCCTGCTTATCAAAAGGAGTAGGGATATGCTTGATGCTGGATTTGCGCAGTGGCTGGATGCCAATGCCGAAGCAATCGACCAAGGCCAGTGCGACCCGCATCGGGTGCTGGCGCACATCGCCGAATCGCAGCTGCTGCGCGTCGGTGTCGACCCGGCGCTGGGCGGCAGCGGCGGCGCCGTGACCCATGCGGTCGAAGCCATTGCCGCCATCGCCAGCCGTTCACTGGCCGCAGCCTTCGTCAGCTGGGGCCAGCGCGCCTTCATCGAATACCTGTTGCAAAGCCCGAACCAGGCGCTGCGTGAGCGCCTGTTGCCCGGCTTGTTGACCGGGGAACTGGCCGGTGCCACGGGGCTTTCCAATGCCATGAAGTTCCTTTCCGGCATCGAAGCGTTGCAAGTGCGCGGCCGCCCGCAGGCCGACGGCTGGGCCCTCGACGGCCGCCTGCACTGGGTGACCAACCTGCGCAAGAGCGGTTTCGTGGTGGCTGCAGCCATTGAAGACGATGCAGGCGGCGCGCCGTTCGTGCTGGCGATCCCATCCGATGCCCAGGGCCTGGAACGCTCCGACGACTTGCAGCTGATGGGCCTGCAATCGAGCAATACGGCTGCCCTGGCGTTCCATCAGGTCGAACTGAAGCGCGAGTGGCTGCTGCACGACAACGCCCGCGAGTTCCTGCCAACGGTGCGCCCGGCATTCCTTGGATTGCAGTGCGGTATGGCCATCGGCCTGGCGCGGCGTGCGCTGGATGAAGTGCAGGCGCACATGAACGGCCGCATCTCGTTCCTTGAAGAAGCCCGCCAGGTGCTCAAGGAGCGCCTGGAAAACACCGTGGCCGAGCTCAAGCAAGGCCTGCTCGAAGGGCGCTTCCTGAGCCAACCGGCAGCGCTGTTCAAACTGCGCATCACCCTGGCCGAAAGCGCCGCCGACGCAGTGCAGCTGGAACTGCAGGCCAGCGGTGGCAAGGCTTACCTGAGCGAATACGGCCAAGGTTTCGCCCGCCGCTGGCGGGAGTCGGCATTCGTGCCGATCGTGACCCCGAGCCTGGTGCAGCTGCGCGCCGAATTGCACCGCCAGGCGGCCAACGCATGAGCCAAGTGTTGCTCGAAGCCCGGGAGATCAGCCTGGGCTACCCGCGCGATGGCGGCTGGCAGGAGGTGCTGGCGCGCTTCGACCTGCAGCTGGCGCCGGGCGAGGTGGTGACCATCCTCGGCCCCAGTGGTGTCGGCAAATCCAGCTTGTTGCGGGTACTGGCCGGGTTGCAGCAGCCGCGTGGCGGCAGCGTCAGCCTGCAGGGCGAACCGCTGCAGGGCCCGCACCCGCGTCTGGCGGTGGCCTTCCAGGACCCGAGCCTGCTGCCGTGGCTTAGCCTGGAAAAGAACGTCGCCTTTGGCCTGGATTTCGCCCGCCAGCCCAAGCTGGCCGCCGTCGAGCGCCGTGCGCGCATCGACCAGGCGATCGCCGCTGTGGGCCTGGCCCATGCGCGCAGCCACTACCCGGCGCAGTTGTCGGGCGGCATGGCCCAGCGCACCGCGCTGGCCCGCTGCCTGGCCCGCCAGCCCGAAGTCTTGCTGCTGGATGAACCCTTCGGTGCGCTGGATGAGGTAACCCGTGCCGACATGCAGCAACTGCTGCTGCAACTGATCGCCACGCACAAGACCGCGGCGGTGCTGATTACCCACGATATCGACGAAGCCTTGCTGTTGTCCGACCGGGTCCTGCTACTGGGCGACCACCCAGCGCATGTTCTCGGCCAATGGCACATCGACCTGCCGCAACCGCGCACGCACCGGGTCGAAGCGTTGGGCGCGCTGCGTATCGACATCGTCAAAACCCTTCGGCGGGCAAGCCGCACAGCCCAACCTTCATCTCCCTCATTGCCCTCGGAGGCTGTCCATGTGCATGGATGACTGCTGTTCCTCTTCGTCGCGTCGCGATTTCCTCAAGCTCAGCGCCATGCTCACCGCCGCCGGTGCCGTGCCGCTGCTGGCCAGCCTGCAGGCGCGCGCAGCCGCAGAGCCGGACGCGCCGGTGCGCATCGGCTACCTGCCGATCACCGACGCCACGCCATTGCTGGTGGCGCACAACAACGGCCTGTTCGAGGCCGAAGGCCTCAAGGCCGAGCGCCCGGTGCTGCTGCGCAGCTGGGCCCAGGTGATCGAGGCGTTCATCTCTGGCCAGGTCAATGTGATCCACCTGCTGTCGCCTATGACGGTGTGGGCGCGCTACGCCAGCAAGGTGCCAGCCAAGGTGGTGGCCTGGAACCACGTGGGTGGCTCGGGCCTGACGGTGGCGCCGGACATCACCGATATGAAGCAGTTGGGCGGCAAGACCGTGGCCATCCCGTTCTGGTACTCGATCCACAACGTGGTGCTGCAACAGATGCTCAACGACAACGGCCTGACGCCGGTGTCCAGGCCCGCCAACGCCCAGTTGGCCGCCAACGAGGTCAACCTCTTGGTGCTGCCACCGTCGGACATGCCGCCGGCCCTGGCCAGCAAGCGCATTGCCGGCTACATCGTCGCCGAGCCGTTCAACGCCCTGGCCGAAAACCTCGAGGTCGGCCGTGTGCAGCGCTTCACCGGTGACGTGTGGCGCAACCACGCCTGCTGCGTGGTGTTCATGCACGAGCACGACTTGAACAACCGCCCCGAGTGGTCGCAGAAGGTCGTCAACGCCATCGTCAAGGCCCAGCACTGGACCCGCGACCACCGCGCCGAAGCCGCAGCGCTGCTGTCCAAGGCCGGCCCCAACAAGTACACACCACACGAGCCTGCGGTGCTGGCCAAGGTGCTGGCCCCGGCCGCCGAGGACCGCGCCGCCTACATCGCCAGCGGGGCCATCCAGCACCAGCAGTGGGACGAGAAGCGCATCGACTTCCAGCCGTACCCGTTCCCCAGCTACACCGAAGAACTGGTCAAACGCCTGAAAGGCACCCTGATCGAAGGGGAGAGCGGTTTCCTTGCCGGCCTGGACCCGGCGCAGACCGCGCGCGACCTGGTCGACGACCGCTTCGTGCGCAATGCCATTGCCGCCGTAGGCGGCCCGTCGGTGTTCGGCATTGCCGACAACTTCGAGCGTAGTGAGGAGTTCGCGGTCTGATGCGCAAACATGTTGTACATGCCGGCCTTGGGTTGGCCGGGCTGCTGGGGTTGCTGCTGCTGTGGTGGGCCGGGGTGCGGTTGTTCGGCGAGGCCGATGGCCTGTCGGCGCGCTTTTCGCCCCAGGCGACACTGGCCAGCCTGGTGGAGTTGCTGGGCGAAGGCGAGGTCTACGGGCACGTCTGGGTCAGCCTCAAGCGGATTCTTGTCGGCCTGTTGCTGGCGTTGCTGATCGGTGTGCCGCTGGGCCTGCTGGTGGGCAGCTACCGGCACCTGGAGGCGGCAACCACGCCGGCGTTCCAGTTTTTGCGGATGATCTCACCGTTGTCGTGGATGCCGGTGGTGGTGATGCTGATGGGCGTGGGCGACCAGCCGATCTACTTCCTGCTGGCGTTTGCGGCGTTGTGGCCGATCCTGCTCAACACCGCCGCGGGCGTGCGCCAGCTCGACCCGCGCTGGTTGCAGTTGAGCCGTAGCCTGAGTGCCACGCGCTGGGAAACCTTGTGCAAGGTGATCATCCCCGGGGTGATCGGCCATGTGCTGACCGGCGTGCGCCTGGCCATCGGCATTCTGTGGATCGTGCTGGTGCCGTGCGAAATGCTTGGCGTGAGTGCCGGGCTTGGGTATTTCATTCTCGATACCCGTGACCGGCTGGCTTACTCGGAGCTGATGGCCATGGTGCTGCTGATAGGGGTGCTGGGGTTCATGCTCGATGCACTGGCGCGTGGGCTGCATCGGCGCTGGGTGCATGCCTGAAGGGCCAGTGTGGCCTCATCGCCGGCAAGCCGGCTCCCACAGTTGCCCCACAGCATTCTGGACTCGTGGCTTACCTGTGGGAGCCGGCTTGCCGGCGATGAGGCCGTCAGGTCAATGCACGGTCTTGCGCTGGCGCACGCAGTCGCGTGCCGATTCTGCCAACTCATCCAGCCACTCATCGCGCTGCTGCTCGGCCTCGATCATCGCATCCTCACCCTGCTGGTTGAGCAGGTAGGTGTGAATCTGATGCACTTCGGTGGTCTGGTAGATCGGCGCAATGTCCAGCCGGCCGATCAGCGCAGCGCTGGCCTGGCCGGTGCTGCTCATCAGCACCTGTGGCCCGCTGGCCGCCACCACCTGCATGCCCATCGCTTCGAACCAGGGCACCTGGTGGGCAAAGGCATTCAGCTCGACACTGGCAAAACGCGCCTGCACGTCACCCAGCAATGCGCGGGCGATGCCCTGGCGGCGGTGGTCCGCGACCACGGCCAGAAACGCCACTGCGCAAGCCTGGTCGTTGTCCTGGGCGGGCAAGGTCAACGCAAAACCCAGCATCTGGTCCGGCGCATCGGCGTCCAGGGCCAGGGTCAGCTCCACGGCCAGGCCGCGCGTGCCGTCCATGGCCTGCAGGTATTGGTGGACCTCCATGCCGACACCGTACTGATACAGCGGGTACAACGGGTTTTCGGCACGAATGGCGACACTGCTCAGTTCGCCGACGTGGTGGATCACCAGTTCGCGGATCTGGTTCTGGAAGGATTCGGGCGGCACGCTGTCGAGGCGGCTCAGGATGAACATCGGTGGACGGGCTCCGGCTGCGGTTTGATCACCCCGCGCCGGATTGGCGCGGGGTGCACAGTCTAAACCCTTTTTGCCGTGTCAGCCTTGTGCGTGCATGGCCGCAAGCATCAGGTCGAGGTTTTGCACCGCCGCGCCCGAGGCGCCCTTGCCCAGGTTGTCGAACACGGCCGTCAGCAGCACCTGGCCGTGCTCTGGGTTGGCGTACAGGGCCAGGCGCAGGTCGTTGCTGTCGTTCAGCGCCTCGGGGTCGAGCGGCGTGGCCGGGCCGTGCTGGTGCAACGGTGCGACTTGCACGTGGCGGGCGCCCTGGTAGTGCCGTTCAAGGCACGCCTGCAGCTGTTCGGCGGTGGCCTGGCCAGGCAGCAGGCGCAGTTGCAGCGGGATGCTCAGGACGATGCCCTGGCGATACGCGGCATAACCGGGCAAGAACACCGGCCTTGCCGACAGCCCAGCGTGCAGCTGGATTTCCGGCACATGCTTGTGCGCCAGCTCCAGCCCGTACATCTGCAGGGTGGGTGCCTGTTCGGCGCCGGGCTGTTCATGCTGCTCGACCGCCGCGCGGCCACCCCCGGAATAACCGGAAATGGCATGGATGCTCAGCGGGTAGTCGGCCGGCAGCAGGCCGGCCTGGACCAGCGGGCGCAGCAGCGCGATGGCGCCGGTCGGGTAACAGCCGGGGTTGCTGACGCGCTTGGCCTGGGCGATACGCTCGGGCTGCTGCTCGTTCAGCTCCGGTAGCCCATACACCCAACCGGGCGTGGTGCGGTGCGCCGAGCTGGCATCGATCACCCGAACCGCCGGGTTGTGGATGGCCGCTACGGCATCGCGGGCGGCGGCGTCGGGCAGGCAGAGCAGGGCGATGTCGGCGCTGTTGATCGCCTCGCGGCGGCGCTGCGGGTCCTTGCGTTCGGCTTCGGGCAGGGTGAGCAGGTGCAGGTCGTCGCGGCCGTGCAAGCGGGCGTGGATCTGCAGGCCTGTGGTGCCTTGGTCGCCATCGATGAAGACAACAGGGGTGTGCATGGTCAGGGTCCGGTCAGGAGGAGAAGAACCATGGTCGCCTCTGGCGGTGGTAAAGGAAATTTGAATATCATGACTGCGATGTTCATTTTTTCTGAATTACAGTTGTCGGTGCCTTGCCCCTGCGCAGTACCCGCGCAGAGGCCGTAGCTGCCACAACAGGACCGATGCCATGCGCGAAATCAGCCTCGACCGCCTCCGTACCCTGGTGGTCATCACCGACCTGGGCTCGTTCGCCGAGGCCGCCCGCCAGCTCAACCTGGCGCCCCCGACCATCAGCCTGCACGTGGCAGAGTTGGAGGCGCGGGTCGGTGCCCCGCTGCTTACCCGCAACCGCAACCAGGTACGGCCGACGGCCATCGGCGAAACCCTGCTGGCGCGTGCCCGGCGCCTGCTGGCCGATGCCGACCTGGCCCTGGACGAAGTGCGCCGGCAAGTCGAAGGCCTGACCGGGCGGGTGCGCCTTGGCGCCTCGACCGGCGCCATTGCGCATCTGTTGCCCAAAGCACTGGAACACTTGCGCACAGCGCACCCCGGCATCGATGTGCAGGTGCAGGTACTGACCTCGCAGGCGTCGCTGGCGCGCTTGCGTGAGGGCGCGCTGGACATCGGCCTGGTGGCCTTGCCGCAAGTGGCAGGCAAGGGCGTCAGGCTCACCCCGTGGCGGCGCGACCCCATCCTCGCCTACGTCCCGGCCGACTGGCAGCCACCGGCCAGGGTCACACCGGCCTGGCTGGGGCAGCGGGCGCTGATCCTCAATGACAGCAGCACGCAACTGTCGCGGGTGACCGCTGAATGGTTCGCCGCCGCCGGGCTGTACCCCGAGCCGCGGATCGAGCTGAACTACAACGATGCAATCAAAAGCCTGGTGGGCGCCGGGTATGGCGCCACCTTGCTGCCCCAGGAGGGCGAAGTGGCCGAACTGGACCGGCGCATCGCCCGCCGACCGCTGCGGCCGGGGTTGTGGCGGCAGTTGGGGATTGCCTGCAGGGAAGGGCCGCCCGAGCGGGCGACCGGGTTTGTGCTGGAGGCCCTGGAGCGGTTGCGGCAGTAAGGGGTATATGCCGCAGCGGGTCACGATCATCGGCCTGAGCAGAGGCGTCGGGGCGTTTGGCCTACTATGCTGTTGGCTGCGTCGAGCCAATGTCTCTCGATGAACCTTCCGATTTCCCAGGAGAACGCTCCATGAAATCCATCGCACTGCTGGTGATTGCGTCTGTGTTGAGTTTTGCGGCCCATGCGGACCCGGCGAGCAACTGTGAAGCCAAGATCAAGGAACTGGAGGACTTCCACAAGGCCAGTGGCCAGGCGATGCATGGTGGCATGGCCCATGACTTCAAGGTGCATCTGCAAAATGCCAAGGATGCCCAGAAGGCTGGCGACATGACCAAGTGCCAGGCTTCGGCGGACCAGGCCAAGACCATCTACAACAAGGCGCGAAGCAAGTGAGTGAGGGGTAGGGTTTGAGCGCTTGTCTTGATTATTGAGGCGGGGCGTAGATCGCGTGGCGCATCGCGAAGCGCTTGCCTTGGGATTTTCAGCGTCCTTGAGATCGAGCGCCGCCCGCGCGGCGCATCGCGGGCAAGCCCGCTCCTACATTTGTTGCAACGTGCCGTTCCAGTCAGGCCATGGTTGTTCGCCTTGGCGCATGGCTGAAGACAGGTGGGGCGCCGGCCACGCCAACCAAAAAATCGCGTCGTGCTAACAGGGCTGGCAACTATGGCCTATCAGGCCATGGCACGTTGCAACAAATGTAGGAGCGGGCTTGCCCGCGATGCGCCGCGCGGGCGGCGCTCGATCTACGCCCCACCACAACGCTCAAGGCATGCACCCCAATCTCACCACAACACTCAAGGCATGCACCCCAATCTCACCACAACACTCAAGGCATGCACCCCAATCCCACCACAACACTCAAGGCATGCGCCCCAATCAAGGCATGCGCCTCAACCCACCCTCACCCCTCAAAACCAGCGATCGTTCTTCTTCCGCCCACGGGTCAACGCCGGCAGGATCAACCCCATCAACAGCCCCGCACCGGCAATGCTGCCGCCGTACACCATGTAGCGCATCATCACCTGCTTGTTCTCGTCGCCCAGGCGCGCCTGGGTGTCGCGCAGGTTCGACTGGGTCTGGTCGAGCTGTTCGTTGAGCGCCTTGTTGCGCGCTTCCAGTTCGTCAACCAACTGTTTGCGTGAGTCGAGGGTTTCCTGCATGCCCTGCACGCGGTTCTTCCAGCTGTCGTCGATGGTCTTGAGCTGCCCGGACAACTCTGCCACCTGGGCATCGAGCTGCGGCAGCCGTTCATTCTGGCCGGGCACCGCTTGCAGGTCGCTGGAGAGGATCCATACCAGGTCGCCGTTCTGCCCGCGTACCTGGCTGTAGTTGCCCTGGCTGCCGACCAGGGTGAGCTTCTGCCCCGACTTGAGGGTGCCAACGATGCGGTGGCCATCGGTCGGGCCGCTGCGCACATAGGTGCTCAGGCTGTCACTGACCCAGCGCGCATCGCTGGCCGGCTCTTCGGCGTGCACGGGGGCGGCGAGGGCCACCAGGGCGGCGATCAGGCTGCCGCGCAGGGCAGGGAGGGCGAGGGAGGCTGGGCGGGATTCAGGCATGTGGGGTCTTCGCTGCAACGGGGAAAATAGGCCCCCTACGGTGGATCGTGGGTAGGCCGGCGAACCGGTCGGTTAATTGACCGTCAGCGAAAGACCGCATTTTTGTAGGCAGGTTCACTGCTTGGTATAGGAATTGTCTGCAGGATGTTGCAAAAGACAGGCTAGCGATGTCTAAACCGGACTCTCGCGGGCAAGCCCGCGCAGAGCCCGCTATTGCTCAACTTTCAGGCTGGGGAATGATGGCCAGCGCATCCGGCTCCGGCCCGGCCTTCCAGCGGGCCTTCTCGCTCCAGTTGGCAGTATCGATCACCGCCACCTGGTCACCGCCGCTGATCGCCACGTACGCCCGCTTGCCATCCGGCGACACCACCGCGCCGATCGGCAACGCCTCGGCACCCAGCAAGGTCTCGCGGTATTCGGCGCCTGCCTGCGCCAGGCCTATGCGCTTGATCTCGCGCTTGGCCGCGACGTCGATGACGGCCAGTTCCGCCGACTTGGCGCAGGAGACCAGCGCGTACTTGCCATCAGGTGTCATGGCAATGCGGATCGGGAAGCGGCCGGTACGAATACGGTCAGTGACCTCCAGGCGTTCGGCATCGACGATCACCACCTCATCGTCGTCATGGTTACTGACCCACACTTGAGTGCCGGTGGGAGCCACGGCAATACCTTCGCTGCCGTTGCCGGTAGGGATGTCAGCGATCTTTTTCTTGTGCAGCAGGTCGACCACCGACAGCGTGCCTGAACCCATATGGGTGACATAGGCGCGGTCGGCACCGGGAGACAGCGCGACCATGTGCGGCTTGCCACCACCGACGTCGATACGGTCCAGCACCTTGCCTTGGGCCAGGTCGACGATCAGCAGGCGTTCGCTGTCCTCGGTGGTCACCACTACCCGTTGGCTATCCGGCAGAAAACGGATGCCGTGGGGGCGCGAGTCCTTGCCCAGGTCGATGGTGCGCACCACCGCGCGAGACGGCCAGTCGATCACGCTCAGGCTGTTGTTGGCCGTGCCTTGCACGCCATAGTTGCCGACCACCGCCAGCTGCCCATTGCCGGCCACCACCACTTCATGCGGGCCGGTACCGACTGGCAAGCGTGCCAGCTCCTTGCCGTTGCTGATATCCAGCGCCGAAACGCTGGCGTCGGCCTTGTTGCCCACCAGCAGCACATCGGCGGCCAGTGCCGGTGCGGTACAAGCCAGCAGTGCGCTGGCCAGGGCCAGGCGGCGGATGTGCGGGATCATCGGGTTGTGAGGGAAGGGCATGTGCAGTCTCCTTGGGTTTGCAGTCCATGTTGCATGCTCAAGGCTGTGACCGGGCCTGGCCTCAGGCGTTTAGATTTTTTTCCCGTGGCTGGTGCCAGCCCCTAGGGCGCCGCAAGGAAGGTACGCGCCATGCAGTCCTTGCAATTGACGATGGTCTCTTTCGGGCCGTGCTGCACATGCACCAGGCGCGAGCCGCAGTGTGTGCAAAAGCGAGTACCTGCGCTGGTCGTGGTGCCCGCCCTGGCCCGCGGCAACTGCTCGATGTACTCGCCAATCTTGCGCCGCATACCGTGATCATCCTGTTTCAGCAACACGTCGAACAACACCCGGTTCAAACTACAGCGCGGGGCGTTGCTGTCGTAGCTGCACGGGTTGAACTGCCACTGTTCCCTGACGGCCCGTTCGGCCATCGCCAGCATGTTCCCGGGGATGGTATTGCTGGCATGAAGGCGGGTGACACGGCTGCGCGCAATGAATGCCAGCGCGCCGCGCACTGCGGTATTGGCAAGTGACTTGATAGCGTGCAGCGCATGCATCCCAAGCAGTTGAGTGGCGACCTCCGTGGCCTTTTTCCTGGCTTCGAAAGGCAGGCCATGCTCGGCACAGCGTGCGGCGATGAACGCGCAGACTTCTTCTACCGACAGCGTCTCGATGAGCTCGGCCAGCGCGTCGCGCCATTGCGGTTGCGGGCCGCTGGACAATGCCTCGTGCAGGGCCCGATACAGTGATGACAGGCTTGCACGTTGCCGGCCCTCCAGGCTGACATTGGCGACCCAGTACACCTTGTCGCGCCAGGCCTTGGGTGTGGGGTCGTCACTGAAGGCATCCTGCGGTGAATCGGGGTCGGCCAGCAGGATCAGGTCTTCGTGCAACGCCTGCAGGATTGCCGCATCCATGGCCGCGCTAGGGCTGACCCGCGCGTCACCGGTGGGTTGCTCGGCCGGGATCAGGCGGCTGCGCTGAATATCCATGCGCACTTCGAGCATGGCCATCAGTTGCAGCTTGCAGGTAATGGACAAGCTGTGAAGGGGTACAGGGTCCCGCTTGGTCAGGCACCAGTGCTCCTGGATGCGCTTGCGCTGCTGCGCCTGCTGCTCAAGCCGCGCCTGCTGACGCGCCTGCAGGCAGGGCGGGCACGCGCAGTCACGCCGCCAGCGGGCACGCCCGGGAAAGTAATGGCGATGTGCGCAGGTTTTGCAGAAGGCCATGTTGTCCGGGCGACTGGACGCGGTCTTGCTTTTGCGCCGCTCGTACAGGCTTGCGTGGCAGTAAGGGCAGCACAGGGTTGCGCATGGCACCGGCGGGAACGCCTTGATCAGGCTGCTGGGCGGCAGGTCGATGGCGTAGCGCTCCAGCAGCTGCGCAATTTTCTCTCCACCGATGTACTCGCTGTACAGCGTTTCGACCTGTTCAGCGGTGAGGTGCTGCAGTTTTGCTTCGAAATCCGACAAAGCTGAATCTCCCTGAGTAAAGTCGGTAATGACGCACTCCTGGCATGATCGTGCTTGTCAGCTAACCCTGTGAAGTTGGCAGCGGCTGGATAATTCTCTGATGCGTGTAGTCCTTTTCTGATTAGTGCCAAACCCTGCACTGTTTGCCATTGACGCCAGGCGACGAAGCGTGGGTAACCGCCATCGTCAGCCGAGGGCGAGGGGCTAGACTCAAGGTTCCCTGCTCACCCCTGGAGCCTTGCCATGACTGCCAAGAACACGATCTGCCTGTGGTTCGACCACGATGCGCAGGACGCGGCCAACTTCTACACCAGCACCTTCCCGGACAGCCAGGTGGTGGCGGTGCACCAGGCACCCAGCGATTACCCGTCGGGCAAGGCGGGTGATGTGATCACCGTAGAGTTCACCGTCATGGGCATCCCTTGTGTAGGCCTCAATGGCGGCAAGGCGTTTACCCATTCCGAGGCGTTTTCGTTCCAGGTGAGTACCGAAGACCAGGCCGAAACCGACCGTCTCTGGCACGCCATCGTCAGCAACGGTGGCCAGGAGAGCGTCTGCGGCTGGTGCAAGGACAAGTGGGGGATCTCCTGGCAGATCTGCCCGCGGATCCTCATCGAAGCGCTTGGTAACCCAGACCGGGCCGCGGCCAAGCGGGCGTTCGACGCGATGATGGACATGGGCAAGATCGATGTGGCCGCGATCGAGGCGGCGTTGCGCGGCTGAAGCAGGCTATGCCTGGGTCAGCCGAATGATCTGCCGTGCACAGAACGCGCCGGTCAGGATCACGCCAAACAGGCGCAACGTCTGCATCGCCAGCACCAGGCCGACATCGGCGTGGGTTTCAACCGCGATGATCGCCATGGCATCCAGCCCACCCGGGCTGGTTGCCAGATACATCGACAGGAAGTCCGTGCCCATCGCCAAGGCCAGCACCCAGGCACAGGCCGCGCACAACACGATCAATACCACCGCCCCGGCAATCATGGTCGGCAGGCGCTTGCACACATAGCGCACGGTCTGGCGGTCGAAGCGCAGGCCGATGTAGCAGCCGATGGCGCCGTAGGCGAGGGCCAGCAGCGGCTCTGGCAGGCTGATGGTCAGCAACCCGCTCAGCTGTAGCGCGCCGCCCAGCAGCAGCGGCATCAACAGGGCGCCTGCGGGCATGCGGCTACCGGCCAGTACGCCAACCGACACCACCCCAAGGCTGAGCAAGATGTCGCTCACATGCGCGCCTGTCATCACCACCGGAGCGCTGGCCGCAGCGCCAGCGCCCGGTGTGGCGCCGAGCAGGTGGCTGACCAGCGATCCGATCATCACCACGCACACCACCCGTACATACTGCATGGTCGCCACTACCCTGGCGTCGGCGCCGTTTTCCTCGGCCATCGACACCATGGCCGAGGCCGCGCCCGGGGCGGTGCCCCAGGCGGCGGTGCTGCCGGGAATGCCGCCGAAACGCACGGTGCCGAGGCCGACGAGAGCGCTCAGGGCAACGGTGATGAAGGTGGCCACCAGCATCAGGTGCCAGGACTGCGCCATTGACACCAGCACGGCCCAGCTCACCGAGTGGGCGACCAACAGGCCGACGCAGCCCTGGCCGAAGCGGAACACCTGGCGGTGCAGGTTCAGGCGCGCACCGGAAACAGCAAACACGATGGCCACCAGCATGGGGCCGAGGAACAACCCGGCCGGTACGGCCAGGGCATGCAGGAACTGGCCGAAGGCACCGGCGCAGGTCAGTAAAGCGAGCCATTGGAAGAGGGTTCTGGAAGAGCCTGAAAGGGCGGTTTGCAACGGCGATACTCCTTGCGCAGCGATAACGCGGGCTGGCAGCGCCAGCGCAGAAAATTATCGACGGAGCAATCGATCAAGTCTATTTTCTACTTTTGATGAATCCATAACTGAAATTCATGAATCATGGACCTGCGCGACCTCACCTATTTCGAAACCATCGCTGAGCTCGGCCATTTGGGCCGCGCTGCAGAGAAGCTCAACCGCAGCCAGCCGGCACTGACCAAGAGCATTCAACGGCTTGAGGAATCGTTGGGCACACGCCTGTTCCAGCGCGATGGCCGGCGCATCAAGCTCACCGATGTCGGCAAGCTGCTGCTGGCGCGGGGCAAGCAGCTGCAGTTGAACATTGCCGAAACCGAACGCGAGGTGCGCGACTTCGCCAGCGGGCTGGTGGGCAATATCCGCCTGGGCTGCGCGGCGAGCATGGCCGACCACTTGCTGCCTCACCTCACCGCCGCGTTGCTGGAGCGCGCGCCGGAGGTGACGTTGAAGCTGTCCATCGCGCAGGACGATGTGCTCAAGGAGTCGCTGCGCGCTGGGCGGTTGGATGTGATCATCTCGCCACAGATTGCCGTCGACCCGGAGTTCACCACCTACCCGATCCTCGAAGATGAGGCGATCGTGGTGGCCAGTGCCGAGCACCCGGTGTTCGCCGGCCCCATCGCACTCGAGGACCTCTGCCAGTACCGCTGGGTGCTGGCCGGGCCGACGGTGACTGCCCGGCGCTGGCTCGACAATGTGTTCATCGCCCATCAGCTGCCGGCGCCCCAGGTGCAGATCGAGACCAATGCAATTTCGCTGTTGCCGCGGCTGATCGCGCGCACCCAGTTGCTCAGTTTTGCCGCGCGGGAAACCCTGGAGCATGGGTTGGGGATGTCGTGGTTGCGCGAGGTGCCGTTGAAGGCGACCACCATGCGCCGGACCGTGGCGGTTTCGGTGCGTACCGACGGCTACCTGTCGCCTGCGGCGGGGGCATTGGTGGCTTTGCTCAAAGACAAGGGCAGCAGCTTTTTCGAGCGCGATTGAGCTAGCGCCCGCGCCGCCGCGAGACACGTGCCTCGATGTTCTTGCGGCCGATCAGCAGTGGCGGTTTTTCCACCACCGGCTCGTCGGCCAGCCACTTGTACATCACCAGGCAGTCGACCAGGCCCAGGCGGGCGTGGCGGTAGGCCTTGGGCAGGCGGCCGACGGTGTCGAAGCCCAGCTTGTGCCAAAGGGCCACGGCTACTTCGTTGCTGGCCACCACCGAGTTGAACTGCAGCGCCAGAAAGCCCTCCTGGCGCGCCAATTTCTGCGAGTGCTCGCACATCAGCCGGGCAACGCCACGGCCACGGGCAGCTTCGCAGACCATGTAGCCGCAATTGCCGACGTGGGCGCCCGGCCCTGTGGCGTTGGCCTTGAGGTAGTACGAGCCCAGCAGTTCGCCGTCTTGCTCGGCCACCAGCGTGCGCAGGGGCAGCTCCAGCCACAACTGGCGTGCCTGTTCGAGGCTCAGGGCTGGGTCGTAGGCGTAGGTTTCGCGGGCCTGGACAACGGCCTGGAAGGTGGGCCAGAAACGCTCGAAGTCGGCGGGCGTCATGGGGCGGATGTGGATCATGGCGGTACCTGCAATGGCTAGGCCGCCAAGTCTGGGTGGCGCGGCGCCGTCGCGCAAGGGTAACGACGCCGCGTTGGGTTAGCTGTTGGCCTTGCCGACGGCATCCATGGCGCGGGCCGAATAGACCAGCGCGGCACCCGCGTTCATCGCCACCGCCACACCGAGGGCTTCGGCGATCTCTTCGCGGGTGGCACCTTGCTTGACCGCCTGCTGCGAATGCACGGCGATGCAGCCGTCACAGCGGGTGGTGACGGCCACGGCGAGGGAGATCAGTTCGCGGGTCTTGGCGTCCAGGTGGTTGGTCTTGGCACCGGCGCCGCTGGCGGTCATGTAGCCGGCCACGGTGTCGGGGGACAACTGCTTGAGATCACCGATGCCCGCCATCAGCTGCTTACGGTAGGCATCCCAGTCCATCATGCTCATCGTCTTCACCTTGGGGGAGGTTGCGAGTGGAGCTATCAGGCTAGTTGAATATGTGGGGAAGGGTGATGGGCTTGCCTTGGGATCTTCAGCGCCCTTGAGATCGAGCGCCGCCCGCGCGGCGCATCGCGGGCAAGCCCGCTCCTACATTTGTTGCAACGTGCCATGGCCTGATAGGCCATAGTTGTTAGCCTTGGTGGCTCGACGAGATCTTTCGGCTGGCACTGCTGCCGCCCCACCTGTCTTCAGCCATGCGCCAAGGCGAACAACCATGGCCTGACTGGAACGGCGCGTTGCAACAAATGTGGGAGCGGGCTTGCCCGCGATGCGCCGCGCGGGCGGCGCTCGATCCCACAGGCGCCATCAACCGCCCGACATGCTCAGATATAAACAAACACCAGCACCAGCGCCGCTACCACCAGCCACTTCTCCAGGTAGTAACGCATGCGGTTGCGCTTCTTCAGCGCCTTGCCACGTTCACGGATCTTGTAGATGCGGGTGAACAGGCGGTTGATGCCGCCGGTCTTGTCGTTGGCATTGTTCGGCGCGGCCGCTGCGGCCATCACATTGCGGCTGAACCAGCGATTGAACGCGGTGGCCCAACGGTACTTCAACGGGCGCTCGATGTCGCAGAACAGGATGATGCGGTTATGTTCGGTGGTGTTGGCCGCATAGTGGATGTAGGTCTCGTCGAACACCACCGCTTCACCGTCGCGCCACGAGTATTTCTCGCCGTCCACGTCGATGTAGCAGCCGTCGTCGTTCGGCGTGTCCAGGCCCAGGTGGTAGCGGTAGGAGCCGGCATACGGGTCGCGGTGGCGTACCAGCTTGGCCCCTGGCGGCAGGGTGGCGAACATCGCTGCCTTGACGGTGCCGATGCCTTGCAGCAGTTCGGTGGTGCGTGGGCACAGGTTCATCGCCGACGGGTGGCTCTCGCCGTACCACTTCAGGTAAAAGCGCTTCCAGCCGGTCTTGAAGAACGAGTTGAAGCCTACGTCGTCGTAGTTTTCCGACTTCTTGATCTCGCCCACATGCAGCAACTGCTGGGCTTCCTGGCGGATTTCCTGCCAGTGGTCCTTCAGTGGTTGCAGCTCAGGGAAGGCCTCGACCGGCAGGTAGGGCTTGGCCGGGTGCCGGGAGAACAGGTAAAGGAAACTGTTGACCGGGGCCAGGAAGCTGGAGTGGTCACCCAGCTGGCGAGTCAGCTTGTGACGTACCCGACCGCGCAGGTGAACATAGGCGATCGAGAGGGCGAAGATCAGTACGAGTGCAATTTTCATGGACGATTACTTGTCGAAAAAATGGCCATGCGCCATGGCATAAGCCCGCCAGCATAAACAATCATTGGGGTAGTTTGTACATATTGTTACGTGAATTCCGGGCGACTTAGGTGTAATGCCCTGCAGACTGCGCAAACGTTTAAGGTCAAGGAGCACCCATGGTTCAGGATATCCGCCCCAGTGGCGCCCCCTTCAAACGGCTGTTTTTTGCGTTGCCCGTGGCGGACGCCCAGCGCCGCGCCATCGCTCAGTGGCGGCGTGGCCTTGAGCTGCGCAGCGGCAAGCCAGTGCCCAGTGAAAACTTCCACCTGACCTTGCTGTTTCTCGGTGATGTAGATGCGGCGCAAGTGCCGGCGATCTGCGCCGCGGTAGACAACCTGGCGCGCCCGGCTGCGCCGCTGCGCCTGCTGCTGGACCAGCTCAAGGCCTGGCCGCGCGCCAATGTGCTGGTGCTGGAGCCGCAGGATACGCCGGCGGCGCTGCGCCAGCTGGTGTATGGGCTGCAGCAGGCGCTGCTGCCCATGGGGGTTGCCGAGCAGGCCCGTGAGTACCGGCCACATCTGACCTTGTCTCGGGAGTTTCGCGGCCAGGCGCCTGAGGCCAGCGTGGCGCCAGACTTCTTCGTGACGGCCCGGCAGTTCACGCTTTATGAATCACGCAAGGGCCAGTACTGGCCACTGGCGCAGTGGCCGCTGGGGGCATGAGGCGGGTCAGAACTGCGGCGTGTACTTGACCGTGAACATGAAGTTGCGCGGCTCGCCGTAGTTGTTGCTGCCGTTGAGCTGGTTGAAACCGGCCACCCAGTACTTCTTGTCGAACAGGTTGTTGCCGTTGACCGCCAGGCTGACTTCAGGCGTCAGCTGGTAGGCCAGGCGCGCGCTCCACACGGTGTAACCGGGCACGGTATAGGTCCGCTCGTAGCCCAGGGTGTGGCTTTGGGTAGTGAAACCAAGGCCGGTGCTCCAGCGCTGGCCGTCCAGCGGCAGGGTGTAGTCGGCCCAGGCGCGCAGCATGTGCTTGGGTGTCCATTGGCTGAATACCCGGCCTTCCTCATCCGGGTCGTCGAGGAACTTGGTGGTGTTGTAGGTGTAGCCGGCAAACAGCTGCAGGCCGCTGAGCACTTCGCCACTGATCTCGGCCTCGATGCCCTGGCTGCGCACCTTGCCCGCTGCGGTGGAGCAGTACCAGTCGTCACAGGCAAAGCCTGAGGCCACGTCGGTAACCGCGCGGTTTTCCTGGTCGTAGCGGAACACCGCCAGCGAGGCGTTGACCCGGCCGTCGAACAGCTCGCCTTTCAGGCCCGTCTCGTAGTTGCTGCCGATCACCGGCTTGAGCGGCGCGTTGTTGACGGCGCGTTCGGTCTGCGGCACGAAGACATCGGTGTAGCTGGCGTACCAGGCCCACTCGCGGGTCAGGTCGTAGACGAAACCGGCATAGGGCGTGACCTCGCCCGACTCGGTCATGCGGCTGGTGGGGTAGCGGTTGCCCGGGTCAGTGCGGCTGTTGAAGTCGATCGAGTCCCAGCTGTAGTCGAACCAGCTGACGCGCGAACCGACGATCAGGGTCAGGTCGTCGATGGGCTTGACCCGCCACACCCCATACAGGCCTTTTTGGCGAATGTCGTAGCTGGCCCGGTTGGCGCGGGCGAGTTCGCCGTCGAACATGCTGTCACGGCTGGGCTCGGGGCGGTTGTGGTCGATGTCGAAGATGTTGTCGTCGGAGGCATCGAAGTTGCGCCAGTAGGCGTCGTCCGAGGTCAGCTTGGAGTAGTTGCCGCCTACGGTGATTTCGTGCGCCACGGAGCCTGTGTCGAAGTGGCCTGTCACGTTCATGTCCAGGCCCAGCTTGGTGTTGTGAAAATCGGTGATCCAATCGGCGTAGGTGATGCCGCTGCCGTCAGGCTCCACGCCCTGGCCGGTGGTCTGCACACGCTGGTGCGTGGAGGTGTTGGTTTCGTCCATGCGCACGGCGGCGGCCTTGAACGCCCAGTCGTCGTTGAAACGGTGCTCCAGGTCCAGGTAGTAGGTGGTGACCTCGTTTTCTGCCCGGCTCCAGCGGGCGCCGGTGTAGGTTGAGCGCGGCAGGTCGATGGGCTTGCCGTCGGCATAGCGGGGCAGGCCACGCAGCATCGGCCGCGACTGCTGGCGGTTGTAGCTGATGCCAGCGCCAACGGTGGTAGCGTCGTTCAGGTCGATGTCCAGCGCACCGTACAGGGAGTGGGACTTGCCCCATTGGTAGTCGATGAAGCTGTCGCTCTGGTCTTCGTCTGCCACCACCCGGCCGCGCACGCGACCGTCGTCGGTCAACGGGCCGCCGGCGTCCAGTTGCAGGCCATAGTGGTCCCAACTGCCGGCCTTGCCGGTGACGGTGACGGTCGGGGTGGCCTGGCCGCGCTTGCGCACCAGGTTGATCGCGCCGCCCGGGCTGCCGGTGCCCTGCAGCAGGCCGGAAGCGCCACGCAGCACCTCCACGCGGTCGAAGAACACCAGGTCCTGGGTTGCCCAGTTGCCCAGTGAGTAGTTGTTGCGTGGGATCGGCACGCCGTCGTACTGCCAGTCGTCGATCTGAAACCCGCGTGAGGTCACCACCACGCCCGGCCCGATACCTTGGGCGCCGACGATGCCGGTGGTGTGGTTGAGCGCGTCCTGCAGGTCGGTGATGCCTTGGTCGTCCAGCTGTTTGCGGGTAATCACCGTGATCGACTGGGGGATTTCCTTGAGCGTGTGGGTACCTTTGCCCAGGGTGACTGCGCGTGCGGCGTACGAGCCGCTGCCCTCGCTGGTGGCGTCCAGGTAGTCGTCGGTGATGCTGGTGCTCCCCAGCTCCAGCGCATCACCGCTCTGGGTGGCCGGGGCCACACTGAAATGCCCGCTGCCGGTGACCCGCAACTGCAGGCCACTGCCGGCCAGGGCCGCCTGCATGGCTTGCTCGGCGCTCATCTGGCCGACCACGGCGGGGGCCTGCTTGCCACGTACCAGCGCAGGTTCCAGGGCGATGATGGTGCCGCTCTGGCTGGCAATGCGGTTGAGCGTTGCCGCAAGGCTTGCCGGCGGCAGGTTGAACGCCAGGGTTGGCGCCTGGGCGAGGGCGTTGAAGCTGGTCAGGGCGGCGACCAGGGGCAGGGCGCGGGGCCAGAGGTTGTGCACGGAGTTCTCCCGATTGTATTGGCTTGTCAGGAGATAGGTGGGACGAGAAATGAAAACCGGACACGCTTGCGAATGATTTTCATGATTTTGTTGGCCGCGGGTGGGCTGGGCCGATCAAGGTCAGCCACGGGCCATAGTGTTCAATGCTGATCGGCAGGGTTTCGGCCAGGGCTTGCAGTGCCTCGCTGGGCTGGTCAAGCGGGAACACGCCTTGTACCCGCAGGGCGCGGATGGCAGGGGCCACCCGTACGTAGCCACGCTGGTACGGGCGCAGGGCATCGATCACAGCGTGCAGCGGTTCGTCGAGCACTTCCAGGCGCCCCTCTACCCAGGCGGCCCGCTGCTGTTGGTCGTCCTTCAGCGGCTCGATGGCATTGCTGCGCAGCAACGCGGCCTGGCCCTGCTGCAGGTCCAGCCAGCGGCCATCGGGCAGGCTGGTGCGCACGCTGTGTTCCAGCACCACGACACGGGTGGCGGTGTGCTCCTGGCTGACCAGAAAACGTGTGCCCAACGCCTGAACCTGGCCCTGGGCCGTGCGCACCCGCAACGGGCGGCGAGGGTCGGCGGCCACCTGGATCAGCAATTCGCCACGGCGCAGCACCAGCAGGCGTTGCCCGGCATCGAAGTGCAGGTCGACGGCACTGGCGCTGTTGAGGCTCAGGCGGCTGCCGTCGGCCAGGATGAAACTGCGCCGTTCGCCACTGCCGGTGTGCAGGTCGGCCCGCCAGTTCTGCGCGGTGTCACTGCGCCAGGCGCCCCACAACGCGCCACCTAACAGGCCAACGCTGGCCAGCGCGGCGAGCACTTCGCGGCGCGAGTGGGTAGGTTGCAGCAACACCTGGCGCGCTTCGGCGGCCTGGCCGGGGGCACGCTGCTCCAGCGCGCGCAAGGTGGCGAGCGGGCGGCCAAGGCGGCGCTGCAGGCGCTCCCAGGCCTGCTGGTGGGCGGGGTCTTGCTGCAGCCAGTGCGCCAGGCGCTGCAGCAGGGCGTCGTCGGGTGTGCGGGCGTTGACTGCCACCATCCAGTCGATGGCCTGTTCGCTGATCGCATCCAGCGGCCGGCTGCTCATGGCTGCACCTCGCACAGGTAGCACTGGCGCAGGGCCTGCTTCATGTAGCGGCTGACGGTGCGCTCGCTGATCTGCAGCTTGCTGGCGATGTCGACATAGCTCATGCCGTCCAGCTGGCTGTACAGGAACGCCGCCTTGACGATGGCGGGCAGGCCGTCGAGCACCTGGTCGATGGTGACCAACGCCTCGATCAGCAGCAGCTGTTCTTCAGCCGAAGGGGCCACCGGTTCCGGCAGCTGCCCCAAGCGCTCCAGGTAAGCCTGTTCCAGCTGGCGCCGACGGTGGCGGTCGAAAATAAGCCGCCGCGCGATGGTCGACAAGTAGGCACGAGGTTGCTGGATGCTGTCGGGGTCGACACGGGCGCCGAGCATCTGGCAGAAGGCCTCGGCAGCGGTATCCTCGGCATCGGCGCGGTTGCGCAGGCGCTTGTGGATGTGTTGAAGCAGCCAACGGTGATGGTCGCTGAAGAAAAAGCCCAGCTTGCGGGTCGAAGTGCTGTCCAACGCCTGGCATCCAGTTGTGAGTGTGAATCGTTCTCAATATTAGCCGGGTCGCTGGATGCCTCGCAATGGGGTGGCGCTGAACAGGTGTGCCCTCAGACAGGCAAACTCTGATACGGCAGTTCATCACCCGGGCTACGGGCAAACTGGCGCTTGTACTCGCGGCTGAACTGCGAGGTGCTCTGGTAACCCACCCGGTGCGCCGCCTGCGCCACCCCCAGGCCTTCGCCGATCAGCATCTGCTGGGCCTTGAGCAGGCGCAAGCGCTTGAGGTATTGCATCGGCGCCATGTCGGTGCAGCGCTTGAAGTGCTCATGGAAGGTCGACACGCTCATGTTCGCGCACGCTGCCAGTGCTTCGACGCTCAGCGGCTCGCTGTAGTGTTCGCGCAGGTGGGCGAGGGCGGCGCCGATGCGGGCGAAGTGCCCCTGCTGTTCGACCAGTGCCCGCAACACCCCGGCCTGTGGGCCACGCAGTGCCGTGTACAGCACCTCACGGACCCGCGCCGGCCCCAGCACCTTGGCGTCGACCGGGTCCTGCAGGCAGCGCAGCAGGCGCTCGACGCTTTCGCGCATCGGCTCATCGAGCGCTGCCGAGGTCATGGACTGCGGTGTTTGCGCCTGCACTGCGGCGTCGGGTGCCAACTCCATGCTCTGCACCAGTTCACCCAGCACGCCACGGTCGATGTCCACCGCCACGCCCAGCAGCGGTTCTTCTGCGGTGGCAAAGGTTTCGCACATGAACGGTACCGACAGCGCTTGCACCAGATAATGCCCGGCACCGTACTCCAGGGTGCGCGGCCCCAGGCGCGCAAGCTTGCTGCCCTGGGCCAGGATCATCAGGCTCGGCTCGTAGATCTGCGGGCTGCTGGCCACGTAATGGTCCCAGCTCAACACCTGCACCTGGGGCAGGTGCGTGGGCACGAAGCCCGGGCGGCTGGCGAGGCTGCGAATAAGGGTGCACAACGGGGCGTTGGCGTCGACGTGGCGGGTTAGCTGCATGATGAACCAGGGCAGAGAATCAGACAGTTGCATCATCGCAGATCGGCAGGCCAGCGCCAGATGGCGAATGCTAGGTTCGGAGAATCAGGCATGCATGCCGGAGAATCTGCCGTGGGCACCGCAGCCGAGGGCGCGCAGAATGCGTCGCCTGAATCGTTTCACTTCTCATGAGGTCCCGCATGTATACCGCCATCGGTTACGCCGCCCAAACCCCGACCAGCCCACTGGCCCCCATGACGTTCGAGCGCCGCAGCCCGCGCCCGGATGACGTCGCCATCGAGATCCTCTACTGCGGCGTGTGCCACTCCGACATTCACCAGGCCCGCAACGAGTGGGGCATTGCCGTTTACCCGCTGATGCCTGGCCACGAAATCATCGGCCGCGTAACCGCGGTGGGCGACAAGGTGTCGGCGCACAAGGTCGGCGACCTGGTCGGTGTCGGCTGCATGGTCGATTCGTGCCGCCATTGCGAGGCCTGCGCCAAGGACCTGGAGCAGTACTGCCTGGAAGGCCCGACCATGACCTACGCCACCCCGGACCGGGTCGACGGCAGCAACACCATGGGCGGCTATTCCAGCAGCATCGTGGTCAGCGAGCACTTCGTGGTGCGCATCCCGGCCGGCATGGACCTGCCTAGCGCTGCGCCCATCCTCTGCGCCGGCATCACCACCTATTCGCCGCTCAAGCACCATGGCGTCGGCCCCGGCCACAAGGTCGGCATTCTCGGCATGGGCGGCCTGGGCCATATGGGCATCAAGCTGGCCAAGGCGCTGGGCGCCGAGGTGACCCTGTTCACCCGCTCGCAGGCCAAGGCCGACGAAGCCCGCCGCCAAGGTGCGGACCACGTGATCGTCTCCACCGATGCCGAGCAGATGCGCGCCGCCGCCGGGCGCTTTGACTTCCTGCTCGACACCATTCCGGTGCAGCACGACCTCAACCCGTACCTGGAAACGTTGAAGTTCGACGGCGTGCATATTCTGGTGGGCCTGATCGAGCCGATCGACCCGGCGGTGCATGCAGCCAACCTGGTAATGAAGCGCCGAGTGCTGGCCGGTTCGTTGATCGGCGGCATCGCCGAGACCCAGGAAGTGCTGGATTTCTGTGCCGAGCACGACATCCGTTGCGACATCGAGATGCTGGACATCCGCAACATCAACCAGGCGTATGAGCGGATGATCGCGGGCGATGTGAAGTACCGCTTCGTGATCGACATGGCCACGCTGCAGGGCTGATTAGGGGGGGTGGCTGGCCGGCCTCATCGCGGGCAAGCCCGCTCCTACAGGAGCGTGCTTGCCCGCGATGAGGCCGGTGCAGGACTACCAGGCCATCGCCTTGTCCCAACCCTTCCAGAACAACCACCGCCGCACCTCGCCATGTGCCCCGGTGCCGATCTGCCACTCTGGCCGCCCGCTGCCCAGCGCGATCACCGAAATGAACCCGGCATGGCTCGCAGCAACCAGCGTGCGCCCGTCCGCGCTGAGGTCCATGGCGCTGATGGTCGAACCCAGGTAATGCTGCCAATGTTCCGCGCCATCCTCGCCAAACGCCCGCAGGTAACCGTAGGCATCGCCAACGATGTACTCGCCCTCACCGGCTACCCCGGCATAAACCCGCGCGCCATCCTGCAGCAACGGTGTGCGCGGGTCTTCGCTGTAGTATTCGGTATCCAGCCCCGGCAGGTCCGCCACGCGTACCCCCAGGGTGCCGCCGTTGTAGAAGTGGCAGGCATTGATGATCAGTTGGTCGCCGCTGCGGTTGAACAGGGCGAAATGCGGGTACTCGCCGCCTGGGCCGATCTCTGCCACGGCTTGCAGTTGGTCGTTCAGAACCAGATGGCGGCTGCTCTGTTCGCCGACCACGATCAGCCGGCCATCCGGCGACACCGCGCCATGCTCCATGGCCAGCCCCAGGCCGATATCGTCCGGGTCGGTGCCTTCGGCCAGCGCTTCGAGCACCTGCGACTCACGTGGCAGCAACCGCGTAGCCCCCTCGGCGGCAAGCAGGAAAATGCCCTCGGCGCTGACCAGCAGCACCCGCTGGCCGTCCGCGAAAGGCACCAGCGTGGTGGGTGTCGGCGGCAGGTCGAACGGTTCGAACGGGTAACCCGCTGGCAGGCCTTCCAGCCCGTTCGGCCAGGGCAGGCGAGCAACCTGCGGGCCGCCCCAGCCATCGGTAACCCGTACCCCCTCGGCGTTGGCCAAGGCAAAGTAGCGGCGCTGCGGGCAGCGGCCAAAGTGCTCGATACCAATCACCGGGGTCACAGCCTGTTGATCGATGCGCACCACCTGGCCCTTTTCATGCGGCATGCCGATGCGCGCCAGCAGGCTGCCATCGTCCAGCAGCAGGACGTTGCAGATGCCTTGCCCGTGGGCGTCGAGCAGGGGCACCAGCGGCAGGTGCGCTGGCGGCCAGGCCGCGCGGAAGGCCTGGCGTTGCTCTTCGTCGACACCCGGCCGGTTGACGGCCTGCAGGGCGTCCTGCCAGGCATCGAGCAGGTGCTCGGTGGCGGCGTGTTGCGGTTCTTCGAGGTCGTCCCAGCCTTGGGCGCAGCCTTGCGCGACGTAGCGGTTGATGGCCTGGGCATAGGCAGTGACCGCTTGCTGCCATTGCTGCTGGGCATGTTGATCGTTCATGGGCGGATCGGGCTCCTTGTTCCGCTTGCATTTCACACACAGCGCGCATGGTACCTGCAATACGCGGCGGGTTGTGAGGCACGATATTGACGCGTACCATGCGGGCATTCCCTCCAATAACAAACCCGTGCCTCAGCGCGGCCGATACTTGGCCCCTGACGCGCGTCCTTTCGCCATGCCTGCGGAGAACAGAATTCCACCCATGAACGGACCCATCCCCACCGACGTGCCAGCGGCCAGCGATGGCGGCAGCTGGCTGAGCGTGATCGCGCTGGCCCTGGCGGCCTTCATTTTCAACACCACAGAGTTCGTCCCGGTGGCGCTGCTCAGCGACATCGGCAGCAGTTTCGACATGACCACCGCGCAGGTTGGCCTGATGCTGACCATCTACGCCTGGGTGGTAGCCCTGGCCTCGCTGCCGATGATGCTGCTGACACGCAACATCGAGCGGCGGCGCCTGCTGTTGTTCGTGTTCATGGTGTTCATCATCAGCCACCTGTTGTCGTGGCTGTCGCAGAGCTTCGCCATGCTGCTGGTGAGCCGTATCGGCATCGCCCTGTCGCATGCCGTGTTCTGGGCCATCACCGCCTCGTTGGCGGTGCGCGTGGCGCCGCCCGGCCAGCAGGCGAAGGCGCTTGGCCTGCTGGCGACCGGCACCACCCTGGCGATGGTGCTGGGCATCCCGCTGGGCCGCGTGGTCGGCGAAGCGCTGGGCTGGCGCGTGACGTTCCTCAGCATTGCCGGGGTCGCGCTGGCCACCATGCTGTGCCTGATGAAATCGCTGCCGCTGCTGCCCAGCCAGAATTCGGGCTCGTTGCGCAGCCTGCCGATCCTGTTCAAGCGCCCGGCGCTGGTCATCACGTACGTGCTGGTGACGCTGGTGATCACCGCGCAGTTCACCGCCTACAGCTATATCGAGCCGTTCGCCTTGCACGTGGCGCAGATCGGTGGCGAGCGCACCACGCTGCTGTTGTTGCTGTTCGGTGGCGCCGGGGTGTTCGGCTCGCTGCTGTTCAGCCGCTACAGCGACCGCTTCCCGCATGGCTTCCTGGTTGGCTCGATCGGCCTGCTGGCGGCGTGCCTGCTGCTGCTTTTGCCGCTGTCAGGCAACTTCTACCTGTTCGCCGGGCTGAGCATGCTCTGGGGTATTGCGATCCTCAGTTTCAGCCTGGCGCTGCAGTCCAAGACCCTGAAGCTGGCGTCCGATGCGACGGATGTGGCCATGGCACTGTTCTCGGGCATCTACAACATCGGCATCGGTGGCGGGGCGCTGCTGGGCAGTATCGTCAGCAGCCAGATGGGCGTGGCCGATATCGGCATGGTCGGCGGCAGCGTGGCGGTGGTCGGGTTGCTGTTGGCGGTGGCCAGCACCCGGCGGTTTCGCGAGGCGCTGAGCCACTGACACTCGGTGCCAGTGGTGTTTTTTGTGGGTGCGGCGCGCAGCTGCCGCACCAGCGAACAGTGAAATCAGCCAAGCAGTGCAGCCCAGGCCGACACCAGCAGCAACCCCGCCAACCCGCGGTTGAACCACAGTAACCGCCCCGGCGCCTGCAACCAGCGCGCACTGCCCACCCCAAGCAATGCCCAGGCCGTCATGCACGGCAGGGCGATCAGCAGAAACACCAGCGCAAGTTGCCACACCGGCAAGGAAGGCGCCGCAAACACGCCGATCACCGCCACGGCCATCATCCACACTTTCGGGTTGACCACTTGCAGTGACGCTGCACTGAGGGCACCGAACGGCTCGGCTGCGCCTACATCCAGGGGCTGCCCGGCGCTGCGCAGAATGCGCCATGCCAGCCAGCTCAACCACACTACGCCGGCCCAACTCATCACCTGCCTGGCCAGCGGATGGCGCATCAGCACCTCGCCCAGCCCAAGCCCGACCAGCAGTACCACCGCCGCCGCCGCACCGCAGCCCGCCAGGATCGGTGCCACGCTGGCGCGCATGCCTTGCCGCGCGCCATGGGCCAGGATCAGCAGGTTGGTTGGCCCCGGGCTGATGCTGGCGACCAGGGCGAAGAGGATGAACGGCAACAACGAATGCGACATGGCGAAAGGCTCCGATTGAACAGAGGACCATGCTCGGGCATCGCCGCGCGTCAGTCTGGAAGGTTTGTGCAGCGGCGCCGGTAGTCTGCCGGGGTGAGCTGGTAGGCACGGCGGAACCAGCGGCCCAAGTGGCTCTGGTCGGCAAAACCCAGGGCCATGGCCACTTCGGTTGGTGTCTGGCCCTGAGCAAGCAGGCGCCGGGCGCGCGCCAGGCGCAGCTGGATCAGGTAGGCATGCGGCGCCAGGCCGAAGGCGGCCTTGAACGCGCGGGTAAGGCGAAAGCGATCGACGCCGCAGGCCAGCGCCAAGTCGTCCAGGCCGATGTCCTGGTCCAGGTGGGTGTGCAGGTAATCACGCGCCCGCTGCGCGGTCAGCGGCAGGCGCGGGTCGGGGTTCAGGCGCTTGCGCCAGTGCAGGTGGCCGGTCAGGCAGCCGAGCAGGTCATCGGTGGCGGTTTGCCGCACGATACGCAGCTCTTCGCCGTGCACGGCCTGGAAGGCGCGCGCGGTGGCGCCGACCAGGCGGGGGTCATGGCACAGCGGGGAGGCGATACTGGGCAGGCTGTCGCTCGGCGCCTGCTCGAACAACGCCCGCAGTTCGGCCTCCAGCCACTTCGGCTCCAGGTACAGCGTCGAATAGGTAAAGCCCTCATCTGTGGGGGCATGGCCGTTGTGGATATCACCGGGCTCGAGCAGGAACACATGCCCCGGCGTGCTGTGGTGGCGCACCCGCCGGCAATCGAACTGCTGCACGCCCTGTTCGGTGTAGCCGACCAGAAAACTGTCGTGCCAGTGCGGGTCGTAGGCGTGGCCAACGAAATGCGCGCGGACCGACTCGATGCCGGTGTCGGCGTCTTGCTTGAGGTCGATCCAGTTGGGCAGGGCGGCAAGGCTGCAGAGGGGTAGGGCAGTTCACCTTATCGCAGAAGCTGGCAGCGGTTTAGAACATTTGTGCAGCGCGGCGCTTCATTGCGGCTGCTGGGCGGCGAAGCGGTCACGCAACCAGATGTGCAACTGCGACACCGCAGGCGACAGCTGCTTGCGGTGCGGGCACACCAAGGTCACCGGGGTGAGTTCGCCCGGGTGCTCGGGCAGCAGCACTTCCAGCTCGCCTGAGGCGACGTTGGCACTCACATCCAGCCATGACTTGTAGGCAATGCCCTCGCCCAGCAGTGCCCAGCGCCGCACCACGTCGGCGTCGTCGCTGAACAGCGGGCCGCTGACCTGCACGGTGCGGTTGCCCAGCCGCCATTTGTCGTAGGTGCGCCCCAGTTGCAGGTACAAAAGGCAGGCGTGTTGTTGCAGGTCATCGAGTGCCTGCGGCCTGCCGTGGCGCGCCAGATAATCAGGCGATGCTACCAGCACACGGCGGTTCCACGGCGCCAGGGGCAGGGCGATGTAGTTGGCTTCCTGGTTGAGGCCATAGCGGATGGCCACGTCCACCGGGTCGCGGAACAGGTCGGCCACCTGGTCGGAGAGGTGGAAGCGCAAGGTCAGCTCGGGGTGTTCGCGGCGGAACTCGCTGAGCCACGGCAGCAGGATGTTGCGCCCAAGGTCCGAGGGCGCCGACACCTGCAGCACGCCGCGCAGGGTAGTGCGCGCACCGTGCAGGTTATCGCGGCCCTGACGCAGGCTCTCCAGCACGCTCAGCGCCGTGGGCAGGTACAGCTCGCCCTCGGCGGTCAGGCGCAGGCTGCGCGTGGTGCGGGCGAACAGGCGTACATCGAGGTCGCGCTCCAGGCGCTTGATCGCGGCGGCAACCTGGCCGGGCAGCAAGTCAGCCTCGTGGGCAGCGGCGGTGAAGCTGCCCAGCGCGCTGCTGCGCACGAACAGCTCGAGATCAGTGATGCGCAGCATTTTCATTCCGTGGGAGAAAGTGTTGCTGCATTCTGCCGCTTTTTCGAATTATCAGGAAAGATACTATGCGCTCCACATCCCGTTCCGTTTAATGGAGTTGCAGCATGGATACCGTCTCCCTGGCCAAGCGCCGCTACACCACCAAGGCCTACGATGCGGCCCGCAAGATTCCCCAGGCCACCGTCGATGCGCTGCTTGAGCAACTGCGCCATAGCCCGTCCTCGGTCAACTCGCAGCCTTGGCACTTCATCGTTGCCGACAGCGCCGAGGGCAAGGCGCGCCTGGCCAAGAGTACGGCCGAGGGTTATGCGTACAACACGCCGAAGATTCTCGATGCCTCCCACGTGATCGTCTTCTGCACCCGTACCGAAATGACCGAAGCGCACCTGGACAGCGTGCTGGAGCAGGAAGCGGCTGACGGGCGTTTTCGTGACGACCAGGCCCGTGCCGGGCAAAACAACAGCCGTCGTCACTACGTGAACCTGCACCGCTTCGACCAGAAAGACCTGCAGCACTGGATGGAGAAACAGACCTACCTGGCCTTGGGCACGGCGTTGCTGGGCGCCGCGGCCCATGGGCTGGATGCCACGCCGATCGAGGGGTTCGACAGCAAGATCATGGACGCTGAGCTGGGCCTGCGTGAGCAGGGTTTCACCAGTGTGGTGGTGTTGAGCCTGGGTTACCGCAGCGAGGCCGATTTCAATGCCGGGCTGAACAAGTCGCGCTTGCCGGCTTCGAAGGTGTTTACTTTTCTTTGATGCGGGGTGGGGCCTAGGTGCCCGCCGAGGTTCTTGCGGGGATATTGAGGCCGGGCGCCGCCCGGCGAAGCGCTTGCCTTGGGATCTTTAGCGCCTTTGAGATCGAGCGCCGCCCGCGCGGCGCTTCGCGGGGCAAGTCGGATCGCCGCACCGCCGCTCCCACATTTGTTGCAACGTGCCATGGCCTGATAGGCCATAGTTTTAGCCTTGGTGGCTCGACGAGGTTTTTCGGCTGGCACTGCTGCCGCCTCACCTGTCTTCAGATCATGCGCCAAGGCGGACAACCATGGCCTGACTGGAATGGCACGTTGCAACAAATGTGGGAGCGGGCTTGCCCCGCGAAGCGCCGCGCGGGCGGCGCTCGATCTCAAGGGCGCTGAAGATCTCAAGGCAAGCGCTTCGCAATGCGCCGCTCGGTTCCCAACCCGCTGAACCTCTAACAGCGAACCGCCCAAAATGTCACCACAACGCCACAGAACCCGCCGCCACCACCCGCCCGAACACCTCGATGGCTTTCTCCACCTCCGCCTGCTGGGTAAACCGCCCGATACTCACCCGCACACTCTTGCGTGCCCGCTGTTCATCCAGCCCCAACGCCAGCAGCACATGCGACGCTGCATTGCTCGCCGAGTTGCAGGCCGAGGTGGTCGACAGCGCCAGCTCGCTGGCCAACGCCGCGCTGTTGAAGCCTGGAGCCTCGATGCAAAGGTTGAGGGTATGCGGGATGCGCTGAGTCGCGCAGCCATTGAGGCTTACTCCAGGCAGCGCCAGCAGCCCGTCACGCAGGCGCTTGGCGAGCTGCTCGATGCGCTGGTGCTCGCTGTCGCCGGGCTGGCCGGCGAGGGCGAAGGCAGTGCCCATGCCGACAATCTGATGGGTCGCCAGGGTGCCGGAGCGCAGCCCGCGCTCATGGCCACCACCGTGAATCTGCGCGCGCATCAGCCCGCGTGCACGTGGCCCGACGAACAACGCGCCGATGCCTTTCGGGCCATACACCTTGTGCGCCGAGAATGACATCAGGTCGACCGCCATCGCTTGCAGGTCGATGGCCAGTTTGCCCACCGCCTGGGCGGCATCCACGTGCAGCAGGGCCCCGTGGGCCCGCACGCGCTGGCCAATGGCGGCGAAATCGGTGACGGTCCCCAGTTCATTGTTCACGGCCATCAGCGACACCAGGCGGGTATCGGCGCGCAGGGCTGCCTGCACGTCATAGGGCTGAATCAGCCCGCCGGCATCTGGCGCCAGGCGGGTTACTGCCCAGCCTTGGCGCTCCAGCTCGTTGACGGTATCGAGCACGGCCTTGTGCTCCAGTTGGCTGGTGATCAGGTGGCCCGGCTGGCCGAGGCCCTGGGCAATGCCTTTGAGGGCGAGGTTGTTGGACTCCGTGGCGCCCGATGTCCACACCAGTTCATCGGCACTTGCAGCGATGCGCTCGGCTACTTGCTGGCGGGCCTGCTCGACGGCGTCACGGGCACTCTGGCCATAGGCGTGGCCCATCGAGGCGGGGTTGCCGAAGTTCACTTGGCGGCCCAGGCAGGTCAGCATGGTTTCGATGACGCGGTCATCTACCGGGGTGGTGGCGGCGTAGTCGAAATAGAGTGGGGCACTGGGCATGGTGGGCGGGTCCTTGGCTGTGGCCGTGAGGGTCGGCGGTCGTTGCAGCAAGGGTACCGGTGGCAGTGAAGAAGGTTTTGCCCTTTTGTTTGAGCTAGTTGGCGTTGGTGGAGAAAAATATTCTCCATTTGCTGCGGATCTTAGAACTTTTCTTACGGCATGGGCTTTTCGCAAGCCCACGCAACGTAGCGGTTACTACACGGACGCACGCGCGCGGCGGCGCGGCTTCCTGATGCGATGGGGGATGAGCTGTCGACGGTAGCATGGGGCCTGGGTGCAGGCGGATAGTACGGGTGTGCTAGCGGCACCTGGCTGTGAGGGGCCTTACGCCGGCTCCAGCGCCCGTTCCTCCTCGGCCACCACCCGTTCGCACAGCTCGATGATCTGCTCGCGCATCCAGCGGTTGGCCGGGTCCTGGTCGGTGCTTTCGTGCCAATACAGGTGCGTCTCCAGCGCGGGTACGTCCACCGGCAGCGGCTGGTAGCGCAACTGATGGCGGCGGGCGAAGCGCTCCGGCACGGTCATCACCATGTCGGTCTGTTGCAGCACCTGCGAGGCCATCAGGTAATGCTGCGAACGCAGCGCGACCTTGCGTTGCACGCCCATCTTGCCCAGCGCCAGGTCGACGTAGCCCAGCCCGTTGCGCCGGCTGGAAATATGGATATGGGTCATGCTCAGGTAGTTGTCGAGGGTCAGTTTGGCGTCCGCCAGCGGGTGGCCCTGGCGCAGGGCGCAGACGTAGCGGTCCTGCATCAGCTTGACGTGGCGCACCTGTGGGTCGGTGTTCAACGGCGCGTCCACCGCAAAGTCCAGGCGCCCGGCGGCCAGCTCCTTGGTGGTCTCGCGGCGCTTGCACAGGAAGCTCTCGATCAGCACCGCGGGTGCCAGGCGGCGCAAGCGTTGGAACAGCGGCGGCAGGATCACCGCCTCGGTGAGGTCGGTCATGCTGATGCGGAAGGTCTTGTTGGCTTGCTGCGGGTTGAAGATGCGGCTTTCCTGCACCGACGTGCGCAGCAGCGCCAAGGCGTTGCGCACCGGGCCGATGATGTTTTGCGCCATGGGCGTAGGCACCATGCCTTGGGCGGTGCGCACGAACAGCGGGTCGTTGAAGGTTTCGCGCAAGCGCGACAGCGCGTTGGACACCGCCGGCTGGGTGATGCCGACGATCTGCCCGGCGCGGGTCAGGTTGGCTTCGGTGTAAATCGCATCGAAGACAATGAACAGGTTGAGGTCGACCTTGCTGAGGTTCATGGGCGCCGCTCTTTGTTGGAATTATTGCCCGATCATATATCGGTTATGAATGTTAATACACGCGGAAAATAGACTAGGTAGATCGAGGTGCGCTGCTCTAGGCTCTGCCCATGTACTTCGAACCGTGAAGGTAGCCCCGATGGATTTCGCCTATTCGCCCAAGGTCCAGGCACTGCGCGAGCGCGTCACCGCGTTCATGGATGCCCATGTCTATCCCGCCGAACCGGTGTTCGAGCGCCAGGTTGCCGAAGGCGACCGCTGGCAGCCCACCGCAATCATGGAAGAACTCAAGGCCAAGGCACGCGCCGAGGGCCTGTGGAACCTGTTTCTGCCCGAGTCGGAATACGGCGCTGGCCTGAGCAACCTGGAGTACGCGCCGCTGGCCGAGATCATGGGGCGTTCGTTACTGGGGCCCGAGCCGTTCAACTGCTCGGCGCCGGACACCGGCAACATGGAAGTGCTGGTGCGCTATGGCAGCGAGGCGCAGAAGCGCCAGTGGCTGGAACCGCTGCTGCGCGGTGAGATTCGCTCGGCCTTCGCCATGACCGAACCCGACGTGGCCTCCTCGGACGCCACCAACATGGCCGCCACGGCCGTGCGTGACGGTGACGAATGGGTGATCAATGGCCGCAAGTGGTGGACCTCCGGCGCCTGTGACCCGCGCTGCAAGGTGATGATCTTCATGGGCCTGTCCGACCCAGAAGGCCCGCGCCACCAGCAACACTCGATGGTGCTGGTGCCGACCGATGCACCTGGGGTGAAGATCGTCCGGCCCTTGCCCGTGTTCGGCTACGACGATGCCCCGCACGGCCACGCCGAAGTGCTGTTCGAAAACGTGCGCGTGCCCTACGACAACGTGATCCTCGGCGAGGGGCGCGGCTTCGAAATCGCCCAGGGGCGCCTCGGCCCAGGCCGCATTCACCACTGCATGCGCTCGGTAGGCATGGCTGAACGTGCGCTGGAGCTGATGTGCAAACGCGCCGTTGCGCGCACCGCGTTTGGCCGGCCGCTGGCGCGACTGGGCGGCAACGTCGACAAGATCGCCGACTCGCGCATGGAAATCGACATGGCCCGGCTGCTGACGCTCAAGGCGGCCTACATGATGGACACGGTTGGCAACAAGGTCGCGCGCAGCGAGATCGCACAGATCAAGGTAGTGGCGCCGAATGTGGCCCTGAAGGTGATCGACCGGGCTATCCAGATTCATGGTGGGGCAGGGGTGAGCGGTGATTTCCCGCTGGCGTACATGTATGCCATGCAGCGCACCCTACGCCTGGCCGATGGCCCGGATGAAGTGCACCGGGCGGCGATAGGCAAGTATGAGATTGGCAAGTATGTGCCGGCGGATATGTTGCGTAGCGGGCGGTAAGCCCTCGCGCGAGCCTGTGGTCCTGCGCCACTGGGCTCGTGCCGCCACTCAGACCCGCAACTGCGGGTCTTCCTCCTTTTCAGCGCCCTTGCTTTCACCAGCAGCCACCTGCTCGTGTTGAGCTTCACTCGGCGCAGGCTTCTCTCCCCGCGTCTTGATCAGGGACACCACCACCCCACCCAGCAACAACCCGAACGTCACCCCCAGCGACAGCAACGCGGGCACCTTGCCCACCATGCCGTGGTAGAAAATCTTGCAGCCAATGAAGATCAGCACCAGTGCCAAGGCATACTTGAGGTAAACAAACCGGTGCATCAACGCCGACAAGGCAAAGTACAGCGACCGCAGCCCCAGAATGGCGAAGATGTTCGAGGTGTATACGATGAACGGATCCTGGGTAATGGCGAAGATCGCCGGCACGCTGTCGACCGCGAACACCAGGTCAGCCAGTTCGATCAGCACCAGCGCCAGGAACAGTGGCGTAGCGTAGCGCAACGCCTTGCTCTGGCCCGGCGGGGTAAGGCGCACGAAGAAATGCGAGCCGTGTATCTGGTCGGTCACGCGCATGTGCCGCTTGACGAACTTCAACACCGGGTTGTTGGCCAGGTCGACATGGCTGTCCTCTTTGGACAACGCCATCTTCACCCCGGTAAACAGCAGGAACGCGCCGAAGATGTACAACACCCATTCGAAGTTCTGCACCAGCGTCGCACCCACGCCGATCATGATCGCGCGCAGCAGCACCACGCCCAGGATGCCCCAGAACAACACGCGGTGCTGGTAGCGGCGGGGGATGGAGAAGAAACCGAAAATCATGGCCATGACGAATACGTTGTCCATCGACAACGATTGCTCGACCAGAAAGCCCGTATAGAACTCCAGCGCCGACTGCGCACCCAGCTCGAACCAGACCCACGCGCCAAACAGCACGCCCACGCTGAAATAGCCTGAATACAGCAGCAGGCTCTCGCGCATTTCGATTTCACGGTCCTGGCGGTGCAGCACACCCAGGTCAAGCACCAGCAGGCCGACGACAATGGCCATGAACACCAGCCACAACCAGGTGCTGGTGCCGAGAAAAGGTGTGGTGAGGAATGTCTGTAGAGCTGTCATGAGCCCCTCCTGAGTTGTCGACGTTGCTTGGCAACAGTGATCCGACATGGCGGCGCAGTAGCCGTCAGAGGGGCCCGGTATCACATGGGCTTGAGCCTAGACCCATTTCCCGGTGATGCCGAATGGCGCGCTGTTACAAAACTTTGCTCAGGCATACCCCTGTTGCGCCGGATGAGTAACTGTTGAATACCCGCTGCCATGCCAACAGCTGGCTGGGCAATCAGTACACCCACACTTCCACCCGGCGATTGCGCAAGCGCCCTTGCTCCCGCTCATTACCCGCCACAGGCAGTTCATCGCCCAAGCCCGTCACCTCCAGCACTTCAACGCCGTCGCGCGCCAGCTCGCGGCGTACTGCCTGGGCTCGCAGGCGCGAAAGCAGGGCGGCGCGGCCGGGTGTTTCCTTAGGGTCGCCAAACCCCACCAGCACTGCCTTGCTCTGCAGCTTGCCGGCCTGGCGCAGGTACGCGGCCACCCGATGCACATCGCGCAGGGCCTTGTTGTCGAGGCTGGCGCTGCCTGCCTGAAAGCGAAAGTTCACGCTCAGGCGCTGCGCCTGCTGTGCCAGGTTGCGGTAGCGCGGCGGCATGTCGGCCTGCGCCGGCACCGCAAGGGCTTTGACCTGCTGCGACACGAACCCCTGTTCGGCGACGATGGCCTGGCCGGCCGGGCTTTGGGCGAATTCGGCCAAGGCCTTGGCCTGGGGCTTGGCATTGGCGGGCAGATAGAAGTACAGCCGGCGTGACAGCGGGTAGTCTTCGCTGGCCACCATCGGCCGCTCCGGGAGCATGGCCGGGGCATCGCCTTCGGCAACGGCCAGCACCTTGGCCCCGTGCACGGCAGCCAGACTGCTGAAACCGATGGCCTGGCGGTCGGCGCCGACCCGTTCGGCCAGCGCGTCGCTCGACTCGAAGCGCTGGGCCCAGGCGGCCAGTTCGCCATGGTTGGGTTCCAGCACCAGGGCCTTGAACGTTTCGAAGGTGCCGGAGCGGTCGTCACGGGCATACAGGTGAATCGCGCCGCCTGCTACGCCCAGCTGTTCCCAGCGCTGGATCTGCCCGGAAAAGACCTGCGCCAGTTGCGCGGTGGTCAACTGCGGCAACGGGTTGTCGGGGTGGACGATCACCGCCACGCCGTCCAGCCCGATAACCTGCTCGGCGCTGGCCGCTCGCAGGTCGCCCAGTGCCTTGAGCTGATGCACTTCGGCATCGGTGATGGGGCGGGAAGCGGCGGCCAGGTCGGCCTCGCCACGGCCGAGTGCGCTGAAGCCGGTGCTCGACCCGTGCGCCGCGATGTCGATGCGCAATGCCTGGCCGTGGGCATCGCGGGCATCGATCACGGTTTCGTTGGCCGCGGCGCCGGGCCGATGCTCGATGGCTGTGGCCTGTTGCGCCCGCAATTGCCCCTGCACCAGCGCAGGCACCAGGGCCGCGCCGATGGTGTTGGAGCCTTGCACACGCAGGTGCACAGGCTCGGCCACGGCCGCAACGGGGAGCAGGGGAAGCAGCAAGAGCAGCAGGCGGAGCATGCCGGGCGACCTTTGGCATAGAGTTGCCCGGCAGATTACGACGGTAGCGTGACCGAAATGTGACGGTCAGGCAGCGCCCAGTGCGTCGACGATCGCTTGGCCGACGGCCTGCGTCGAGCGGCTGCCGCCCATGTCGGGGGTAGTTTCACCTTTGCCGATAACGGCCTCGATGGCCCGCAGAATGTCATCGTGCGCTACCTGGTAGCGGCCATCGGGCGCGGCTTTGCCGAGGAACTCGAGCATCATCGCACCGGACCAGATCATGCCGATCGGGTTGGCGATGTGCTTGCCAGCGATGTCCGGTGCCGAGCCATGCACCGGCTCGAACAGCGACGGGAACTTGCGCGAGGGGTTGAGGTTGGCCGACGGCGCAATGCCAATGGTGCCGGTGCAGGCGGGCCCCAGGTCGGAGAGGATGTCACCGAACAGGTTCGACGCCACCACCACGTCGAAGCGCTCCGGCTGCAGCACGAAACGTGCACAGAGGATGTCGATGTGCTGCTTGTCCCAGCTGATCTCGGGGTAGTGCTGCGCCATGGCCGCAGTGCGCTCGTCCCAGTAGGGCATGCTCACAGCCATGCCGTTGGACTTGGTGGCCGAGGTCACATGCTGGCGGGGGCGGCTTTGGGCGAGCTCGAAGGCGTATTCGAGGATGCGGTCGACGCCGCGGCGGGTGAACACCGATTCCTGCAGGACGATTTCGTTGTCGGTGCCTTCGAACATGCGCCCGCCCAGGGACGAGTACTCCCCTTCGGTGTTTTCCCGCACCACCACAAAATCAATGTCGCCCGGCTGCTTGCCGGCCAGCGGGCAGGGTACGCCCGGGAACAGGCGCACCGGGCGGATGTTCACGTACTGGTCGAAGTCGCGGCGAAACTTCAGCAGTGAGCCCCACAGGGAAATATGGTCGGGCACCTTGTCCGGCCAGCCGACCGCGCCAAAGTACAGCGCGTCGAAGCCCTTGAGCTGCTCGAACCAGTCGTCCGGCATCATCTTGCCGTGGGCCAGGTAATAGTCGCAGCTGGCCCACTCGAAATATTCGAACGCGAGGTCCAGGCCGTGCTTGCGCGCGGCTGCCTCAAGCACGCGAATGCCTTCGGGGAGCACTTCGTTGCCGATGCCGTCACCGGGGATGGCGGCAATCTTGAATGTCTTGTTCATGGAGCACCTAGTGGCTGGGGAGTAGAGGTGGCCCATGCTATAAGGTGGCTGTTTAGAGATAATCCCCAAAACCATGGATTCTTAGTGTACGTATCGTGAACAATCTACCGAGCCTCGACGACCTTGATATCTTCCTTCAGGTGGCCCGCCGCGCCAGCTTCGCGGCGGTGGCCGAGGCGCGCGGCATGTCGGCGGCGTTCGTCAGCAAGCGCATTCGCCAGCTCGAAGCGGACCTGGGCGTGCGCCTGCTGCACCGCACCACCCGGCGGGTGACGGTGAGCGAGGAGGGCGAACGGGTCTATCAATGGGCGCAGCAGATGTTCGAAGCGTTGCAGCGCATGGGTGATGAGCTGGATGCAGGCCAGCGCGAGCCGGCCGGGCAGTTGCGCATCGCCAGCAGCCTGGGCCTGGGTCGGCGCCTGGTGGCGCCGGCGTTGTCGGAGCTTGCGGCGCGTTACCCACGGCTGGATATTCGCCTGGATGTGCATGACCGCCTGGTGGACCTGGCCACCGAGGGCATCGACCTGGATATTCGCGTGGGCGATACCCTTGCGCCAAACCTGATCGCCAAGCGCCTTGCCCGCAACCGCCGAGTGCTGTGTGCGTCGCCTGACTACCTGGCCCGGCGCGGTACGCCAAAGACGCTGGCCGACCTGGCCGGCCATGATTGCCTGGTGATCAAGGAGCGGGATCACCCGTTCGGCCTGTGGCACCTGCAGGGGCCGGCCGGCGAGGAAAGCGTGCGGGTGACCGGCGCGCTGTCGAGCAACCATGGTGAGGTGGTGCACCAGTGGTGCCTGGACGGGCGTGGGATCGTGCTGCGCTCGTGGTGGGATGTGCACGACAGCCTGGACGATGGCCGGCTGGTTCGGGTGCTGGAGGGGTATCAGCAGGCGGCGGACATCTGGGCGGTGTACACCGCACCGTTGGCCGGCTCGGCCAAGGTGCGGGTGGCGGTCGAGTTCTTTCGGCAGTATTTTGCCGACCGCTATCGGTTGCCGGGGGATTGATCAGCGCTCGGGCACAGGCAACGGCGCCTCGCTGTTCCAGCTGCTGGCCGGACGGTTGAACAGGTTTTCGGTCTGGAAGTGCGCCACGCGCCAGCGTCCTTCTTCGAGCACTAGATACACCGTCCTGCAGCACGCCGATGCGCACCTGGGCCGGGACCTGGGCTGCGACGAAGGTGGGATCGATCATGCTCATCGCGCGCACCAGCATTGGCAGGCTGGCGGCGAACGGGCCCACGTGGTTGAGGCCGGTGCGCGCCGGCATCAGGCCTTTACGGCTTATGCGGCCCAAGGTCGGCTTGAAGCCGAACACGCCGCAGCAGCGGGCCGGGACGCGCACCGAACCGCCGATGTCGGTACCCAAGCTGAAATCCGACAGCCCCGCGGCCACTGCCTCCGCCGAGCGTGCGGCGCCATGCTCATCGCCAGGTTCTGCAGGACGATGGAGATGCCGATGGAGAGGACTGCAGGTTCCTTGTAGGCTAAATTCCTAACAAATGTAGGAAGCGTCTATTTTCCCCTGGAAGGGTGGCCTACCTGAGTATTGCGCGGCAAGGTTCGAAATTTCACTGCTGTGGAGTTTCGATAAATGTCGCGGGGCTTTGTAGATCACAACCGGCAAAAACTGGACGTCGACGGCATGGAAACCGAACTCGACGTCCTCCGATTCAAGGGTGAAGAGTGGCTCAGCCAGCCTTTCCGCTACACCATAGCGTTCACTTCTACAGAGCAGGATATCGCTGTCGAGCGCGTGCTCGCAAAGCGCGCTACCTTCAGCCTGCACGCACCTCCCAGGCATCTGCCGCTGCTGGGCCTGTCGGCCCCACAGACCAAGCTGCTGCGAACCGTCCACGGAGTGGTCACCGGCTTCCAGCGCCTGTCGGGCTCTCGCGACGAAGCCCGTTATCAATTGACCCTTCAGCCTGGCCTGGCCCTGCTCGATCGCGGGTTGCAGTACCGCCTCTATCAACACCAGTCGGTGCCGGAAATCGTCGAGCACATACTGCGCAGCCGCCACGCATTCGAAGGCCAGCACTTTATCTTCGACCTGTTGCGCGATTATCCCAGGCGCGAGCAGGTGATGCAGTACGGTGAGAGCGACCTGGCGTTCATCACCCGCCTGCTCGCTGAAGTGGGTATCTGGTATCGCTTCAGCAGTGATGACCGGCTGCACCTGGACGTGGTCGAGTTCCATGATGACCAATGTCACTACCAGTTTGACGTCGCGCTGCCTTGTCGGCCGCAATCCGGCCTGAGCAGTTCAGGCCAGGATGCGGTGTGGGCATTGCAGGCCCATCATCAAGTGGTAGAACAGCACGTGCACGTGCGCACCTATCAGCACCGTGATGCTGCAGCCTACCTGGAGGGCGATGTCGACCAAAGCTGCGGCGCCACTACCACCTATGGCGAGAGCTACCTGTATGCCGAACCCTACGTTGCACTGGGGGATGCTTATGATCAGGACGAACATCTGCTCACCGAGAGCGGCTATTTTTATGCCCGATTGAGGCACGAACTGCAGCTCAATGATTGCACCCGGCTCAGCGGTGCCAGCAGCAGCGCTGCTTTGTCGCCAGGGCAGGTGCTGAGGGTTTCCGACGGTGCACCTGAGGCCTTTGCCCCGGGTGCGGTCATTACCGCCGTGGGCCTGAGCGCTGCACGTGATCGCAGCCTGGAGGTCATCTTCGAGGCCATTCCCTATTCAGAAAACCTGTGCTTCCGGCCACCGCTGCAGCGCAAGCCGAAAATTGCGGGCACAGTGCCAGCCAGGGTGACCAGCTCGCGGCAAAACGACCCCTATGGCCACATCGATCCGGACGGGCGCTACCGGGTCAATTTCCTGTTCGATCGCGACTGCTGGCACGCCGGTGAAGAGAGTGCCTGGCTGCGCCTGGCCCGGCCCTATGCCGGCGATACCCACGGCCTGCACCTGCCGCTGATCTGCGGCACTGAAGTGGCGGTGGCGTTCGAGCAGGGCGACCCCGACCGTCCCTATATTGCCCATGCCCTGCATGACAGCCAGCACCCGGACCCCGTCAACCTGCGCAATTACAAACGCAACGTGTTGCGCACGCCCGCCAACAACAAGCTGCGCATGGACGACACCCGTGGGCAGGAGCACATCAAGCTCGGCACTGAATATGGCGGCAAGACCCAGCTCAACCTCGGCCATCTGGTTGACGGGAACCGACAAAAACGTGGCGAAGGCGTTGAGCTGAGGACCGATGCCTGGGGCGCGATTCGCGGTGGCAAAGGGGTCTTGGTTAGCGCTGATGCCCAGACCAGCGCGCAGGGCCAGATGCTGGACATGCAGGCAGCGGCGAGCCGACTGCAGCAGGCGGGTGAACAGGTGCAGAAACTTTCTACAGATGCCCAGGCCAGCAACGCGGAACCCGCAGACGTACAGGCGCAACTGGCACTGCTGCGCGAGCAACTCGATGGGCTGAAGGAAGCGGTGCTGTTGCTCAGCGCACCCAAGGGCATCGCGATGAGCAGTGGCGGGCATCTGCAGCTGGCGGCGCAAGACAACCTCATGCTCAACGCCGGTGGCAGAGCCGATGTAAGTGTGGTCAAGCGCCTGTTCATCGGCGTTGGCCAAGGGGTTAGCCTGTTTGTGCGCAAGCTCGGTATCAAACTGATCGCCAACCAGGGCCCGATCAGCGTCAAGGCGCAGAACGACACCTTGGAAGTCCTGGCGCGCCAGGGGTTGTCGATTATTAGCACGGAAGACGAAATCAGTATCACGGCAAAGAAGAAGATCACCCTCAATGCCGGTGGCAGTTACCTCACCCTGGACGCTTGTTGCATCGAAGCGGGCACCGAGGGTGACTACAACGTCAAGTCGGCTCACTTCGATTACAGCGGCCCGGCGAGCATGAAGGCTGCGCATCCGGACTACCCGAAGAGCCTGTCGAAGCAGCCCTTGCGCGTGCGTATCCCTGCAGCGTCAGGGGCCTCGGACCAGGGTTGGGTGGGCATGCCGTATGCGTTGTACGCCGACGGCGAGTTGCTCAAGCAAGGGGTGTTGGATGAAGGCGGCGAGCTGCAGATTGATCATCAGGTCGTGACGCAGCAATACCGTTTGCAGTTTGTCAACGGTACCACTTTCCAGATCCCCATCCCCACCGAATATCGCAATCCCGAGCAGGCCAGGCTGGCGAATCTCGGGTTACATAACCACAGCGCGCAGACCACCGCCACAGTGGGTTTGCCCTCGTCGCATACCGACCACCGACTCCAGTACGCAGCGGTGCTTGAAGGGCTGATGGATAAGAAAGGGAAATCGGAATGAACCTGCCTGACATTGTTGTACCCGTTGCCCTCAAACAAACCAACACAGCGACGTGCACGCCACGCTGGTTTGTATGTAATTCCGAATACCACCCGGTCATCGCGACCTTCAAACCCCTTATCAACGGCGAAGAAGCCTTCAGGGCGGTGCATCAGGCCATCGCTAATGCAAACCGCACGGTCGACATCACCTGTTGGGGCTTCCAGCCATCGATGTTTTTCATCCGTGATGGCAAATCCCCCAGCATTGGCCAGTTGCTCCTACGCAAAGCTGCGCAAGGTGTACGTGTACGGGTCTTAGGTTGGGAAATGCCCGCCAACCTGGCGGGAGCAGGCGGCGAGGCCAACCTGCCGGGGAAGAGCGATCACTTCGGTCGAGTCATGCTGAATTGGGACCGGACGCTTCAGAGTTCCAATGATCGGCAATATACCGAGGACGTGGACTGGTTCCGGGCGTGTGCAGTCAAGGGCAACAAAGCCGCCCGGCACCCTAGGCAGATCCCGCTGTTTGTCAGCCGTGGTTTCAGCGTTGATGAGCGCAGGCGGATCTACGAAGAAATCGGGCGCAGCCTGGACCCAAGCATCAGTACCGGGATGGCTTTCGCCCTGGTAGGCGTGCCCACCCACCATCAGAAAAGTGTCCTGGTTGACTATGAACTACCGGAACAGGCGCTTGGCTTTGTCATGGGCCACAACATGCTCGACGAGTACTGGGACACAGACGCGCATTCAGCCGTCATTCGCTCGGACTACCAGCGGCCCGCGCCCAACCGGGGGCCGCGCGGTTTCACACCGCGCCAGGATATCTCCAGCCAGGTCAGCGGGCCGATACTGGAGCACTTGCATGAGAACTTTGCCACGGCTTGGGCCAAGGAAACCGGCGAAGATCTGCTCATCGCCCGCGACGCCATTGCCGTAGGGCGCAAGCTCAGGTGCCTTCAGGGAACACCACAGATGGCCCAACTGCTGCGCACCCAGGCGCAGACCGGGCGGCGCGATATCGAGCAGCTCTACCTGCAGGCGGTCAACAACGCGACGCAGTTCATCTATATCGAGAACCAGTACTTCCGTTGGCCACCGCTGGCCGAAGCGATCAAGCGCATCGCGCTCAAGCAGATCAGGGGTGGCCGCGACCCGGGACTGCACGGGGCATTGCACCTGTTTGTGATTACCAATGCGACTAACGACGGCATGGGCGCCGGGACGCTGAAGACCCAGCAAATGCTGGAGAGCCTGGGGCGGGCTGACACCATTCCTGGCGTGACGAAATTGAGCCGCATCCAGAAGGTCAGGGAGCAGGCACCCGCGCCGCGCGACCCGCGTGACCGCCTCGGCAAGCTGGATGTTGAACAGCAGGTTGCGGGTATTGAGAAAAGCACGATTGTGCCTGTGGAAATCCCAGGTCTGAAAATTCATGTGTGCTCGTTGGTGGCACCCGACTCGCCAGCGGGGAAACCGTGGATGCCGGTGTATGTCCATTCCAAGTTGATGATTGTTGACGATGTGTTTACCACGCTCGGTTCGGCAAATATCAATACGCGAAGTATGCAGGTAGATACTGAGCTGAATATTGCGCATGAGTGGGGAAGTGTAACCAGGGATATGAGGCAGCGGTTGTGGCGGCTGCATACTGGAGGGGAGGGGGCGCAGGATAAGCCGGCTGAAGCATTCCAGGCTTGGGAGTTCTTGCTCGATAAAAATCATTCGCGCCAGAGCGCGGGTGTGGAACCGCTGTGTTCGCTAGTTGAGTTCTATTATGGCGACTCAGTTGTTAAGGACCTCGATTGATGCCCTGGCTAATGCTTGCTCTCAGCGTGTTTTTGGTCGCTTGGGACAACGCTGGAAGCCTGGTGATTACTAATAAGGATGATGAGTTGAATTTTTTGAGTGACGTCAAGGCGAAACTGGAATACAAATGCGCTCATGAGAAAATACCTGAGCCATCGGCTGCTATTGATAGCGTATTTCAATATGCGCGGTGGCTTCAGAAGAACAATCAGCTCAAGCAGGATAAGAATGTAATACTCGAAGTCGAGCGCTTGTACCGAATTGCGAGTGAACATGATCATTACAAGGCGAACATAAACTTGCAGAATGGTGCGATGCGCGGGGAATATGCTTTGCGTGATGGTGAGTATCTGCGATTAAGTCAGCGTTTAATCGAGGCTAACGTTGCAACAGGTTACTATTTTATCGCAATCCTTCTGAACCAAGGGGGGGCGGGTCTGAAAAAAGATCCAGATACCGCACTGCGATACTATAGAAAAGCTGCCGACGAAGGAAATGCCATGGCCCAGTACTATCTTGGACGAAAACTGGAACCAAAGGGTGTTGCGCCAGAAATAGCGATGGAAATGTATAGGTGCGCCGCCGAGCAGGGGCACGGCAAGGCGGCAGTGGCACTTGCGATAAGTTTAGAGATGAGGAGAAGCTATCAAGAGGCGCTGAAAATGTATCAGCTGGGTGTTGCGGGTGGTGCTGCAGTTGCTGCGTACGCTTTAAAAGAAGGATTCAATGGGGCTGTTCCGTCTGATAAAGTTAACTATCTTGGGCAATCCAAAGACTTAGAGCGCGTCGAGCGCTACAAAAAAATAGAACTCATACTTAGTAATTACTCTTACGCAAACCCTACGGTGCTAGAAATCGACCACATTGTCCCGCTCCCCCCTGCCAAGCTGCCGCCATGGGACGGCAAGCTCCAATGGCTGGAAGCACGCTTGGCCAACATTCCGCCGGAAAAACCCACTGAGGCCTTGATCCATAATCTTGCCAAAGAAAAGATCCTCGACCCGGCCACCGGCAAACCCATCCCAGGCTCACCCGCATTCAGCCAGGCCGATTTTCCGATCATAATATGCGCAAGCGGGGAGCCTTGCCCAGAAAGTGGCTATTGGAAAGTCATGAATAACAGCTGGGAAAATCATATCAAGCGTTTCGAAAAGGGTGAAATCATGCCCACCTATCAGATGACTTGGTCTGAGCCCCGCCTATGGCCGTTACGGGACAAGATCATGCAGCGCGAAACGCGTGTTAATTGGGGGCTGCTTGGATAAATAACGCTACATTTTTCCCCAGCGGAAATAGGCGCGAAGTTATCCATGGGCTGCCGCCAGCGTCAGGTGTGCGGCACCTGCTTGGGCGCTGCTCCTCCGGCATACTGCGGTTTCAGGTGCCCCTGCTCATCCAGCAGGTAGGCATCCATCACCTCGCGCACCACCGGCCCCGCCACACGGCCACCGGCCTCGCCGTTCTCGATCATCACCGCCACCACCACGCTGGGATGGTCGGCGGGGGCGAAGCCGACGAACAGGGCGTTGTCGCGGTGGCGTTCGAGGGTCTTGTTGCGGTTGTAGCGCTCACCCTGCTTGATCGCCACCACCTGCGCCGTGCCGCTTTTGCCGGCGATGCGGTACTGGGCGCCGGCGGCGGAGGCGCGGGCGATGCCGCGCGGGTCGTGCATGACCATCTGCATGCCCTGGCTGACCTGGTCCCAGGCACGCCGGTCGTGCAGCACAATGTCTGGCATCGGGTTGGGGTCGACCGGGGTCACGCCGCCCACGGTCATGGCCAGGTGCGGGCGGTGCCACACGCCCTTGCTGGCCAGCAGGCTGGTGGCCTGGGCCAGCTGCAGCGGGGTCACCTGCATGTAGCCCTGGCCGATGCCGAGGATCAGTGTCTCGCCAGGGAACCACGCCTGGCGGCGGGTGGCGCGCTTCCACTGGGCCGACGGCATCAGCCCGGCCGCCTCTTCGTTCATGTCCAGCGAGACCTTCTGGCCGAGGCCGAATTCGGCCATGTAGTCGTGCAGGCGGTCGATGCCGAGCTTGTGCGCCAGGTCGTAGAAGTAGGTGTCGTTGGAACGCATGATGGCGGTGTACATGTCCACCCAGCCGTCGCCGCTGCGGTTCCAGTTGCGGTACTTGTGGTCGTAGTTGGGCAGCTCGTAGTAGCCGGGGTCGAACACCCGGTTGCCGGGCGTGATCACACCGCTGTCGAGGCCGGCGATGGCCACCTCCGGCTTGACCGTCGAACCCGGCGCGTACAGCCCGCGCAGCACGCGGTTGAACAGCGGCCGGTCGATCGAGTCGCGCAGGGCCGCGTACTGCTTGAAGCTGATGCCCTTGACGAACAGGTTGGGGTCGAAGCTGGGGTTGCTGACCATCGCCAGCACGTCGCCGTTGGCGGGGTCGAGCACCACCACCGAACCGCGGCGGTCGCCCAGGGCTTTTTCGGCGGCCACCTGCAGGTGGCTGTCGATGCTCAGGATGATGTCCTTGCCCGGGATCGGGTCCTGGTGGTTGAGCACCCGCATCACCCGGCCCTGGGCGTTGGTCTCGACTTCTTCGTAGCCGACATGGCCGTGCAGCTGGGCTTCATAGAAGTGCTCGATGCCGGTCTTGCCGATCGACTGGGTGCCGCGGTATTCGGTGCTGTCGAGGGTCTTGGCTTCTTTCTCGTTGATGCGCCCGACATAGCCGACCGAATGGGCGAAGTGTTCGGCCAAGGGGTATTCGCGAATGAACTGCGGCTCTACCTCCAGGCCCGGCAGGCGGAACTGGTTGACCGCCACCAGGGCGATCTGCTCTTCGGTCAGGCCGACCATCAGCGTCACTGGCTCGAACGGTTTGCGGCCGCGGCGCAGGTCCTTGTCGAACTGCTTGCGGTCGTCCTCGCCCAGGCTCAGGATTTGCGCCAGGTTATCGAGCACCTTGGCCGAGTCGCCTGCGCGTTCGCGGGTCATGGTCAGGTCGAAGCTGGGCTTGTTGTCGGCCAGCACCACGCCATTGCGGTCGTAGATCAAGCCGCGCTCGGGGGCGATGGGCAGTACATGCACGCGGTTGTTTTCCGACACCGCGGACTGCTGGTCGTGTTGCAGCACCTGCAGCACGTAAAGCCGGCCGATCAGGACGGCAACCAGGCTGAAGACCAGGGCCGCGCAGGCGAGCAGCCGGCGGTTGACCAGGCTCTTTTCCTTTTCGTGGTCCTTGAGGGGGATCGGTTGGGGCATGGGCGATGGTGTGTCGGCTGAACGCGAAACCTGTGGGAGCCGGCTTGCCGGCAAATACGCCAGGCCAGCCAACATGGATGCAGACGAGTGCTACGCACCCGAATCGCCGGCAAGCCGGCTCCCACAAGCATGCGGGGCGGCGATGCTACGCGGGCTGGCGCCTGCTCTCAAGGCAAACACCAGCGCCTGCGCCGCCGGGGTCGGCGCTTCAGCCCGCCGTCAGGGGGTTCACGGCCACATGAAGATTTGTTCATGCACCTTCGGAGACGCCCACGGGTTGCGCGGCTCGCACTTGAGGTGCATGTCGTGCGAGTTGCGGTGTGGCGTATATCGAGCGCCGCCCGCGCGGCGCATCGCGGGCAAGCCCGCTCCTACATTTGTTGCAACGTGCCATGGCCTGTGAGGCCATAGTTGCCAGCCTTGTTGGCATGACGCGATTTTTCGGCTGGCGCTGCCGGCGCCTCACCTGTCTTCAGCCATGCGCCAAGGCGAACAACCATGGCCTGGCTGGAACGGCACGTTGCAACAAATGTAGGAGCGGGCTTGCCCGCGATGCGCCGCGCGGGCGGCGCTCGATCTCAAGGGCGCTGAAGATCCCAAGGCAAGCGCTTCACGCGCTGCGCAAAAGCGATCGACCTGTACTAGGGTGAAGCAGTGCTCCATGCACCGCGATGTCAGGTCGCGCTTTTGAGGCCTGGGCAAACAGGCTCCACTGCGCGCAGATTGGGCTACCTGGAGAATCCCATGGTACGAGACTTCACGGGCGGCTTCATCGGGCTGTTCATCGGGCCGGTGATCCTGGCGGTGGGTTACATGCTGTTCTGGCAGTGGGTCGACGACGGCCCTGCCAGCGGCCCACGAGTCGTCGCGCCATGAAGGGTACTGATGCAGGCGCAGCGCTGCACAGGGCAGATGACGTGATCATTTGCGAGTACTGCGACGCGGTCTACCAGCGCGCACCCCTGCAGCGCCACCAGAGCGCGTCATGCCTGCGCTGCGGCGGCGTGCTGTACCGCCACAACCCGTTGAATATGCAACAGCGCCTGGCGCTGTGCGTGACCGGTGGGGTGCTGCTGGTGTTCGCCAATGCCTACCCGGTGATGACCATCAGCATGGGCGGCCTGAGCAACTCGGCGACCTTGTGGGATTCGGTGCTGGTGCTCAGCCAAGGCAGCATCACCTTCATTGCCCTGGTGCTGGCGCTGGCGATCATTTTCGCCCCGGTGCTGCAGATTGCCCTGCTGTGCTGGGTGCTGGGTTTTGCCGTGGGTGGGCGCCGTGCCCCCGGCTTTGCCAGCTGCATGCGGGCGCTGGAAAAACTGCGGCCCTGGAGCATGCTGGAGGTATGCCTGCTGGGGGCGATGGTTGCGGTGATCAAACTGGCGGGCCTGCTCGATGTGATTCCGGGCATCGGGCTGATCGCCTTGGCGGTGTTGAGCGTGTTGATGATCTTCATTGCCGGGCGCGACATCCGCGACCTGTGGGGGCAGGTATGAGTGCCCCGGCGCTGGCCGGCGAGCTGGGCCTGTGCCTGTGCCATGGCTGCGGGCAGGCCTGTGACCTGCGCCTGGGCCAGCACCAGTGCGACCGCTGTGGCGCGCCACTGCACCGGCGCAAGGCCAACCCCATCGCCCGTGGCTGGGCGTTTCTGTTCGCGGCGTTGATCTTCTATGTACCGGCCAACGTGTTGCCGGTGATGAACACCGAAATGCTCGGCCAGGGCAGCGACAGCACTATCGTTGGCGGCGTGTTGGAGTTCTGGGAGGCCGGCGCGTGGGACATCGCGCTGATCATCTTCATCGCCAGCATCGGCGTGCCGGCGATCAAGTTCGTCTCCCTCGGGCTGCTGCTGTTCACTGCCCAGCGCCATAGCCAGTGGGCACGGCGGCAGCGCTCGCAGCTGTTTCGCTGCGTCGAGCTGATCGGCTACTGGTCGATGCTCGACGTCATGGTGGTGGCGCTGGTGGCTGCGCTGGTGCAGCTGCGCGGGCTGGGCACCATCGAGCCGCGCCCCGGCATTCTGTTTTTCGGCCTGGTGGTGGTGCTGACCATGTTCGCGGCCATGAGCTTCGACCCACGCCTGATCTGGGACGACCAACCACACCATGGGGAGCACGGCGATGGCGCTGGAGACTGAGAACCACGCACGGCCCGGCCAGGCGCAGGTGCGCACACGGCGCTTCAGTGTCTCGCTGGTGTGGATCGTCCCGGTGCTGGCACTGCTGGTCGGCGCCTCGCTGGTGGTGCGTAACTGGATGGAGCAAGGGCCGGTGATCAGCATTTCATTTCGTAGCGGCGAGGGCCTGGTGGCGCACAAGACCCAGGTGCGTTACCGCAGCGTGGTGATCGGCGAAGTGACCACGGTGGAGCTGACCGAGGACCGCAAGGGCGTGGTGGCCAAGGTCGAACTGTCCAAGGAGGCAGAGTCGTTCGCCACCGACGGCGCGCGCTACTGGGTGGTGCGCCCGCGCATCGGCGCCGGCGGCATCTCGGGGATCGACACGTTGCTGTCGGGCAGCTTCATCGGTGCCGATGCCGGCGAGTCGAAAAAGCCTGAAAAAACCTTCGTCGGGCTTGAGTCGCCACCGCCCATCACCTACGGCGAGAAGGGCAAGCGCTTCGTGCTCAGCGCCAATGACCTGGGCTCGCTGGACATCGGCTCATCGATCTATTTCCGCCGTATCCCGGTGGGCGAGGTGGTGTCTTATGCGATCAAGCCCGACGGCAGGGGTGTGGCCATCGATATCTTCGTGCAGTCGCCCTACGATGCGTTCGTCACGCTCGACACGCGGTTCTGGAACGCCAGCGGCATCGACATGCAGATCGGGGCCAACGGGCTGAAGGTCGAGACCCAGTCGTTATCGTCGATCCTCATGGGCGGGCTGGCCTTCGGCACGCCCGAATACGCAGCGCCCGCAGAGGCCGCTGTCGACCAGCAGGCCTTCGAGCTGTTCGCCGACCGCGATGCGGCCCTGGCACCGCCAACTGGCAAGGCGCAATACCTGCGCCTGCGCTTTGACCAGTCGATGCGTGGGCTGTCAGTGGGGGCGCCGGTGGAATTCAAGGGCGTGGAGTTCGGCCGGGTGACGTCGATCACCCTGGATTACGACCCGAAAAAACAGAGCTTCCCCGTTGTGGTGGATGCGGCCATCTACCCCCAGCGCCTGGGCCCCGTGCACCAGAAGATGCTCAAGGTGTTCAAGCACACCGAGGGCGACGCCGCCGGTGCCCGGCAACTGATCGGTACGTTCGTCGAGCACGGCCTGCGCGCCCAGGCCCGCAGCGGCAACCTGATCACCGGGCAGATGTTCATCTCGCTGGACTTCTACCCTGAGGCGCCCAAGGTCGCCTTCGACATGAGCGCCGACCCGATCGTCATCCCCACCGTGCCCGGCAGCCTGGAAAAACTCCAGGAGCAGCTGCAGGGTGTGCTCGAGCGCATCGGCAAGCTGCCGCTCGAAAGCATCGCCGGCAACCTCGATGGCACGCTGCGCGAGCTGCGCAGCGCCGCCAAGCGGGTTGACGGGCAGACCCTGCCGGGCCTGACGACCACCCTGGATGAACTGCAGAAGACCCTGCGCACGGCCAATTCGGCGATCGCCGAAAACTCGCCGCAGCGGGAAAAACTCGGCGATACGCTGCAGGAGCTGGAACGCATGTCGCGCTCGTTGCGCGACTTGGCGGACTACCTGGGCCGTCACCCTGAATCGCTGATTCGCGGGCGGCCGAAGGCTGCGGGCGCGGACGACGTCAAACCCTGAGCATGCCCCAAGGAGTATGAGCCAATGCGCACGCTGCCTACCCTGTTGCTGGCCACGCTGGTGGTGCTGACCGCGGGCTGTCGCAGCGCGCCCAACAACTATCACACCCTGGTTGCCGCTCAGCCGAGCCGCAGTACGGGAGAGAAGATCCTGGTCGAGCGGGTCAGCGTGCCGCCGCAGGTGGACCGCCCACAACTGGTGATACGCCAGGGCACGAGCGGGCTGGTGATCCTGGAAACCGAATGGTGGGGGGCCAACCTGGTCGATGAGTTCCGCAGCGCCTTGCAGGACCAGCTCGGCGGGCCGGCGGGCGGCACGCCCAGGGCACTGTTGCGGGTGGATGTGCAGCGGTTCGACTCGGTCCCGGGGCAGTACGCACTGCTGGAAACGGTGTGGCGCCTGCAACGCCCTGGCCAGGCTGAGATGACGTGCCGGACCTCGGTGCAAACCCCCGCGCAAAACAGCATCGGCAGCCTGGTCGGCGCCCAGCAGGCCAATCTGCAGAAGCTGGCCAGCGCGGTGCGCGCGAGTGCAGCCGGTTGCCCGAGATCGTAGCGTTCAGCCGCAGCAGGCAGGTTGCTGATAAACGGGTTGTGCACACGACAGGCAGGTTTTCCGCTAGAATGCCGCCCGGGTGCTAGCTGCACGGAGCAGTGATGCAGGTTAAACAACTACGCCGGTCGGGCCGCCAGCGGGAGTTCTTGCACCCATGCAAAAACATGTAATCCCTCGCGCCCAGCGCATTGCCCTGCGCGCTTTTGCCAACTTCGAGCGCTTCCTGCACATCGAGGCCGTGAGCGGTATCGTGCTGCTGATCGCCGCCGTGGCGGCGTTGATCTGGGCGAATTCGCCCGCCGCTGACAGCTACGATGCCCTCTGGCACACGCCCATCACCTTCGGCATCGGCTCGCTGGTGTACTCACAGTCACTGCACTTCTGGATCAACGATGGCCTGATGACCATCTTCTTCCTGGTGGTGGGCATGGAAATCCGCCGCGAAATCCATGAAGGGGCGCTGTCCAGCCTGCGCCAGGCCACGCTGCCGATGGCCGCGGCCGTCGGCGGGGTGGCGGTGCCTGCACTGATCTACCTGGCGTTCAACCATGGCCCGGCCGACCACCAGGGCTGGGCGGTGCCCACCGCCACCGACATCGCCTTTGCGGTGGGTGTGCTGGCGCTGCTGGGCAAGTCGATCCCGTCCAATGTGCGGGTGTTTCTGCTGGCCCTGGCGATCATCGACGACATCATTGCCGTGCTGATCATTGCCTTCTTCTACTCCGGTGGCCTCGATTACAGTGGCCTGGGCGTTGCCGCCATCGGCCTGCTGCTGGTGCTCGGCCTGCAGAAGATCGGCGTCGGCTCGGCCTATGCCTACATCATCCCCGGCTTCATCACCTGGCTGGGCGTACTGATGACCGGTGCCCACCCCACCTTGGCGGGTGTGGCGTTGGGGCTGATGACGCCGGTGAAGGCGATGCCGCTGAGCGAGCGCCCGCTGGAGGCCGTCAGCCGCTTCACCGACGACCTGCTGGGCCGCGCAAAGGCACCGGAGCGTGATGCCAGCCAGCTCATGAGCCCGCTGAAACACCTGCGCCTGGCCCAGCGTGAGCTGGTGCCGCCAGTGACCCGTGTGCAAGGCACCCTGCACCCATGGGTGGCCTACGCGATCATGCCGCTGTTTGCCCTGGCCAACGCCGGTGTCGGGTTGTCCGGTGTCGACCTGTCGGCCGATGGGCCGTTCTGGGTGATGGTTGCCGTTGCCGTTGCGTTGGTCGCCGGCAAGCCGTTGGGTATTGTCAGCGTCAGTTGGCTGATGGTGCGCCTGGGTTGGTGTGCGCTGCCGGCCGGTGTCACCTGGCGTGGCATCACCCTGATCGGGCTGCTGGCGGGTATCGGCTTCACCATGTCGATCTTCATCGCCAACCTGGCCTTCGCTGACCCTGGCGCGCTGGGCGCAGCGAAACTCGGCGTGCTGTCGGGCTCCGTCACCGCGGCGGTGATCGGCCTGGCGTGGGGCGTCTGGAGCCTGCGCAAGGCAGCCTCGGCTGTGCGGGCTGCAGCCGGCTGATTGCAGCGCCCCTCGAAATAGTTATCGGAGGGGTGCATCCAAACAGCATCCTGGCGGGTATTACAGGCAGCGCGACTTCGCGCTGTCGATTACTCGCCAGGAGATGTGCCCCATGAATAGCCCCGTTACCCTGCTGATGCTTGCCGGCGGCCTTGTGCTGATACTGGCCAACCAGGCCGCCCACGCTCAATCCTCAGTACCTGACGCCGTCAAGGTGCCGGACGGCCATTCGGTCATGCTCGAGACCGTCGGTGTCGGCCAGATCACCTACGAATGCCGCGACAAAGCCAATGCGCCGGGCCAAACCGAATGGACCTTCGTCGGCCCCAAGGCCGTGCTCAACGACAGGGCCGGCAAGCCAGTGGGCGACTACTTCGGGCCGCCCGCCACCTGGCAGGCGAAGGACGGCTCGAAGGTCACCGGCACCCAGTTGGCCATCGCGCCAGCGGCCAAGGGCGACCTGCCTTACCAGCTGGTGCAGGCCAACCCGGCCGAGGGCAAAGGCGCCATGACCGGCGTAAGCTTCATCCAGCGCCTGGCCACCCGTGGCGGCGTGGCGCCGGCAAGCGCCTGCGCGGCGCAGAACAAGGGCGAGCGCAAAGTCGTCGACTACCAGGCTGACTACATCTTCTGGGCGGCAAAATGAAGGTGACCGAACCAGGCAGGTGAGTGGCTGGCGTCTACGCTATCGACAAGCCCCGGTCACTTGGCTGGGGTGCCGCCCAGGGACCTTGCATTGAACTCACCTTTGCCTCCGTTCGATTATCAACGTTGCCTCCAGGCTTGCGCGCAGGGTGACCGGCGCGCATTGCATGCACTCTACGAGGAGGAGGGCGCACGCTTGCTGGGCGTCGCGCGGCGTATCGCCCGCGACGATGCGACGGCCGAAGATATCTTGCACGACGCCTTTGTCCGCATCTGGACCCGGGCCGCCAGCTTCGACCCTGCGCGCGGCTCGGCGCGTGGCTGGATCTACAGCGTTACTCGCCATCTGGCGCTCAACTTCATTCGCGATACCCGGCGGGAAGTGGTGTTTGACGAGGCGGCTTTCACCCCTGCGCCCTTTGCCGGGGATATCGACCTGCAAGCGGATTCGGCCAAGGTTCATCGCTGCCTTGAGCAGCTGGAGCCTGCACGCAAGCTGTGCATCCTGCATGCGTATGTCGACGGGTGCAGCCATGCCGAGATCGCCAGTTTGCTGAACACGCCGCTAGGCACCATCAAGGCCTGGATCAAGCGCAGCCTGAAGGCGTTGCGGGAGTGCATGGGATGAAGAAAGCGCAGGGCGAAACGGCAGAAGCGCTCGACGCGCTTGCCGGGGAATATGTGCTGGGCACCTTGTCGGCAGAGCAGCACCAGGCCGTGCATCAGCGCCTCGGCGAAGATGTGCAGCTGCGTGCCGCCGTGGATGCCTGGGAGCAACGGCTACTGTCGCTCAATGCACTGGCCGAGCCTGTGGCGCCCAGCGCTCGGTTGTGGCGCCGGATCAACCGCAGCCTTGATGTGCAACAACCTGCACAGCCACCGCGCTGGTGGCAACGCTTGGCGCTGTGGCAAGGCATGGCCGGGGCCGGTGTGCTTGCGAGCCTGCTGCTGGCATTTACGCTGCTGACCACCCAAGCGCCGGCGCCGTCTTACCTGGTGGTGCTGGTTGCACCGGCTGACAGTGCTGCAGGTTGGGTGGTGCAGGCCAGCGACGCGCGCAGCATTCAGCTGATTCCTCTGGGGCAGTTCCCGGTACCGAGCGACAAGGTGCTGCAGTTCTGGACCAAAGGCGAGCAGTGGCAGGCGCCGGTATCGTTGGGCCTGGTCAAGCCGGGTGAGCAATACCGCGTGCCCGCGCACGACCTGCCGCCGCTGGAAGCCAACCAACTGTTCGAGTTGACCCTGGAGAAGGCCGGCGGCTCGCCAACCGGCCGGCCAACGGGGCCTGTGCAGTTCATTGGGCGAGCGGTGAAAGTGCTGTAAAACCGGCCCCGAAAAAAAGCGGCGCCTGGGCGCCGCTGCCAGTCAATGCACGTGCTCAGGGCGCTTCTTGCGCGGCGCCGGAGCCTCGCCGTGGCCGTCGTCGGCCTCGGTGATCGGCACTTCTTTACCGTCACAGTCGAACAGCTTGCCATCACGGAAAAAGTCACCTTCATTGAGCCCGGCAATGTCGCGGTAGCGCAAGGTGCGCTCGCTGGCGGCGACGAACACCGACTGCTGGTCGGAGTTGCCGGCACGCAGGTGGTTGAACAGCAAATTCAGCAGGATCGCCATGATCGCCGCCGAGCTGATGCCGGAGTGGAAGATCGTCTCGAACCAGGCCGGGAAGTGGTGGTAGAAGCCTGGCGCGGCGATCGGGATCATGCCGAAGCCGATCGAGGTGGCAACGATGATCAGGTTCATGTTGTTACGGTAGTCCACCTGGGCCAAGGTGCGGATGCCGCTGGCCGCGACGGTGCCGAACAGCACCACGCCCGCGCCGCCCAGCACCGAGGTAGGCACCGCGGCAATCAGCCGGCCCATTACCGGCAGCAGGCCAAGGGTCACCAGGATCAGGCCGGTGGTGGCCACCACATAGCGGCTCTTCACGCCGGTCACGGCAACCAGGCCGACGTTCTGCGCGAAGGCACTTTGGGTGAAGGAGCCGAACACCGGCGCGAAGACGCTGGAAATCATGTCGGCGCGCAAGCCATTACCCAACCGTTTCGAATCGACCTTGGTGCCGATGATTTCGCCGACGGCGAGAATGTCGGCAGAGGTTTCGACCATGGTTACCACGATCACGATCAGCATCGAGATGATCGCCGCAACCCGGAATTCGGGCGCGCCCAGTGGCATCAATTGAGGCAAGGCGACCAGCGTGCCGTCCAGCACATGGGAAAAGTCGGCCATGCCAAAGGCCACGGCCACCAGCGTACCGATCACCATCGCCAGCAAGATCGACAAGCGTGAGAGGGTGGCGCTGCCCAGCTTGCTCAGCAACAGCACGGTGGCCAGGGTGAAGGCCGCCAGGGCGATGTTGGCGGTGCTGCCAAAATCTGCTGCCTGGCTGTTGCCGCCCATGGCCCAGCGCGCCGTGACCGGCATCAGGGTCAGGCCGATGGTAGTGATGACGATGCCCGTCACCAGGGGTGGGAAATATTTCGTGATGCGCGAGAACAGCGGTGTGATCAGCAGCCCGATCAATGACGCCGCGATCACAGCGCCAAACACCACCGACAGGCCAACCCGGCCGTCACTGCCGATGATCGCGATCATGGTCGCCACGCCAGCGAAGGACACCCCTTGGACCAACGGCAGCTGGCAACCGAAGAACGGAATACCGAGGGTCTGCAGAAGCGTCGCCAGGCCGCCGGCAAACAGCGAGGCGGCGATCAGCAGGCCGATTTCAGCCGGGGTCAGGCCGGCCGCCTGGCCGATGATCAGCGGTACGGCAACAATGCCACCATACATCGTCAGCACATGTTGCAGCCCATAGGCCACATTGGCGCCAACGCCGAGGTTCTCGTCTTCCGGACGAGGTGTAGCGGGTGAAGTCATGGTGAGTAGCTCGCTTTTGTTTTTTTAATGCGTCTAACAGCACGGTTTCAGTCGCGGTGGGTGAACTCTTGAACAGGGGTTGGCCGTTACGCGCTTTGCAGTGCGCAACGGCCGTTTTGCATTACTCGCCGATGACCAGGTGGCGGGCCAGTTGGTTGTGGCGCTCGAGCACCAGGGGCAGGTCGACGGTGGTGATGCGGCCATCCTTGACCACCACACGCCCGTTGATCACGCTGGTGTGGACCTGGGTCGGGGTGCAGAACACCAGCGCCGCCAGCGGGTCGTGGTGAGCACCGGCGTACGACACATGCCCGAGGTCGAAGGCCACCAGGTCGGCGACCATGCCTGGCGCCAGGGCACCGATGTCGTTACGGTTGAGCACTTTGGCGCCGCCGAGCGTGGCGATTTCCAGCGCCTCGCGAGCGGTCATCGCGTCGGGGCCAAAGCCGACACGCTGCAGCAACAGCGCCTGGCGCACTTCGCCGATCATGCTGGCGCCATCGTTGGAGGCCGAACCATCGACGCCCAGGCCTACCGGCACACCGTGGTCGCGCATCTTGCGGATCGGCGCGATGCCCGAGGCCAGGCGCATGTTCGAGCATGGGCAGTGGGCCACGCCGGTGCCGGTGCGGGCGAACAGCTCGATGCCGTGCTGGTCGAGTTGCACGCAGTGGGCGTGCCACACATCGTGGCCGACCCAGCCCAGGTCTTCGGCGTATTCGGCCGGGGTCATGCCGAACTTCTCGCGGCTGTAGGCGATGTCGTTGACGTTTTCGGCCAGGTGGGTGTGCAGCGACACCCCGTAGTTGCGCGCCAGCACCGCGGCTTCGCGCATCAGGTCACGGCTGACCGAGAACGGCGAGCAGGGCGCCACCACCACCCGCAGCATCGAGCCGTGGCTGGCGTCGTGGTAGTCCTCGATCAGGCGCTGCGATTCCTTGAGGATGTCGCTTTCCTTTTCCACCACCGAATCCGGCGGCAACCCGCCCTGGCTGCGGCCGACGCTCATGCTGCCGCGCGCGGCGTGGAAGCGCATGCCGATTTCGCCGGCGGCGTGGATGCTGTCGTCGAGCTTGCAACCGTTGGGGTAGATGTACAGGTGGTCGCTGGAGGTGGTGCAGCCCGAGAGGATCAGCTCGGCCATGGCCGTCTGGGTCGACACCGCGATCATCTCGGGGGTCAGCCTTGCCCAGATCGGGTACAGATTGGTCAGCCAGTTGAACAGTTCGCCGTCCTGGGCTGCTGGCACCACACGGGTGAGGCTCTGGTACATGTGGTGGTGGGTGTTGACCAACCCCGGGATGACCACCTTGCCGGCCATGTCGAGGATTTCGTCAGCGTGCTGGGGCAGCTCGTCGCTGGGGCCGACCTGCTTGATCAGGTTGTCTTCGATGTACACGCCGCCGCGTCTGATCTCGCGGCGTTCGCCGTCCATCGTCACCAGCAGTTCGGCGTTTTTTATCAGCAAAGTCTTGGGCATTGGTGTTCCTTCCCGTGAGGGGTGCGGGTTGCAATCTGTGTGTATGGACACCCGGTTTTCGACTAGAGCCAGGCCCTGGAAACCAGGTGCAGTGTGGCAAACACTGCGTGGTTGGCAGGGTAGGTCAGGGCTGCAGCGCGCGCGTCGACGCCGTCGAGGCGCATAGGCTCGACGTGGGGCGAAGGGTGGGCTGCCGGGGTAACGAAATAGCGGCGAATGCATCGATTCGCGCAGGGGGCTCGGAGAGGGCGAGCGGGTAGGGGTAGTGCATGGCTTCAGGCCTGTCGCAATACGCAGCGGCGATTACCGGTGTCGTAGGCGCGGGGGTAATGTAACCAGGAATGGTTGATTTTGTATACGAAAAAGTTGGGGTGGGGCTGGCGGGAGATAAGGGGTTGGCTGCCAGGTGCCTGCCTTGGGATTTTCGGTGATGCATAAATCGAGCGCCGCCCGCGCGGCGCATCGCGAAGCGCTTGCCTTGAGATCTTTAGCGCCTTTGAGATCGAGCGCCGCCCGCGCGGCGCATCGCGAAGCGCTTGCCTTGGGATCTTCAGCGCCTTTGAGATCGAGCGCCGCCCGCGCGGCGCATCGCGGGCAAGCCCGCTCCCACATTTGTTGCAACGTGCCATGGCCTGTGAGGCCATAGTTGCCAGCCTTGTTGGCATTACCCAATTTTTCGGCTGGCGCTGCCGACGCCCCATCTGTCTTCAGTCATGCGCCAAGGCGGACAACCATGGCCTGACTGGAACGGCGCGTTGCAACAAATGTAGGAGCGGGCTTGCCCGCGATGCGCCGCGCGGGCGGCGCTCGATTTGTGCATCACCAAAGATCCCAAGGCAGGCACCCCCACCCCCCATACAAAAAAAAGAGGCCCGCAGGCCCCTTCGAGGAAAACCGTTCTCGCGCTTACGCCGTTTCGACCTTGCGCGGCGCCATGAAGTACAGCCACACCAGCGCGATGAAGTACATCGTCGGGATCATGGTGAACAGCACGCCGTAGTTGTTGTGGGTGATGGTCAGCACGCTGCCGACGATCTGCGTCATGAACATGCCGCCGATGGCCGCGCACATGCTGCCGAAGCCGAACACCGTGCTTACCAGGTGCTTGGGCGTGTAGTCCATCAACAGGCTCCAGATGTTTGCCGTCCAGGCCTGGTGCGCGCCGACCGCCACGGCAATGGCCAGCACCGCGACCCACAGGTCGCTGGCGTGGGCGGCGAAGGTCACGCTGATGATGGTGCAGGCGAAGATCAGCATCGAAATCAACCGTGCCCGCGTGGCACGCACGCCGCGGCCGATCAGCCACGACGAGAGGATGCCGCCGCCAATGCTGCCGAAGTCGGCCGTCAGCCAGATCAGTATCAGCGGGATGCCCATCTGGGTGACGCTGATGCCCAGGTTGTACTGCTGGTTGAGAAACGGCGGCAGCCAGTACAGGTAGAACCAGAACACCGGCGCGGTGATCGCGAACGCCACGGCGAAGGCCCAGGTGCCGCGCATGCGCAGGATGCGGCTGAAGGGCACACGCACGGCCTCAGGCTCCGGCTCTTGCTGAATGTAGTCCAGCTCGCTCTGGCGCACGCTCGGGTGGTCTTCAGGGTTGAAGTACTTCAGCCCCCAGAAGATCACCCAGACCAGGCCCAGGCAGCCCATGGCGATGAAGGCCGCCTGCCAGCCCCAAGCAGCAAGGATCACCGGCAGCAGTGCCGGGGTGATCATCGCGCCAACGTTGGTGCCGGCATTGAACAGCCCGGTGGCGATGGCCCGTTCACCGGCAGGGAACCACAGGCGCGTGGTCTTCACGCAGGCGGGGTAGTTGGCGGCTTCGGTCAGGCCGAGGATGAAGCGGCAGACCATGAAACCGGCGGCCGAGGTGGCCAGGCCGTGGGCGCCCGTGGCCAGGCTCCAGAGCAATACCGCGACGAAGAAGGCGCGTTTGACCCCGACCTTGTCGATCAGCCGGCCCTGCAGCAGGAAGCCGATGGCATACCCCACCTGGAACCAGAAGTTGATGTTGGCGTAATCCATCGCCGTCCAGCTCATGTCCTTGGCCAGCATGGGCTGCATGATGCCGAGGGCGGCGCGGTCGATGTAGTTCAGGGTGGTGGCGAAGAACACCAGGGCGAGCATGCCCCAACGCGTCTTGCCGACGGCAAAGGCGCCGCGAATCTTGCTGCCCATGGAAGCATGGGGAATCGGAGGCATGGCGGATGTACCTGTTTCTTGAAATTGTAATGAACGGCGGATGCATCTAGCTCGCGGTTTTGGCTCAAGGCAGGGAGCACTCGCAAGGCCGTGGCATGGTGAGCAGTGAAACCCGCACCGTCAATGCCGAGTATGGCTCTATTGTTCGATAACCGAACGAATGCCGTCCGTCATGTATTTCGCCATGGGCGTCGATCTCGCAGCAAAAAGCTATACAGGAAAATATACTTGTACAACATTAGGGTTCTGCGGTGTCCCTCTCATGGCGCGTCGACGCGGTGCGTTTCTCCTGGCTGTACTGTTGTTGGCGGGGTTTGCGGCCGCGGCAGACTGGCGACCCGCGGTGCCCGACGCGCGCCAGGTGGGCAGCGGCGAGTTCACCTGGTTTGGCTTCAGGGTCTACACCGCCCGCTTGTGGAGCGCCGGGACGCCTCAAGGCTGGCAAGCGCCGTTCGCCCTGGAGCTGATCTACCACCGGGCGTTGTCGCGCGACACGCTGGTGCAGGCAAGCCTGGAAGAGATGCGCCGCCTGAGTGGCGGGCAATTGCCCCAGCCCACGCAGGACCGATGGGCGCAAGCCATGCAGGCGGCGTTCGTCGATGTGCAGCCGGGCACGCGCATCACCGGGGTGTACCTGCCAGGGCAGGGCAGCCGTTTCTATGTCGACGGGCAACTGCGCCACGAGGTCGCCGACCCGGCGTTCGCCCGCGCCTTCTTCGCTATCTGGCTCGACCCGCGAGCCCGCGACCCAGCGTTACGCCAGCGCCTGCTCGGCCTGGCGGGCAACGATCGAGGAGAGTGAACATGGGTAGAGTGCTGCTGTTGATTGGCTGCCTGTTGCTGGGCAGTTGCGGCAACGTCGAGGTGGACCACTACGCTGGCGAGAAGCCGACGCTGGACCTGGTCGCGTTCTTCGCGGTGCCGGTGCAGGCGTGGGGCATGGTGCAGAAGCGCTCGGGGGAGGTGACCAAGCGGTTCCATGTGCGTATCGACAGCCGCCGCGAGGGCGAGAAGCTGATACTCGACGAGCATTTCCTGTACAGCGATGGTACCCGCCAGCAGCGCACCTGGACGATCACCCCGGACGGCCCCGGGCGCTGGCGCGGGCGTGCGGGTGACGTGATCGGCGAGGCGCGTGGCGAGGTGGCCGGCAATGCCTTGCGCTGGCGCTACACGCTCGACGTGCCGGTGGACGGGCGGCATTGGCAAATGGACATCGACGACTGGATGTACCTGATGGATGCCGACACCCTGATCAACCGCTCGAGCATGCGCAAGCTGGGGGTGGAGGTCGCGCAGATAACCCTGTTCTTCCGCCGGTTGCCGGCGGGCACGCCGTGAACACAGAGGGTCAATGCCGCTCCCACAGAACAAACGCTAACTTACTGATTTGGCGGGGGATCCTGTAGGAACGGCTTCAGCCGCGAACACCGGCGAAGCCGGTGCCATCCACCGCGGCGCCTGCTTCGCGGCTGAAGCCGCTCCCACAGTAGCCCGCGCTGATCAGAGGGTTGGGGCTGGCTTAGGCCTTAATGCAATGCGCAGGGCCAATGGAAATACCAGCGCCCAGATCATCCCCAATACAATCGCAGTCGGCATAACCCCCATCGGCAACGCTACCTGCGCCAAGCGGGCCCCCGCCAGATAAGCCAGCGGGCCACCCAACATACCCAGCAGCGCTCCGAGCCAAACCGGCCGCGCTGCCCACGCCAGGCTATGGCGCAGCCCGCTGGCCAGCACCAGCCACAACAATGCCAGCCAGAGAGGCAACGGCCATTGGGCGAAGTCGAACACCCCCATCGCCCCCAGCACGCTGTCCAGCACACAACCGGCAAGCGTTACCCAAAAAAGCGCACGCACTTCTGCACCGCGGTCCTGGCAATAGCGCAGGTGCAACGCCAGGCCAATCGGCACCATCACCAGCAGCCAAGGTCTGTGCGCCCCCAATACACAGATCCACCACCCTGCCTGCAACCACAAGGCATTGCCGATCAGCCATCGCCTGGGCACCGCTCAGGCGCCTGGCAGCGGTGCCCGACGCGCCTGCGGCGCCGCCCACAGCAACTGCGCCACACCAATTGCGCGCTCCTCGAACCCGCCCTGGCAGTAACACAGGTAGAACTCCCACAAGCGCTGGAAGGTGTCGTCGTAACCCAGCTCTTTCAGCGCGGCGCGCGCCTGGCGCAGGTTGTCGCGCCAATGGCGCAAGGTGCGTGCGTAGTCCTGGCCGAAGTCTTCGAGGTGGACCAGGTTCAGCTTGGTCTGGCGGCTGGCGGTATCCAGCAGCACGCTAAGCGAGGGCAACGCACCGCCGGGGAAGATGTAACGCTGGATGAAATCCACCGAACGGCGCGCCTGGGCGTAGCGTTGGTCGCGAATGGTGATCGCCTGCAGCAGCATCAGGCCGTCGTCCTTGAGCAGCCCGGCGCACTGGCGGAAGTACGTGGGCAGGTAGCGGTGGCCGACGGCTTCGATCATTTCCACTGACACCAGCTTGTCGAAGCGCCCGCGCAAGTCTCGGTAATCCTCGCGCAGCACCGTGATGCGCTCAGTCAGCCCCAGCGCCTGCACGCGTTGCAGGGTGTGGGTGTATTGCGCGTCAGACAGCGTCGTGGTGGTAACACGGCAGCCATGCCGGGTGGCCGCGTGGATGGCCAGGCTGCCCCAGCCGCTGCCGATTTCCAGCAGGTGCTCGTCGGGTTTCAGTTCAAGCTTCTGGCAGATCGTTTCAAGCTTGTTCAGTTGTGCCTGTTCCAGGCTTTGCTCGGCGCTGTCGAACTGCGCCGCCGAGTACATCATGGTCGGGTCGAGCAGGCGTTCGAACAAGGCATTGCCTAAATCGTAATGGGCGAGAATGTTGCGCCGTGCGCCGCGCCGGCTGTTGCGGTTGAGCTGGTGCAGCAGGCGCAGGGCGGGGCGTGCCAGGCGCGCCAGGCCGCCCTCCATGGCGTCGAGGACATCGAGGTTGGCGACGAACACGCGGGTTACCGCGGCCAGGTCGGGGCTGCGCCAGTAACCGTGGATGTAGCCTTCCCCAGCGCCAATCGAACCACTGCTGGCGACCAGGCTCCAGGCCGCCTCGTCGACGATTTCGACTTCGGCGTAGAGCGCGCTGCCGGTGTCGCCGAAGCTCCACTGCCGGTCATTGCAGATTACCCGCAAACTGCCGTGGGCCAGGCGCCGCAACTGGGCCAGCACGGCCGTTCTGGCCAGGCTGGCGAATAACGGCGTACGGCCGGCCGACTTGCTAACGCTCAACGTGGGATCGGTCATGATCGGGCTCCTTACAGGCGGCGTGGCCGAGGCCCAGGTTGCCCTGGCTGGCGCGGTGGTCGTGGATGGGTGTGCGCTTGAGCAACAACTGCAGGGCTTGCCAGTAGATGGCCGACACCGTGCGCAGGCTCATCCAGGGGAAGGTGAGGATGTGGCGGTGCAGGGCGGCGCGGTCCAGCGGCGCACGTTGCAAGGCCAGGTCGGCGTCGAACACCTTTTGCCCTTCGTGCCAGTTTTCCATGTGCATGTGCACGCGCTGTGCATCGAGCACGAAGCGCAGGCGGTACTCCATGTCCAGCGGCATGAAGGGCGAAACGTGAAATGCCTTGGCCACGGAAAACCCCGATTTCAGGCCGTTGTGCACGGGCAGCACATAGTGGAAGCGCTCGCGCCAGGGCGTGTTGCGCACCTCCAGCAGGATCGCCACCAGCTGGCCGGTCCGGTCGTGGCAGAAGTAGACGCTTACCGGGTTGAAAGACAACCCCCAGCAGCGTGGCTGAGTGAGCAGGTGCACAGCGCCTTCAGGTGTTTGCCCGGTGGCCTGGCCGACCAGTTGCCGCGCAGCCTGGGCCAAGGGCACGCCCTGCCGGGTCAGCGCCGGCAGGTAATCGCTTTCTCGCCAGCACAACGGCGCCAGCCGCGAACGCCCCAGCCAGTGGCTGAGGCCGAGCAGGCGGGGTTGTTCATCCAGGTCCAGGTAGAACATGCCGATGCGGTAACGGAACACGTGCTGTCGCGGGGTCAGGCGCCGATGGTTGACCCAGCCGTGACACAAACTGCTGTTCACAAGCCTTCTCCAAAAAAGTCCGCCACTTTCAGCGCGCTGACCACGCCGTCTTCGTGGAAGCCATTGCCCCAGTAAGCGCCGCAGTAGTAGCTGTGCTGGCGCCCCTGCAGTTCGTCCTGGCGGGCCTGTGCGGCCAGGGCTACCAGGCTGTATTGCGGGTGTGCATAGTCAAAGCGGGCGAGGATCTGCGTCGGGTCCACCAGCGCGGTCTGGTTCAGGCTCACGCAAAAGGTCACTGGCGCGTCGATGCCCTGTAGGATGTTCATTGCGTAGGTCAGCGCGGCGGGGGCCTGCTGAGGGCCACCGAGGCGGTAGTTCCAGCTGGCCCAGGCCTTGTGGCGCTTGGGCAGCAGGCGGGTGTCGGTGTGCAGCACCACGTCGTTGCTGGCGTAGGTGATGGCGCCCAGTACCGCGCGCTCGTCGGCGCTGGGCGCCTCGAGCAGGGCCAGAGCCTGGTCGCTGTGGCAGGCGAACACCACGCTGTCGAAGCGCTCGCTGCCCACTGCGCTGTGCACGGTCACGCCACCCTCGTCCCGGCTCACCCGACTGACCGGGCAATTGAGGCGGATGCGTTCGGCAAAAGGCTTGCACAACGGCGCCAGGTAGCTGCGCGAGCCACCCTCGATCACTCGCCATTGCGGGCGATTGCTCACCGACAGCAAGCCATGGTTGCGGCAGAAGCGCACGAAAAACTGCAGCGGAAAACCGAGCATGTCGGCGCGCGACATCGACCAGATCGCCGAGCCCATCGGCACGATGTAATGGTCGATGAAACGCTGCCCGTAGCCCTGCATCTGCAGGTAGCCACCCAGAGTGGTGGCGTCGTCGATGCGTTTGTGTTCCAGGTCGGCAATGGCCTTGCGGTTGAAGCGCACGATGTCGCGCAACATGCCCCAGAACCCGGCAGACAACAGGTTGCTGCGCTGGGCGAATAACGTTTTCAGGTCATGGCCGTTGTATTCGAAACCGCTGCGCGGGTCGTGCACCGAAAAGCTCATCTCGGTTGGCCTGGACGCGACGTTCAGCTGGTCGAGCAGGCGGATGAAGTGCGGGTAGGTCCAGTCGTTGAAGACGATGAAACCGGTGTCCACCGCGTACTGCTGGCCGCCCCATTGCACATCGACGGTGTGGGTATGGCCACCGATCCAGTCGGCGGCTTCGAACACCGTGACGTCGTGCCGGCGTGACAGCAGGTAGGCACAGGTGAGGCCAGCGATACCGCTGCCGATGATTGCGATGCGCATGTGGGTCTATTCCTGCTGCTTGCGTGCCAGGCGCTGGCCTAGCTTCAGTCGCCAGCGCACCGGCAGCGCGCCGAGCAGGCGCAGCACCTGGGTGAAAACACCGGGGAAGTTGATTTCCAGCGGGCGTCGCGGCAGCCGCGCAGCGATGTGCGCAGCGGCGCGTTCGGCGCTCCACAACTGGGGCATGGGGAAGTCGTTGCGACGGGTCAGCGGTGTGTCGACGAAGCCGGGGCTGACCAGGGTGACGTCGATGCCCTCGTTGATCAGGTCAATGCGCAGTGACTCGATCAGGTAGCGCACGGCCGCCTTGGACGCGCCGTATGCCCCGGCACGGGGCAGTGCCAGCCACGACACCGAACTGCCCACCACCACCAGGTGCGGCCGCTGGCCACGGCGCAGCAACGGCAAGGCGGCGTGCAGGCAGTGGCTGAGGCCGACCAGGTTGGTGTGGACCACACGCTCGACCAGTAGCGGGTCGAACTGGCCAGGCTCAAGGTATTCACAGGTGCCGGCGTTGAGGATCACCAGGTCCAGCGCGCCCCAGTTCTGCTCGACCTGTGCGGCCATTTGTGCGACCTGCAGCGGGTCATCGATATCGCCGATGGCCTGCAAGGTCTGCTGCCCAAACTGCGCGGCCAACGGCGCCAGGCTGTCAGCCCGCCGTGCGCCAAGCGCAACCTGGTGGCCTTGTTCCAACAGGCACTTCGCCAATGCTGCGCCAATGCCGCTGCTGGCACCGGTCAGCCAGCAGCGGCTCATGCCAGCCTGCCCTTGAGCCAACGGACCGCGCCGCCCAGCACCGGCACATGCTCATAAAGCAGTGCGCCTGCGTCGAAGTAGTCTTGATGAAAGTGCACACGTTCATGCCAGCGCAGGTGGCTGCAGCCTTGCAGGCTGACCCTTTGCCCGCCATTCAGGCGCGGGTGGCGAAACTGCAAGGTCCAGCGAATGTAGCCGTGGCCTGGCGCCACCTCATCGGTGCCTTCGAAGGTGTAGTGGACCTCCTGGATATTGCCGTAAAGCTCGGCAAAGTAGGCGTGCAGGGCAGGGAGGCCGCTGATGTGATGCAGTGGGTCGCGAAAGCTGATGTCGTCGCTGTACAAGTCACCCAGCTGGTCGAGGGTGTGCGCATCGAGCCGGGCAAAGCGTTCGGCGAAGGTTTGCAGGTAGCTGGGCATGCTCGAGCCTGTACAAAAAAGTTTTCTTGTACAGGTATAGATCAGCCCTTCGCATAAAGCTATACAGAGTTAGATTTTTGTACAATTTTGCATCGCGTGCGCACAAATGGCATCGACCAATGCCCGCACTTTGGGCTGTGATTGCCGGCTTTTGGGCCATGCGATGTTGATCGGCAAGCCGTCAGTGGTGAGTTCAGGCAGGATCTGCACCAACGTGCCTGCGTCGAGGTGCTCCTGCACCAGCCACGTGGGCAACTGAGCCACGCCCAGCCCGGCCAGCACCAACGCCAGTTGCCCTTCTGCGTTGCCAATGGCGATGCGCCCGGGGACGATGCGCTGCTCACTGTCACTGGCGTGGCCACCGGGAAAGTGCAGCGGGTATACGCCGCCGTCGGTCTTGCCATAGAGCACGCAGCCATGTGCATGCAGGTCCTGTTCAGTTTCAGGTACTCCACGCCGCTGCAGGTAGCCTGGCGATGCGCAAAAGATGTGCTGCTGAACACCCAGTAATCGACGCTCCATACCTTGGGGCCAGGTGTCGGGCCCGCCGATGCGCACCAGGATATCGATGCCATTTTCCAGGGGGTCGACAAAGCGGTCGGTGAGCGTGATGTGTGGCATCAGCAGCTCATGCTGGGCGATGAAGTCGATGAGCAGGGGGAGCACCCGCAATTTGCCGTAAGACGCCGGCAGGTCGATTCGCACCCGGCCGCATGGCTCTGTCTGGGGGCTGTGCATGGCCATCTCAGCCTCGTCCAGGCTGGCCACGACCTCTTTACAGGTGCGGTAGTAATCGAGCCCCGCATCGGTCAGGGCCAAGCGGCGGGTGCTGCGTTCGAACAGCTTGATGTTCAAACGCTCCTCAAGCCGCGCCACGCTCTTGCTGACCGCCGAGGTGGTCAAGCTCAGGCGGTCGGCGGCTGCGGTGAAGCTGCCGGCTTCTGCCACGCAGATGAAAACCGCAATACCTTTCAAGCGTTGTTCGCTCAGCACCGATCGCCCCCATTGTGGAATAGATTTTCACTATATCGTTGCCTAATTGCCAAAGCTGATCTTTTTTTTCCAGTATACCCTTCGCTCCACCTTTTCCTGTTGGAGTACCTGTAGATGCATGCCACCACGGCGCCCCTTTCCGCGGCAGCAGATGCCCGCGCGGGCAGCAGCATCCTGATTCTCACCCTCGCTGCCTTCGCTGTGCTGACCACAGAGTTCATCATCCTCGGCATCTTGCCTGGGCTCGCGCGTGACCTGGGCATTACCGTTGCGCACGCAGGCCAGTTGGTCACCGTGTTCGCGTTTACCGTGATGCTGGTGGGGCCGTTCCTCACCGCGGCAATTTCCCATTGGGACCGCAAGAAGGTGTTCCTGGGTGTGCTGCTCATCTTCGCCGCCTCCAATGCCCTGTCGGCCGTCGCTACGGACTTCTGGACCATGGCGATTTCGCGCATCCTGGCAGCAGCAACACTGCCGGTGTTCTGGGGTACCGCCAGCGAGTCGGCAGGGCAATTGGCGGGCAAAGGTAATGAGGGCAAAGCGGTTGCCCGGGTTTACCTGGGCATCACGGCGGCGTTCGTGTTTGGCATCCCTTCAGGCACGCTGGCGGCGGATGCGCTCGGCTGGCGGGGTACGTTCTGGCTTATTTCCGGCGTCTGCCTGGTGATAGCCCTGCTGATGTGGGTGCGCCTGCCGACACTCCCAGAAGCCCCCAAGCGCGCCGTCGGCGAGCGTCAGACCGTCATATTGAAAGACCCGAAATTTCTCCTGCACATCGCACTTTCCGTGGTGGTGTTCACGGCCATGTTCAGCGCTTACACCTACCTGGCCGATATCCTCGAGCGGCTGGCCCATGTGCCCAGCGCGCAGGTGGGCTGGTGGCTGATGGGGTTTGGCGCAGTGGGCATGATCGGTAATGCCATTGGCGGGCGGCTGGTTGACCGCAGCCCACTCGGTGCAACCATCCTGTTGCTGATCGTGCTGGGGGCCGGTATGGCTGCCGCGGCCCCTGCAGTCGATACCTTGTGGTTGCTGATCGTGGCGTTGGCCGCGTGGGGCATTGCCTACACCGCGTTGTTCCCGGTTTGCCAGGTGCGGGTGATGATCGCCGGCTCGAAAGCGCAAGCGTTGGCCGGCACGCTGAACGTATCGGCTGCCAACGGCGGTATCGGCTTGGGGGCTATGATTGGCGGTGCGACAATTCAACAGTTGGGGTTGGCTGCGCTGGGCTGGGTGGGCGCATTGATTGCCGCGCTGGCGGTGGGCTTGGCCCTGCTGCTTATGGCGCGCACAACGAAGGCTTGCGTGTAGGAGCTGGCTTGCCTGCGATCGGCTGCGCAGCAGTCGTAAAACCGGTATCCGCGTTGTACCAGGCAGGGCGCGGATACAGAATTTACGACTGCTGCGCAGCCGATCGCAGGCAAGCCAGCTCCTACACAAACGCGTGGGTTAATGCATCGAAAGTTCCTGGCGCACGATGGCCGCGCCGGCGCTCAAGGCACTCAGCTTGCCTCTGGCAACCTCGCGGGGCAGGGGGGCCATGCCACAGTTGGTGCAAGGGTAGAGTTTGTCGGCGTCTACGAATTGGAGTGCTTTGCGCAGGGTGTTGGCAACTTCCTCGGGTGTTTCAACGGTGTGACTCGCCACGTCGATGGCGCCTACCATCACTTTCTTGCCGCGGATAAGTTCAATCAGGTCCATAGGCACATGCGAGTTGTGGCATTCCAGCGAGATGATATCGATGCTGGACTTCTGCAGTTTGGGGAACGCTTGCTCGTATTGACGCCACTCGGCCCCCAGGGTCTTTTTCCAGTCGGTGTTGGCTTTGATGCCATAGCCGTAGCAGATATGCACGGCCGTTTCACACTTGAGGCCCTCGATGGCCCTTTCCAGGGTGGCCACTCCCCAATCATTCACCTCGTCAAAGAACACATTGAACGCTGGCTCATCGAACTGAATGATGTCGACACCGGCAGCCTCCAGCTCCCTGGCTTCCTGGTTGAGAATCCTGGCGAACTCCCAGGCCAGCTTCTCGCGGTTTTTGTAGTGGTTGTCATACAGCGTGTCGATCATGGTCATGGGGCCTGGCAGCGCCCATTTTATGGGTTGCCCGGTTTGCTGGCGCAAGAACCTGGCATCTTCCACAAATACCGGTTTTTGACGTTCAACAGCACCCACTACCGTTGGCACGCTGGCATCGTAGCGGTCACGGATCCTGACCGTTTCACGTTTCTCGAAATCCACGCCGCTCAGGTGCTCGATGAAGGTCGTCACAAAGTGTTGGCGCGTTTGCTCGCCATCGCTGACGATATCAATGCCTGCGTGTTGCTGTTCCTGCAGCGATAAACGCAGGGCATCCTGTTTGCCTTCGACCAATGCCTGGTCTTGCAATTTCCAGGGTGACCAGAGTGTTTCGGGTTGGGCGAGCCAAGAGGGTTTCGGCAGACTGCCGGCAGTCGATGTGGGCAACAGCTTTTTCATAACGCAAACCTTGTTTTCAAATGGGTCAGGAGTTGTAGTTGGCGGACCATTGTTCAAGCACCGCCTGGTACGGTTTGATGAAGTGCTCCTCGACAAAGCGCCCCTGCTCAATGGCCAGCCGGCTACGTTCCTCTCGGTCGTAAACAATACGTGTCAGCGAATAATCCTCATGCTGCAGGCTAGGGTGGTAGGTTTTGCCTGCCACAGAATTCGCGTTGTAAATTTCGGGCCGGTAGATTTTCTGGAAGGTATCCATTGTGCTGATGGTGCTGATCAGTTCAAGGTTGGTGTAGTCAGCGAGCAAGTCGCCGTGGTGATAGAACGCCAACGGTGCAACGCTGTTTGGCGGCATGAAGTAACGCACCTTCAGCCCCATTTTTGCGAAGTATTCATCGGTCAGCGAATAGTCATCCTGCTGATATTCATGGCCCAACACAGGGTGCTGATTTTCAGTGCGATGGTAGGTCTTGCTGCTCGAAACACTCAGGCAGATGACCGGTGCCTTGTCGAACTGGTCTTTATACGTACTTGAGTTCACGAAGCGCTTGAACAGCTTGCCATGCAGCTCGCCGAAGTGCTCAGGCGTGCTGAACCCAGGCTGGTTTTTATTATGCTCCAGCAGCAATACGCTGAAATCGTAATCCCGCACATAGGAAGAGAAGTTATTGCCGACCATACCTGCCATACGCTCGCCAGTCGTTCGATCGAAAATCTGTGTGTTGAGGATTTCAATCAAGGGCAGGCCGGCCTCGGGGCGGTCGTTATCCACCGACATCGCGACGGAAATGATTTCAAGTTTCACCGTGTAGCGATCACCCTTGGGGTTGTCCCAGTGCGCCAAGGCGTTGAAACGGTTGTCAATCATGGTCAAGGTGTTGCGCAAATTCTGCTGGCGCCTGGCGCCCCTTGCCAAGTTGGCGAAGTTGGTCGTGATGCGCGTGCTGTCGGCGGGTTTATAGTGCTCGTCGAAGCCAATGCGCTTGATGGAAAACGTGAAGTCTGTGTGTGCCATGATCAGGTGTTCCACTCAAGTTTTTGCTAAGCCTTAAATTAAGGCGCATCTTAGGTAGTGGGGCGAACGAGGGGAACTGAATTGATTTCACAGCGGCTTTAGTCATATTCATGATGCACGCAACATTAAAAGCAGAAGATGAGCGTACGCCTGCGCTCTGCGCGCCTGGGCATAACCTTATACCTTTTAATTCTTTGTCTCCTGCGAGCACCTGCTTTCAACTAGCGCCTTTTTGAGTGAGCGCTGTCCGTGGAGCACTGTGAAGTAGTCGTCATCGGTCTGGGTGCAATGGGCGCCGCTACCACTTATCAATTGGCCAAGGCGGGTGTCGATGTGGTGGGCATCGACCGCTTCCAGCCCCCGCATACCTTTGGCTCGAGCCACGGTGACACGCGGATTACCCGGCTGTCCGTGGGGGAGGGCGCGCAGTACGTACCCATCGTGAAAAGGGCCCAGCAAATCTGGCGCGAGCTGGAAGCGCTGACCGGCGAGTCGTTGTTCGATCAATCTGGCTTGCTCGCGCTGACATCCAGCCCCGACTTCGACCCCGACGACAAAACCGACTTCACTTTGCGCACCATAGGCCTCGCCCAGACCTACGGGATCGAACACGAAGTGCTCGACGCCGAGCAGATTCGCCAGCGCTTCCCGCAATTTGCCAACGTGCGCGACGACGCGATCGGCTACTTCGAGCCTGGGGGCGGTTTCGTACGCCCCGAGCGCTGCATCGAGGTGCAATTGCGCCTGGCTGCGCAGCACGGTGCGACCCTGCATACGGGAGAAACGGTTACCCGGATCAGCTCGGATGAACAGGGCGTCACGGTCACCACCGATCGGCGCACGGTGAAGGCCGGCAAGCTGGTGTTCAGCGCGGGTAATTGGGCGGGCGGGTTGTTGGGTGAGCCCTTTGACCGGCTGCTCAGTGTCTACCGGCAGAAACTCTTCTGGTTCGAACTCGAAGCCGGCGCTGGCCTGGAGGGCGCGTCGCCCACGTTCATCCTCACCCATGGGCGCGGGGACGACAAAATCAATTACGGGTTCCCCGCGCAACCCGGCGAGGGCAGCCTCAAGATTGCGACCGCGCAATATCACACGGCCTCGCAGCCCGACCTGCTGGACCGCAGCGTGTCTGCAGCTGAAGCGCGGGACATGTACCAGCAGCAAGTGCAGGGCCGTATTGCCGGGGTCACCGCCAAGGTCCTCAAGTCGGCCGTCTGTGCCTACACCGTCACCCCGGACCGCCACTTCATCATCGACCAGCACCCCACACTCAAGCACACCCTGGTGGTGTCCGCCTGCTCTGGCCACGGCTTCAAGCACTCGGCTGCCCTGGGCGAAGCCTTTGCGCAGTGGTGCACACGTGGTACCAGCGACCTCGACCTGTCCTCATTCACCCTTGAACGATTCGAAGGAAAACACCTGTGAAGCGCATTGCACTTTCCCTTGCCCTGCTGGCCGCCTCCCTTGGCGTGGCACAAGCCGAAACGCTCAAGATCGCCGTGGTGCCCGTGCCCCATGCGGAGATCCTGGAGTTCCTCAAACCTGAACTGGCCAAGCAAGGTGTGGAACTGGACGTGAAGGTGTTCACCGACTATATCCAGCCCGACCGCCAGGTTGACGAGGGGCGGCTGGATGCCAACTACTTCCAGAGCAAGCCTTACTACGAGGCCTACAAAAAAGACCGGCCAAGCAGCGACCAGGTGCCGGTCGTGGCCGTTCACATCGAGCCGTTCGGCGCCTACTCGAGCAAGGTCAAATCGGTGGCAGAGCTGAAGGACGGCGCCACCGTCGCCATTCCCAACGACCCCACCAACTCTGGCCGCGCATTGCTGCTGATCGCCAAGCAGGGGCTGATCACGCTCAAGGACCCCAGCAACATCATGGCGACCGCCGCCGACATCACCAGCAACCCGAAGCACCTCAAGTTCAAGGAGCTGGAAGCCGCCATGCTGCCGCGCGTGCTGGGCCAGGTGGACATGGCACTGATCAACGCCAACTACGCGCTGGAGGCCAAGCTGGTGCCGCACAAGGACGCGCTGTTCATCGAAAGTTCGGAGTCGCCTTACGCCAACTACCTGTACGTGCGCAGGGACAAAGCCAACGACCCGGCAGTGCAGAAGCTGGGTGCGTTGTTGAACTCGCCACAGGTCAAGCAGTTCATTCTTGAGCGCTACCACGGCGATGTGGTGCCGGCGTTCTGATCCACTGCACTGCCATCGCACAGCAAGCCTTCACGAGCCAGGCCCGTGAAGGCTTGCGCAGTTCTGATGGGGATCCCGCTCAGTTTCTGAAAACAGCGCAGGTCAGGGCGCGATGTGGGTGTGGTAGATCTTGCTGACCACAGTCCACCGACCCTCGACTTTCAATAAATTGAAAAAGTCAGTGAAGCAGAAACCGGAGATGTCGTTGGTATCGATACGCGCGCTTGCGGCAGTGCCGACGATATCGATATTGACGATGACGCCCTGGGCCTCGGGCGAGGGGTGAAAAGGCGGGTGGTCGATGGTATCGAACAGGACCTGAATCGGCCCGCCAACAAGCTTGGCGTCAGCATCGACGCCAAATAGGGTGGCCTGCTCACTGAACGCCGGTTTCATGATGCTGCTCTTGGCCTGCTTGCCGCCTTCGTTGTACTGGTTGAGTACTTCGACGATGGCGTTGTATTCCTGCACGTAGGTGGGTTTGTTCATGGTGTTGTTCCTTTGATGAAAAAGCGGTTACACGTGGAGAGGATGAGCGCCTCGGCGCTCGCGGATTCAGTAATTGCCATTCGGCCAGTCGGTGTACCCCTTGGCGCCACCACCGTAGTAGCTCTCTCGTGCAGCGACCGTCAGCGCCGCACCCTGGCGCAAGCGTTGAACCAGGTCGGGATTGGAGATGAACAGGCGGCCGAAGGCCACGGCGTCGATCTTTTTTTGAGCGCGCCGCTCGATGGCCATTTCCAGGTCGTAGTTGTTGTTACCGATATAGGGCCCTGCGAAAAGGCCGCTGAGGGCATCCATGTCAACGTCCGCCGGGACTTCGCGGCTGGTCGCCGTGGCGCCTTCGACGAAATGCATGTAAGCCAGATTGAGCGCGTCAAGTTCGGGCACCAGGTAACCGAACAGGCCCATGACGTTGCTGTCGGGTGGTGTGTTGCCAGCGTCCGGCGTTACCGGCGAAAGTCGGATTCCAACCCGGTCACTCCCCCAGATCTCAATTACCGCGCGGGTGACTTCAAGTGTCAGGCGCGCCCGGTTTTCGATCGACCCACCGTAGTGGTCGGTACGCTGATTGGTGGAATCACGCAGGAACTGGTCGAGCAGGTAGCTGTTGGCAGAATGGACCTCCACGCCGTCGAACCCTGCGAGCTTGGCGTTGCGCGCGGCAGTACGGTATTGCTCGACGATCCCGGGGATCTCGTCGGTAGCCAGGGCGCGCGGTGTGGACACCGGCACGAAACCATCGGCCGTATAGGTATTGCCCTCGGCCTTGATCGCCGAAGGGGCTACCGGTGCCTGACCGTCAGGTTGCAGTTCGACGCTGGAGAAGCGGCCGACATGCCACAGCTGCAATACGATCTTGCCGCCTTCGGCATGCACAGCGTCGGTGACTTTCTTCCAGCCAGCGGTCTGTTCTGCGCTCCAGATGCCTGGCGTGGCAGCATAGCCACGGCCCTGGGCGCTGATATTAGTCGCTTCGGCGATGATCAGGCCGGCTGAGGCGCGCTGAGCGTAGTAGGTAGCGTGCAGTTCATTGGGGATACCATCCTCGGCATAACGGCTGCGAGTGACAGGTGCCATGACGATACGGTTGGCGAGTTCGATAGCGCCCATGCGGGTGGGTTCGAACAGGTCGGTACGGGTGCTGTTGTCAGTCATGAGAGATTCCATTGAGTAGACCAGTCGTCTAGTTTTCGGATAAAAAAAAGCCGCTCAACCGAGCAGGCTTTTAGTCATGGTCAAAGCCGATTGGAAGGGTTGGGCAGAGCGGTTCACTTTTGCCATCAATGACGCGCCCAACCAGAGTTGATAAAGCGATTCGGCCAGCGCTTCGCGGTCATTGGTAACGATGCTGCCATCGTTGATACCGCGTTCGATGCTATCGCTGATCAACCTGATGATGCGGGAAGTGCCTTGATCCAGCACCTGACGCATCACTTCAGAAAGATCACAGACTTCAGCGCCGAGCTTGACTACCAGGCATTTGTTATCGACGGCGTCGTCATGCTGGGTTTCACTCCAGTATTGAAAATACTTCAGTAGGCTTTGCGCGCCGGTAGGCTGCTGCCGGAGAATCGGCTCGATACGGGACAGATACTCTGCGAAGTACACGTCGAGCAATGCTTGGCCGAATTCTTCCTTGGACTTGAAATAATGGTAGAACGAGCCCTTGGGTACACCGGCAGTGCTCAACACCTCGTTGAGGCCGACAGCTGTGTAGCCTTTGTGGGTCATAAGTGCCCTGGCAACATCAAGGATGTGCTCACGCATTTCAATCGCTGGTTTCTTCATAGTGGGTACAGCCTAACCCAGATTAGACCAGTCGTCTAGTATGCCTTCTGGCGTTCCGACTAAGCCTCTAGCCAATGCCCATAGAGTTTGGGAAATTCGTCGCGCACCCAGCTAACGAAGGCCTCCACCTGGGGAGCCAGGTGCGAGCGGCTAGGGTACAGCACTGATACGGGCCTGGGCCGTGGACGAAAGGCTCGCAACACCTCAACCAGTGACCCGTCGGCCAGGAACCGGTCCAGCGTTATGCCTGGGGCCTGTAATATGCCGAAGCCTGCGATGCCACACTGGACATACGCATTGGACTCGTTGACGGTGATGCCCTGGCGACTGACATAAGATTGCTCGCGACCGCCGTCCATGAATTGCCAGGCCAGTGGGCGTTGGCTCTGCCCGGAGAGAAAGGTCACGCCACGGTGCGCGCTCAATGCCTCCAAGGTTTCCGGCTCACCATGTTCGCTCAGATATCGCGGAGCCGCGCAGGTGACCATGGTCGCCATACCGATGCGAGAGGCCACCAGGCTTGAACTGGGTAATTGCCCGATTCGCAGCGCGCAGTCTACGCCTTCTGCAACCAGGTCGACGGTCCTGTCGGTGACCCCAAGCGCCAACTCGATTCCAGGGTAGAGGGTTGAGAACCCTCGCAGGCTCTCTATGAGCCCCGGCTGGGAAAAAGCGGTGGGGATGTCCACCCGCAATCGACCCCGCAAGCTCGAACCTGCCGACGAGAACATCGCCGTGGCATCCGCCAGCTCTCCAAGGAGCTTTTTCGCGCGCTGGTAAAATTGTTCTCCTTCCGAGGTGAGCCTGACGGTGCGGGTGGTGCGCTGAAACAGCCTCACCCCAAGCGAAAGTTCCAACTCCTGGATCGCCCGCGTGACTTGCGGGCGGCCAATCTGCAGCGCGTCAGCCGCTCGGGTAAAACTGCCAAGTTCCGCCACTCGGGTGAACACTTGCATGGACTGGAGCAATTCCATAGCGCCCTCTGACGTTGAGTATTTGTTGCCGGTTCAGTGCAGGTGCACAGTTTGATTGTTGCATTTGAAAATAACAATCCTGTGCCTGGCTGGGCATTTATCGAGAGCCGTTGCTTGGGGAAAATGTCGCCATTGGGTTACACATACACTGGAGACAGGCAATGAAAGCATGGCTTTTGCACGATTTCGGACTCGATAATCTGGCACTCGGCGAAACACCTACCCCCTCTCCCAAGGCAGGTGAATTGCTGGTCAAGATCGGCGCCGTTTCGCTCAATTATCGCGATAAGGCCATCGTCGATGGCTTTTACGAACCTCATTTGGTACCGAAACCACTGATACCGGTCAGCGATGCCGCGGGCACTGTGGTTGCCGTGGGTGAAGGCGTCAGCCGATTCAAGGTGGGCGACCGCGTCAATTCGCACCTTTACTCACGCTGGATTGACGGCGAGCCGGGGCCGGACGAACCTGCCTACTGCTTCGGCATGCCACTGCCAGGCGGCTTGGCCGAATTCATGATCATTCATGAACAGAGCGCTGTACGTGCGCCACACGACATGTCCGACGAAGAAGCCTCGACGCTCCCGATTGCAGCGCTGACGGCATGGTATTCGCTGGTGGACTACGGCCAGATCCAACCCGGCCAGACGGTGCTGGTGCAAGGCACCGGAGGGGTATCGATATTTGCTGTGCAGTTGGCGACCGCACTTGGCGCCCAGGTGATCGTAACCTCCAGCAGCGATGCCAATCTGCAGGCGGTGAAAAAGCTCGGTGCAGTGGCGGGCGTCAACTATCGGACCTTCCCGAACTGGCAAGATGAAGTTCTGAAGCTCACCGACGGCAAAGGTGTCGACTTGCTTCTTGATGTGGCTGGAGGGGAGGGTTTGAACCAGTCCATCCTGGCAACCAAAGCCGCTGGCAAGATCGCTCAGATCGGCTTTCTCACCGGCCAGACCACCTCGCTCAGCCTCATGCCGCTTATCTTCCGCCAAACCACGCTTCGTGGCATAGCCGTGGCGCCTCGTTCTTCGTTTGATCGCATGAACGAATTCCTCAATGAGCACCGCATTCGCCCGGTTATAGAGCAGACCTACGCGTTCAGCGACGCGCACAAGGCCTTCGAACACCTGGCCCGAGGCGCTTTTGGCAAAGTAGTCATCAAAGTCGCCTGAGGCGTTTGACCAGGCCTCGGATCGCAAGTACCACTCAGAATGGACTTGCGGTCGGGCGCACGATCAGTTCGCTGACATCCACATCCGCAGGTTGCTCAACCGCATAGGCAATCGCCCGGGCAATGGCCGAAGCAGGGATCGAGATCTTGCGGAACTCGCGCATCTCTGCACGCCCGCCCTCATCGGAAATACTTTCGGCCAGCTCGGACTCGGTAACGCCTGGTGCAATGACGGTGACCCGGATATCGCCACCCACCTCTTGGCGCAAACCCTCTGAAATGGCCCGTACGGCATATTTGGTGGCGCAGTACACCGCAGCGGTCGGGCTCACAGCGTAGGCCCCGATCGAGGCGATATTGATAATCTGGCCGGCGCGCTGTTGTTGCATCAGCGGCAGCGTTGCGGCAATGCCGTGCAGCACGCCGCGAATGTTGACATCGATCATCCGGTTCCACTCATCGACCTTGAGCGCTTCGAGCTTGGAAAGGGGCATGACGCCGGCGTTGTTGATCAGAACGTCGACCCGGCCATGCAGTTCGACAGCGAAGTCGATGAAGGACTGCATGTTCTCCAGGCGGGTGACATCCAGCGCCAGTACATCAGCGATACCGCCGGCTGCCCGGATCTCCGTGGCGAGAGCTTGCAGGCGATCGGTGCGGCGGGCACCCAGAACAACGCGAGCGCCTTGGCTGGCAAGCAGGCGGGCTGTTGCTTCGCCGATACCACTACTGGCGCCCGTGATCACGATGACTTTTTGTTCGATACCGTGCATTTTCCCACTCCTGTTTCTGGCTGTAAGAGGCCCCGCCGATAAGCAGGTGAAACAAGAGTAAGGCGCCTGGGCTGGGCTGCGTTATGCGATTCCTGCTGCGGGTATGCACGATCCTGCAGGAGCGGCATGCGCCGAACGCTGCCGCGCTCCTGGATTTGAAATGTGGCCATCCCCGAACCTGTCAACAACCGGACTCAGTCAAAGTTGGCGTTCAATTTGTTTGATCGAGAAAGCCACTTGGCAGTTGCCCGGGTGCAGCATTGATCACCTGATCATTGTCAGCGCCGCGTTGTTCCATGAATGTTATTTTGGCGAATTCGCTGATGATGACATACGGGTACGCGGGGCCCTCGTCTCGGAATCGGTTCATGTCTTCTATAAAGTCATTCTGGTAGCAGATCGTTTTTTCCGGGTGTTGCCCCTCTCCGGCAATCCACTGGGGGAAGAAAATCGTGCCGTGGAGTCGGCGTTGTGCGATGTCGAACAAGAGGCTCACACAGGTGCCGGTCGGCTCATGCCAGTCAACCTTGAACAGACCCGGGCCGATTTGTACCAGGCTCATCGTTTGATGCGTTACCCAACGGCCGCCCACCAGCCCCTGATGGATGCGGTAGTCACAGGTATGCGCATTACGTGCGTACCATTCATACTTCCAGCCGTTGGCGTACGTGTAGATGAAGTGAGTCCCAATGAAAGATGACAGATCCTGAGCCGGCTCGATATCAGTGATATTCTGCATGGAGGTTCCTCTTTCCATAGACTGCGCAGCGTTGTCTGAGCGGATGTTAGAGGGAACTATGAACTGGGTAAGTTCATGATTAAGCCCATCTTCTTGAGCACGAAGGTTCAGGCTAGCAGCGCGATCTTGCCTTCGCCAGTCGCCCCCGAGGCGCGAAGGGCTGGCGGATCCGTAAGGCAAGCACTTCAAACTGAGGGATGGGATTGACTGCAACGCAGCGGAGCTACCTGTCGTGATGGGCCGCTATCGACCCATGGCGGGCACCTTCCCAAAGTGCTCTGTAGTCATTACCGGCCTCATCGCCGGCAAGCCGGCTCCCACAGAGATATCACCAGTCTTCGGACCAGCGCAGAGATATAACCAGTCTCCAGGCCTGCGCAGTACCCGTGGGAGCCGGGCTTGCCGGCGATGGGCCGCGAAGCGGCCCCGGCCTTTGGAAGTCAGCCATGACCGATGGCTGTCGTTCACAATGGGTTGTTACCGACCCAAAACAGCCTGTCGCTCGTTCAGGTTCAGAGCACCTTGAACCCATGGGTGCCATCGCGCTCGAGTTGCGCAACCAGGCCAAACTCCCAGTCCAGATACCCCTGCATCGCCTCGCGGGGGTTGTCCGTACCTTCGTACGGGCGCCGGTAGCGATCGCTGCGTGGTACGGCAAGCTGCGTTTCGCCGGTTTCCAGCGGTAGCCCGGCAGCGATCCAGCGCGCGGTGCCGCCTTCGAGCAGGTAAACGGGTGTGCGGGTGAGGGCTTGCAGGTCGCGTGCGGCGAAGCGCGCCAGCAGGCTGCTGCCGCACGTCAGTACATAGCGGCTGGCTTGTGGCAAACGCTCCAGGGTTTCGGCCAGCTGGGCGCGGATCGCCCAGTGGGCACCCGGGATATGGCGCTTGACGTAGTTGGCGCTGGTGGTGAAGTCCAGCAGCACCGTGCCGTCTTGCTGCAGCCAGCTGGCCAGTTGCTCGACACCGATCTCGTTGGCGGCGGGCAGTGCGGGCAGGGGCGGCTGCCATTCGCCGGTGGCGGTGAAATCTGCCTCGGACAAACCGTCGAGCACGGCTACCTGCCAGCCCATCTGCGCCAACCATGAAGCACTCATGTTGGCGCGTACGCCGTCGTCATCCACGAGCACGATGCGCGCCCCGCGAACGCTGGCCACGTGGTCGGTTTCCTGCACCAGCTGGCCGCCCGGCACCGAGCGGCTGCCAGGCAGGTGGCCGGCGTTGTACTCCTCGGGCGTGCGCACGTCGAACAGGTAGGTGGTGCGGGTGGGGTCGGCCTGCCAGTCGCGCAGCCCGGCACGTTCCAGGCGCAGCACACCGCTGCGGTCAGCGACTGCTCGCGCCTGGCGCGCAGCGTTGGCGCGGGTAGCGGCGCTGACTTCGGCGAAGCGGCGGTCCTGGCCATGGGCCAGCTGTTGGCCGGCAAGGGTCCAACCAATGGTGCCATTGCGCAGGGCGGCGACCGGGTTGGGAATGCCGGCGTTGACCAGTGACTGAGTGCCGATGATGCTGCGGGTGCGCCCTGCGCAGTTGACGATCACCTGGGTGGCCGGGTCCGGTGCCAACTCGGCTACGCGCAACACCAGCTCGGCACCGGGCACGCTGACACCACCGGGGATGCTCATGGTCTGGTATTCGTCGAGGCGGCGGGCATCGAGTACCACCACATCGGCCTTTTCATCCAACAGCGCCTGGACCTGCTCGGCAGCAAGCGATGGCGTATGGCGCACGCTTTCCACCAGTTCACCAAAGGCCTTGCTCGGCACATTGACGTCACGGAACAATTCGCCACCCGCGGCGCGCCAGCCGGCCAGGCCGCCGTCAAGCACAGCCACGTCGCGGTAGCCCAGCGCCAGCAAGCGCTGCGCCGCCACTTCGGCGAGGCCTTCGCCGTTGTCGTAGACAGTGATGGCGGTGTCACGCCGTGGCACCCGAGCGAAAACCTCCAGCTCAAGTTTGGACAGCGCAATGTTGGCGGCGAACAAGGGATGGTCCTGGGCGAACGGGTCTTCTTCGCGCACGTCGATCAGGGCCAGTTCCTCCCGGGCCAGCAGGGCGCGGCGGATGTCGTGGTATCGGCGGGTGGTGACGGAGCTCATGGGGCAAGGTTCTCTTTGGACAGGTCCCAGATGTTGGGCAGGCGGGTATTGGAGTAGCCGGAAACAAACGGTTTTTCGCTGCCGTCCTCGGCATAGACTGCGCGCTGGACTGCGCCGATGTTGCCGCCATAGACGTGGATGCTGATCGACACCTGGTCGTCGAAGGCATTGCTGACCTGATGGATGTCGCCGATGCGCGGCGACACCGCTTCCACCTGGCCCGGCTCCAGGCGCACTGCCGCGCCAAGCGGCAGCAGCTTGCCCTGGGCGTCGCGCTCCAGGCCTTGGGCCAGTTCCGCGCCGCGCAGCATGCCGATCAGGCCCCACACCCGGTGGTCATGTACCGGCGTCTGCTGCCCAGGGCCCCAGACGAAGCTCACCACCGAGAAGCGCTGGCGTGAGTCGCAATGCAGCAAGTACTGCTGATAGCGCTGCGGGTCGGGCTGGGCGAGGTCGTCCGGCAGCCAGTCGTCATGCGAGACCAGCTCGGCCAGCAGTTGCTGGCCGCGGTCGAGCAGGGCGGCTTCGTCGGGCTGCTGGTCAAGCAGCGCGGCGAGGCGGTCGATGAAATGGCGCAAGCGCTCCGGGCGCAGGTTCTGGGTCATGGTTCAGGCTCGGCTTTCGGGTTCCGGTCAACCCTAGCAAATCCTCTTTCTATTCTCAAAATGCAAAATAATCATAAGCTAATATGCAAATAATGCATTTACACCTGCGCTATTATGTTTTCAAATTGCCGTCGCCAAAGGCATGAGGTTATGCCTAATGCGCATTTCACAGGCTCGCAAATACACTTTAGTTTATAACCAACACTCTATTAATGCCTTTTGGCTATAGATAAACCTTGGACGAGACCGCACGCGCGGATCGGCTCATCTGCCCCTGACGGGGCATCTGGAGACGAACGTGCGGTATATGAAACACCTGGCTGCCACGCTGCTGGCCACTACCTTCAGCCTTGCCGCCGCAGCCCAGACGCTGGTGGTCGGTGACCAGAGCTACAACGCCCGCGCCGTCATGGAAGCGGCTGGGGTGCTCGACAACTTGCCTTACACCCTGGAATGGAAGCAGTTCACCGCGGGCTCGCCGGTGGCCGAGGCGCTCAACGTCGGCAGCCTCGACATCGGCCTGCTGGGCGACGCGCCGCCGCTGTTTCTCGGCGCCCTGGGCGCGCCGATCAAGGTGATCGCGGTCAGCCGTCAGAACCTCGAAGGCGTGGCCATCCTGGCGCGCAAGGATTCACCCATCCACAGCCTGCAGGACCTGCGTGGCAAACGCGCAGCGATATGGAAGGGTTCGTGGAGCCAGCAGTTGCTGTTCAGCGCCCTGGACAAGGCAGGCGTGCCCCGCGATGCCCTGGAGCTGCGCTACCTCAGCGCGCTGGATGCCTCCCACGCCCTGGACGGCGGCTCGGTGGATGTCATCGCCACCTGGGAACCTTACGTCACCCAGCAGGAGCGCCAGGGCGCCCGCGTGCTGGCCACCGCCGAGGGGGTCATCCCAGCGCAGAGCTTCGTAGTGGCAAACAGCAAGGCGGTGGAGCAAAAGCGGGCGCAGATCGCCGACTTTCTGCAGCGCCTGAAAAAGGCCCGTGACTGGACCCTGAACGACCCGGCCAATACCGAGGCCTATGCCGATGCCTGGGCCCAGCGAACCCGTGCCGACCGCGATATCGCCCGCACCTGGTTCGCCCGTGCGCGCACCGACCTGGCACCGCTGAGCCCGCAGGTCATCGCCGATGCGCAGAAGACCGTGGACTTTTTCGCCGGGCTTGGCCTTATCAAGCCCTACCCGGCGGCGGACCTGTTCGACACCTCGTTCGGCGCGGCCTTCCAGGCCCCCGCCATCAGCAGCCAGTGAAGGGATCCCCATGAGCAAACGACAGATCAAACTCGGTGCCCTGACCATGGGCTGCGGCGGCCCTGGCCGGCATAACCTGTGGCTCGACCCCGAGCTGCCTGCCGACGCCAGCGTCAACATCGACTGGTACATCGACATCGCCCGCACGGCCGAAGCGGCGTTGTTCGACCTGATGTTCATCGTGGACAGCCAGTTCATTACCCCAGGCTCGCCCTCGCACTACCTCAACCGTCTGGAGCCTTTGACCCTGCTCTCGGCCTTGGCGGTCAGCACCCGCCACCTCGGCCTGGTCGGCACCCTCACCACTTCCTACAACGCGCCGTTCAACGTCGCCCGCCGGCTCGCCTCGCTGGACCTGATCAGCAAGGGCCGCGCCGGTTGGAACGTGGTCACCAGTGGTGATGCCGGCACCGCCGGCAACTACGGGCTGGACGAGCACTACGACTACGACACCCGCTATGCCCGGGCGCAGGAGCATGTGCAAGTGGTACAAGGGCTGTGGCATTCGTACGAAGACGACGCCTTTCCCCGGGATCGTGCCAGCGGTCGCTTTCTCGACCCGTCGAAGTTGCATGCACTGAATCACCAGGGCGAGCACTTTGCAGTGGTTGGCCCGCTGAACATCCAGCGCTCGCCGCAGGGCCAGCCGGTGATCTTCCAGGCGGGCGATTCCGAGCAGGGCCGCGACCTGGGCGCCGCCACTGCCGACGTGGTGTTCACCCATGCCGCCAGCATCGAGCAGGGGCAGGCGTTCTACCGGGACATCAAGGGCCGTGCCGTACGCCTGGGGCGTGACCCGGAGCAGTTGCTGGTGTTGCCGGGGGCGGAGATTTACGTTGGCGACACGGACGACCATGCCCGAGAGATCGAGCGTCACTACCACCAGGCTGACCACAGCTTTGAACTGGCGTTGAAAGAGTTCGGGCGCAATTTCGGCTGGCATGACTTCAGCCGCTATGACCTGGATGCGCCGTTCCCGCAGGAAAGCCTGGAATACGCCCGCAGCAGCTTCTTCACCAACGCCAAGCGCATTGCCGACCAGGCAAGGGACAAGGGCTTCAGCCTGCGCCAGGCCGTGGAGTTCGGCCGCCAGTTGCGGCCGGGGGCGTTCGTGGGTTCGGCACACACCGTGGCGGCGAAGATGGCCGAATGGTTCGAGGCGCGGGCGCTGGACGGCTTCAACATCTACATTGGCCACCCGGGGCAGTTTCGCCGGTTCACCGAGGAGGTAGTGCCATTGCTGCAGGAGCGTGGGGTATACCGCACCGCTTATGAGGGCACTACCCTGCGCGAGAGCCTCGGCTTGCCGATACCGCGCTTCACCCGCTAGATCGCCGGATCGTTGGTGGAACAGATACCGCGTCAGCGTCCAAAGGGAGCGGCCGCTTTCGACCCATGGCAGACATCCGAAGGCCGGGGCCGCTTCGCGGCCCATCGCCGGCAAGCCCGGCTCCCACAGGTACTGCGCAGGCCTGGAGGCTGGTGATATCTCTGTGGGAGCCGGCTTGCCGGCGATGAGGCCGGTACTGACTACAGGGCGTTGGCACGGTGTCCGCCATGGGGCGTTTGCGGTCATTTACGACCGGCAGCTGTCGACCCGAAGCGGTCCCTACATGCCCTGGGGTTAGTGCGGTGTTCGGATGTGTTCGCCTTGAAATCTTCAGCGCCTATGAGATCGAGCGCCGCCCGCGCGGCGCATCGCGGATACATCCGCTCCTACGTTTGCTTCAGGCCAGTAACGTCAGTGACAGACGCGCGCGAACCCTTGTTTGTACGACTCGATATTGCGTCATGCACCAAGGCGGTCGCGCGCACCCCTCAGACATAATTGGCCAAAAACAAACGTAGGAGCGGATTTATCCGCGATGCGCCGCGCGGGCGGCGCTCGGTCTCATAGGCGCAGACGATGTCATGGCGGACATCCGAAGGCCGGGGCCGCTTCGCGGCCCATCGCCGGCAAGCCCGGCTCCCACAGGTTGGACTGCGCAGGGCTGGAGGCTGGTGATATCTCAGTGGGAGCCGGCTTGCCGGCGATGAGGCCGGTACTGACTACAGGGCGTTGGCACGGTGTCCGCCATGGGGCGTTTGCGGTCATTTACGACCGGCAGCTGTCGACCCGAAGCGGTCCCCACATGCCCTGGGGTTAGTGCGGTGTTCGGATGTGTTCGCCTTGAAATCTTCAGCGCCTATGAGATCGAGCGCCGCCCGCGCGGCGCATCGCGGATAAATCCGCTCCTACGTTTGCTTCAGGCCAGTAACGTCAGTGACAGACGCGCGCGAACGCCGTGTCAGAAGGTGTAGGTCAGTCGCCCGAAATAATACCCGCCGGTGAAGCCATACGGCGAGTACACCCCGTACCCCTTGACCATGGTCTTGCTGGCAGGCGCCTGGCGCTCGGGGTACACGTCGAACAGGTTGCGCGCACCGATCGCCAGCTCCAGGTCCTTGGTCAGCTGGTAGCCCACATCCAGGTCGGTGATCCAGCGCGCCTTGTAGTCGCGGTCCAGCGAACGGTCGTTGGCGGCATTCACTTCGCGCCAGGAACCGTAACGGGTCAGCCCCAGGTTGACCCGGTAGCGGTCCAGGCGCCAGTTGCCCCCCAGGATCAGCTTGGTGTGCGGTTGTACCTCGGTGAGCAGGTTGCGCGCCTGGCGGTTCATCAGCTCGTACGGCGTGCCGAGAATGTTCACGCTCTGCTTGTAATCGAGAATCTCGGTGTCGTTCCAGTTGAAAGCCGCCGTCCACTTCACAGTCCCGGCGCCACCCAGGTCCTGGTCAAAACTGCCCACCAGGTCCAGGCCCTTGGTGCGGGTGTTGGCGCCATTGGTGAAATACTGGCCGCCCGAAGTCGAGTCGATGCCATTGGCCAGCAGGGCCTGGGTGACCTCAGGGCCGAGCAAGGTACCGGTGAGGGTGATACGGTCGCGTACGTTGATCAGGTAGGCGTCGGCGGTGAAGGCCAGGCGCTCGCTGGGCTGCCAGGCTAGCCCCAGGCTGTAGTTGGCAGATTTTTCAGGTTTGAGCGGCTCGGCACCGAGTGCCTTGGCGGCGGCCGAATCCACCGGCAACACGCCGTAGTTGATCGACTGGTACACCCCGTCGACCACGCCGTAGGTGGTGGAGCGGGCGCTGAACAGGCTGTTGGCCAATGAGGGCGCCCGGAAGCCGTTGCTCACCGTGGCCCGCACGGCCAGTTCGGGGGTCAGCTCGTAGCGGGTGGTGAGCTTGCCGCTGCGGGTCGCACCGATGCCGCGATCATAGTGTTCATAGCGCAGGGCCGCGCCCCAGTACCACTGCGGGAGCGGGTTGAAACCCACGTCCAGGTAGCCGGCGTAGCTGTTGCGGCTGGTGCTGCTGGCCTCGGCCGGGGAGATGCCGTTGGTGACCTGCGCGCCTGAAGCCGCGCAATTGCCAGGTGCCGCGCAGTAGCCGCCGTCTGCCCAGCTGGCCCAGTCGCCGGCCTGCACCTGGTAAGTATCGCGGCGCTGCTCGAGCCCCCAGGAAACGTCCAGCGGCTTGGCCAGGCCTACCTCGAAGCTGCGGCGCAGGTCGAGGTTGCTGGTCAGCTGCGAGCTGACCCAGGTGCCGGACTCGAAATGGTCGGGCGTGGCTTCGCCCAGCGACGGGTTCTGGTTGTTCCAGGTGCCCTGTTCGGCCTCGTTGCGCCCGTAGGTGCTGGACAGATCCCAGTCCCACTCGCCAGCCAGGCCCCTGGCGCCGAATGCCGCCTGGTAGTCGTACTCCTCAATGTACCAGGTCGGTGTGTAGCCGGCCGGTCGCCCGTTGGGCCCGGAGGTGATGGTGTTGACGATGGTCGGCAGGCGGAAGTTCTGGCCCTGCTCGGCCTTGCGGTACGACCAGGTGCTGAACGAGTACAGGGTCAGGTCGTCCTGCAGCGGCAGTTCGGCGTTGTAGCCCAGGGTCAGCAGGTTGATCTTCGGCGTGCCGTAGCCGCCGTAGGTGACCTTGCCGGCGCGTTCCAGCGCTTCGGCCTGGCTGTAGCCGTTGGCGCTGGCCTTGTTGTCGTCGTTCTGGCTGCGGGCGTCGAGCGCCAGCTGGAGGATGCCCTCGCGGCCGATCTCGAAGCCTTTGTTCAGGCTTTGCTGCACGGTCTGTTTCTTGCCGTCGTAGCCCTGGCCCGCAGTGGTCACGGCAGTGCCGCTGGTATCGGCCTTGAGGATCACGTTGATCACCCCGGCGATGGCGTCCGAGCCGTACTGGGCCGCTGCGCCGTCACGCAGCACTTCGACATGGTCGATGGCACTGATGGGGATCAGGTCCAGGTCGCTTGGGGCGGCGCCGGCGTTGATGCCGCTGATGTTCAGGGTGGCGCTGGTGTGGCGGCGCTTGCCGTTGACCAGCACCAGCACCTGGGCGGCGTTGAGCCCGCGCAGGTTTGGCGCGCGGGCCATGCCGCTGGCGTCCCAGCCGGTCTTTTCCGGCAGGGTCAGCGACGGCACGCTGGCGCTCAGGGCTTCCATCAGGCCCGGCTTGCCGGTTTCCTGCAGCTGCTTGGCGCTGATCACGTCGATGGGCACTGGGCTGCTGGTGACAGTACGTTTTTCACTGCCACGGTTGCCGGTGACGATCACCGTACCCAGTGCCTGGGCAGCAGGTTCGTCGGCCAGTGCCGGCGCGGTATGCAGGCCGGCGGCGAAGGCCATGGTGAATAGCGGGGCAGAGGTAAAGGCTTGCTTCATGCACGCAGTTCCTTGTGTGGCTCGGCGGGCGCGCTCAGGGCGCCTTGGCCGCGATCGCGTCGATTTCCACCAGCGCGCCCGGCAGCGGCAGCGCCACCACCTGGATGGCCGTGCGGGTCGGTGTGCGGGGCTGCTCGGCGGTGGCGAAAAATTCGCTGTAGGCCGCTTGCAGCCCGGTGAAGTCAAGGGCGCCGCCGTTGGCCGGGTCGCCCACCAGGAACACCCGCAACTGGACGATGTCGCCTAGATCCAGGCCCTGGCTTTGCAGCGCCGTGCGCAGCTTGTTCAGCACCGAACGGGTTTGGCTTTCGGTGTTGCCGAACGCCGCGATAGTGCCTTTGGGCGCCTTGGCGTCGGCCACATCCGGCAAGGTGCCGCTGACGAACGTCAGTTGGCTGCCGGCCGGCACGGTGACCAGTTGCGAGATGGGGAAGTTGGAGCCAGGCGGGGCGACCCGCTTGATGCTATCGGCATGGGCATTGAGGGTCAGCGACATGAGCACTCCGGCAAGCAGAAGAAGACGAGGCATGCTGTGGTTTCCTTGACGATCAGGCGGCTGCGCCGCGGGTGGCCTGGTTGGCATGGCGGGCGATCAGGCCGACAACCCGGCGGGCGGATTCGGCCGCGCTGTTCTGCCAGATGCCCACGCCGCCATGGGCGAGGGCATCGCTGGCCAGCCAGGTTCGGCCCTGGGGCTGGTTGAGCAGGTCGTAGCCAGGCTGGGCGACTTCGTCGTGGACGATCCACGGGGCTTCGCTGAAGGGGATCTTCGACCAGTTCACCACCACCGGCCGGCCCAGCTTGTGGCTGTGGCCCGGGTGCAGCGATTCCACCGCCTGGCGCGACGAGGCAACCTGGGCCTGCAGCGACTTGGTGGCAAACTGCTCGGCCACCAAGCCGGTGTTGTAGGTGGCGACCAACACACCTTGGGCGCTGTTGAGGTGGTCGCTGGGGTACCACAGGGTGCGTGCTTCGTGGTTGATGTAGCTGAGGCCGCCGTAGATCTGGTAATCCGTTTCCCAGAAGCGCGGTGATTGCCAGGCGACCTTGTTGGCCTTGTCGCCTTCGGCGGTGCCGATGGCCTGCTTGAATGCCGTGCTGAAATTGTTCGGCAGCCTCGCCAGCAAGGGCAGGGGCAGGGTGACGATGGCGTAGTCGGCCTGCTCGATGTGCTGCTGCCCGCTCTTGCGGTCACGCCAGACCACCTTGGCGCCGTTGTCAGTGGTTTCCACCCCCAGCACTTCGGCGCTCAGGCGCACGCTGTCCTTGACCTGGCGGTAGAACGCCTTGGGGATCTGGTCCATACCACCGACCGGCTGGAACATGGTCGAGGAGAACTCGGGGATCTCGTCGAACACCAGCGGCAGCAGCAGGTTGCTGTCGAGCAACTGGTCCAGGGGGACCGGCTGGCGCTGGACTGGTGTCTGGTCCCCGGCGCCGGCGAAGCGGCTATAACCGGCGCGCACCGAGCCGCGGTATTGCTGCTGGCTGTCGAGGTCGCCGTACACCTTGAGGAAGTCCAGCAGCGCCTTGCGCTGGCCGCTGCTGAGCTCGGCATCGAGGCTGTTGCGCTTGACACTGCGCGCCAGCAGCTCGCTGAAGTGCCCGCGGGTGTCGTTGACCGCCTGGCGCAGCAGCAGCGGTGGGCGTGCCAGGTCAGGCTGGGCCAGGGCGTTGCGGCTGCTGTTGACCAGCACCTGCAGCTCCACCCCCAGTTCGCGGCAGTAACCGAGGATGGTCAGGTGATGGCTTGGCAGGCGTGCGGCGCCAGCGTTGAAGAAGTGGCCTGGGTCGAACTCGACCGTTTGCGAACTGCCGTCGTTATGCTCGATGCGGTCGCCTTGGCGCAGGGTCCAGACTCGGCCACCGACGCGCTCACGGGCTTCCAGCACGGTGACCGAGAAGCCGGCCTTGCGCAGCTCGTAGGCGGCTACCAGGCCGGAAATACCGGCGCCGACAATCACTACGCGTTTGCCGTTGCCACCGTTGGCGGCCAGTTGCAAGGGCTCGAAAGTGGCGGCCAGGGCGTTCTGCCCCAGCGCGCCAAGGGCCGCTGAATAGCCGCCAATGGCGGCGAGGCGGGTGATCAGATCTCTACGGGACAATCCCATGTCGCATGCTCCGAAAAGGTTGAGTTCGGATGTGCGCAACGGGCAGGCGGATCGAAAGACGGACCGACAGCGGCTGGCACAAATCCATTTGCCTCCGCCATGTCGGGGTCGGTTGAAAGAACCTAATGGACTTTCGCACGGCTGTGAAAGGTTTTTTTGTTCTAAGTTAATTATGTTTATTGCTGATAATAGCCTGCTTTATAAATGCGATAACGTGATTTTGATGTAGTGTTGCCTGGGCAATGAAGGGCGCATGAAAGTTCACGACGAACACCCACGCGCCGTTGCACCAGGCCCGATGTGGGCTGGTGGTCTGAATATGGGTCAGGGAGGTCCGCAGGCCCCTTCGCGGCGCTAACCGTGAAAGGGCCGGTCCAGGTCAGGCGCTGCGGGTGGTGCGGCCATCTTGTTGCTGCGCAACCAGTGCGCGGATCCGTGGAATCAGTGTTTGCCCGTAGTCCACGGCATCGCGCAACTGGTCAAAACCCCGAAACAGGAAGGTGCTCACACCCAGTTGGTAATACGCCAGCGCCGCTTCGGCCACCTGCTCGGGGGTGCCCACCAGCGAGGTGGAGTTGCCGGCGCCACCGCCCAGCGCGGCGATCTCGGTCCACAGCCGGGTGTCGTGCACCTTGCGCTGGCTTGCCAGTTGCACCAGGCGTTCGGAACCGACGTTGCTCTTGCCGAAGTTCTTCTCGCGACGGCTGCCCTGGCGGATGCCGATGCGTTGCCTGGCGTCGGCCAGGATGCGCTCGGCCCGGGCCCAGGCCTCGTCTTCGGTAGCCCCCAGGATCGGCCGAAGCGACAGGCTGAAGCGGATGTGGTTCTCCCGGCCGTAGCGAGCCGCGGCCTTGCGTACCTGGGCAATGCGTTCGCGCACCTGCTCCAGGGGCTCGCCCCACATCATGTAGACATCGGCGTGCCTGGCTGCCACCTCCACCGCCGCATCCGAAGCACCGGAGAAGTAGACCGGCAGCTTGTCCACCGGCTTGACCAGGGTCAGGTTGTCCTCTACCCGGTAGTGCTCGCCGTGGTGGTCGAACGGCGTGGTCTGCGTCCAGGTCTTGTGCAGCACTTGCAGGTATTCGTCCGTGCGTGCGTAGCGGGCATCCTTGTCGAGGAAATCGCCGTCACGCTGCAGGTCGCCGCTGTCGCCGCCGGTGATCACGTTGATCGAGGCGCGGCCGCGGCTGAGCTGATCGAGGGTGGCGAACTGGCGGGCGGCGAAGGTCGGCGCCTGGAAACCGGGCCGATGCGCCACCAGCAGGCCGATGCGTTCGGTCACTGCGGCGACGTAACTGGCCAGGATCATCGCGTCCGGCGCGCTGGTATTGACCGCCAGCAGGGCCTTGTCGAACCCGGCGTATTCCTGGGCGTGGGCGAAGGCCTTGATGAAGTCCAGGTCAACCAACGGGCCACGTGGGGCTTGTGATTCGCTGCTTTCCTGAGGGCCGATGAGGCCAATGAATTCGAGGCTCATGCAGTGGAACTCCTTTTCGTCCAGGGCGGTTCAAGCGACCGCGGTCGGCTCGCGGCGCCGCGTGTTGCGGTTGGTCGGTACGCTCAGGCCGAAGCTGTCGCGCAAGGTGCGGCCGGTGTACTCGCTGCGCACCAGGCCGCGCGCTTGCAGCAGGGGCACTACCAGCTCGGTGAAGTACTGCAAACCATCGGGCAGCAGCGAATTGATGATGAAACCGTCGGCGGCGCGGTCCTCGAACCAGTCCTGCAGGGCATTGGCCACCTGTTCCGGGGTGCCGGTGAAGTCACGCCTCGGGCGCGAAAAGCGCAGTGCCAGTTGGCGCAGGGTCAGGCCCTCTTCGCGGGCCAGTTGCTTGAGCTGGTCGGCGGTACCCTTGTGGCTGTTGTCGCCGAGGGTGCCCAGGTCCGGGAATGGCGCATCCAGGTCGTGCTGGCTGAAGTCGTAGTCGTTGAACGGGCGGCCAAGGGCGACCAGGGCGTCCTCGATGCTCACCAGCTCGACGGCCTCCTGGTACCGGCGCTCTACCTCGGCCTCGTCGCGGCCGACGATGGGGCGGATGCCCGGCAGGATGAACAGCTGCTCCGGGTCGCGGCCATGGCGCGCAGCGCGCTGTTTCAGGTCCTGGTAATAGGCTCGGGCATCGCTGAACGACTCGGGGTTGACGAAAATCGCATCGGCGTTTTGCGCGGCGAAGTTGCGCCCATCCTCCGACACGCCGGCCTGGAAAATCAGCGGTTGGCCCTGGGGCGAACGCTGGATGTTCAGCGGGCCCTTGACCTTGAAAAACTCGCCCTGGTGGCCCAGCGTGTGCAGCTTGGTGGGGTCGAAGAACTCGCCGGTGCGCTTGTCGCGGGTGAAGGCGTCGTCTTCCCACGAGTCCCACAGGCCTTGGACGACATCGACATGCTCGCGGGCGATGCGGTAGCGCACGGCGTGGGGTGGGTGTTCTGCCTTGCCGAAATTGTCGGCGGTGCCCGATAGCCACGAGGTCACCACGTTCCAGCCGGCCCGCCCGCCGCTGATCAGGTCCAGCGAGGCGAACTGGCGAGCGACCTGGAACGGTTCGGTGTAGCTGACCGTGACCGTGGCTACCAGGCCGATGTGGGAGGTGACCGCCGCCAGCGCAGACAAAATGGTCAGCGGCTCGAAGCGGTTGAGGTAATGGGGGCTGGAGCGGGCATGGATGTGCAGGCTGTCGGCGATGAAGGCGAAGTCGAACTTCGCGGCCTCGGCCAGTTGCGCCTGCTGCTTGTAGAAACCGAAGTTGACGCTGGCGTCGGCCAGCGCCTCGGGGTGGCGCCATTCGCCCCAGCCGTGACCGACACCGTGGATCATTGCGCCGAGATGGATCTGTCGTTTGCTCACGTTCAATACCTCTTGCCAGATAATGTTCAATGTCTGTTGCGCACGGCACCACGTACCGCGCGGCACAACCGTCAAACCGCCACAGGCAGCACGCTGCGTGAATGCCCGGGTATCGCCTCGATCAGCGCCCGCGTGTAGGCGCTGGCCGGGCTGCCGAACACCTGCACCGCCGGCCCTTGCTCGACCACCTGCCCGCGCCGCAGCACCAGCACGTGGTCGGCCATGCTCGCGACCACCGCCAGGTCATGGGAGACCAGCACGTAGGCGATGCCCAGTTCGCGCTGCAGGTCGGCCAGCAGGGCGAGGATCTGTGCCTGCACCGATACGTCCAGCGCACTGACCGGCTCGTCGAGCAACAGCACCTCGGGCTCCAGGGCCAATGCCCGGGCGATCGCCACCCGCTGGCGCTGGCCGCCCGACAGCTCGCGCGGCAGGCGGTCGAGGAAGTGCACCGGCAGCTGCACCCGGGCGATCAGCTCGCGGGCCTTGCGCTCCAGCGCAGCGCCCTTGAGCAGGCCGAACGACACCAGCGGTTCGACGATGCTGTCGAACACCGTGAAGCGTGGGTCGAGTGCGGCGAACGGGTTCTGCTGCACCAGCTGAATACGCCGGCGCAGGGGCCGGAACTGCCGCCAACTGCAGGCGCTGACGTCGACACCGGCGAACTCCACACGCCCCTCGCTGGGCTTTTCCAGCCCAAGGGCGATGCGCAGCGCGGTGCTCTTGCCCGAGCCCGATTCGCCGACGATGGCCAGGGTCTGCCCGGCATGCAGCTCGAGGTTGAGGCCATGCAGCGCGGTAAAGTGCGCGTGCTGCCCGGGCAGCGCGAAGCGCTTGCCGACATTGCTCAGGCGTAACAGCGGTGTTTGCGCTGGCACGCCAGGCGGCCGTTTACGCGGCACGAAGGCGGGCGCTGCGTTGAGCAGGGCACGCGTATAGGGCTGCTGTGCGCCCCAGAGGATCTGCCTGGGCGAGGCATGTTCGACGAGCTCGCCCTGTTTCATCACCAGCAGGCGGTCGGCGCGGTCGCAGGCCATGCCCAGGTCATGGGTGATGATCAACAGCGAGATGCCGCGCTCGGCCACCAGCTGCTGCAGGTGGTCGAGAATGCGCCGCTGCACGGTCACGTCCAATGCGCTGGTGGGCTCGTCGGCGATGATCAGCCGGGGGTCGCCGGCCAGGGCGATGGCGATCAGCACCCGTTGGCGCATGCCGCCGGACAGCTCGTGGGGGTACTGGCGGGCGCGCAGCGGCGGCTCGTCGATGCCGACCTGCTCGAGCAGCGCCAGCACTTGTGCGTCCAGCCCCGGGTAACGCCGCCCGTCATGGGCGAGCAACAGCGCCTCGGCAATCTGCCGGCCGATACGCAGGGTTGGGTTGAGGCTGACCATCGGGTCTTGCGGCACCAAGGCGATGGTGCGGCCGCGCAGCTTACGCCTGACGCGCTCGCTGGCCTGCGCCACATCGATGCCATCGACCCTTAGCTCGCCCTGCTCGATGTTTGCGTTGGCCGGCAGCAGGCCGAGCAGGGCATTGGCCAGCGTCGATTTGCCCGAACCGGACTCGCCGACGATCGCCAGGGTTTCGCCCTGGGCCAGGCTGAACGACAACCGGCGCACGGCCTGGGTGCGTTGCCCGGCGAAGGTGTAACTGACACTCAGGTCACGCACCTGGATCAACTGTGGCTGGCTCATCGGGCATGCTCCTCGGCGCTGCGCGCCAGGTGGTTGAGGCTGAACACCACAGCCACCACGAACAGCCCCGGCAGCAGCGATACCCAAGGGGCGGTAATCAGGAAGTGCCGGCCGTTGGCGATCAGCGTGCCCCATTCCGCTGCTGGCGGTGCCGCGCCGAAACCGAGAAAGCTGAGGCCGGCGGTGGCCAGAATGGCCGCGCCAAAGTCCAGGGTGGCGAGCACCGCCACCGGGCCCCAGGCGTTGGGCAGCACATGGCGCAGCAGTGTGCGTACCCAGCTGGCGCCGCCCAGGCGGGCGGCCTCGACATAGGGCAGGGTCTTGATCCGCAGCACTTCGGCGCGGGTGGTGCGGGCAAAGCCCGGGATGATGCCGACACCCACAGCGACAGCCACCGGCACGGTGCCAAAGCCGATGGCAGTGACGATGGCCAAGGCCAGCAGCAGGCCGGGCAACGCCAGCAACACGTCGATCAGGCGCATCAACGCCGCGTCGACCCGCCCGCCGGCAAAACCGGCCAGAACGCCCAGGCCAAGGCCGCCAACCAGGGCGATGGTCACCGCCAACAGTGCCGCCAGCACCGACAGGCGCGCGCCATACACCACCCGGGTATACAGGTCGCGGCCCAACTCGTCGGTGCCAAACCAGTGCACCACGCTGGGGGCGCTGAGTTTGTCGGCGGGCGAGGTGGCGTAAGGGTCGAAGCTGGTGAGCAACTGCGGGGCCAGTGCCGCGAACAGGGCAAACAGTACGATCAACAGGGCCACGCTGAAGCCAGGCCGGCGTAGCAGTGGGGCCAAGGCCTGGTGCGCGCGCTGCAGGCGCGTGCGACGTTTCCAGGGCGTGGCGGGAGGCGCCATACCGCTGGTGTGCTGGGTGTCGATCGGGGTCAGGGGGATGTCGATGGTCATGTCAGCTCACCTTGGCCGTGTGGGTGATGCGCGGGTCGAGGTAGGGGTAGAGCAGGTCGACGATCAGGTTGACCAACACGAAGGCGGCGGCTGATACCGCAACGATCGCCAGCACCACCGGGATGTCCTGGCGCAGCACGGCTTCCTGGGCCAGGCGGCCAACGCCGTTACGCGAGAAGATGGTCTCCACCAGCACCGCGCCGGACACCGTGTTGCCGACCTGCAGGCCGACCAGGGTGAGCAGCGGCAAGGCCGCGTTGCGCAAGCCATGGCGCGCCTGCACCTGGGCCCGGCTCAGGCCTTTGGCGAAGGCGGTGGTGATGTAGGGCTCCTGCCACACGCCTTGAAAGCCGCGCTGCAGCACTTGGGCGTAAACCGCAGCGCTGGGGATCGCCAGGGTGATCGCCGGCAGCACAAGGCTGGCCAGGCCTTGGCTGCCGGTGGCCGGGAGCCAGCCAAGGGCGAAGGCGAACACCTGGATCAGCAGCAGGCCCATCCAGAACACCGGCACTGAAAAGCCCAGCGACGGCAGGCGCGCCAGTGCGGTCTTCAGCGGGCGCCATTGCAGGTAGGCGGTCAGGTAGGCCAGGCCGACCCCGGCCAGCAACGACAGCACAATGGCAGTACCTGCCAGCGCCAGGGTTTGCGGCAGCCGCTCGGCCAGCAGCGCGGTCACTGGCCTGCCGAGAGACAACGACTGGCCAAGGTCACCGTGCAGGGCGCGCCACAGCAGGTCGAAGTACTGCTCGAACAGCCCTTTGTCCAGCCCATAGTAGGTGCGGGCCTTGGCCAGGTCCTCCGGAGACAGGCCGTCGGCCTCCATGCCAGAGGCGCTGAGCATGATCGCCAGGGTATCGCCGGGCAGCATGTAAAGGATGAAATAGGTGACGGTATAGGCGCCCCACAACACCAACAGCGCTTGGCCGATGCGGCCGGTCAGGTAGCGCTTCATGGCTGGCCGACCTGGATGTCGCTGAACAGCGCGAAGCCTTCGGCGGTCCAGCGGAAGTCCTTGACCCGCGGCGCGGTGGCGGCTTGCCAGACGCGCTCATACAGCGGGAATGCCGAGGCCTCGTCGGTCAGCAGGTCCTGCAACTGGCCGTAAGCCTGGGCACGCTGCGGGTCGGCGGTGGCGGTGATGCCGCTGTCGAACAGCGCCTGGGCCTTGGCCAGGGTCTGCGGCTCGTAGGTGTTGGTAGCGACCGTGGCGCTGTTGGCCGCGCGTGGATCGAGGATGGTCTGCAGGATGATCGGGTCGGCGCGCGTCATGTAGGTGGACGTCAGGTCGTAGTTGCCAGCCGCGTTGCCGGCCACCCATTCGGCGCGGGTCAGCACATTCAGCTTGAGGTCGATGCCGACCTTGCGCAACTGGTCCTGCACCAGCACGTCACCGGCGCTTTCGGCGGGGGTGAGGTTGTAGCGCAGGGTCAGGCGTTGGCCGTTCTTGTGCCGGTAGCCATCCTCGCCCTTGTGCCAGCCGGCGGCGTCGAGCAGCTGCTCGGCGCCCTTGGGGTCATAGGCGAGCTTGTCGGCCTGGGGCTTGAAGTACGGCGTGGTCACGTCGTACACGCCGCTGACTACCGGGAACTCGGCGTTGTAGACGGTGTGTGCGTAGCTGGTGCGGTCGATGGCCTTTTGCAGCGCCAGGCGCACCTGGCGGTCACCCAGCAGCCGCTGGTTGCGGGTGTTGGGGTAGAGGTTCAGCGCCGGGCCTGGCAGCGAGCGGCTCTGGATGGTCGCGCCCTTGGACTGGAACAGCTTCAGGTCAACCTCCGAGAACGGGTTGCGCGGCCACAGGATGTCGGCCTTGCCCTGCAGGAACAGGCCGTTGCGCACGCTCTCCTCGGGGATGTAGCTGATGTCCACGGCATCCACATGGGCCGGGCCCTGGTTACGCATGTTGGCCGACGGCCAGGCATAGTCGGCACGCTTGACCAGGCGGGCGCCGACCTCGGGGGTGTAGTGTTCGAGGGTGAACGGGCCGGTACCGATGATCTTGCCCAGCGAGCGCTCTTGTGCGCTCAGCCGGTATGAGGCGGGCGCGAGAATCGCCAGGTTGGTGGTGGAGGTGGCCTGCAGAAAGCCTGCGTTGGGCCGCGACAGCACCAGCCGCACGGTGAAGTCGTCGAGCACCTCGGCGTGGTCGTAGCCGGCCAGGTAGGTGGCGCCAAAGGTTGCGGGCAGTTGGGTAGCGAAGGCTTTGTTGCTGTCGAAGGCGCTTTTCACGGCGTGGGCGTCAAAACGCTCGCCATTGCTGAAGGTGACGTCCTGGCGCAGGTGGAAGGTGTAGCTCAAGGCGTCGGCACTGACCTCCCAGCTTTTTGCCAGCCACGGGATGATGCGGCCGTTGTCCGGGTCCTGGTCGGTGAGCGACTCGGCGACGTTGCGCAGCAGTACCCGGTGTTCCAGCCAGTAGACCTGGAAGGGGTCGACGCTGACCAGGGTGGTGTTATCGCCCCAGAACGCGACGCTGAGGGTTTTGCCGGCGGTGCTGCCATCGTCCGGAGAGCAGGCGGTAAGGGCCAGGGCGAGGGCGCCGATGGCAAACAGGCGGTGCAGTGGGGGCATGGGGTGGTCCTTGATCGGAATGGTTTTGCCTGTACTGGCCTCTTCGCCGGCAAGCACAGGCGACAGCTGTGTTTGCTTCAGTCCTGGTAACCGCGGCCCTCACGGTCCAGCTGCCGTATCAATGCATCCCAGTGCCGCTGGATGCCTTCCCCCTTGCCATCGGAAAACCGCTTCGACTGCTCGTGCACCTTGGCAATTGCCGTCTGCGGTGCATGCAACAGCTGGTCATTGCCCCCGGCCTGGGCCGCCACCTGGATGTTGCAGGCACGCTCCAGCCCATGCAGTTCGCGGAACGCGTGTTCCACGCTGATGCCCCCGGTGAGCAGCCCGTGGTTGCGCAGGATGAGGATGTTGCTGTCGCCCAGGTTGTTCACCAGCCGCTGCTGCTCGTCCAGGTCCAGGGCCACGCCCTCGTAATCGTGGTAAACCACCCGGCTGTAGTAGGCCAGGGCGTGTTGGGAGATAGGGAGCAGGCCATCGCGCTGGGCCGATACCGCCGCACCGTCGCGGGTGTGGGTATGCAGCACGGCCTTGAGGTCGGGGCGGGCGCGGTGGATGGCGCTGTGGATCACGTAGCCGGCCTGGTTGATGCCCAGCCCCAGCGGGTCGTCGATGATCGTGCCGTCGACGTCGACCTTGACCAGGTTGGAGGCGCTGATCTCGTCGAACAGCAGGCCGAAGGCGTTGATCAGAAAGTGCTCCTCGGGGCCCGGGACGCGGGCCGAGAAGTGCGTGTAGATGTGGTCGGTCCAGCGGAACAGGGCGGCCAGGCGGTAGGCTGCGGCCAGCTTTACCCGCACCTCCCACTCTTCGGCGCTGACACGGTCGCGCACGCTAGGGGCGCTGGTGGTGACGGCAGACAGTGAACTCATGGTGTGCTCTCCGGTAATTAGTAGCCGCGTGCGGTGTCGACCAGGTTGGCCAGGGGCGCCTGCTCGCGGTAGCGGTGGAAGTTGGCGATGAAGGCTTCGAGGAAGGCCGGGTAGCCGTCTTCGGAAATGGCCGAGGTGTGCGGTGACAGGAACACCCGCGGGTGGTGATACAGCGGGTGGCCGGCGGGCAGCGGCTCGGGGTCGGTGACATCCAGGCTGGCGCGGCCGATCAGGCCGCTGTCAAGCGCCTCCAGCAACGCCTGCTGGTCGAGCAGCCCGCCACGGGCAATATTGATCAAGTGCAGGCCCGGTCGGGCATGGGCCAGCACCTCGCGGCCGACCAGGCCGCGGGTGGCAGCGGTGAGCGGGGCGGCCAGTACCAGGTGATCGCTGCCGGCGAACAGCTGTTGCAGGTCGGCGACGCGCACCACCCCGGGCACATCGGCGATGGCCTGGCCGGGGCGGCTCAGGGCGAGCACGCGCATGCCGAGCGCCACGGCCTTGCGCGCCAGGCTCTGGCCGATGCTGCCAAAGCCGAGAATGCCCAGGGTGCGGCCGCGCAGCGGTGCCAAGGGGGTAAGGCGCCAGTCGGCATCCTTGACCCATAACCCCGGCAGTTGCTTTGCAGCGGCGAACACCAGGGCCAGGGCGAACTCGGCCACGTGCTCGGCGTTGGCGCCCTTGCCGCTGGTGACCTGCGCCCCCTGGAATACCCAAGGGGGGTAGAAGTCGATGCCCGAGGACACCAGCTGCACCCATTTCAGGCCCCACGGCCAGCCCGGCGGCGGGCTGTCGACGCGCTGCCCGCGCACATTGATCGGGCGCAGGATGAACACATCGGCAGGGGCCTGCAGGGCCAGCTGGCCGGGGGCAATGTCGATGACTTGATGGTCCGGCAGGTGATCACGCAGGTGCTGGTTGGCCTGGGCGTCGAGCTGGCTGGCAATGATCGAATGGCTCATCCCCGAGCCTCCAGCAGCGCGGCGCGGCCGACCTGGCCGAACACCACGTCGTCCTGTGGCGTGTGGATGCGGCTGCAGAGCACGTCACGGTAGTGTCGCTCCAGCGGGTTGCGCCGCGACAGCCCGGGGTTGCCGGCAGCTTCGACTGCCAGTTCCACGGCCTGGATGGCGTTGGCGCTGACCAGGTGCTTGAGCTGCCCGGCATGCTGCGGCGCGACCTGCCCGCTGGCTGCGGCATCGAGCAGGCTCTGGTTGGCGAACAGCAGGGTGTCGATGCGCCCCAGCACCTCCTGAAAGCGCGGCAGGCTGGCCAGCGGCGCGCCCAGGTTGGAGGGTGCACGGTGCTTTAGAAAGCCCGCCAGCCAGTCGCGGGCAGCGCGGGCCACGCCGTCGTACACGGCCGGTAGCAGCACGGCCATCCACAACAGGCTCTCGCCATCGAGTTCGGCCTTTGGCGCGCTGGCAGGGCTGACGCTGACAGCGTGATCGAGGGGGATCAGTACCTCGTCGAAACGCACTTCATGGCTGCAGGTGGCACGCATGCCCAGGTGGTCCCAATCGTCGACGATGGTGATGCCGGGCGTGTCGCGGTGCACCAGGAAGCCGCCGACCAAAGGGTCGGCGTCGTCGCTGCGGCCCCACACCAGGTACCAGCTCAAGCCATGGCTGCCGGTGGAATAGATTTTGCGCCCGCTCAGGCGCCAGCCTTCGGCCGTGCGCCGCGCCACGGTGGCAGGCAGGCCGCCGCGGGCAGGGGTGCCGAGTGCCGGCTCGACGCGCAGGGCGTTGATCAGCGCGCCGTGTTGTACGGCATCGCTAGCCACGCGTTGGCGCAGGTGTTCGGGCCAACAGGCTTCGTTCTGCAGGCGAAAGTGCTGCAGGTACTGCATGACCAGAATCAGCGCGGTGGCCGGGTCGCCCTTGCCCACCGCGCCAATGACCCGGCGCGCACTGGCAAGGTCTGCGCCAGCGCCACCGAGGGCGCGGGGCACGGTGAAGGCGAGCAGGCCGTGGCGGTGCAGCAGGTCGAAGTTGTCCTGCGGGAAGCAGGCGCTGCGGTCATAGCGCTCGGCATTGGCCGCAAGGGCCTGTGTCAGCTCGGCAAGGGCGCTGTCGGAGGGGTGACTCATGGGGTTTCATCCCTGAATGACGGTGTGTTGGCTAAGACCGTATTCGTATGGATGAAGGCTGTAAAAGTCTTTTTGGTTCTATGCTAATTATTTATTTAAAGCATCTAGTTGCTATCGTGTTATGCGTAAATTGCATTTAGTGCTTGGGGCGCATGGCGCCCCGTCGGGGTCAACCCAGCAACCGATGCCCGGCAACTTCGCCAAACAGTTCCACAGGCTCCTGCAGGTTGCCCAGGAACCGCGGATGGAACAACCACAGGTCCACCTGCGGCTTGAAGTCAGTGACGTTGAGCACATCCAGCGCCTCGCGATGCCGGCTTGCCTGCAGCAGCGGCTCGGGTACCAGCCCCAGCCCCTGGCCATTGGCGACCAGCCCAAGTTGCAACTCCGTGCCGAAGGTTTCCAGGTTGATCGACAGGCTCAGCCCTTGTTCGCTCAGGGCCCGCTGCAGCCCGGCGCGGAAACCGCAACCATCGGGGTTGAGCACCCAGCCACGGGTGTAGCAGTCCTTGAGCTTGTAGCTGCGCTTGGCGGCGCTGCCCTTGGCCGCCACCACCTTCAGCGGCATGCGCGCGATCGATTGGCTGGCGATGCCTTCGGGGAAGATCTTGCCCGGCGGGAACAGCGCGGCGGCGGCGTCGAGCTCGCCGTTTTCCATGCGCGCGATCAGGCTGCTGCCCCAACCGCTGCTCACCTGGGTGCGCAATTGCGGGTAGGCCTCACGAATCTGCGCCAGGGCATCGAGCAGCACCACGTCGCCCAGGGTTTGCGGCACGCCCAGGCGCAGGGTGCCCGACGGCGCACCATCGTTGGCCACCAGTTCGCGCAGCGCGTCGATCTCGCGCAAGATCGCCTTGCACTGGTCGTACACCCGCAGGCCCATGGGGGTGGGTTTGAGGGGCTTGGTGTTGCGATCGAGCAGGGTGGCACCGAGGTCTTCCTCGAAGTTCTGCACCCGGCGGGTAATGGCCGGCTGGGTCAGTTGCAGGGCTTCGGCGGCGAGGTTGGTGGACTGGCAACGGATGACCGCGACGAAGGCGTCCATATCATCGATTTTCATAATCGGCGCTCACTGGGTGGCACGGGAAAATAAGGCATTAGCATAATCGCAATGGCGAGTAATGCCATCTGCAGGGTCTGGCGAGATTAAAACGCATATTAGGTTATTCCTAAAATCAATTTAATTTATTTGATGGTTCTCGCTAGAGTCACAGACCGGGCCGCATGACGCGGCCTGCCCAGACATCGAGGAGCGCCATGTCCATCCGCACGAAGCTGTTCACCCTTGCCGCGGCACTGTTGCTGGTTGGCCAGGCCAGCGCCACGGAGCGCCTGACCCTGCGCATCGGCGACCAGAAGGGCAATATGCGCGCACAGCTGGAAGCCGCCGATGCCTTGCGCGACTTGCCCTATGACATCCACTGGGCCGAGTTCCCCGCCGCCGCACCGTTAGCCGAGGCGCTCAATGCCGGGGCGATCGATGCCGGCATCATCGGCGATGCGCCGCTGTTGTTCGTATTGGCCTCGGGGGCGCCGGTCAAGGCCATCGCCGTGGACAAGTCCGACCCTTATGGCACGGCGCTGCTGGTGCGCCCCGATGCACCGCTGCACAGCGCGGCCGACCTCAAGGGCAAGCGCATCGCCACCGGTCGCGGGTCGATCGGCCATCATCTGGCGCTCAAGGCGCTTGAACAGGCCGGCCTAAGCGAGAAGGACGTGGAATTGCGTTTTCTCGGGCCGGTGGACGCCAAGATCGCCCTGGCCAACGGTGCGGTCGATGCCTGGTCGACCTGGGAGCCCTATACCGCTTTGGCCGAGTTGAGCGGGCAGGGCCGGGTGCTGGTCAACGGCCGTGGCCTGTCCAGCGGCAACAGCTTCCTCGCTGCAACCGACAAGGCCTTGGATCAACCCGCCCGGCGCGCAGCGCTGCAGGACTACCTCAACCGGCTGGCCGGCGCGCAGGTCTGGGCCAACCAACATGTGGACAGCTATTCGAAAACCTTGGCGGCGATCATCGGCTTCCCCGAAGACGCCGCCCGCCTGCAGTTCGAGCGTCGCCAACTGCGCTGGCAGCTGATCGACCCGCAAACCGTGGCCGAACAGCAGGACACCGCCGACTTTTACCATGCCCATGGCTTGATGGCCCAACGCCTCGACGTGGCACCGACATTCGCCAGCGGTTTCACCCTTCCCGGTGCCGCCAAGCTGGCCGTGCAACCCTGACAGCGGAGATTTTCCCATGCCAATCAAACCCCTGCGCCGGCTCGGCCTGGCGCTGCTGGCCAGCGCCTTGCTGCCGAGCCTGGCCAATGCCGAGCAGACCCTGCGCATCGGCTACCAGAAGTCCTCGACCCTGCTGACCCTGCTCAAGGCCCGAGGCAGCCTCGAACAACGCCTGCAGGCCGAGGGCATCCGCGTCAGCTGGCACGAGTTTCCAAGTGGCCTGCCGCTGCTGGAGGCACTGAACCTGGGTAATGTCGACCTGTCGGCGGACGTTGCCGATACCGTGCCGGTGTTCACCCAGGCCGCCGGCGCCAAACTCACCTACTTTGCCCGGGAAACCCCGTCACCCACGGCCCAGGCGATCCTGGTGCCGTCGGACTCGCCACTCAAGACCCTGGCCGACCTCAAGGGCAAGCGCGTGGCGGTGACCAAGGCCGCCGGCAGCCACTACTTGCTGATCCAGGCCCTGGCCAAGGCCGGGCTGACCTTCAAGGACATCACCCCGGCCTACCTCATTCCCGCCGACGGCCGAGCCGCCTTCGAAAACCACAAGGTCGATGCCTGGGTAACTTGGGACCCTTACGTGGCCAGTGCTCAGCGCCAGCAGAACGCGCGGATTCTGGCCGATGGCAGCGAGCTGGCCAGCTACCAGCGTTACTACCTGGCTGGCAGCGACTACGCCAAGGCCCATCCCGAAGTGCTGCAGCAGGTGTACCTGGCCCTGCGCGAGGCCGGTGCCTGGACCAAGGCCAACCCGGCGCAGGCCGCGCGTATCCTTGGGCCGCTGTGGGGCAACCTGGACAGCGCCACGGTGCAGCAGGCCAACGCCCGGCGCAGTTATGACGTGCAGCCGGTGAAGCTGGAAAACCTGGCTGAACAGCAGCGCATCGCCGATGCCTTTTACCGCGAGGGGCTGCTGCCCAAGGCGGTGGATGCGAGCTCCGTGAGCCTTTTCGAGCCGGTACAGAACTAGGCATCGCAACGTCCAACATCAGCAATGAGGCATAGACAGGCTCAGTGCTGATGATGGACTTTCAACGGCATTGCGGGTGGGTACTCAGAGCGGCCCTACCGACATCGCTGCTGGAAGCTGCCGTGGTTCAGTGGCCGCCAGACCGATGAGGCTTATGTGTTTCAGCCAGCAGATGACGGATTTTCACAGGTACGCCTTCGGTCTGGAATGTGCGCACTCGAGCTTCGATCTTCAGCTCGCCACGGGTAACCCGATGGTGATGGCGCAAGTGTTCAAGCCAAGACTCTTCAAAGAAAAACTCCTGCCACAACGTCGGCTCCGAGCTGTCCTGCATCAACCCCCATGACAACGCACCGTTTCGCTTGCGCATGGCTTCCAGATCTCGAGCAGCCTGGGTGAAAGCCTCTGCTTGAGCAGGATCGATGTGGTACTCGACTGTGACCATCACAGGCCCGCGCTCCTGATCCAGCTCATCGCTGATTAATGGCGTTGGCCAGTGCAGCGAAGGCGCGAGCTCGTCGGCTTCAGTCTCAGGCAGCGCCACTTTGCAGGTAACGAGGGTCGCCAGCGCAAGACCGCCAGCAGCCAGCAGCAGGCTCAAAGTGATCGAGGCATGGCTGGCTACGGTCCCCCACAGGAGGCCACCACCCGCCATTGAACCGAAGAAGACCAGGATGTACACCGACAGTGCCCGGGCTCGTACCCACGCTGGCACAGAGGTTTGAGCGGCAACCTGCATATTGGAGAGCACCGCGATCCAAGCGGCTCCGCTAATCAGCATCGCTGGCATCAGCACATAGAAATTGCGAACCGACGCGAGCACGAGCAGGAATACGGCGTACAACAAGCTCGCAATTATTACCAAACGGTCTCGGCTGACCCGCTCACGCAGTTTAGGCAAAAGCGTTGCACCCCCTACGGCGCCTATGCCAATTGCAGCAAGCAGCAAACCGAAATCGGCCGCGGTGCCATGCATCTCGCCACGCACGATCAGTGGCAGCAATGAAGTGCCGGCACTCGCAAACAGGAAGAAGGCCAGCGCACGAATCAATACAGCTTGAAGCGGTTTGGAGCTTCGAGCGAAGCGCATCCCAGTACGCATTGCACCGATGAAGCGCTCCGCAGGCAGCAGCGGCTCTTTGACCTCGCGCTTCCACATGAACAGCACCAGGATCACACCCGCAAACGAAACTGCGTTGAGTGCGAACGTCAACCACGGGCCTACCAGGCTCACCACTACACCTGCCAAGGCAGGGCCGATCGCTCGCGAGACGTTTATGCCGACACTCGAGATCGCCACCGCATTCGACAGGTCTTCTTTCCCAACAAGCTCAGGTGTGAGGGCGCTCCACGCCGGCATCATCAACGCGGTACCAATGCCCAACGCCAAAGTGAGTACCAGAAGCAATGAAACGTTCATCAGCCCTAGCAGCGTGAGGCTTGCCAATGTCACTGCGACCGCCGACATCCAGAGTTGCACGAATAACAGGTAACGTCGTTTATCGACAATGTCAGCAGCGGCTCCGGCCGGAAGGGCCAGGAAGAACATGGGGAGCGAGCCTGCCACTTGAATCAATGCAACGTGGAGCGGGCTGGCGGAAAGGGTGGTCATCAACCATCCTGCGCCGACCTCGTGCATCCAAGTGCCGATGTTGGAAGCGATTGTTGCGATCCACAACATGCGGAAGGTGGTATTGCGCAAGGGGCTCCAAGCGCCAGGTGTTGATGTGCTCATTCCATTGCTGCCTTTGAAAAATTGGGTTCGACCCAGGTCGGTATCCTGGCGCGTCTTAGCCAAGCCATGCACGCCTAAGCAGCGAGCACGACTCATCCAGCTAGCATCGGGCCGGCCAGAATCTGTTTTTGGGGGTAGGGGGCTTGAGGGCGTGGGTGCCAAATTCTGGCATGCCTGGATCCATCAATCGGCATGCTGTCTTACCGCTCTGCGAGGCGCGGCAAGACAGTCCTCCAATTGCATGGGTCAAGGCATGCTCGGCAGCTCGTTAGGCCGCAGATCAAACACCAGCACTTCTGCATCACGGCCGTTGGAAAGCTCGATCAGTTGCTCTTTCCTCATCCGCACGCCGTCACCTTCGCGCAGCAGTTGGCCATTGAGCTCGATGCGCCCACGCGCTACGTGTACATACGCATGGCGGTTGTCAGCCAGCGTCAGAGTGGCGTGCTCATCGCCGTCGAAGAGGCCCGCATAAACACGCGCGTCCTGGCGAACCTGAAGCGAACCCTGCTTGCCCTCTGGCGAAATGATCAGCCGCAGCTTGCCGCGCTTTTCATCGTCACTGAAACGCTGCTGCTGATAACGGGGAGTCGCACCCCGTACATTGGGCACAATCCAGATTTGCAGGAAGTGAACCGGCTGCGATTTGCTGTGGTTGAACTCACTGTGAGCGACCCCGCTGCCTGCGCTCATCAATTGCACATCACCTGGTTTGATTACCGACCCGGTGCCCAGGGTGTCTTTGTGCTCCAGGGCGCCCTCGAGGACGTAGGAGAATATCTCCATGTCACGGTGAGGATGCTGGCCGAAACCTTTGCCTGCTATCACCCGGTCATCATTGATGACCAGAAGGTCAGAAAAGCCTTGCTCGTCAGGATCCCAGTAATTGGCGAATGAGAAGGTATGAGCTGACTTCAACCAGCCATGATTGGCGCGGCCACGTTCTTCAGCGTTACGGACAGTGATCATGATTCGTCTCCTTGAGGCTTCGGCGCCTCTATGTGATGAACCCACTTTACTGTCAGGGGATGAAGACAAAAATACGTGGCCAATTGAATTACTGTCACGAAAATCGGGACAATCCGCTCAGATGCCCATTTACCGAATGGGCATCTGAGCGTGGCGCCCGGCGTTCAGCGTCGGGCTTTTTCGTCTGCCTCAGCCAGGCGCCGCTCGATCTGACGGGTCTGCTGCTCTTGTTCTTTGATCGAGGTTGGCGTGATGACCTTGTCCACTGCCTCGGTAGCAGGGTCGGGGCGTTCGAGCACCGGGTCTGGCTCCCGCTCACCTTGCTGGGCCTGTTCAGAAGAAAGCGGCTTGGGGACTTTGTCGCCGGTCTTGCCGTCGTTATGCTTCATGGGCGTCTCCTCGCGTTGGTAGGTGTGTGCAGAGGAGCACGGTGGCGGGCAGAAAGTTCGATCCGCTTGCATCAGCGCAACCAGCAGCGCCTGCACTGCCAGCGGGTGATCAAGGCGAGCGTTGGCCACAGCCGCGTCCATGCCTGCGTCATAGGTCCATCCTTGTATTGCATAGGTTATCGGGGAGACTGACCTGCCGAGCGGTGGACAATGTGAATCTTGAACTCCGCGCGCCTTACAGGGCTCCATCGGCTAAGCGAACCCGTCAGCGAAGGTGTTGCCATGACGACCCGAGCCTTGCAGCAGCCCAGCGGTGCCCCGGCGCAGCAGCGCCTGTACAGCACCGATATACCCGCCCGGCTGGACCGCTTGCCCTGGACCCGCTTTCATACCTTGCTGGTGTTGGCTCTGGGTATCACCTGGCTGCTCGACGGCCTGGAAGTGACCCTGGCCGGCTCGGTGTCCGGCGCATTGAAGGACAGCCCGGCATTGGCCATGAGCAGTACCGAGATCGGCCTGGCGGGCGCTACCTATATTGCGGGCGCAGTGCTGGGCGCGCTGTTCTTCGGCTGGTTGACTGACCGTCTGGGGCGGCGAAAGCTGTTTTTCATTACCCTGTTTCTGTACATCGGCGCCACTGCGGCGACGGCATTTTCCTGGAACCTGTGGAGCTTCCTGTTGTTCCGTTTTCTCACAGGTGCTGGCATCGGCGGCGAGTATACGGCGATCAACTCGACTATCCAGGAGTTCACCCCGGCGCGCTACCGCGGCTGGGTCGACTTGACCATCAACGGCACCTTCTGGATCGGCGCCGCCCTCGGCGCGGCCGGTGCCGTGGTGCTGCTCGACCCGGCGGTTGCAGGTGGCGACCTGGGTTGGCGGCTGTGCTTCGGTATCGGTGCGGCGCTGGGCCTGGTGATCATGCTGATGCGCCTGTGGGTGCCGGAAAGCCCACGCTGGCTGATGATCCACAACCAGCCTGAAGAGGCCGAGCGCATCGTCGCCAACATCGAACGCCATTACCAGGCGCGCGGCATTGCGATCCCCCCTTTGCAGGCTGCGCCCATGCGCCTGCGCGCACGTGACCACACGCCGCTGCGCGAGGTGTTCCACAGCCTGTTCGTCGAGCATCGGCGCCGCGCATTGGTCGGGCTGACCTTGCTGACCTCGCAGGCCTTCTTCTACAACGCGATCTTCTTCACCTATGCGCTTGTGCTGACTGACTTCTACGGGGTGGCGTCAGCGAAGGTGGGCTGGTACATCCTGCCGTTTGCGCTTGGCAACTTCTGCGGCCCGCTGTTGCTGGGCAGGCTGTTCGATGTGATCGGCCGGCGCATCATGATCAGCGCCACCTACCTGGTCTCCGGCGTGCTGCTGACCATCAGTGGCTACCTGTTCGAGCAAGCGCTGATCGACGTCACCCAGCAGACCGTGGCGTGGATGGTCATCTTCTTCTTCGCCTCGGCTGCAGCGAGTTCCGCCTACCTCACCGTCGCCGAGACATTCCCGCTGGAAATCCGGGCGCTGGCCATCGCCGTGTTCTACGCATTCGGCACCGGCCTGGGTGGGCTGATCGGGCCAACGTTGTTCGGCGCGCTGATCGAAAGTGGCGAACGTGCCAATGTGCTGTACGGCTACCTGATCGGGGCTGCCTTGATGATCATTGCCGGCCTGACCCAGGCTGTTTGGGGCGTAGCGGCCGAACGCCGTTCCCTGGAACATGTCGCCCGGCCGCTGTCGCAGATCGGCGAAACGTGAGCCGACTTCGGTCCAGCGGATGGCACGTCAGGCCGCTCAGGCCTTGCGCTATCGAACCGTGGCGGACTTCTGAAGGCGGGGCCGCTTCGCGGCCCATCGCCGGCAAGCGCGGCTCCCACAGTTTGGACTGCGCAGGCCCGGAGGCTGGTGATCTCTCTGTGGGAGCCGGCTTGCCGGCGATGAGGCCGGCACTGGCTACAGAGCGTTGGGGTGGTGTCCGCCATGGACCGTTTAGCGATCAGCCGTGAAAGGCTGCTATCGACCCATGGCGGACATCCGAAGGCCGGGGCCGCTTCGCAGCCCATCGCCGGCAAGCCCGGCTCCCACAGGTAATGCGCAGACCTGGAGGCTGGTGATATATCTGTGGGAGCCGGCTTGCCGGCGATGAGGCCGGTACTGACTACAGGGCGTTGGCACGGTGTCCGCAATGGGTCGATAGCTGCCATTGGCCAATGGCAGCTGGATTATTGCATGAGCCGCTTAGCTAGGGCTGGCTTACCTGCGGTCAGCGAATACCGAGCTGGCAACTGACCGAGGCCACATTGAAAAGTATCTCGTATTGCCGGTATTCCTGTGCCGAGATATGTCGAGGCCTTGGGCCACGGTCTAGCGTTCGGTCATAGCCGAGCAGCACATTGCACGTCACCCATTCGCCAATCTGGGTTGTGGCGTTGGCCGCCGGCCTGCGCAACTTCGCCTGTTCGTCGGCATTCTCCATGAGCACCGGAATTCTGAATGGCTGGGGAACCAAGGCCACGTGAACGCCATCGCCATCGCCTGCAAACCCCAAACTGATAGTGTGATTGCCGTCGCGTTCAATCCGCGTTATCGCTGACAGTCGCGTGGCAAATTGCTGCGTCGTCCCCAGCTGGGCAAGGGTTTGCCGCTTCAGTTTTTCCCAGTATTCATTGTTCGGTTTGTGTGCGTCATAGGGGGGCGCAGCCCGGTCGTAGGGGTTGCCCGCCTGCTTTAGTTCCAACTGACGCTGATAATAGCGATCCCGGCAGCCGACATTGGCAGACTCATCCAGCGGGCGGCCGGACTTGGCACTGTAGAGCAGTGCGGACGCACAAGTGAAGTCATAGCGACCGTTGAAGTATAGGTACAACCCGCTACCGGCCGGGCTCTTTTTCGGCATCAAGTCCAGTTCACCACCACTCGCAGCAGCAGAACCGGGTACCGCGCCGGCAGGTATCAATGAGGCCAGCGAATTTGCCGTCTCATCAGAGAAGCGAATCCTGGTTTTGCCATCGGGCATGCGCTCAGCGGTCATACAGCCGGCCATGGTCAATGCGGCCATGATTGGCAAAAGGGGTTTGAGCTTGATCATCTAGCGTCCTTACTTTAAAACCGTCCACTCGACACCGTAGGGTGCCTAACACGGCATACTGCGTGAAAAACGGTCAGTCTTATAACAAGAATCGGATGCTTTACAAAGTACCTGTCGCTGACTGCCCTCAGCCGCTGAGGTGGACCGTGGAGCGACGGGCACAGCCAATTATCATCAACGGTTGCTACTGTCAGTGACTGACGAATTGTAAATACCAAGCGCAGCGGTGTGGCGGAATGCACCGGCACCTTCCGATCCACTGCGGACACCGCCCCAACGCTGTGTAGTCAGTACCGGCCTCATCGCCAGCAAGCCGGCTCCCACAGAGATATAACCAGTCTCCAGGCCTCCGCGGTGCCTGTGGGAGCCGGGCTTGCCGGCGATGGGCCGCGAAGCGGCCCCAGCCTTCGGATGTCCGCCATGGGCCGAAATCGGAGTGGTGACCGGCTGCAGTCGACCCGTTGCGGACAATCAAATCTGCTCAGCATACGCATGTTCCTAATGAAACCGCGTCTACAGAGGCCTTCTTTCGGGTATCCGGGTTCACGTTGAATTTTGTAGCTTCCCCAATGCCGCATTGACAGCCAGCCATCCCTCTACCGCCGGCGCTCCGGCCTCACCGAATGCCCGCTCAAGCAGCTTTACTTGTTCACGTCGCAGCATTTGTTCAAGTCGCGAGCCTTCTTTGGTCAGCTGAAGCAAACGCATCCGTTTGTCGGTGTGCGATGCCGCGCTGTCCACTAATCCCATCTCTGACAATTGCCGTAGCGGTATGTTCAGCGCCTGCTTGGTCACGCCGAGCAGGGCCAGCAGCTCCTTGACGCTGAGGTGCGGGTGCCGGGCTATGAAAAAAACGATCCTCTGATGCACACGGCCCAAGCCCCTGCGCTCAAGCATCTCGTCGGCCTTGGTGGTGAACGCCTGATAGCCAAAGAAAAACGCCTCCATGGCCTGCTGCTGTGCTTCCTGGTTTTTTAGGTCAATCATGTTGACTTACTCTCGACGAGCGCTCTAATTTAGGTAAAGGAGTTTGACCTATATTGTTCGCGCTTGGCCAGAGGTGATCCATGGCATTTTCTGAACGTGTTTCGCGCCTTAAAAGCTCTTTGATTCGTGAAATTCTGGCCGCCGCGCAGCGCCCAGGGATGATGTCTTTTGCAGGGGGGCTGCCGGCAGAGGAGATGCTGCCCTCTGTGGACTGGGCTGAAATGCCCACCAGCATGGGCCAGTACGGGATGAGCGAGGGTGAGCCGATGTTGCGTGAGGCGCTGGCCAGGGAAGCCCGTGCGTTGGGAATCAAGTGCGAGGCTAGCCAAGTGCTCATTCTCAGCGGCTCGCAGCAAGCTCTGGACCTGACATCAAAACTGTATATCGACAAAGGGACGCCGGTGCTGCTGGAAGCCCCTACTTATCTGGCTGCGTTGCAAAGCTTCCAGTTCTTCGGTGCGCACTGCCTTTCGCTGCCGATGGAGCGCGATGGCCCGGATCTGGAGTCGTTGCGCGAACTGCTGAGCCAGAACCGCCCGGCGTTCATCTATCTGATTCCAACGTTTCAGAACCCGTCGGGGCTGCGCTACAGCGACAGAAAAAGGGACGAAGTCGCGGCGCTTCTCGATGAGTTCAACGTCACATTGATCGAAGATGAGCCATATCGAGAGCTGAGCTTCGACGGCGTCGCGGCCATGCCGGTTGTCAGCCGTCTGAACACCACCAGCTGGATTTATACCGGTACTGTGTCCAAGACCTTGCTGCCCGGCTTGCGGGTTGGGTACCTGATTGCCAGCCCCGACCTGTTCCCGCAATTGCTGCGGCTCAAGCAATCGGCGGACCTGCACACCAGTCGAGTTGGGCAATGGCAGGTCCTTCAATGGCTGGGGACAGAACGGCTTGAGCGTCATCTTGAAGAGTTACGCAGCTATTACCGGGGTCGTCGAGACGCTTTCCAGGCCGCATTGGAGACGCACTTCGACGACCTGGCCGAGTGGCAGATGCCAGAGGGAGGGTTGTTCTTCTGGTTGACGCTCAAGCACCCCATCGATACCCGGGCATTGCTCGAGCCGGCACTGGCCGCCAATGTGGCTTTCATGCCAGGAGAGCCCTTCTTCCCAGAGCCTGACAAACATCCAGGGCACCTGAGGCTGAACTTCAGCCATGTTGCTCCCGACAAGCTGGATGAAGGTCTGAAGCGTTTGTCGGATGTCCTGCGTCGGGCTCAGAGCGAGCAGGCGGCCTGACTATCTCTAATGGGTCGAAATCTGCGATTCACGACAGGCCGCTTTCGACCCAAAGCTGCCGTTCATTAGTGTGCAGCGGACCAGACGGATTGCGGCTCACCAAGATAGTGAGAAGCTCTGTCACTGACTGATTCGCATTGCCCCGCTTGGTAACGGGGCAACGCAAGTTCCACCCTATTGCTTGATCACGTCACTGGGCTTCCAGCTCTGGTCGAAAAACGCCTGTTTCGGCCCGTACAGCCGCACGATCACCAGGAAGCCTTTGCCCGGTACGGTACGAATCCAGTTTTTCCCTGTACCAGGTGATTCAGGGCCGAAGAAAATGTCAGTCGAGCCGTCGCTGTTCTGCGCGGGCTTGTCCATCTGGTTGAGCGACGGGAACGGCTGGCCGTTGTCCAGGCCCGAGGCTGTGAGGTTGTCATAGGCAGTCACCGACCAGAACAACGCCGCCGGCACATTTGCCGGCAGGTTGAGCTTGTAGGTGTGGGCACCGTCGAGGAACTTGCCGTCGGCATCACGAGTAGTCGCCGGGTACTTGGCGCCGGCACCGACCATGTTCATTACCATGCCCGGGCTGTCCGAGTAGGCCGAGGTGAAGAACGCCACGCGCTGCTCAAGATTGGTGTACGTGCCGCTGGACTGGAACTCGGTGTTTTCCCCAGCGAAGGTGTTCACATACTGGCGATCCGTGTAGTACAGGCCCCCTGGCTCTTTCATCAAGAGATGGCTGGTGACCACCTTGCTCATCTTGAATGCGGTACGTGCCGCCTCATCCAGCAGTTTGCGCCGCTCGGCATCCGGGGCGAAGGGCTTGCCCTTTTCGATGCCGATGGTATGCAGGAAGCCGCGCATGTCCATGTCTGCCGGGTCGACCGCTTCGGCTTCAATGAAGCGCGAGAGCAGTTCGAAGTAGCGGCCGTCCTCGGGGAACAGCATCGTGCACAACCTGTTCGGCGGGCCGGCGCTGACCCAGGAAGAATTCGCCACCTGGCAGCCCGAGACATTCCTGACCGGGGCCTTGTGGGTAACGGCGCCCACCGGCGATTACGACAAGAAGCGCATCATCTACATCGGCGCCAACTGCTGGGTGTTCAAACCGGAACTGGCGTTTGGTACACCTATCGGGCCGACCTGGCTCGAGGTCAACACCTACGTGTCCCTGTATGGCGACAATGATGATTACCTGGGCGACAACACGCTTGAGCAGAAGCCGTTGTATGCCGTCGAAGGCCACTACAGCTACAGCTTCAACCGTGCGCTTTGGGCTTCCCTCGATGCCACCTACAACAAAGGCGGAGAAACCAGGATCAACGGCGTCAACCAGGACAATCAGCAACAGAACACGTTGCTGGGTGCCAGCCTGGGCTTCATGCTATCGCCCCAGTTCGGGGGGCTGATTGCTTATTCCGATACTGTGTCCGAGCGCACAGGTTCGCCGGATGTGAACACCTGGACGTTGCGCTTGCAGTATGTGTGGTGAATGGACGGCTTGCAGTCAGTACCGGCCTCATCGCCGGCAAGCCGGCTCCCACACCGATCACGCAAGCTTGAGCAAGACAGTTGCTCCCACAGGGTATGCGGCGCGCTCGCGGGCTTTGTTCTCTGCGCGACAGCGTAGCCCGAAGGGCTGGGTAATCTCCCACAGAGGTACAACCAGTCTCCAGGCCTGCGCAGTACCCGTGGGAGCCGCGCTTGCCGGCGATGGGCCGCAAAGCGGCCCCGGCTTTCAGATGCCCGCCATCGGTCGAAATCGCTCCCTCATCAAACAAAGCTGCCACAACCAATGACTGCCACATTCCAACCGAGCGCCAGCCCCAGCACCTCTGGGCATCACGCCAGCCAATAAAGTTATGGCCCACATCTGAATCTTGTATTTCATCTGCACGCGCGCAGCTGATTAGCATCGTCGATGTCTTCCTGTCGACGAGAACAACAACGTGAACCTTGGAACGATCATTACCCGAAGTGCCCGCTACTGGCCGGACCACATCGCCGTGGCGGACAGTCAGACACGCCTCACATACGCCCAGCTGGAACGCCGCAGCAACCGCCTGGCCTCAGCACTGGGTACGCTGGGCGTGGGCGTCGGCGAGCATGTGGCGATTCTCGCCGCCAACCGCGTGGAGCTGGTCGAAGCGGAAGTGGCGCTGTACAAGGCGGCGATGGTCAAGGTGCCGATCAATGCGCGGCTGTCAGTGGATGAAGTGGTGCGGGTGCTGGAAGACTCCTGCAGCGTTGCACTGATCACCGACGCCAGTTTCGCCCAGGCGCTGGCAGCGCGGCGCACGGAGTTGCCGCTGCTGCGCCAGCTGATCGTGCTGGAAGGCGAGGGCGGTGACCTGGGTTATGCCGCGTTGCTCGAGCGCGGCAGTGAGGCACCGCTGGGCCTGGACCCGGCCGACGATGCGCTGGCCGTGCTGCATTACACCTCCGGCAGCTCCGGCGTGCTCAAGGCTGCGATGTTGTCGTTCGGCAACCGCAAGGCGCTGGTGCGCAAGAGCATTGCCAGCCCCACACGGCGCTCCGGGCCGGGCGACGTCATGGCCCATGTGGGGCCCATCACCCATGCCAGCGGCATGCAGATCATGCCGCTGCTGGCGGTCGGCGCCTGCAACCTGCTGCTCGACCGTTATGACGACCGCCTGTTGCTGGAGACCATCGAGCGCGAACGGGTGACGCGGCTGTTCCTGGTGCCGGCGATGATCAACCGCCTGGTCAATTACCCCGGCGTCGAACGCTTCGACCTGTCCAGCCTGAAACTGGTCATGTACGGCGCCGCGCCCATGGCACCGGCCCTGGTGAAAAAGGCCATCGAACTGTTCGGGCCGATTCTCGCGCAAGGTTACGGCGCCGGTGAAACCTGTTCGCTGGTCACCGTGCTGACCGAGCAGGACCACTTGGTGGAAGACGGCGATTATCAGCGCCTGGCCTCCTGCGGGCGGTGCTACTTCGAGACCGACCTGCGGGTGGTCAACGAGGCGTTCGAGGATGTGGCCCCGGGTGACGTCGGCGAGATCGTGGTCAAGGGCCCCGACGTAATGCAGGGCTACTGGCGCGCCCCGGCGCTCACCGCCGAAGTGATGCGCGACGGTTATTACCTTACCGGCGACCTGGCCACGGTCGATGCCCAGGGGTACGTGTTCATCGTCGATCGCAAGAAGGAAATGATCATCTCCGGCGGGTTCAACGTGTACCCCAGCGAAGTGGAGCAGGTGATCTACGGCTTCCCCGAGGTGTTCGAAGTGGCGGTGGTCGGCGTGCCCGACGCGCAGTGGGGCGAAGCGGTGCGCGCGGTGGTCGTGCTCAAGCCCGGGGCGCAACTGCAGGCCGCCGAGCTGATCGAGCGTTGCGGCCGTGCGCTGGCCGGTTTCAAGAAGCCGCGCGGCGTCGATTTTGTCAGCGAACTGCCGAAAAACCCCAATGGCAAGGTGGTGCGCCGCCTGGTCCGGGACACCTACTGGCAACACAGTGAACGTCGTATCTGACCAGGGAGCATCAGCATGTATCAACCCAGTGCAAAGGCTGCGCAAATTATCGAAGCGATCGAGGGTTTCGTCCGCGATCAGGTACGCCCGCTGGAACAGCAGGCACAGCTGGACTGGGCGCGCCCGCACCCCAAGCCGGTGCTGCGGCAGGTCTGGAAGCTTTCCAGCGAGCAGGGCCTGTACACCGTCATGCTGCCCGAAAGCATGGGCGGGGCCGGCCTGAACGTGGCCGACCTGTGCGCGGTGAAGGAGGCCACGGTGCTGACAGGCTCCATGCTCGCCTCACACGTGTTGGGCGAGCTGTCGGGGCCGCCGCGGGTCGGCCACCTGTTCAAGGTGGCCAGCCCCTACCAGGTCGAGACCTTTCTCAAGCCCGTGTGTCGCGCTGAAAAGGCCGTGTGCTTTGCCCTGACCGAAGCCGAGGCCGGCTCCGATGCCACCGCCATTACTACCCAGGCCCGCCGCGACGGTGACCACTATGTGCTCAGCGGCAGCAAGCGTTACATTTCTGGCGCCACCTACGCCGACCTGGCGGTGCTGCTGGCGGTGACCGGGCCGGGGAAGGGCGCCCAGGGCATTTCGGCGTTCTTCGTCGACCTCAACGCCCCGGGTGTGCGAATCGACAGCGATTACTCGGTGATGTCCGGTGGCGGTGCCCACGGCGACATCGTGCTTGACCAAGTGCGCGTGCCCGCCGCCAACCTGATCGGTGAAGAGGGGCAGGGGTTCAAACTGGCCATGGGGCGCATCACCCTCAACCGCCTGCTGCATTGCCCGACCCTGCTGGGGATGGCCGGCCTGGCGCTGAACCTGTCGATCGAGCATGCACGCAGCCGCAAGCAGTTCGGCCAGCCGATCGCCATGTTCCAGGCGGTCAACCACATGATCGCCGACATGGCCACCGAGCTGCACGCTGCCCGCAGCATGGTCTACGCCACGGCCCAGGTGAACGACGCAGGGGGCGATATCCGCACCCAGGCGCCGATGTGCAAGCTGTTCGTCTCCGAGGCTGCCTTCCGCATCGCCGACAAGGCAGTGCAGGTGCACGGCGGCGCTGGGCTGATGCAGGGCCACCCGGTGGAGTGGATTTTCCGTGCCACGCGGATGATGCGTATCCTCACCGGTACCAGCGAGATCCAGCGCAACACCATCGCCAAAGGCGTGCTGATGCCTGCCTGAACGACGGGCCGCCCTTGCGGCGGCCTTTTTGCAACACCCCACAACAATAACAAGAGTACTCGCCATGACTGCGGATTCTTCCCTGCCCAACCCCCGTACCGCCTGGCTGGTGGCCGCGCTGCTGGCCCTGCTGATGCTGGTCAACTTTCTCGACAAGGTGGTGATCGGCCTGGTGGCGGTGCCGATGAGCGCCGAACTGGGCCTGACGGCCACCGAGTTCGGCCTGATCGGCGGCGCCTTGCATTGGTTTTTCGCGATCTCCGCCGTGGTCGGTGGCTTCATGGCCAACCGGCGCCCCACCCGCACCTTGCTGCTGGGCATGGGCCTGTTCTGGGCGCTGATCCAGCTGCCGATGCTGTTTGCCACCTCGCTGTGGGCCATCGTCGCCTGCCGGGTGCTGCTGGGCATTGGTGAGGGGCCGGCATCGCCGGTGGCCACCCATGCGCTGTACAAGTGGTTCCCCAACGATCGGCGCAACCTGCCGGTGGCCCTGCTGCATGCCGGCAGTGCCATGGGCCTGCTGGTGGCGGGGGCGATGATCCCCTGGGTCAGCCTGCATTACGGCTGGCGCACCAACTTTATCATCCTTGCGCTGATCGGCCTGGTCTGGTGCCTGCTGTGGTGGCGGCTGGGCCAGGAGGGCACCCTCGAGCGCCTGCGTGCCAGCCAGCTCAAGGCCGATGAGCCGTCTGTTCCCTATCGCAGGCTGCTGGGCGACCCCAGCGTGCTGGGCAACTACCTGTGCCACTTCGCCGCCAACTGGTCGCTGGCCCTGACCCTGACCTGGGTACCCAGTTACCTGCAGGTGGGCCTGGGTATCGACCCGCTGCAGACCGGCCGAATCTTCATCATGTTCGTGGTCGTGACCACGCCGCTGAGCCTGCTGCTGGCCTGGTTCTCCCAGCGCCTGATGCGTCGCGGCGTGACGTCACGGGTGGCACGCGGCGTGTTCGTTTCGGTGTGCCTGATACTGGGCGGGTTGTTGTCGGCGTCGCTGATGCTGCCTGGCTTGAGCACGGCCGCAAGGGTCGCCGCGCTGACCCTCAGTGGTGGCCTGGCGTTGGTGATGTATTCCGTGGGCCCGGCAATGCTCGCCGAGTTCACCCCGGCGGCCCAGCGCGGCGGCATCCTCGCCATGGGCAACGGCATCGCCTCGCTGGCCGGGCTGGCAGCGCCGGTGGTGACCGGCTTGCTGGTACAAGGTGCGGGTAGCGAACACCCGGCGGGGTATGCCCAGGGCTTCCTGGTGTGCGGCGCGGTGCTGGTGGTGGCCGGGCTGGTGGGCCTGGCCACCCTGAACCCGCAGCGCACCCAGCAGCGCCTGCGCGAGTCGGCTGCAGCTGGCGGGCAGGCGCGCGCTCAGACCGCCAGCTGAACGCCGAGCACCGACTCCAGTGGTTCGGCCTCTTTGCCGATCAGCTCGCCCCGCCAGCGGCCGCTGTTGACCAGGTCGATCAGCACGCTGCGCACCAGGTCGCGCAGGCAACCGGCAGCGAACGACAGGGGTTTGTGCTGGGAATGCGCCAAGGCGATGGTGCGGCTGATGCGCGGTTCGACGATGCGCCGCGCCGCCGTGGGTTCGAGCAGTACGCTCAGCGGCGGCCAGTTACTGATGGTCGCCGCCAGGCCGGCGCGCACCAGGCTGGCGATACCGGGTGCCGATTGCTGCTCGTAGGCGGCGGCCAGGGGTACGGCGGCTTCCATGGCGGCTTGCTCGATGCGTCGGCGCAGGTGCAGCGTCCTGGGCGGCAGCACCAGCCGGGTGGCGGCGGCTTCGGCGAGGGTGATGGTGTCGGGGGTGCCAGGGGCTGATGCGCCAACCCAGTACAGCGCTTCGGTGAAGATCGGCTCGGCCTCCACATGGTCGAGTTCCTCGGCATTGGGCACCACACCGAAGTCCACCTTGCCCAGCTCGATGGCCTGGCCGCCTTCACGGCTGAGGCCGTCCCATACGGTCAGCGTCACGCCGGGGAAGCGCTGTTCGGCGCGCCTGACGATTTCTGGCAGCAGCAAGTCGGCGGCCGTGGCCGGGATGGAAATGGCCACGTGGCCCTTGGGGTCGCCGCGGCTGGATTTGAGCTCATCCTTCACCGAGTCGAGTTTCTGCACCACCTGCCGGGCCACTTCGTAGAGCTGGCGCCCGGCATCGGTCAGGGCAATGCCATCGTGCTGGCGGTCGAGCAGCTGCATCTCCAGCTCGCTTTCCAGCAGGCTGATCTGCCGGCTCAACGCCGGCTGGGCAATGTAGGCGCGACGTGAAGCCGAAGAGAAGCTGCCGGCTTCGACGATGGCGATCAGGTAGCGGAGCTGTTTCAGGGTCATCGGAGCGGTTCCAAGGGTATGCCGAACTGATATGGCACGTATCCGAACACGTTATTTGTGGGGTTCGAAGCGCGGCTCCTAGTATCACCCCGAAAGGGCGTGCCAAGGCAAGCCCGGCCCGGACACCACAACAACAAGAGGCCAAGCCCGATGAAACCATTCGCCTTGCTGCGCAGCTTCCTGTTCGTCAACGCCAGCCTGCTGAGCCTGTACCTGGGCGCCACGCCACTGCCCGCAGACCTGACGCCGGTGGGGGCCGAACGCGGGCCCAGCAACGACGGCCGCATACCGGCCTGGAACGGCGGCCTGCAGGCGGGGCAAGTGTCGCTGGCGGTCAACGGCACGCCGCTGGACCCATACGCCGATGAGCAGCCGCTGTATGTGATCACCGCCAACAACTACACCCAGTACCGGGAGCAGCTGACGGCGGGGCAGGTGGCCTTGATGCAGCGTTACCCCCAGTCGTTCCGCCTGCCGGTGTATCCCTCGCACCGCAGTGTCGCGGTGCCGCCACCCGTGGGCGAGTGGGCCCGGCACAATGCGGCCAGTGCCCGGCTGGTCAATGACGGCAACGGCGTGCAGGGCTTTGCCGGCGTAGTGGCATTCCCCAAGCCCGAGAATGGCCTGCAGGTGCTGTGGAACCACCTCACCCGCCCGCGCAACGGCAGTTACAGCCTGGCCTCGGACAGCATTACCCCGCGTGGCGATGGCCGCTTCGCGACGATGAGCCTGCAACAGAACTTCGCCCGCCCCGACGTACTGGAGGGCGGCCAAGCGGGCAACGTGCTGTATTACCTGAGTTACCGCATGACCGCGCCGTCGCGCCTGGCGGGCGATGCCGTGGTGTTGCACGAAACCCTCGACCAGGTGGCCCAGCCGCGCCTCTCGTGGCTGTACAGCAGCAGCCAGCGGCGGGTGCGGCGCGCCCCGGCGCTGGCCTATGACAGCATCACCCCGGGCACGGCCGGCCTGCGCACCGCCGACAGCCGCGACATGTTCAACGGTGCCCCGGACCTCTACCAGTGGACCCTGGTGGGCAAGAAGGCCCTGCACGTGCCGTACAACAGCTATCGCCTGGCTTCGCCGCTGCTCGGTTATGCCGCGCTGATCGGGCCGGGGCACGTCAACCCGCAACCTACCCGCTACGAGCTGCACCGGGTGTGGGAAGTGGTGGGCACCCTCAAGCCTGGGGCGAAGCATTTGTACGCCAGCCGCCGGTATTACCTGGACGAGGACAGCTGGGCCATCCTCGAGGCGGACTTCTTCGACCACAAGGGTCAGCTGTGGCGCACTGCCCAGGCCCACAGCTATTACCACGTCACCGGGCAGGCACTGGTCAACGCCATGGAGGCGATCTACGACCTGCGCAGTGGCCGCTACCAGCTGTCTGGCCTGACCAACGAGCAGCCAAGGCCGTACGCCTTCGACGTGCGCACCAGTGCTTCCTACTTTTCACCCGGCGCATTGCGCAGCCAAGGGCTGCGTTGACACAGGGCTCTCATGAATTCCGATCACCGTCATACCCCTTGGGAGCGCTGGTTGCTGGGGCAGGGCAAGGCGCCCGACCCGCGTTTTACCCTGGCCAATGAGCGCACCTTTCTTGCCTGGATCCGCACCGCCCTGGCCTTGCTGGGCGGCGCCATCGCCATCGAAACCTTCGCGGCCCATGCCTGGCCGCCGTCTGGGCGCGTGGCGATGGAGCTGGCGTTGCTGGCCACCAGCTTGCTGGTGAGCCTGGGCGCCGGCTGGCGCTGGTTGGCGGTGGAGCGCGCATTGCGCCGCGAGGCACCGCTGCCGCTGCCGCGCCTGGTGCCGCTGCTGAGCGTGGCGTGCGGGCTTGCCTGCGTGGCGCTGGTCGGCGTGCTATGGGCGCGTTGGCATGGCGGATAGCGCCAGCGACAGCGGCCTGCAGGCCGAACGTACGGTGCTGGCCTGGCGGCGCACGCAGGTGGCGTTGCTGCTGGTAGCGTGCCTCGCCTGGCGCGGCGAAATGTGGGAGGTGGCCGGCCTGGCGGCGCTGCTGGCGCTGCTGGGCCGGGCCCGTGAGCGCGGGGTGTATCGCCGTGGGCTGGGCATGCTGCACCGCGAGCAGGGCCACGCGGCCGCCTGCAGCGTGCTGCTCTGCGCCCTGGGGGTGGCGGGCCTGGTGCTGAGCGTGTGGTTGCGCCGCTCGCTTTAGGGCGGCGCTGTTGGTCATTCAGGGTGTGACGATATTGAAGCGCCCATCCGGCTCGTCCAGCCCTGCCATGAAGCGCATGAATTTCACCCGCTCACCACTGATCTCGACATCACCCACGGTCGCCTCCTTGAGAAAGCCGGTCTGCTTGAGGGCGATGCGGTCCAGGGTAGCCTTGCTCATTTTCACCTCGACATCCGCCTGCCCGTGGCGGGTGTGGTCGCGGTGGGTGAGCACGCCGTTGCGCAGGGTCAGGGCGTAGTCTTCGTTCAGGTCGGTGAAGTGCCAGTTGATGGTCAGGTCCTGCTCGGCGGCCTTGGCAGCATCCACGCGTACGCCCAGGTAATCGAAGAACAGCGTCGGGGTCAGGGCGCGTACCAGGTCGTCCGCACTGCCGCCTTTGCTGGCGGCCGGCGCCACACCGTTGCGCAGCTCTTGCGCACCGGTCAGGTAGGCGTTGCGCCAGGTGGCATTCTCGCTCTGGTAGCCCAATTGCTCCAGGGCGTCGGCCTGCAGCTCGCGCGCTGCGCTGTTGTCGGGCTGGGCGAAAACCAGGTGCCGGGTGAGCTCGGCAACCCAGCGGTAATCACCGCTGCCGTAGGCCTCACGGGCCAGGGTCAGCACCCGCTCGGCGCCGCCCAGGGCCTTGACGTAATGCGTGCCGGCCTCGCTCGGCGGCAAGGGGTTGAGGGTTGCCGGGTTGCCGTCGTAAAAGCCCATGTAGCGCTGATACACCGCCCGCACGTTGTGGCTGAGCGAGCCGTAGTAGTCGCGGCTGTACCATTTGCTGGCCAGCCGTGGCGGCAAGCTGGTCAGCTCGGCGGCGATCTCGGTGGGGCCAAGGCCGCGGTTGATCAGGCGCAGGGTCTGGCTGTCGATGAAGGCGTACATGTCGCGCTGGTCAGCCAGGTAGTCGCGGATCGCCGCGCCGCCCCAGGTCGGCCAGTGGTGCTGGGCAAATACCACTTCGGCCTGCTCGCCATAGCGCATCAGCGACTGGTCGAGGTAGTGCGCCCACACCTTGGCGTCGCGCACCTGGGCGCCGCGCAGGGTCAGCACGTTGTGCTGCACGTGGGAGGCGTTCTCGGCCATGCACAGGGCCTTGAACTGGGGGAACCACAGGTTCATTTCAGCAGGCGCTTCGGTGCCAGGGGTGAGCTGGAACTCGATGTCGACACCGTCGATGCGCAGGGTTTCGAAAGGCTGTTCGATCAGCCGGGTCGGGGCAATCAGGCTAACCGTGGCATTGGCCGGCACACCCTTGCCCAGGCCGGCATCCACCTGGCCGCGTGGCCCGCGTGGCAGTGGCGCGCCGTACATGTACTGCGCCCGGCGCTTCATTGCCGGCCCGGCCAGCACGTTTTCGCTGACGGCATGTTCGAAGAAACCCTGCGGGGCGATGACCTGCACCTTGCCGGCCTTGACGTCGGCCTCGTCGATCACCCCACGCACACCGCCGAAATGATCGACGTGCGGGTGGGTATAGATCACCGCCACCACCGGCCGCTGCGGGCGATGGCGAAAGTACATGGCCAAGCCGGCCCTGGCGGTTTCCACCGACAGCAGCGGGTCCATCACGATCAGGCCGTGCTCGCCTTCGATCAGGGTCATGTTGGCCAGGTCCAGGCCGCGCACCTGGTAGATGCCTTCGCTGACCTTGAACAACCCGGCAAGGGTGTTGAGCTGGGCAATGCGCCACAGGCTCGGGTTGACCGTGGCCGGTGCCTCGTCTTTCAGGAAGGCATAGCGCTGCAGGTCCCAGACGGTTTTACCGTCGGCATTGACCACGGGCTGGTCGACGGCTTCTAGCAGCCCGCGGCGGGCATTGTCGAAGTCGTTGCGGTCGTCGAAGGGCAGGCGCTGCAACCATTGCTGATTGCTCTGGCGGGTGAGGTCGCTGGCGTCCTTGGCCGGCCCGTCGGCCAGCGCCGCGTAGGGCAGGGCCAGGGCCAGCAGGCAGGGCAGTGTGCGTAGGCGCATGGGGTGGTCCTTGTTGTTCTGAGGGCGAACACTCTAAGGACAGAGCTCGCTGGCGAACCAATACCACTCTTGCATGGCCACCCATGCCCAAATGCGATGGCTCAGCCGGCACCGATGTCCATGATGCGCGCCACCAGCCAGGCCAGTGCCGGGTCGTGCTGGCGATGGGCGAGGTACACCAGCTCCAGCTGGAAGGGCTCCAGGGCGAACGGCAGGTCGAATACCTGCAGCGGCAGCAGCCGGGCGAAATGGCGGGCCAGGGCGGTGGGCAGCACCACGCAGAGGTCGGAGCTTGCGGCCAGGTGCGCGGCCTGCAGGTAATTGGGCGTGGTGTAGACGATGCGCCGGGCCAGGCCCTGTTCCCCCAGCCATTGGTCGACCATGCCACGGGTCTGGCCGCCGTGCACCCACAAGTGGCGCAGGGCGAGAAACGTTTGAAGGTCGAGCGTGCCATCCACTTCGGGGTGGCCCTGGCGCACCGCCACGTGCAGGGTTTCGCTGCGCCAGTGGCGCCGCTCGTAGCGCGCGGGCACCTCATCGAAGCGCCCCAGCACCAGGTCGAGTTCGCCGCGGTCGAGGGCTTCAGCGGGCAGATTGGGCGTCAGGTGCAGCACGTCCACGCGCAAGTGCGGGGCCTGGGTTTGCAAGGTGGCCAGCAACTTTGGCATGCACAGCTGTTCGGCGAAGTCGGTGAGGGCGATACGCAGCTGGCGGTGGCTGAGCTGCGGGTCGAAGCTGTCGCCGGCGCCAAGGGTCTGTTCGATCTGTAGCAACGCCGCGCGAATCGGGCCTTCCAGGGCCAGGGCGCGCGGGGTGGGGCGCATGCGCCGGCCCACGCGCACCAGCAGCGGGTCGCCCAGCAGGTCGCGCAGGCGCGCCAGCGCATTGCTCACCGTCGGCTGGGTCAGCGCCAGGCGCTCGGCAGCGCGCGACACGTTCTGTTCACGCAGCAGCATGTCCAGGACGCGCAGCAGGTTGAGGTCGAAGTTGGCTATATTCATGCGAAAAATACATGGGATGGAAAATGAGAATTTCAAAAATAGTAGGCGCCTGACTAGGGTGAGGGCAATGCCTTCACACCTCGAATCAGGAGCGTCACCCGTGAGTACTCCCTACAACGTTCAGCAGGCGGCGGTGATCGGCGCCGGCACCATGGGCCGCGGCATCGTCATCAGCCTGGCCCGTGCAGGCCTTGCGGTGCTGTGGTTGGACAACGACCCCAGCGCCACCGAAGCGGGCCTTGCGATGATCGCGCAAACCTGGGCAAAGCAGGTGGCCAAGGGCCGTATCGATCAGGCCGAGGCCGACGCTTGCCTGGCGCGGGTGCGCCAGGTAACAGCCTATGACGACCTCGCCGAAGCCGACCTGGTGATCGAAGCGGTGTACGAGAACCTGGCGCTCAAGCAGGCCATCTTCCGTACCCTGGACAGCACGCTCAAGGCCGACGCCATCCTGGCCAGCAATACCTCGGCGCTGGACATCGACGCCATCGCGGCCGTCACCCGCCGGCCCGAACAGGTGCTGGGGCTGCATTTCTTCAGCCCGGCCCATGTGATGAAGCTGTTGGAAGTGGTGCGCGGCGAGCGCACTTCGCCTGCGGTACTCGAGGCGGCCCAGGCCCTGGGGCAGCGCATGGGCAAGGAAGTCGTGGTGGCCGGCAACTGCCCAGGCTTTATCGGCAACCGCATGCTCGCCAGCTATGTGGCCGAGGCGCGCAAGCTGCTGCTCGAAGGCGCCACGCCGCGGCAGGTGGATGGGGCGCTGCAGGCGTTCGGCATGGCCATGGGCCCGTTTCGCATGTACGACGTGGTTGGCATCGACCTGGAGTGGCGTGCGCGCCAGCTGGCCGGCAAAGACATGGATGCGCCGTTGGTACAGGTCGACAATGCCCTGTGCGCGCTGGGGCGTTTCGGTCAGAAAAGCGGCCAGGGTTACTACCGGTATGCCCCTGGCAGCCGTGAAGCCGTGCACGACCCCGAGGTCGATGCGCTTGTGCTCAAAATCGCCCAGGGCCTGGGCGTGCACCGGCGCGCGATCGACGACGAGGAAATCCGCGAGCGCTGCCTGCTGGCGCTGGTCAACGAGGGCGCGAAAATTCTCGAGGAAACGGTGGCCAGCTGCAGCGCTGACATCGACCGGGTGTACCTGCATGGCTATGGCTTCCCGCACGAGGTCGGCGGGCCGATGCGCTGGGCCGACCAGCAGGGCCTGGGCTTGCTCCTGGCACGCCTGGAACGCTTGCAGGGCCTGTTCGGCGAACACTGGCGCCCGGCCGGGTTGCTGATGCGCCTGGTGGCCGAGGGCAAACAGCTGGCCGACGTCCGCGAGGGCCGCGCATGAACTACCGAGCCCCCCAGCGTGACATGCACTTCGTGCTGCACGAACTGTTCGATGTGACGGCGCACTGTGCCCGCCTGGGCAATGAGCTGGACCGCGAAACCATCGACGGCATCCTTGAGCAGGGTGCACGCTTTGCCGGCGAAGTGGTTGCGCCGCTCAACCGCCAGGGCGATGAGCAGGGCTGCCGCCTGGAGCAAGGCAACGTGCGCACACCGGATGGTTTCCGCCAGGCTTACCGGCAGTATGTGGAGCAGGGCTGGGGTGGCATGACCGGCCCGCTGGAACATGACGGCCAGGGCCTGCCGCAAATGGTTTCGGCCTGCTTTCACGAAATGCTGATGGGCGCGTCGCTGTCGTTTCGGATTTATTCCGGCCTGACCGAGGGCGCCGTGCTGGCCTTGCACCGGCACGGCAGCGCAGCGCTCAAGCGCGATTACCTGGGCAAGCTGGTCAGCGGCGAATGGGCCGGCACCATGTGCCTGACCGAGCCGCAGGCCGGTACCGACCTGGCGCTGCTGCGTACCCGTGCCGAGCCGCAGGGCGATGGCAGCTACCGCATCAGCGGCAGCAAGATCTTCATCAGCGGCGGCGACCAGGACCTCACCGACAACATCGTCCACCTGGTGCTGGCGCGCCTGCCGGATGCGCCGGCCGGTGTGCGCGGCATCAGCCTGTTCCTGGTGCCCAAGTTCGAATGCACCGAAGGCGCAGGGCTGGGCCCGCGCAATGCGGTGGAATGCGGCGCGCTCGAGCACAAGATGGGCATCAAGGGTGCGGCGACCTGCGTGATGAATTTCGATGGCGCCCGTGGCTGGCTGGTGGGGGAGGCCAACCAGGGCCTGGCGTGCATGTTCACCATGATGAACGATGCGCGCTTCCAGGTCGGCCTGCAGGGGCTGGGCATCGCCGAGGCGGCCTTCCAGGGTGGCCTGGCCTATGCCCGCGAGCGCTTGCAGTCGCGCAGCCTGGCAGGGCCGGTGGCGCCCGAGCGCAGTGCCGACCCGATCATCTGCCACCCTGACGTGCGGCGCATGCTGCTGACCCAGAAAACCCTCAGCGAAGGTTGCCGCATGCTGGCGGCCTTTGCCGCCCAAGCGCTGGACCTGGAGCACGGCGCCTTGCAGCCTGAGGTGCAGGCGGCCGCCGGGCGCCGGGCGGCGTTGCTGATCCCCATCGTCAAGGCCTTCCTCACCGATGTCGGCCAGGAGACTGCCAGCCTGGGTGTGCAGCTGTACGGCGGGCATGGCTACATCCGCGAATGGGGCATGGAGCAACTGATGCGCGACAGCCGCATCACTCAGCTGTACGAGGGCACCAATGGCATTCAGGCGTTGGACCTGATTCGCCGCAAGCTGCTGGGCGACGGCGGCGAGCAGTTGCGCCTGCTGATCGATGAGTTGCTTGAAGCGGCACGCAACTGCCGCGCAGACGCGCTGGCCGGCATGGCCCAGGCGGTTGCCCAGCGCCTGCAGGAATGGCGCAACCTGAGCGCCGAGGTGCTCGACGCCTGCCGCTGCGACCCGCAGGAAATCGGCGCGGTGTCGGTGGATTTTCTCGCCTATTCGGGCTACGTGCTGCTGGCCGCGCTGTGGCTGCGGGCGGCCGAAACCGCCAGCGCGGCCTTGGCCGCCGGCAGCCAGGACAGCGCCTTCTACCAGGCCAAGTTGCACGCTGCAGCCTTTTACTGGCGGCGGGTGTTGCCGCGCGCGAGTGCCCACTGCGAGGCCGTGCGCGGCGGCGCGCAGTGCCTGATGAGCCTGGATGAAGCGCACTTCGCCTTTTGACCTGGCCCGGCTGTTCACCCACAAGAACAAGAGGAACATGAGCATGCAGCCTTTCAGTTTTGCCACCACCCCCCATCTGCTGTGCGAACCCGGCGCCGCCGGGCGCCTGGCGCAGCTGTGCCAGCAACGCGGCGTGCGCCGCGTGCTGATCGTCACCGACCCGGGCATCGTCAACCTGGGCATGCTCGATGACTTGCTGCCAGGGTTTACCCAGGCCCGCCTGAGCGTGGCGATCTTCAGCGAGGTCAGCGCCGACCCCAGCCACGCCTGCGTGCTGTCGGCCGTCGCTCGGGCGCGGCATATCGGCGCCGAGCTGATCGTCGGCTTCGGTGGCGGCAGCTCCATGGATGTCGCCAAGCTGGTGGCGCTGCTGGCGCACCCGGCCTGTGACCAGACCCTGGAGGCGGTCTACGGCATCGACCAGGCCAAAGGCCAGCGCTTGGCGCTGATCCAGGTGCCGACCACCGCCGGGACGGGGTCGGAGGTCACACCCGTGGCCGTGATCACCACCGGCGAGGCGGCCAAGATGGCGGTGATTTCACCCCTGTTGCTGCCCGACCTGGCGTTGCTCGACGCTGAGCGCACCCTCGGCCTGCCCCCGGCGATCACCGCCGCCACGGGGATCGATGCGATGGTCCATGCCATCGAGGCCACCACCAGCCAGTTCAAGCGTAACCCGCTGTCCAGCCTGTTGGCCCGTGAGGCGCTGGCGCTGCTGGCCAGCAACCTCGACCAGGCGGTGCACAACGGTGGCAACCTGGCGGCGCGCCAGGCCATGCTGCTGGGCGCCTGCCTGGCCGGGCAGGCGTTTGCCAACGCGCCGGTGGCGGCGGTGCATGCGCTGGCCTACCCGTTGGGGGCGCGTTACCACGTGCCGCATGGGCTGGCCAATGCGCTGGTGCTGCCCCACGTGATGCGCTTCAACCGTCGCGAAGCGTTCGCCGACTACGCCGCGCTGGCCCCGGCACTGCTGGGTGAGCGGCTGGTGCCTGGTGACCCGCATGAGCTGTGCAGCCAGTTCATCGATGAGCTGGAGCAGCTGGCGCCACGCTGCGGCCTGCCCAGCCGGCTGCGAGATGTCGGGGTACCGCGGCACAGCCTGCCGTTGCTGGCCGAGGATGCCCTGCAACAGCAACGGTTGCTGGTCAACAACCCGCGCAAGGTCACCCTCGACGACGCAGTGGCCCTCTATCAGGCGGCGTTTTGAACATGGCCAGGGAACGCCCGCTGCGCGGCGCCTACCGCCACTTCCAGCCGATCACCACGCGCTGGCACGACAACGACCTGTATGGGCATGTGAACAACGTTGTGTATTACGGGTTTTTCGACAGTGCCGTGAATACCTGGTTGATCGAGCACGCCGGCCTCGATATTCACCACGACCCGGTGGTGGCCTACGTGGCCGGGTCCGCCTGCGACTATTTTGCCGCCGTCGCCTTCCCGCAACGCATCGAGGTGGGTATCGCCGTCGAACGGTTGGGCAACAGTTCGGTGCACTACGCCCTGGCCGTGTTCGTCGAGGGCGAGCCCGAGGCCTGCGCCGCTGGCCGTTTCACCCATGTGTTCGTCGATCGCCGCAACAACCGCCCGGTCACTATCCCCGCCAAATTGCGCAGCGCCTACGCAAGCCTGCTGCCGGTGTAATTGCCCAAGGAGAGCCGTTTCATGCAAGACGCCGTCATCGTATCCACCGCACGCACGCCCATTGCCAAGGCTTGGCGCGGCGCGTTCAACGACCTCACCACCCCCAGCATGAGCGCCATTGCCATCCGCGCCGCCGTCGAGCGCGCCGGCGTGGAGCCGGGCGAAGTCGAGGACCTGGTGCTGGGCACCGCCATGCAAAGCGGGACCGCCGCCATCAACCCGGCGCGCTTGTCGGCCCTGGCGGCCGGCTTGCCGCAGTCGGTGGCCGGGCAGACCATCGACCGCCAATGCGCTTCAGGGCTGATGGCCATTGCCATCGGCGCTCAGCAGATTCGCGGCGAGGGCATGCAGGTGGTGGTCGGCGCCGGGCAGGAGCAGATTAGCCTGGTGCAGCAGGCGCACATGCAGGCCGCCAATGCTGCCCAGGACGCCACGGTGCGGCGCCTGTGCCAGCACGCCTACATGCCCATGCTGCACACGGCCGAGCACGTCGCCAAACGCTATGGTATCGACCGCCACGCCCAGGACCGGTACGCCTTGCTGTCGCAGCAGCGCACAGCGGCAGCGCAGGAGGCCGGGCTGTTCGCTGACGAAATCGTGGCGGTCACGGCGCAACGCAAGGTCGTCGACAAGGCCACTGGCGTCCAATCCCACGAGCGCGTGCACCTGAGCCAGGATGAAGGTAACCGCCCGCACACCCGGCTGGCGGACCTTGAGGCACTGCAACCGGTGATCGAGGGCGGCTGCGTGACTGCGGGCAATGCCAGCCAGTTGTCCGACGGTGCCAGCGCCTGTGTGCTGATGAGCGGTGCCCGGGCGGCACGCGCAGGCTGCCAGCCGCTGGGGCTGTACCGGGGCATGGCGGTGGTCGGCCTGGCCCCGGAGGAAATGGGCATTGGCCCGGTGCTGGCGATACCGCGCCTGTTGGCGCGCCACGCGTTGCGGGTCGAAGACATCGGCTTGTGGGAGATCAACGAGGCATTCGCCTGCCAGGTGCTCTACTGCGCCGAACACCTGGGCATCGACCCGTCGCGGCTTAACGTCAACGGTGGCGCCATCGCCATCGGCCACCCCTATGGCATGAGCGGTGCGCGCATGGTCGGGCATGCCTTGCTCGAAGGCCGCCGGCGCAAGGTTCGCTACGTGGTGGTGAGCATGTGCGTGGGCGGGGGCATGGGCGCCGCAGGCTTGTTCGAAGTGCTCTGAAGCACCGCCATCGAGCCATAACGAACCGGCATGGCATTGATCCGAAGACGCTATTTGTGAGCGTAATCAAACCTACCTGATACTGCTCGTCACCGACACCGCCGGCCTGGGCGGCCGGCGCGTCCGCGCTGAACCCATCATTTCCCTCTCTAATAAAACAACAAGAGGTTAAGAGTGAGCGCAACCCTCCTATTCTGTCGGCGCCAGGCGCCGCTGGCGGCCCTGTGCTGCCTGCTCGCCACCCCGGTTGTGGGCGTTCAATTCGACGTTGGCTCGCTGCAAGGGCGTTTCGACTCGGCGCTGTCACTGAGTACCGCCGTCAGCACTGCCAACCCCGACAAACAGCAGTTGCAGGCAGCCAATGGCAACGACGCGCGGCGCAACTACCGCTCGGGCGATGTGTTTTCGGCGATGTTCAAAGGCACCCACGACCTGGAGCTGCGCCGCGAGAACGTGGGTGTATTCCTGCGTGGCACCTATTGGTACGACACCGCGCAGCGCGACCACAGCCAGCGGGCCGTCGACATCGACGACCGCAACCGCCAGGTTTCGGCGAAAACCGCGGGGGCGGAGCTGCTCGATGCATTCGCCTATGGCCTTTACGACATTGGCGGTGAACCCGGGTCGCTGCGGGTGGGCAAACAGGTGGTCAACTGGGGGGAAAGCCTGTTCATCCAGGGCGGGCTGAACGTGATCAACCCCTTCAACCAGGCTGCGCTGCGCCGGCCAGGCTCGGAAGTGAAAGACGCCCTGGCGCCGGTCAACCTGCTGTATGTCACGCAGAACCTCAACCAGGCGCTGTCTTTCGATGCCTTCTACCAGCTGGACTGGGAGCAGACCCGGCTGGAGAACTGCGCAACGTTCTTTTCCGGCAACGACTTCATGCCCGAAGGCTGCCAGGGGCTGGATGTCGGCGGGCAGATGGTGACCAACCCGGCCGTGTCGCCGGCCCTGGCCCCGTTTGGTGTGACGCTGACGGAGGAGGGCGTGCGCGTGCCTCGGGGCGCCGACCAGGATGCACGCAACGGTGGCCAATGGGGTGTTTCGCTGCACTGGTACGTGGAGCCACTGGATACCGAGTTCGGCCTGTTCGCCGCCAATTACCACAGCCGCTCGCCCTATCTGGGCACGGTCAGCAGCCGTTATTACGCCAATACGGGTTTTGCCCGTGAACTGTGCGGCAATGTCGGTGTGGCGCTGGCCAATTGCGGGGCTTTTCTGGCGTCCAGCAACGGGCAGACCCTGGCCGGCGCGCTGCGCATGGGCACCTCGCAGTACCGGGCGCAATACCCCGAAGACATCCGCCTGTACGGCCTGACCTTCGCCACCACCCTGCGCAACGGTGCCGCCGTGCAGGGCGAACTCAGCTACCGGCCGAACATGCCGGTGCAGCTCAACGGCAACGATGTGCTGCAGTCACTGCTCAATGCCCCCGGCCGCAGCCCGCTCAACGCCGACGGCCTGCGCCCTGCGACAGACAACACACCCTTCGACGGTTACCGGCGCAAGGAGGTGACCCAGGCCCAGGTATCGGCCGTGCAGGCGTTCAGCCAAGTCATGGGCGCCAACCAGCTGCTGCTGATGGGTGAGGTGGGCGCCACCTATGTCGGCGGGTTGGAGGGGCGTTTCGGGCCGCGTTATGGCCGCTCCGGTGCCTATGGCAACGGCGAGCTGGCCGACAACAGCCTGTGCCTGGCGATCTCGAAAAGCCCGGGCGACTGCAACGACGAGGGCTTTGTCACACCCTTTTCCTGGGGCTACCGCCTGCGCGCCACCTGGAGCTACCCCAACCTGATCCAAGGCCTGGACATTCGCCCAGGCCTGGCCTGGGCCCATGACGTCAAGGGTTACTCACCGGCGGACAGCTCGGCCTTCAACGAAGGCTCGCGCTCGATCAGCCTGGGCGTGGACGTCAGCCTGGCCAGCCAGTACTGGGCAAGCCTTGCCTATAGCGATTACCTCGACGGCGATTACGGCACCCGCGGCGACCGCGATTATGTCGCGTTCAGCGTGGGCGCCAACTTCTAGTGCAACCAAGGAGCAAGACCATGTCCAAACGCATGCAGCCTTCATCCGCCAACCTGACGAGTATCGCCCTGGTGCTGGCCGGTGCCCTGGCCCCCACCCTGGCGGTTGGTGCACCGACCGGGCAGGGTGTGATGCAGGGGTTCCCTCCGGCGCCGGAGCTGCGGGTCAACCAGGCCAATGCCTTTCAGCCACCGTACTTGCGCTGGTCAATGCGCCACGCCCGTGAGGTGTCGCCCACCCGGGGCATCGGCCGCGCAGCCACACCGCTGGCCTTGGCCGAAGGCCGCGCGGCGGCGCTCGACCAACTGGCTTTCAGCGCCGGCGACCAGCCGTTGACCGTGGCCGGCTACCTGCAGCAAACCAGCACCGACGGGCTGATCGTGCTGCACCGGGGCAAGGTGGTGTACGAGCGTTACATGGACGGCTTCCAACCCGGCCAGCCCCATATCTGGGCGTCGATGACCAAGTCGGTCACCGGCCTGATCGCCGCCCAGCTGATCGCTGAAGGTGCACTGGACCCGCAGCGTACGCTGGCGCATTACGTGCCGGAACTGCGCGGCACGCCGTTTGGCGAGGCGACGGTGCAGGCCAACCTGGACATGCAGGTGGCGGTGCAGTACCCCGCGCAGATGCCGCCGGACCTCGGCCTGTTTGCCGCCACCGGCCTGATACCGCGGGGCGAGGGCATGCCGGGGGATATCTACAGCTTCCTGCGGCAGGTGCAGCAGGCGCCGAACCCCGCTGGCCAGGCGCCGTTCTTCTACCAGAACGGCTCGCCGGAGGCGCTGGCCTGGGCGTTGCGGCGCATCACCGGGCTGAACTGGGCGCAGTTGGTCGAACAGCGGTTGTGGTCACGCTTCGCCGAGGACGATGCCTATGTGCAAGTCGACCCGCTCGGTACCGAAATGGCCAGTGGCGGCATCAGCTGCAATTTGCGCGACACCGCCCGCTTCGCCGAACTGGTGCGCCGCGAACTGGCCCGTGATGCCAAGGGCGACAGCTTCAACCAGGCGGTGCACAGCACGTTCCAGCCTGCGGACCCGGCAGTGTTCGCCCAGGGCAGCCTCGGCCCCGGCCGCCCTGGGTACAGCTACCGCAATTACTGGTACCAGAAAAACGACGGTGACGGTTCGTTCGAGGCCAGCGGGCGCTTCGGGCAGAAAATCTACATCAACCCCCGCCGCGAACTGGTGATCGTCAAGCTCTCAGCCACCGCCGACCAGGCCCGTCGCGCCACGCGTGCTGACGGCGAGCCAAACGCCCCCGCGCGCGTGGTGGACTCGCCGGCTACGTTCAATAGCATGGTCGGTGCGGTGCTGGCGGCGCTGCCACGCTCATGATCAGCTCGCAGCGCCAGCAAGCAGCTTCAACAACGCATCAGCGTCGATTTTTGCACTGACCTCGCCACCCTCGAGCAGGCCGTCGGCCAAGTCGCGCTTGCGGGCATGCAGGGCGACGATCTGTTCTTCGAGGGTGTTCTCGGCCACCAGCCGGTAAAGGGTCACCGGGCGCTGCTGGCCAATGCGATGGGCACGGTCACTGGCTTTAGCAGCGCGGTCTTGCCTTTGTAACGATGCGTATTAAACGGTGGGCACACCCGACCGAAAATCGCACAATCGTTCGGTAACCGCACATATTCCCGCATCCCCCCCTCTACTGTTGCCGCGTCTTGCGGCACGCTATAGCCATATCAGCAAAACAACGCCAATCGCTGAGAGGCCCAGTAATTCTCCCATGGCTTGGCGGCTGACCACTGACCAGATAAACCCCACTCCAGGAACCACCAGGAGCTCGCCTTGATCAACAAAACGTTTGAGTCCATCGCCAGCGCGGTAGAAGACATCATCGACGGTTCGACCATCATGGTCGGTGGCTTTGGTACGGCCGGTATGCCGTCCGAGCTCATCGACGGGCTGATCGCCACCGGTGCCCGCGACCTGACCATCATCAGCAACAATGCCGGCAACGGCGAGATCGGCCTGGCCGCGCTGCTCAAGGCGGGCTGCGTGCGCAAGGTAGTCTGCTCGTTCCCGCGGCAGTCCGACTCGTACGTGTTCGACGAACTGTACCGCGCCGGCAAGATCGAGCTGGAAGTGGTGCCGCAAGGCAACCTGGCCGAGCGCATCCGCGCCGCAGGCTCCGGCATCGGCGCGTTCTTCTCGCCGACCGGCTACGGTACCCTGCTGGCCGAAGGCAAGGAAACCCGTGAGATCGACGGCCGCATGTATGTGCTGGAAATGCCGCTGCACGCTGACTTCGCGCTGATCAAAGCGCACCAGGGCGACCGCTGGGGCAACCTGATCTACCGCAAGGGCGCGCGCAACTTCGGCCCGATCATGGCCATGGCCGCCAAGACCGCCATCGCTCAAGTCGACCAGGTTGTCGAGCTCGGCGTGCTTGACCCGGAGCACATCGTCACCCCGGGTATCTTCGTCCAGCGCGTGGTTGCCGTCCCCGGCGCTACCGCTTCCTTGATCGCCAACGCTGTCTGAGGCCTGCCATGACCATCACCAAAAAGCTCTCCCGTACCGAGATGGCCCAACGCGTGGCCGCAGACATCCAGGAAGGCGCCTACGTTAACCTGGGTATCGGCGCCCCGACGTTGGTGGCCAACTTCCTGGGTGACAAGGAAGTCTTCCTGCACAGCGAGAACGGCCTGCTGGGCATGGGCCCGAGCCCGGCGCCGGGCGAGGAAGACGATGATCTGATCAACGCCGGTAAGCAGCATGTGACCATGCTTCCCGGAGGCGCGTTCTTCCACCACGCCGACTCGTTCTCGATGATGCGCGGGGGCCACCTGGACATTGCCGTGTTAGGCGCTTTCCAGGTGTCGGTCAAAGGCGACCTGGCCAACTGGCACACCGGTGCCGAAGGTTCGATCCCGGCCGTGGGCGGCGCGATGGACCTTGCTACTGGCGCCCGCCAGGTGTTCGTGATGATGGACCACCTGACCAAGTCCGGCGAAAGCAAGCTGGTGCCCGAGTGCACCTACCCGCTGACCGGTTTCGGTTGCGTCAGCCGCATCTACACCGACCTGGCCGTGCTGGATGTGACCTCTGATGGGCTGCGGGTGGTCGAGATCTATGCGGATATCGACTTCGAGCAGTTGCAGGCATTGAGTGGCGTACCGCTGATCCAGTGATCGGCGCAGTACGCATTGCCACTGCCTTCCACGAGGGGCTGCTATCGACTCATGGCGGACACCGTCCCACCGCCCTGTAGTCAGTACCGGCCTCATCGCCGGCAAGCCGGCTCCCACAGACCAGACGCCAACTTACTGATTTGGCGGGGATCCTGTAGGAGCGTAACCAGTCTCCGGGCTTGCGCAGTATCCGTGGGAGCCGCGCTTGCCGGTGATGGGCCGCGAAGCGGCCCCGGCCTTTTACTGGGCTACACCCCTGGCCAGAATGGATTGAGCCAGGTCCATATCACTGATCTCCATTTCAGGGTGGGATGTTCGAAATTTTTCCATCGCAGCTTCCAGATAGACGCCCTTGATGCCGCCATTACTTGCAACGAAGGTGCTTGCATCATCTTGTGTGCCGACGATCAGTTTTTTATCTCGGGATGTTAAATAGGTGGTGGCCGTGCTCGTGCTGGAGATCAGGGTTTCAGCCCAGAAATCATTAATCGCCATTGCAGGGCTGGAAAGAACCATCAGGCAGTAAGCTGATGGGATACATAGGTAGCGCATGGAGAAAACCTGAAGGTAGACCACTGGCAGTGGTTTATGATAATGCCCGAGAAGTAAAACCTTTATTTGCAGTGCTCAACTCACTTTCTCGCTTTAATCCGCTCGGCAGCATCATTGGCGCGCTTCAAGCGCGCAGTTCGCTGGGATTTATTGTAATCATCACGCCCCTGCATCACGCCGCCCGCGATTTCAATCCAATCATTCGCGGTGCAGCCAGAAACAAGCGCACAAAATAAAAACGGGGCCATAGACATCAACGGCTTCATTGCACACCTCTATCAACCAGGCTCAAACTTAAGCTACAACTCACTTTCTTGCGCTGATATACGGTGCAACCTTTCGCGCGCTTGTTCCAGTTTTTGCTTGTACCTTTCTACCATTCTGGGTGAGCCGGACGCTATTGCAGCATCCAACTGATCCTCCCTCCGTTGGACATCCTGCCGCGCCCGAAACAACCGGTCCTCCCGTTGGCTTGGCACATCGTCGCGGCAGTACCGCTCAACCCGATATAACGCCGACTCCAAGCCTCGCTGCTTGTATATATTGCCCGATCGTATCGCCTGATCCCTTTCGTAAATAATTTCATCTTTCTGCTGTTGGCAGGGCTTTCCGCTGTCGGCGTACGACTGATCACACCCTATGATAAAAGCAACCATGCCCATTAAACATGCCCTTGGCACTGACACCTCACCTTTTGCTGCTGCTTCAACCTTGAATGTTCCACAGCGCACAGCAACGCGAACTTCGCGTTCGTTTCAGGCCTGTGGCTACGTTGTGCGAGCAGGTCATCGAAGAACCCTGCTCAACTCGAGCTCCACAGTACCTGGCGAGAATACGACGGGCTTTACTTCGGCCCTACGTGGCCTTACTTATCTTTCCATGGGGCGGGATGGCTCTTACTTTTTCTTACCCAACGTGGCGCACGGGCGGCCCTGCGCCGGAGTCACCGGCGATTGCGGGTTCCAGGCGTGTGACATTGACTAACGCGGCACATGGCACACACCCACAACCAGGTTGTTCACATTGAAGTAGTATTCGAAATCGGAAAACGCATTGAAGGTCATCACACCCCCTTGAAACCCACGTGCCATGAAGGGGATGTTTCCTCCCGCCGTATCGCCATCGAAGATTGAAACGCTGCGGGTTTTGAAAAGGTACCGCGAGGTATCCAGGTGCGTCATCGATAACTCGAACCGTCGGTCGTACAGGTATTTCACGCGGTGCGGTGTTACCACTTGGTAGTAGACATAAATGGACCCTTCATTGGGGTCGATCGTCATATCCCCCACGCCGCGCCAAAGCCCCTCTCCATCCTCCACGTGGACGAAGTCAATGGAGGCGCTGCACGGTGCCCGGGGGATATCTTTGTACACGGATATTGCGTACTTGCCTATCAAAGTTCCAAAGGTCACTATTGAAACCAGGGAGGTAAGGCCAATCACTTTTTTCCAACGCGTAGATAGTTTACGCACAACGCCTCCCCGTGGCTTTCTGGTTTGACACAGCTGATCAGTAGTTGGCTGAGAGGTTTGCGTATATAAAAGTTGCTGTCTTTCAGAACCAGGGCTGGCTCAAATCCAGTCATCGCCGTCAACACGTCATCCTTTGACATGCGTTCACTGGCTTCCGCATATAGCGTTGCATCTTCACTGGCCCATACACGCTTCCACGCTTCCAGGTCAGGGGGCTTGTGAAACATAAGGTAGGCGTAAACAGCCGGCAGCAAAGCGCCAAGAATGACGAGGCTTGGCAAGAACAAGTGGCTATTTCTGCGTATCCACCCGTCACGCAACGGCAGGGGCGCCGTAACTGAGTTTGTGTTTTTGTCGGCACAGTCGTTGTGCGGACTGCCATTGCCAGGGGTATCTTCACTGTCGACAACTGACGCACCAGCGCTATCTGGGGCAGTGTGCAATGGCATATTGCGTTCAACTGCAGGGTCCGCAGAGATCAGGGTGATTTCGCAAAGCAGTATCAAACCTCGTTTAGGCAACGTCTTCAAACTGTCACGAGGTACGCCAATATCAACCAGCTTTGAACGAAGCGCATGCACGGTTTTATAATAACTGCTGTCTGAGACAACCAACCCCCGCCCACCCCAAACCCGGGCGATGATCGCTTCTTTATCGGTAATGCCTGCTATCAGCGCCAGCAACATGTCACTTTCATTGCTGCCGAGCGTGGTTGTTAACTGATCGCAACTCAGCGTCATCCGCTCAGCGTCGTAACAGACCTCCATCCATACTCCTTTCTGTGGTGCAAATGCGTTTCATCCAGCGCCTTGGCACACCGTCAACTTTGCGGGTGCCCAGCCTGCACTCAAGACAGTCGCGCTGGGTTCTGCATACTATCATGCCCACATGGCGAGCCAGATCCGGGCCGTCCGAGTGACCGGTGTGCGAGGCCCACTCGGGCGGCCTGCACACTATGAGCGGGCGGTGGCCTGGGGATTTGGCCGCATGACGTGAACCCTAGCTGTCGCTGTCCTGCACAGTGACCCTCACGCCCGTCGCTACGATCTCGTATTCGCGTTCGGAAATCTTGTTTACCGCACCCCCAAACTGCATCTCAAAATGCTTTAAGCCGGGATGTCGAATCATGCCATTGGGCGAGCGCTCCACGGTCTCGTCCTGATAAATGTTGATGACGTAGTTCACATTATCCGTGCCAACTCCGACTAATTTCCCAACATATTTATCGGCCATGTCCGCACTCCTTGAGTGAAACTTCAAGGTAGCCGCAATGGATGGATCAAGCCACAGCAATCAGCGATTTACCGTGACCGGCTATCCTGCGGGCCAGGGGTGTGCACGCCTGAAGGCATTTGTCGCCGTTGAGATCGAGCGCCTCCCGCGCGGCGCTCGATCATGAACCAAACCCACAACGGCGAGCGCCGCAGGCTTGCAGGAAAAAATGCTGACCCGTGGCTCAACGGTTCCTATCGGCAAAACGCGGCGCCAGCTGCACCGCAGCTGCTTCGAACGCGTGATTCATCTGCTCCACGACCGCATCGCTGTGCTCGAACGACAGGTAAATCCGCCCGTACTGGGACGGCATCACCAGCAGCCCCTGCGCACGCAGCGCCAGGTGCAGGGCCTGGCTGAAGCCTGCATCGCCGAACGCAGCCGCTTCTGCATAGGTGGACGGCGCACGCACGGATGGCCAGATGGCGAACACGTTGCCGTAGCCGCTGGTGCTGATGGTGATGCCCTGGGCCTTGAAGATCGCCTGTACGGCCTGGCGCAGCCGCTCGCCGCGTGCGATCAGCTGTGGGTAGTCGGCAGCGTCCAGTTGCTCCAGCGTGGCGAGCACCGCCGCGCACGCCAGCGGGTTGCCGCTGAAGGTGCCGCCGCGCAGTACCTTGCCTTGCTCGAAGCCCGCGAGGATATGCGGCTTGCCGACGATGGCCGACACCGGCACGCCGTTGCCGATGGCCTTGCCGACGCTGGCGATGTCTGGGTCCAGGCCGGCGTGCAGGCTGGCAAGCCCGGGATGCAGGCGAAACCCCATCAGCACTTCGTCACTGATCACCAGCGCACCGTGGCGGTGAGCCACCCCCTGCACGTGCTGCAGGTAGCCTGGCGCGGGCATGATGCAGCCGGCATTGGCGAGCATGGGTTCGAGGATCACCGCAGCGATGTCCTGGTCTTCGTCGAACAACCGCTCGACGTCGTCGAAGTCGTTGAAGCGCAGCAGCGTGGTGCGCGCCGTGGCGGGGCGCTCGCCATCGGCGAACGCGGCTTCGGGTGAGCCGACGTTACCGAAGCTGACATCGTCGAACCAGCCGTCGAAGCCGGCCGCCATCTTGGCGATGCGGCCGCGCCCGGTATAGGCGCGCGCCGCACGGCAGGCCAGGTGCACCGCTTCGCTGCCGGAATTGGTGAAGATCACCCGGCTGAGGGCGCCAGTATGGGCCGCCAACGCGGTGGCGGCGGCGTGCTCGCGTACGTGGGCCCAGGAAGGCGAAGCGGAGTCGGCCAGGGCCTCGGCCACCTGCGCGTTGACGCTGGCGTTGGCATGGCCGAGCAGCACGGCGCCGAAGCCCAGCGCGGTGTCGATGTACTGGCGGCCCTGGTCGTCCCACAGGTGCGGGCCTTTGCCGTTACGGATGAACAGGGCCTGGCCGTCGAGTGCCGGGAGGATGCGAGCGGCGCTGGAAACATCGCCTACGAGATTGCGCATGTGTACCTCTGTGTTGTTGTGCGGTACAGGGCTGGCGGTGCGCCTGGCCCTGTTCTGTGCCTCAGCGGGTGTTCCATGGGCTGCTCGCGAGCTTCTGTTCGAGAAAGTCGCGGAACACCCGGATGCGTGGGCTGAGGTGTTTGCGGTTGGTGTAGATCATGTAGATCGGTTCGACGCTGTCCTGGGCATACCGTTGCAGCAGCGGCACCAGGCGGCCTTCCTGGATGTCCTGGCCGATGTGAAATTCGGCCAGGCGCACGATGCCGGCGCCGCTGAGTGCCAAGTCGCGCAGCAAGTCGCCCTGGGCGAAGGTGGCCTTGGGCACCACGGGAACGGTGACGGCCTGGCCATCGACCACGAACCCCCAGGTGTTCCACACGCTGCTGAAGCCGAAGGAAAAACAGCTGTGCTGCAGCAGCTGCCCCGGGTGTTCAGGCGTGCCGTGCGCGGCCAGGTAACTGGGCGATGCGCAGATGACCCAGCGGCTTTGGCCGATCTTGCGGGCGATGCGCGACGAGTCGGGCAGCACGCCGCTGTGGATGGCCACGTCCAGCCCCTGGTCGAACTGGTCGCTGAACTGCGCACCCACCTGGATATCCACGGTCAGCCCCGGGTAGGCAGCGAGGAATTCCGGCAGCCAAGGGATGATCTGGTGCTTGGCGAAGGTGGTCATGGTGTGCACCCGCAACGTGCCGCTGACGCGGGTGGGGAAGGCCTCGGCCAGCGAATCGGCTTCGGCCATGGCATTGCTCACCGCGCGGGCGCTGACCAGGTAGGCAGCGCCTTCCTCGGTCAGCGTCAGGCTGCGGGTACCGCGCTGGAACAGGCGCACTTGCAGGCGGTCCTCCAGGCGCGAAATCAGCTTGCTGATGGCCGACGGGGTCATGCCACAAGCACGCGCGGCAGCAGAAAAGTTGCCGTGCTCGGCGGCGCCGAGGAAGGCCAGCAGTTGTGAGTAGTTGTCCATGTTCTGCCTCCATCAATCAGCAGGATGCTGGCAGCGCCGCGTCGGGGTGGCAACCGGCGTAGCGATGGCTACGCCAGTGGGGTGAGGCAGCTCAGCGAATGAACTGCTCGATGTAGTCGTCGGGCAACCCCAGCGTCTTGTAGTGAGCGCGGGCGGTTTCCAGCTTGGTGAACACGTCCTCGTAGCCCACGGCGACGCCCTGCGGGTCCACATAGGTATAGCCGCCTTGCACGTGGAACCAGGTGATCATCTCTTCGACGTCTTCCGGCACGAACAGGGTGTGGGTTTCACCTGGCGGCTCGAAGGCGAACGAGCCTTCTTCGGCGATCCAGTCATGCTCCAGGTAGTACCAGCGGCCTTTGAGCACCAGCGCATGCACCCCGCCAGTGTGGCGGTGGCGCGACAGCACACCGCTCTGACGCACCCGCAGCAGGTTGATGTAGTAGCCGCCAGAGACGCTCAGCAGCAGCGGCTTGAATGACACCGAAGCGGTGACCGGCACCCACAGCTGGTCGTCTTCGAGCCACTTGCCGAGTACCCCGGGGTGCACCATGTCGGGGGCCATGAACGGCACTTGCGGCAGTTGATAAGGGATGGCCAGTTCGTCGGGTTTTGGCGCAATGCTCATGAAGGGCTTCCACAGTTTGATTGGTTGGATTGCCCGGCCCGCTGTGGGCCGGGGTACAGCCAGGTTAGGGCTGTGTTACAGAAGGAAAAAGAGCTTGCGCGGCACAGCCGCTGTGACGGCGCGTCACGGCGTGCTGGTTTCGAACTGCAACGCGCTGCGCTGCGCCGACAGCGCCGGCTGGCGCTTTTGCAGGTAGGTGCCGATGGCGACCAGCACGGCGGTCAGCCCCAGCGTGCTGAGCAGCTCGGCCCGTTGCCCGGGGAACGCCGCCATGATCGCGAACACGCTGACGATCAGCACGATGGTGAACAGCGTCAGCCACGGGAACAGCCACATGCGCACCTCCAGCTGCTTGCCCAGCGCCACCAGTTTGCGGCGCATGCACAGCTGGGTAATGGCGATCACCAGGTACATCAGCAGTGCCAACGCGCCGCTGGTGGCCAGCAGAAACTGGAACACCTGGGCCGGCAGCAGGTAGTTGGCTGCCAGTGCCACCAGCGCAGCGGCTGAGGTGAGGGCAACGGCCAGCAGTGGCACACCCTTGTCAGTGGTGCGTGAAACCGCCTCGGGTGCATCGCCGCGGCGTGCCAGCGAGTAGGCCATGCGCGAGGCCGTGTAGATGGCCGAGTTCAGGCAACTGGTGACCGCCACCAGCACCACGATGCTCATGATGCCCGGCGCCCAGGGGATGTTCATCGCGGTCAGTACCGCCTGATACGAGCCCTGCGCCAACCCCGGGGCGTTCCACGGCACCAGGCACACCACCACGAACATCGAGCCGAGGTAGAACAGGCCCAGGCGCCAAACCACGGCGCGGATGGCCTTCTTGATGTTGGCTTTCGGGTCACGCGATTCGGCGGCGGCGATGGTCACCACCTCGCTGCCCTGAAAGCTGAACATGGCCGTCAGCAGTGCGGCGACGATGGCCACGTTGCCGTTGGGGGCGAAACCGCCGTTGGCGTACAGGTTGCTGATGCCGCTGGTGGCCGAGCCCGGCAGCAGGCCGAAGATCGCCAGCACGCCGAGGCCGATGAAGCTGACGATCGACACCACCTTGAACAGCGACAGCCAGTATTCCAGCGTGCCGAACGACCCGACGCTGAGGCTGTTGCAGAAGATCAGCACCAAGGTCATGGCGAAGGCCGTAAACCAGTGCGGCAGGCCTAGCCAGTCACCGAGGATGTTGCCCGCGACGATGGCTTCGATGGCGATTACCAGCACGTAGAACCACCAGTACAGCCAGCCGATGGAAAACCCCGCCCAGCGCCCGATGGCCTGGTCGGCGTAAGAGGAAAACGAGCCCGTGTCCGGCCGCGCCGTGGCCATTTCGCCAAGCATCTGCATGACCAGCACCACGATTGCCGCGGCGATCACGTACGCCACCAGCACCGCTGGCCCTGCAGCGGCGATGGCATTGCTGGAGCCTACGAACAGCCCGGCGCCAATCACACCGCCGATCGAGATCATCGTGACCTGCCTGCCTTTCAAGCCAGTCCCCAGCTTGTTGTTAGTCTTTTCTTGATCGCCACGCATCGGCTTGCACCTCGGTTGCACGCTTGTTGTTGTCATGGGCCGTTAGCTGCACGGCCTTGCAGGGCTACCTTAAGCGGCAAAGGCACACGGGATTAGCCGGCGCAGCGTCATACCGGGTGTGACGACAGTTCACAGGTGGGCGAAGCAGGTGCAGGCCGTGCGCTGTTGGTCCGATATAAACCCTTTGCCAAGCGTGAAGGCGCACACTCAAGGCAGCTCAGGACTTCTGAGCATCGAGAGGTGTGTATGACCATTGGCAAGAGCTTCACCGATATCGACGCCCCAGGTGGCAACCCCGATGAGGAAGCAGACTGGCCAACCGGCGAAGACGAAGAGGGCAGTGAAGAAGGCGAGGGCTCGAATGCGCAAGATCATGATGATCACGGGGATGAGCAGGCGCGCAAGGAAAGCGTGAAGGGCTCTGGCCGCCCAGACCCTTCGCGAGCCTCGGAGGCGGAGCGGTACAGCTACCAGCCGTGGCAGAAAATGAAGCCGTGAGTAACTGAGGCTGCGCGCTCCCACTTCAACGGCATCGGCCCCAAGCCCTGTGCAGGACCTGTGGGAGATTACCCAGCCCTTCGGGCTGCGCTGCCGCGCTGAGACATACCCTGTGGGAGCTGGCTTGCCAGCGATGAGGCCCACCCAGGCAACTCAAGGCAGTTGCTGCCACAGGCGTTCGCCGTCAGTGCTTGTCGAGGTAGTGGTGTGGGTACAGCGCCTTGTCTTTCTCCAGCTTTTCAGCATCCCCCACGCGCTTGCGAACTTCCGCATAGAACTGCTGGCTCTGGTTCTGAAACCTGACGTAATCCCGGGTGCAGACCTTGAGCGCACAACTGAGCTGCTCACCGCTCAGGCCTTCTGCCCGCTTTTGCGATGCGAGGTACGCCTGCCAGCTGTTCTCCACCTGCAACAGCCCCTGCGCGAACGCAGTTGTCTCGATTGTCGCCATTGCTGCACCCTCGTTGAGCCGCCCGAGCGACGAATGAGCCTTCGAAGTACCGAGCGTAGCCTGTTTTGCCTGGCACGCCTGCGCGGGCTGCTAAACGGGCGGCAGGTAGGGCAGCAGCCGGTCGGTCTCTTTCTTCACCACCGCGTAGCATTCGCAGCTGAGCTGCTCCAGGCGTGCCCTGTCGAGCACCCGGATATGGCCGCGGTTGTACTCGATCACCCCCAACCGCTGCAGTTTGCCGGCGGCATCGGTCACACCCTCGCGGCGCACACCGAGCATGTTGGCAATCAACTCCTGGGTCATGCGCAACTGATCGCCCGGCAGGCGGTCCAGCGACAGCAGCAGCCAGCGGCACAGTTGCTGGTCGATGGCATGGTGCCGGTTGCACACCGCCGTCTGTGCCATCTGGGTGATCAGTGCCTGGGTGTAGCGCAGCATCAGCATCATCAGTTCGCCATGGCGATTGAACTCCTCCTTGAGCTGTTCGCCCGGCAGGCGGTAGCCATGCCCTGCGCTTTGCACGATGGCGCGGCTGGGCGTGCTTTCACCGCCCATGAACACTGCAATGCCCACCAGCCCTTCATTGCCCACCACCGAAATTTCCGCCGACGCGCCGTTTTCCATGACGTACAGCAGCGAGACGATCGCATCGGCGGGGAAATACACATGGCGCAGGGTATCGCCCGATTCGTACAGTGATTTGCCCAACGGCAGGCTGACGCGCTCCAGGTGCGGCTCAAGCCTGCTGAACGTCTGCGCCGACAAGGCCGCGAGCAGGTAATTCTGTTTGGGGTTGAACACCGATTGCATGCGTGGGGACCGTCGCGGGCAGCTGTTGTGGCAACAAGCCTAGTCCAGGGGCGGCTCAGGCTGTGGGCAAGGGCGACGGTTGGCACTGGGCGATCACGTGGTGCTGGCCGCCATCATCCTGCAAGGGCAGCGTGGCCTGGTCGAGCAACTGGCCATCCAGGCTCAGGGTCACTTCGGCGCTGGCACCGTTGCGCACTTCGATGCGGTAGAGGGTGCTGCCAAACCGATAGTTCAGGGTGTAGCCGGGCCAATGGGCCGGCAGCAGCGGCTGGATGCGCAAGCTGCCACCGCGGCGTTGCAGGCCCAGCAGGTGCTCGACGATAAACCGGTACATCCAGCCTGCGGAACCGGTGTACCAGCTCCAGCCGCCACGCCCGATGTGCGGTGCCAGGGCGTAGACATCGGCGGCCATCACATAGGGTTCGACCTTGTAGGTGTCGATCAGCTCATCACTGCCCTGGCGCACCGGGTTGATCAGGCGCAGCAGCTCCCAGGCCTTGGCGGCATTGCCCAACTGCGCATAGGCCATGCCGGCCCAGATCGCCGCGTGCGTGTACTGCCCGCCGTTTTCGCGCACGCCCGGCAGGTAACCCTTGATGTAGCCAGGGTCCAGGCTGCCACGGTCGAAGGGCGGGTCGAGCAGTTTGACCACACCGAGGTCGCGGCGTACCAGGTGGTGCTCGAGCGCGGCCATGGCGGCGCGTGCGCGCTCGGGCGAAGCAACCCCGGAGAGGACCGCCCAGCTCTGAGTCAGCGAGTCAATCCGGCATTCCTGGTTGCTTGCCGACCCCAGCACCTGGCCATCGTCGAACCAGGCCCGGCAATACCAGTTGCCGTCCCAGGCATGCCGTTCGAGGTTTTCCGCCAGGGCGGCGGCCTGCGTCGTGCAGTGCAGGGCAAAGCTGCTGTCGCCGTGGTGCAGGGCCACGCTGCCGAACGCGCGCAGCACTTCATGGCCGAAAAAGCCCAGCCACACGCTCTCACCACGGCCTTGCTCGCCGACGCGGTTCATGCCGTCATTCCAGTCACCGCTGCCCATCAGCGGCAGGCCGTGAACGCCGCACTGCAGCCCGTGCTGGAGGGCACGCTGGCAGTGCTGATACAGGCTTTCGACCAGGCTCGCGTGGGCGGGCAGGTCGTAATACGACTCTTCACCGGCATTCAGCGCACGCCCGGCCAAGTAGCCGACCGGTTCATCCAGTACCGTGTAATCGCCGGTGATCACCACATAGCGGCTGGTCGCCAATGGCAGCCAGAGCATGTCGTCCGAACAGCGGGTACGCACGCCACGTTGCATCGGAGGGTGCCACCAATGCTGCACATCACCTTCGACGTACTGGTGCGCCGCGCAGCTCAGCAGGTGCTGGCGCGCTACGGCCGGCGCTGCGTGGAGCATGGCCATGCTGTCCTGCAACTGGTCGCGGAAACCGAAGGCGCCACCCGACTGGTAAAAGCCGCTGCGTGCCCAGAAGCGGCAGGCAATCACCTGGTACATCAACCAGCCGTTGGCCAATACATTCAGCGCAGGTTCTGGTGTTTCGATCTGTACGGTATCGAGGGTTTCGCGCCAGTAGCGCTGCACCTTGTCCAATTCGTCCATGGCTGTGCGAAGCCCGCGATACTGTTGCACGCAACGGCTGGCGGCCGTGGCATCGCGCTCGGCGCCCAGGCGGAACACCACTTCCAGGCTGTCGCCAGGCGCCAACAGCAGGCCGACCTGCAACGCCGCGCAAGGGTCGAGCCCGCCGCCCATGCGCCCAGACAGCCGCGCCTGGCGCAGGCCGGCGGGCGACGGGTAATCACCGTTGCGCCCAAGGAATTCGCTGCGATCACAGGTAATGCCTTGCGACGGCAGGTCGCAATCAAGAAACGCCACATGCCCGGAAAACTCGATGTTGAACGCGTTCCGGGCGAACAGCGCGCCACTGACCGGGTCGGCCTCGCTGACCACATGCAGCGCCGATTTGCTGCGCAGGTCACCCAGCACCCATTCCACGAAGCAGGTCACCGACAAGCGCCGCGCCCGCGCGGCGCGGTTGTGCAACTTGAGCCGGCTGAACTTGACCGGTGCATCCAGCGCCACGTGCACCCAGAGTTCGCTGTCCAGCTCGTCATCGGCATACTCGAACACGCTGTAGCCAAAGCCATGCCGGGTGCGATAGCGGCCAGGGCCGGGGCAGGGCTGCGGGGTAGGCGACCAACAGCGGCCGCTGTCCTCGTCGCGCAGGTAGAACGCTTCGCCGCCAGGGTCGGCAACCGGGTCGTTGTGCCAGGGCGTCAGGCGGTATTCGTGGGCGTTTTCGTACCAGCTGTAGGCACTGCCGGCTTCCGACACCACGCTGCCAAACCGCGGGTTGGCCAGTACGTTGACCCACGGCGCCGGTGGTGGCGCGCCGGGGCTATGGGCAATGACGTACTCGCGGCCATCGGCGTTGAAGCCGCCATACCGGTTGGCGAGCTGCAATGCAGGGGCAGCCGGCAGCGAGCGGCTGGCGGGCATGGGCCGGGCGTTGGCCAGCGTGGGCGCGAAGGCGGCAGGCGCCGCAGGAGGGCGGCGGTGATGCAGTTGCTCGGCCAGCGTGCCCTGGCTGTCGCTGAGCACCATCCGCGCCACCGACAGCGTCAGTACGCGGTCCTCCTCGGACAACTGCTGCGCCGGGCGCACGAAGATGCCACCGGGGCGGTCGAGCAGCGCCGCTTCGCTGCCAGAGGTGACGATGCCGACGATCATTTCCTGCAGTTGCTGGCGGTAGCCGGCCTGGTCTTCGTTCCAGATCACCAGGTCCAGTGCCAGGCCTTTCTGCCGCCAATAGGCATGGGCCAGCACCATCTGCTTGACCAGCTCGATATTGGCGAGGTCGCCGATCTGCACCAGCACGATCGGCAGGTCACCCGACAGCCCCTGGCCCCACAGGCCAGACTGGCTGCGCCGGTTGCTGGCCAGCAGCGCTGTACTGGCGCGCATCAGCGCATTGGGGTAAATGATCGATGCCGCCATCTGTTCAAATAAGCGGGCATCGTTCAGCGACCCGTTGAGCTGGCGCAACAGCACCTGGCTGTGCGGCCAGGCCAGGTCGAAGACCCGGTCGGCCAGGTGCCGGTCACGGTATCTGGCGACCTGTTGCAGGCACGCATCGCGGCTGTCGGCCACGCCGGTGGCCAGGTCGACCGTGGCGGCTTGGCCGGGCGCCAGGGTGATGCGGCAGCGGATCGCGACGATAGGGTCGAGCACCGGCCCGGCGCTGCCGGACAGCGCCTCGGTGTGCCGGTCCAGGGCTGCCGGGGCGCGCAGGGTGCGGCCGCGGCCGATGAAACGGGCGCGGTCGGTTTCATAGGAAATGGCGTCGATATCCACACCATGCACCGCCAGCACATGGCACATCCAGGGCGTTGCATCGAGCAGCGAGCGCGGCCGCCGGGTACAGAGGATGGCCTGCAGCGGGCGGATCAGCTCGGTCTGCACGAACAGCTTGCTGAAGGCCGGGTGCAGCGCGTCGCTCAGCGCCGGCGCCAGCACCACTTCGGCGTAGCTGGTCAGCTCCAGCGTGCGGCGCTGGTCACCATGGTTGGTCAGGTGCAGGCGCCGCAGCTCGATGTCGTCCTCGGGCGAGACGGCAATCTCGGTATGGCAGTCGAAGTCCCGTTCGCGCACGCGAAACTCCGCCCGGCCATCGCTGAAGATCGCTTCCTGGTTGTGGCTGCGGTGCTGCGTCGGCTGGTAGGTGGTGGACCAATACGCACCGCTGGCGACGTCGCGCAGGTAGCAGAAGCTGCCCAGCTCGTCGCGCGTGGCGTCCTCGCGCCAACGGGTGACGGCCAGGTTGTTGTGGTGGCTGTAGCCACTGCCGACGTGGTTGACCATGACGTGGTAGTGGCCGTTGGAGAGTAACTGCACGGCGGGGTGGCGCCGGTTGGGCTCGGTAAATACGCGCAGCCGCGCTTCACCGTTGTCCCTTGCGCCGTCGACGGCCGGTGACTGCAGGGTATGCAGGTACGGGGCCGCGGTTTTCGGTACGCGTTCCTGAAGCAGCAGCATGCTGGCCTGGAACTGTGGGTCGCAGGCGAAGCGCCGTTGCATGGGCTGGTCCAGCAGCACTGCGGTGAGGGCCAGAAAACTCATGCCCTGGTGATGCGCCATGAACGAACGGATAACCACCGCCTCTTGCCTGGGCGGCAACCGTGCTTCGCTGTAGTCCACGGCTTCGTACAGCCCGAAGCGGCCGGCCATACCGAGTGCGCTCAGGCGCTGCAGGTTGTGGCAGGCGGCGCTGGGCGCCACCATCAACGCCAGTGTGCTGGCGTAGGGCGCGACCACCCGCTCTTCGCCCAGGCCGCGCTTGAGGCCCAGCCCTGGCACGCCGAACGCCCGGTACTGGTAATTGAAGTGGGTGTCCAGCGCGTTGTAGGCCGACTCCGAAACGCCCCACGGGATACCCAGCAGGTGGCCATGCTCGATCTGCCGGCTGACGGCGGCCTGGCAGGTCTGGTCGAGCAGGGTGCCCTCGTAGTTGGGCATCACCAGCAGCGGCATCAGGTACTCGAACATCGAACCGGACCACGACAGCAGCACCGGCACGCCGGCATTGCTGGTCAGCAGCCGGCCCAACGCGAACCAGCTGGCCTGGGGTGCCTGGCCCTGGGCGATGAGGACGAAATTGGTCAGGCGCATTTCCGATGCCAGCAGGTCATAGAAGGACGCGTCCAGGCGATGCTCGTCGGCGTTGTAGCCGATGGCGAACAGGTCGCGGTCGTTGTCGTAGAGGAAGCTGAAGTCCATGTCGGCCAGGGCGGGGATGCGCGCCGCCAGCTCCTGCGCCTGGCCGATGCGCTGCAGGGCGAAGGTACGAACTTGCCTCACTGCGGCCTGATCGGCGCTTGGCCACTGGCCTGGCTCCAGGTTTGCCAGTTGTTGCCAGCTCGCGGTGCCAGGCAACGCCGGATCATGACTGCCCGGTAGCTGCACAGCTTGCAGCTCGCTGGCCAGGTCCAGGCACTGCTCCAGCATCATCTGCAGCCAGAACCCGCACTCATCGCCCTGCGTGTCATCGGCTGCGGGCAGGGCGTACTTGCTCAACAGGCCTTGCAATTGGCCGGCAAGCAGCGCCATCAGTGCGGCTGGCGGCGGCTGCGCAAGCGCATGGGCTTGCGCGACCTCGCGGCGCAACGCCTGCAATTCTGCGACCTCGCGGCCTGCCTGGGCGAACGCCTCGAGCAGTATGTCGAGGGTATCCAGCAGCCCTTGGGTCACGCGCGGGTGCGGTACCGGGGTGTCGGCCATCGCCAGCAGCCCGGGCCTCAACGTCAGCACCAGCGCGGCCAGGTTGCCGCTGTCTACCGAGGACACATACAGCGGCGGCAGCGGCTTGAGGGTGTGGGTGTCGTACCAGTTGTAGAAGTGCCCTTTGTAGCGCTCCAGGCCGTCCAGGGTGTCGAATAGGTGGCCCAGGCGTTCGAACAGGCGACCGGCAGACAAATAGCCAAAGTCATGGGCCGCCAGGTGCGACAGCACGGCCATGCCGATGTTGGTGGGTGAAGTGCGATGGGCGATGCTGGGGAAGGGCGGCTCCTGCAGGTTGTCAGGCGGCAGCCAGTGGTCGGCGGGGCCGACATGGCAGTCGAAGAACGCCCAGTTGCGCCGCGCCAGCCGATGCAGAAAGCGCAGGTCGCCGGCCGAGGGGGCAAACGCGGTGCGCACCCGCGCGCGGCTAAGCCACCAGGCCAGTGCCGGGCCGAGTAGCCAAAGGGTGAGGATTGGCGAGGCCAGCAACAGGGTGCCTGGCTGCAGCGCCAATGCGCAGGTCAAGGCCAGCGCCAGGGCCGGTTGCAGCCACTGCTCGCGGTACACCGCCTGCAAGGTATCGGCGCTGCTGCGTTCCTCTGTTTGCGAGGGGTTCCATTGCAGCAGGCGGCGTTTGCTCACGGCCAGCCGCCATAGGGTGCGGGCGATGGCCCCCAGGCTGTAGCTGGCTTCGAAAGGTAGCCAGGCCAGGAACAGCCCGGCTCGCACAAAGTAGATGCCCGAGGTTCGCAGGGCTGCCAGGAGGTGCTCGGCCAGCAGCACGTCAGTGGTCTTGTGCAGCACCTCCAACAGCGCATCCAGCAACGGGCGCACCAGTAGCAACCCCAGCAACGCCAAGGTCCAGAACAGGGGCGAGGCGCTGGCCAGCCAGCCCCACAGCAAGACCGTCAGCAGGGCTGCGGGCTCCAGGCTGCGGCGCAGGTTGTCGAAGATCTTCCAGCGCGACAGGGGACTCAGCGGGCTCCGGTCGCCACTGCGCTGGCCTGGCAATAGCCACGGCAGCAATTGCCAGTCACCGCGGATCCAGCGGTGACGCCGTTTGGCATCGGCGCTGTAGCGCGCCGGGTAACCTTCGAACAACTGCACGTCGCTGAGCAGGCCGGAGTGCGCATAGCAGCCCTCGATCAGGTCATGGCTGAGTATTCGGTTGTCGGCAAAGCGCCCCTCCAGGGCCTGCTCGAAGGCATCCACCGCGTAGATGCCCTTGCCGATGAACGAGCCGCTGAGGAACAGGTCCTGATACACGTCCGAAACCGCCTGGGTGTAGGGGTCGACCCCGGCATCGGCAGCGAACAGGCGCGCATAGGCCGAGCGCGAAACACTGGGCAGGCTGATGCCCACCTGCGGTTGCAATATCGCGTAGCCCGAGCGCATGCGGCCGGTCTGGGGGTCGAAACGCGGGCGGTTGAGCGGGTGTTGCATGGCGCCGACGAACTTCTGCGCCGTGTCGCGCGGCAGCAGGGTGTCGGTGTCCAGGGTGATGACATAGCGCACATCGCCCAGCGTGTGTACATCGCCAACGGTAAGCATGAAGCAATCGGCACCGTGCCCGCGCAGCAGGGCGTTGAGCTCGGCGAGCTTGCCGCGCTTGCGTTCACGGCCCATCCAGCAGCGTTCGGTGGCGTTCCACACCCTGGGCCGATGCATCAGAAAAAAACGCGCGCAGCCCGGGTTCGGGTACTTGCCATTGAGGGCCTGGATGCCGTCGCTGGCGAGGTCGAGCAGGGCCTGGTCGCCTGGGCAGGTCTGTTGCTGGGCGTCGACGAAATCACTCACCAGCGCAAAATGCAGGTGCGCGTCACGGTTGGCCAGAAAGCGCACTTCAAGGCCTTCGACAAGCGCCTCGACATCACCGGCACTGCCCAGCATGCAGGGCACGGCCACCAGCGTGCGCGCCTCGGCCGGGATGCCCAGGGTGTAATCCAGGCGTGGCAGGAACGACGGCTTGACGGTCAGGGTGACCAGCCAGTTCACCAGGCCAACGGCCAGGCGGCTGGTGGCAAGCAGCAGGGGGATGGCCATGAGCGCCGCAACCCAGGCCGGCCAGCCCTCGCCGCCGATCGTGCCGAGAAAGCCCCAGGCCAGCAGGCCTGACAGCAGCACCACCGGCACCAGGTAGAACGCCAGCGGCGCCCGGTGCAACAGGCGTTGCCAACGGTCGGCCAGCGCAAGCCGTGCACCAAGCTGGCGTTCCAGCGCCGGCAGGCCCTCGCCGGCCAGGTAGTAGCCGACATGCCTGGCCTGGTCATCTGCCCCGGCGCCTGCGGCCTGGGCAAGCGCGATGGCCGCATGTGCGACCTGTACTTCGGCAAATGCGCTATGCCGCGCCAGGCGTTCGACAAGGTGCCGGTAGTGGTCGCGGCTGGCGAAGTCCATGGCCGGGTAGACGGCGGCCGGGTCCTGGCTGAGCACCTGTTCCACATGGCTCAGGTGCTCGACGAACAGCCGCCAGTCGATGGTCGACAGCAGGCGCAGGCTGCCGATGCTGTTGCTGATGGACAACTGGTCGACGGCCTGCTGTTGCGCATCGAGTTGCACACTGCGCTCGATGCTCAGCGCCGACTCGCCAAGCATCTGCTCGATCCACGCCAGCGGTTGGGTCAGGGTGCTGCCGTGGCCTTGTAGGCGCCTGGCCAGTTCGGCGACGAAGGCCGGGGTCATCGGCGGGGCCGAGCGGGCCATGTCGGCCACCACCAGCACCACGCTCTTGGCATCGCGTTCGGCGGTTTCGCTGAGCTTGTCGGCCCAGCCATTGGCCAGGTCGCGGTCTGCCCAGTTCGCCATTACCCGGGCCGCCACCCGCCGCAGGTTTTCGATCAGCGCCAGGCGCAGCATGATCGGGATCGCCCACAGCTCGCCCAGGGTCAGCGGGGCGGTGTGCTGATAGGCTTCGACAAAGCGGCTGAGGCTGTCGCCATCGACCCGGCCATCACCGTGGGAGATGGTTTCCAGCGCGATGTCATAGACCCGCGGCAGGCCGCTGGAGGGGCCGTTGTCCAGGCGCGGCAGCTGCAGGCTGTAATCGGACGGCAGATGGCGCTTGGCGATGCGGATATGGGTTTCGACCAGGTAAAAGTTGTCGAGCAACCATTGCGCGGCCGGCAATGCCGGGCGGGCCCCGGGCAGGCTGGCGGCCAGGGCAGAACAGCTGGTATAGAGCATGCGCTCGTTATCGGCCAGGCGATCGAGCAGCGAGTCGTCGGCAGGCAGCTGGCTCAAGCGATGCTGGCTGGCCAGCCAGATGCCGTGGTCGGCCAACTGCTTGGCGCTGTAGAGCTCCGAGCGCAGCAGGCTCTCGTAGGTGAACCTGTGCCGCGGCGTGCGCCAGCCCCGGGCACGGCTGGCCAGGCGTTGGAGGTAGGCGAGGGGGCGAAGCCAAGGGGCGTCCATGGTGTCGGGGTTACCGCGAGCTGGCCGGTCAGACCCTCAGTCTGCACGGCCGGCGCGAGGCCGGTCTGTTCGGTAGCGAACAGACAGCAGCGGGTGTCAGCCGGTGCGCAGGTTTGCCGCCTCCGGCTTGAATGGCCGTGCCGGCAGCATGGCGGCTTGCAGCTGCTTGCCCACTTCATGATCGAAGCTCAGGTTACCGTCCACCGGGCGGTCCTCGACGATACGCCCAGCGTCCAACAGCAGCACCCGCTGGCAGAAGTAACGCACCAGGCTCAGGTCATGGGTGATCAGCACGAACGCGGTACCGCTTTCGCGGCGCAGGGCTTCCAGCCGCTGCAGCAGCTGCAGCTGCAGCACCCGGTCGAGGTTCGACAGGGCCTCGTCGAGCACCACCAGCTGGGGCGAAAGCGCCAGCGCCCGGGCGATATTGGCGCGTTGCAGCTGCCCGCCACTGAGCTGGTGGGGCAGGCGCTGGGCATGTTCCTCACCTAAGCCCATTTGCTGCAGCAGGGTCAGCACACGCTGTTCACGCCCTGCGCTGTCGAGGTCACTGAGGTGGCGCAGCGGCTCGGCGATGCTCCAGCCGATGCTGCGCTGCGGGTTGAACGCGCCGGGGGCATCCTGAAACACCAGCTGCACGGCGCTTTGGAAGGCGTGCGCCTGGCGCCCGCGCAAGCGGCTGACATCCTGGCCGGCGAAAGTCACCTGGCCATGGGCGGGTGTTTCCAGCCCCAGCAGCAACCTTGCAAGGGTGCTCTTGCCACTGCCGCTGCTGCCAAGCAGCCCGACCGACTCGCCAGCCTTGAACTCAAGCTGGATGCCGTCGAGCACCTGCAGCCAGCCCCGCCTGGCCAGCAGCCCTCCAGTGCGGTAGCCGTGGCCGATGTCATTGACGTGCAGCAGGGTCATGGCGTGCTCTCGGCAAGGATCTGGTGGGCGTCGAGCAGGGTGCGGGAAGCCGCACTGGCCGGGCGCTCGAACAGGCCATGGACCGTTTGCCGCTCGACAATGCGGCCGGCGTCCATCACCGCAACGTGATCAGCGCAGCGGGCGACCACGCCCATGTCGTGAGTGACCAGCAGCACCCCAAGCCCATGCTGCTGCACCAGCTCCATCAACAGGTCGAGAAAGCGCGCCTGGCTCAAGGCGTCAAGGTCACTGGTGGGCTCGTCTGCCAGCAAGAACGGGGTTTGCGCCATCAGCGCCAAGGCGATCATCATGCGCTGGAGCATGCCGCCGCTCAGCTGAAAGGCGAAGGCCTGCAGCACCCGCTCGCGGTCCTCAAGGCCCACGGCTTCCAGGCACTGAGCCATGCGCGCGCGGGCAGCGGCGCCGCCGATACCGCGCAGCTTCAAGGTTTCCTGGGCATGGCTGGCCATGTTGCGCACCGGGTTGAATGCGCTGCGCGGGTTTTGCAGGACCAGGCTGGCGGCCCGGCCGCGAACCTGTGCTGCCGGCAACGCTTGGCCATCCAGCAGCAACTGGCCGTGGGTGCGGGCCAGGCCTGCTGGCAGCAGGTCGAGCGCGCCCAGGCAGGTGAGGGATTTGCCTGAGCCGCTGCTGCCGACCAACGCGCAGACTTGGCCGCGGCGCAGTTGCAGATCGACGTCCTCGACCAGCACGCCCGCCCGCCCTTCAATACGCAAGCCCTGCAGCTCAAGTGTCGAATGCTCCATTCAGTGCACCTCCCGGGTAGGGTCCAGGCGGTCGCGCAGCGCATCGCCCAGCAGGTTGAAGGCCATCACCGAGAAAAAGATCATCAACCCGGGCAACAGCAACAGTTGCGGGTGGGTCCAGATGAATTCCTTGGCATCGTTGATCATCACCCCCCACTCGGCGGCAGGCGGGGTAACGCCAAGGCCGAGGAAGGACAGGCCTGAGACGTGCAGCATCATGTGCCCGATATCCATGGTCGCCAGCACCAGCAAAGGGCCGGCGATGTTCGGCAGCACGTGCTGGCGCAACCGCGCCCAGCGTGAAGCACCGGCCAGGCGCGATGCCAGCACGTATTCGCGGCCGCGTTGGGCGATGACCATGCCGCGTACCATGCGCGCATACCAGGCCCAGTGCGACAGGGCGATGGCGATGACTACATTGCTCAGGCCGGTGCCCAGCAGGGTGACGAAGAAAAACGCCAGCACCAGGGTGGGGAAGGTCATGAACATGTCGCACAGGCGCATCAGCAGCAGGTCGACCTTGCCGCCAAGAAAGCCGGACACGCCGCCCACCAGCAGGCCGAGCAACAGCACCAGGGCCAGGGTCAGCATCACACTGCCCAGCGACAGCTGGGTACCGACGATCAACCGCGAAAGGAGGTCGCGGCCCAGGTGATCGGTGCCCAGCCAGTGGCTGCTGTCAGGGGGCAGCAAACGCTGGCCGAGGTCGACCAGGTCGGGGTCATGCGGGGCGAGCCATTGGCCGAAAACGGCCAGCAGGGCCAGCAGGCTGACCAGCACCAGCCCCATCATCAGGCTGTTTTGACCGGCCAACGCCGGGCGGCGGAGCAGGGCCACGACACTCATGCGCTGACCCCTTCCAGGCGGCTGCGTGGGTCGAGCCAGGCATAGCACACGTCCACCACCAGGTTGCAGACCATCAGCAAGCCGGTGAGCAGCAGGGTGAAACACTGCATCACCGGGAAATCCCGGTTGAGCACCGCCGACACGGCAAAGCGCCCCACGCCGGGCCAGGCGAAGATGGTTTCGATCACCAGTGCGCCACCGATCAATTCGCCGATGTGCATGCCCGTGGCGGTGACCAGGGGCAGCCAGGCGTTGCGCAGTACATGGCTGCCCCAGACCTGGCGCGCCGGCAGGCCGCGTGCGCGGGCATAGGTGACATGGCGCTGGCCGCTGGCCTCCAGCAGGCTGGCGCGCAGCAGGCGGGCATTGATCGACATCGACATCAGCGCGATCGCCAGCACCGGCATCACCAGGTGCCCGGCGCCGCCACGCCCCAGTGGCGGCAGCCAGCCCAGCCACAGCGAGAACAGCGCAATCAGCAGAAACGCCAGCCAGAAGTTGGGCATCGACACGCCGAGGAACGTTACCGCCCGGACCGCGTGATCGGGCCAGCGCCCTTGCCAACGCGCCGCTACAAGCCCCAACGGGATTGACAGCAGCAGCGTGCAGGCCAGGGCCAGCCCGCCCAGCTGCAAGGTGGCGGGCAGGTAGTAGAGCAGGTCATCGAACACCGGCCGGCCGGTCAGGTAGGAGGTGCCAAAGTCCAGCTGCAGGGCCTTCCACAGCCAGCTCAGGTATTGCGCATACAGTGGCCGATCCAGGCCCAGGGCATGGCGCACTTCGGCGATGGCGGCGTCGGTGGGTGGGATGTGCGACAGGCGCAGGTAGTCCAATGCCGGGTCTGTGCTGCCCAGGTGCAGCAGCACGAACACCAGCAACGACACGCCGAGCATCACCGGCACCAGCAGCACCAGCCGCAAGAGGATATAGCGCAGCATGTCAGGGCTCCTGTTGCGGCGTCATGGTTTCGAACGGCACGTCGAACAGCGTGCTGCCGAACTGCACGTGGGCCACCGAAGCACGCCGCACGCTGATGGCAGTGAGGTAGGAAATGGGCAAGTACACCGCCTGCTGGTGCAGGGTGGTGAGGATGAACCGGTAGTGCTCAGCGCGTTGCTGCTCGTCGGTGCTGGCCAGCACCTGGCCGATGCGCTGGTCGAGTTGGTCCTTGATCGGCAGGCCACGTTGCGCCATGTAGTCGGCATGCCCGGCATAGCGCATGGAGCTGACGAAGGAGTGCGGGTCGTAGGGCGCGCCCCAGGTGTCGGCGAAGATCATGCCGAAGTCGCCGTCACGCTGGCGGCGCACCAGCGCACCTTCTTCCACGGCGCGCAGCTCGATGTGCATGCCGGCCTTGGCCAGCTCGCCTTGCAGCACCTCGGCCAGGCTCTTCTGCAGGGCGCTGGTGCCGAGGAACACCAGCTCGATCGACAGCGGCTCGCCACCCTTGCTGCGCACCGTATTGCCCGGCGCCAGGCGCCAGCCGGCGGCGTCGAGTTGGCGGGCGGCGAGGGCCGGGTCGTAGGCGTAGGGCTCAAGGCCCAGGTCGGCATAGGGCATGTTGGGGGCGAACAGCGTATCGGCGCGGGGCTCCAGGCCATAGAGGATCTTGTCGATGATCGCCTGCTTGTTCACCGCCTGGTTGATCGCCTGGCGCACCGCAAGGTCGCGGGTGGCGCCACGGCCGGTGTTCATGGCCACACTGCGGGTAGCCAGCGGCGCCGAGAGCGCGGTGGCGAAACCTTGGTCGCGCAGGCGCACGAAGGTGCTGGCGGTGATCTCGCCTGCTGCGCCCTGAATCAGCTGCAGTTCCCCGGTTTGCAGGGCCAGGGCGCGGCTGTTGGGGTCGGGGATGACCTTGACCAGCACCTCGCCGTAGGCCGGTGTCGGGCCCCAGTACAGAGGGTTGCGGGCAAAGCGGTCGTATTCGCCCAGGCGTGAGTCGATACGCATCCACGGCCCGGTACCGGCAGGTTCACCCGGCTTGGCCTGCGGCGACCCGAACCGCAGCGGGCGCACCTGCGCAAGCTCCATCAGGGTCGGGTAGTAGGGGTGTTTGAGCACCAGGCGCAAGGTGAGCCGGTCGGGGGCCTCGACGTGGTCGAGGGTGGTGACCAGTTCCATCCAGCGGTGGCGCTGGCTGTTGGCCAGGACGGCGTCCAGGTTGGCTTTGGCGGCCGCTGCATCGAACGCTGTGCCGTCACTGAAACGCACCCCGTCGCGCAGGGTGAAGGTGTAGACCTTGCCATCGTCGGACACCTGCCAGGCCGTCGCCAGCCAGGGCTCGATGGTGCCGGATGCGCTGTAGCGTACAAGCGGCTCATACACCATCGCCTGGGCGTACATCTGGTTGGGCGCGTAGCCACGCGGGTCCAGCGGGCCTGCATTGACCGGCCAGGAGTACACCAGCGTCGGTGCGTTCTGGGGGGCATCGTCAGCGTTGGCAAAGGTGCTTGCGGCAAGCAGGAGGAGGCCCCACAGGGCACGCTTTCGATTACCTGGTTGCTGCATCACACGGGGCCCCCCAATTCAACGGAGGCGGTAGGCTAAAGAGGCTCGTGGGTGATGTCCATGTAAAATCATCCGGCTGGAAGTTACAAAATGCGACAGATGCCCTGGCGCTTCACACGTGCTCGACGCTGACCTCGATAGCCGCCACTCGCGCCTTGGTCGGCCGGCAGGAACCTCTTCAATCGCACACGGTTCACAGGGGAATCACTCACTTTCAGGGGCTGATCATGCCTGGCGACGACGCGACCGACCTTTCAAAAACACTTGCGCAAAGCCTGCGCTTTGATGACGACGGAGCAACGCCGAACAGCCGACTGCCGGTGTTGCTGTACCGGCTGACGTTCGACCCTGCAGCCGACAAGGCCGCGCTGTTCGAGGCGATGTTCGCTGAACATCGCTGGACGCCACTGTGGCGCGACGGGATTTTCGACTATCACCACTTCCACCCCAACGCCCATGAAGCCCTTGGCATCGCCCGCGGGCAGGCCAGGGTGACCTTGGGCGGCGAGGCGGGTCAGACGCTGACGGTCAAGGCGGGCGACGTGCTGGTATTGCCGGCAGGCACTGGCCACCGGTGCGTGGAGCACAGCCGTGATTTTCTGGTTGTTGGCGCCTACCCGCACGGGCAGGAACATTACGCCATCCAGCGGCCCGACTCACGCCTGCACAGCCAGGCGCTGGCACGAATCGCCGAGGTGGCGGTGCCTGAACACGACCCGGTGACGGGGCTGCAGCTGCCTGGCTGGCACTGATTGATAGCCCCTTGCCAGTTGTCTGATTCAGTTCGCTTTTTCAACCTGCAGGGTTGCAGCCCTACCGCCGTCGGCTAGCTTTTTAACCTACGGTATAAGACTAAAGTCGTAGGAGGGCGGCATGCGGATTCGCGGTGATCTGTTCTGGGCCTGGGCTGACCCGATGCTTCATCATCGGACTCACGACGAAACATTGAGCGACGGCACGTTCATCGACGTGCAGGTGAGGCTGTCGCGCACGGGCAACACGCAAATGTTCATTGGCGTCTATGCGGCGGGCGGCATGGCGTTGCACGAAGAGGTGTTCGACTCCAGGCCCGGCGAGTCGATGACGCGCGCCATGGCCTGGGGCGTCGGCCGGGCCCGGCGGATTGCGCTGGATGGGCCTGGCGCAGTGGGCGCCAGGCCCACTGCAAGGCCGTCCGCGCAGGTGGCTGACGCGCAAGCCCGCCCTCCCACGGGTGGGTAAACCGCAGTTGCCACGGCGCCGTCCGGCCGGTACCGCCCGCTGATCCCGCGTTAGATGGCCACCTTGTTCTGCTGAGGGCTCGCTGCTTCATCGGCCCGGTGGCCGGCGATGTGCCGGCCGGCCACGTAGCCGAAGGTCAGCGCCGGGCCCAGGTTGATCCCCCCGGACGGGTACCAGCCGCCGAACACGCTGGCCATGTCGGTGCCTGCTGCATACAGGCCGGCGATGGGCTGGCCGTGGCTGTCGAGCACGCGCGCATGGCCGTCGGTGCGCAGGCCGGCGAAGGTGCCGAAGCAGCCGGGCTGTACCTTCACCGCATAGAACGGCCCGTGCTCGATCGGCGCGACGCAGGGGTTGGGGCCCTTGTGCTGTGGGTCGCCCTGCTTGCGGTTGAACGGCGTCGAGCCGCGGCCGAATGCAGGGTCCTGGCCGAGGCGTGCATGGTGGTTGTAGTCAGCGACCGTGGCGCTCAGGCCGGCAGGGTCGATGCCGCAGGCCTTGGCCAGCTGTTCCAGGCTGCCCCCACGCTTCAGGTAACCGCTGCGCAGGTGTGGCCAGGCCGGCAGCGGGGCCGGGCGGGCGTGGCCGAGGCCGTAGCGGCGCAGAAAACGGTGGTCGCAGATTAGCCACGAGCAGGCCTCTTCGCCCTCCGGTACTGCCTTGAGCATGGCCGAAACATAATCGTAGTAGCCGTGCGCCTCGTTGACGAAGCGCTTGCCGCTGGCCAGCACGCCGATGATGCCGGGCTTGCCGCGCTCGATGATGTGCGGGAAGTGGCCGACGCTGCCGTCGCGGTGCGGCACCTTGGACACCGGTGCCCAGGCCACGGGCGATTTCAGGTCGGTGGCGACGACACCGCCGGCCGCTTCGCCCAGGCGCAGGCCGTCGCCCGAACACGACAGTGGCGGCAGGGCCAGGTTGTCATGGCCGCTGGCGTCACGGGGGAACAGCTGGCGACGGCGGGCGGGGTCGTTGGGGAAACCACCGGCAGCCAGCACCACGGCCTTGGCCCTGACGCTCACATCGCCTTGCGCCGTGCCGATGACGGCGCCGCGCACCTGGCCGCCTTCCATCAGCAGGCGCTTGGCTGGCGCCGATTCGACCAGCTTCACGCCCAGGTCTTCGGCGGACTTGGCCAGGCGTGCCACCAGCGCCACGCCGTTGACCAGGTGCATGGCCCGGCCATGGCGGGCGAGGTGGTACAGGTGGCGGCCAAAGCGCTTGCACACATGCAGCAAAGCGCGCGGCGAGCGGGTCATGTTGAGGAAGGCGGCCAGGTCGGCGCCGGCCATGATCGGCATGCCCATGAACGAGGTTTCGCGCAGGGTCTTGCGCAGGCGTGGCAACAGCGCGCCGAGTTCTCGCGCATCGTAAGGGGCAGCGATGACCTGATGGCCGCCCGTTGCAGCGCCGGGCGTATCGCCATGCATGTCGGGGATGGCGTTGCCATCGACGAACTGCAGCGCAGTGTGCTGCTCGAAAAACGCGACCATGTGCGGACAGGCCTCCAGGAACGCCTTGACCCGTTTTTCGTCGAAGTGTGTGCCCAGTTCATTGCGCAGGTAGGTGAGCGGTTGCTCGATGTCTTCGACGATGCCGGCCCGCTGCGCCAGCGGGTTGCGCGGCACCCAGGCCCAGCCACCGGACCAGGCGGTGGCGCCGCCGAACACCGGGTCTTTTTCCACCAGGGTAACCCGCAGCCCATGCCAGGCGGCCGTCACTGCGGCGGCCAGCCCGGCGGCGCCGGAGCCTATGACCAGTACGTCGCATTCGGCTTGCAAGCTGTCGGTGGGCATCGTGGCGTCTCCAGTATTATTATTGGAACAAGGTTCCATATTCTTCGTGGTTGCCCGGTCGCGATGCAAGCCGCGCCGCCAAGTACTGGTCGATAACCGGACACTTCCACGCGGCCCGGCTGCGATCACCCACGACGATATGGAATCATCTTCCACAATCCGCAGAATTCAGGGTCCTAACCATGGCCGGTAGTCAGATCGAACGCGCCTTCAGTCTTGTAGAGAGCCTTGCCGCCGAGCCCCAAGGGCTTGGGCTGCAAACACTGGCCGAGCGCCTGGAGATACCCAAGAGCGCGGCCCATCGCATGCTCACCGAGCTGGTCCGGCTGGGTTACGTGCGCCAGAACCGCGACACCAGCCGTTATCAGTTGTCCGCCAAACTGGTGGCGCTGGGCTTTCGCTACCTGTCCAGCAGCGGTGCCGACATCATCCAGCCGATCCTCGACCGGCTGGCCCAGGACAGTGGCGAGCTGGTGCGCCTTGGCGTGATCGACGGTGGCCGGCAAACCTGGATCGCCAAATCGCAGGGCGCCCGTTCTGGCCTGCGTTACGACCCCGACATGGGCCGCGATGCACCGCTGTTCTACACCGCCTCCGGCCATGCCTGGCTGGCCAGCCTGAGTGATGACGAGGCGCTGCAGAGGGTCTTGCGCCAGGGCATCGCCGACCCGGAACAGTTTGGCCCGAACGCCCCGCGCTCCCCTGAAGACCTCCTGGCCTACCTATCCAGCGCCCGTGAGCGCGGTTATGCCTGGGTCGAGCAAACCTCGGCAGTCGGTACCTCGGCCTTGGCCGCCGTGGTGCGCAGGCCGCAAGGTAGTGACGTGATCGGCGTGCTGAGCATCGCCGGCCCCAGCGCACGCCTTTCGCCGGCGCGCCTGCCAGACCTGGCGCCGCTGTTGTTGGCCGCAGCGCAAGAGCTGTCGGCTGCCAGCCAGGCAAGCGAACTGTTCGCCTGAAATTAGCGGTCGATAACCGCACACTCTGTGCTCAATGTCCTAGTGCAAAGCGGACCGCAGTTCTAAATTGTCGATGGCTGAATGTGGAACACAGTTCCGAAATAGCTAAAAACAACAAAGACAAGAGGACTGCCCGTTGAACGCACCCCTTCGTATTGCCCTGGTTGGCGCCGGCATCATGGGCCGCCAGCATTATCAGCACCTCTGCCTGGTCCCGGAGGCGCAGTTGTGCGCGGTTGCCGACCCTGGCCCGCAAGCCGAAGCCTTTGCCAGTGAATGCGGCGTGCCGTATTACCCAGACCACCGGCAGATGCTGGCGCAGGTTCGCCCCGAGGCGGTAATCGTCGCCAACCCGAACAACCTGCATGTGGCCACGGCGCTGGACTGCGTCGAGGCCGGTGTGCCGGTGCTGGTGGAAAAGCCGGTCGGGGTGCAGCTGGATGAAGTCCGCGCGCTGGTCGAGGCATCGCGGCGCCGTGGCGTGCCGGTGCTGGTCGGCCATCACCGCCGGCACAACCCGCTGATCGCCAGCGCTCGCGGGATGATCGCCGATGGCGCCCTGGGCCGGCTGATCAACGTCACTGCGCTGTGGCAGCTGCAAAAACCCGACAGCTATTTCGATACCCCCTGGCGCCGCGAGCCGGGCGCAGGGTTTTTGCTGACCAACCTGATCCACGACCTGGACTTGCTGCGCTACCTGTGTGGCGAGGTAGTGCGGGTGCAAGCGTTCACCCGTAACGACGTGCGCGGTTTCGCCAACGAGGACAGTGCGGCTGTGCTGCTGGAATTCGCCAACGGCGCACTGGGCAGCCTGACCGGCTCCGATGCGGTGGCGGCGCCGTGGAGCTGGGAGCTGAGCTCGGGTGAAAGCCCGATCTATCCGCGCCAGGCAGACCAGCCCTGCTACCTGCTGGCCGGCACCCGGGGCGCGCTGAGCATTCCGCAGCTCAAGCACTGGCAATACGCCGAGGCCAACTCGGGGTGGCACACGCCGCTGCTGCAGGGCGAGGCGGGCATCCCGGCCGGCGCGGCGTTGACCCTGCAGTTGCAGCACTTCGTGCGTGTCGCCCGGGGTGAAGAGGCGCCGCTCACCGATGCCGCCGACGCTGGCCGCACCCTGGCGCTGATCGAGGCGATCCGCCAGGCCGCCGCCAGCGGCCGTGCTTGCGCCCCCGAACCCATTGCCTGACGCGTAAACCCGACCCTTCCTCAGGAAACAACCATGACCGACCGTATCTTTTCCCTGGCCGCCTTGACGGTACTCGAGCTGTCCCCACCCGCGATGATCGAAGCGGCCGCCCGCGCCGGCTATAGCCACGTGGGCCTGCGCCTGGTCCCGGCCACCCTCGAAGAACAGCACTTCCCGCTGGCGACCGACCCCGAGCTGCGCCGGCAGACTCAGGCGCGGCTGCGTGACACCGGCATCAAGGTGCTCGACCTGGAAATCCTGCGCCTGAAGCCCGACACCCGCGTTGCCGATTTCGAACCGATCCTGGCAGTGGGCGCTGAACTGGGGGGCACTGAACTGCTGGTAGCGGGTAACGACCCCAGCGAAGCACGCCTCACCGAGCGCTTCGCCGAACTGTGCGACCTGGCGGCTGACTACGGCATTCACCCGCATCTGGAGTTCATGCCCTGGACGGATGTGCCTGACTTGCACCAGGCCATGCGCGTCGTGGGCAACGCAGGCCGCCCGAATGGATGTGTGCTGGTGGACGCCTTCCATTTCAACCGCTCGCAATCGTCGCTGGACGACTTGGCGCGGCTGGCGCCGCAGCGCATGCGCTACGCGCAGCTGTGTGACGTTGCCGGCCCGGTGCCTGCCGATATGGATGAAATCCTGCGCCAGGCCCGCAACGAGCGGCGTTTCCCGGGGGAGGGGGATGCCGACCTGATTGGGCTGTTGCGCCAGTTGCCGGTGACCGTGCCCTTGAGCCTGGAGATACCCACCCGACAGCTGCTGGAGCAGGGGGTAAGTGGCGAACAGCGGGCGCGGATGGCGCTGGAGAAGGCCAGAGCTGTACTGGCGCTGGTTTGAATAACTTGCGGCCCATCGCCCTCAAGACGTGCGCCGTGTAGGAGCTGGCTTGCCGGCGATGGGCTGCGCAGCAGCCCCCTATCACCCCTGCAAAGCGCCCAACCCAGCGCATAGCAGCAGTTAAAGGGCAGCTTGCAGCCCATCGCCGGCAAGCCCGCGCCTACATCCCACGGTAATTACCTGCGTCGCCACCACCGGGAACGATCCTTGCTGATTGCTAGCAATATCCCTGAAGGAGCTAGCAATGAACAACCCTCTGACTGCCCATTCCCGCGGCGGCGTGCTGTGCACCCCACACCCCTTGGCAAGCGCGGCAGGCCTTGAAGTGTTGGACGGCGGCGGTACCGCCATCGACGCGATGCTCGCTGCCAGTGCGGTGCTGGCGGCGGTCTACCCGCACATGACCGGCCTTGGCGGCGATGCACTGTGGTTGGTCCACGACGACCAGGTACGCACCATCATCGGGATCGGCCAGGCGGGCAGGCGCCTGCCGGAAGCGGGTGCGATCAGCCTGCGCGGCCCCGCCTCGGTGGCGACCACGGCCGGGGCCATGGCCAGTTGGGGGAGGGCCAAGGTGCTCAGTGAGCAGTGGGGCTCGCGGTTGAGCTGGGCCGACCTGCTCAGCGGTGCCGCGGTATTGGCCCGTGATGGCGTGGAGGTGTCGCCTTCGCAGCTGTTCTGGCAGGCACACCGCGCCAGCCTCATCGAAACCCTGCCCAGCCTGCAGCCCTTGTGCACGCGCGCGGGTGGCCGCTTGCGCCAACCCGCCCTGGCCAACAGCCTGGAGCAACTGGCACGGCGCGGGCCGGGGGACTTCTACCACGGCGAACTGGCTGAGGCCTTTGGCGTGGCGTTCGATGCCCTGGGCTGCGGCCTGACCGTCGATGACCTGCGCGCCACAAACGCCCACCTGGCAGCGCCGATCTCGGTGCGTTACCGCAATGGCCGGCTGTACAACGTCGCGCCGCCCACCCAGGGGCTTTACACATTGCGCGCCATGGCGGCCCTGCAAGCCCTGGACCTGGGTGCAAACGGCTCACCGCGCTATTACCACCTGCTGGTCGAGGCCATCAAGCAGGGCCTGCTGCAACGCAACCAGCAACTGCACGACCCGCTCGCCAGTGGTTGGGCCTTCGAAAACGCCCTTGCCCAGCCTGCCGCCATGCTCGATCAGCAGCAGGCGACCCCCTGGGCCGAACCCGGACAACCCGCCGACACCGTGTGGATGGCCGCCACTGACCGCGCAGGGCGCAGCGCCTGCCTGATCCAGAGCCTGTTCCACGACTTTGGCTCCGGCTGCATCCTCGGCGACACCGGCATCCTCTGGCACAACCGCGCGGCAGGCTTCAATCCGCAGCCGGGGCACTGCAATGCCTGGGCACCTGGCAAGCGGCCGGCGCATACGCTCAACCCTTCGGCGTACCTGGCCGACGATGGGCGGCGCTGGTTCTTCGGCACCCAGGGTGGCGATGGCCAGCCGCAGACGCAGATGGTGCTTGCCACCCAACTGATCGACTACCAGCAGTGCGCCGAAGCGGCATTGCGGGCACCGCGCTTTTTGCTGGGCCGTAGCTTCTTCGACAGCACCGACAACCTCAAGCTGGAAGCCGATGTCGGCGCATCGGTGCTGGAAGGGTTGGCAGAACGTGGCCATGCCCTTGAAACCACGCCCGCGCTCAGCCCGTTGATGGGCCTGGCCGGGGTGATCGCCATCGATGCTGACGGCAACCGCAGCGCCGCCTACGACCCTCGCAGCCAGGGCTGTGCCCTCGGCCAGCAGGCCTGAAGCGCACGATTGCCGCGGCGCATGGGCCGGCGGATAATGCCGGCCGAATGCGTTTGCAGGTTTTGAGGTCTGGATGAAAGGCAAGGTGGTCAGCAGCAAGCAACAGGAAGTCCAGCGCATCGCCGAGATGCTCGCCAATGCCATCGCCCAGCACCGGCTGCGCCCCGGCGTGCGGCTGGTCGAGGCGCAGATCGTCGAGACCTTGCAGGCCAACCGCAACCATGTGCAGGCTGCGCTGCAGCGCCTGGCCATGCAGCGTATCGTCGACATCGAGCCCAACCGTGGTGCGACGGTGGCCCAACCCAGCGCCCGCGAAGCGCGGGAAATCTTCGCCGCCCGCCGCGCGGTGGAGCGGGCCATCGTCGAGGCCATCACCCCGGCGCATATCGCCGAGCAGCAGGCGCGCATCGAGCAGCACATGCACAACGAACGCACCGCGACCGCCAGCACTGACCGGCGCGCCATCGTCCGTGAGTTGAGCGCATTCCACCTGTTGCTGGGGGACGTGTGCGGCAACCAGGTGCTGGCCCAGATCCTCGGCAACCTGATGGTGCGCAGCTCGCTGATCGTCGCCCTCTACCAGCGTGGCGACAGCCCGCCCTGCGCCTCGGATGAGCACCAGGCGATCATCGAGGCGCTGCGCGCCGGTGACACGCAGGCCGCCGTGGCCGAAATGATCGAGCACCTGGACGAGCTCGAGGGCCAGTTGGCCCTCGAAGAGGTGGACGCGCCTGAGGTCAACCTGCGTCAGGCACTGTCTGGGCTGTGAGCTGCTTGGGGAACAGCTCTGCCGGTGGGCGGCTGAAAGTCTGCCGACCCTGTTTGAAGCCCATCAGCGGCGCGGCGATGCGCCCAATCACTTCGGCAGGCGAGGGGGCGTCGAACACCACGAAGTCGGCCCTGCAGCCAGGCTCAAGGCCATAGTCGGCAAGGCGTAGCAGGCGCGCCGACTGCCGCGAAATCCAGCCCAGGCACAGCAGCAGCTCCTGCGGTGTGCCCAGTTGGGCGACGTTGGCGTACAGGTTGGCCTGGCGCACCAGCGATGCATCCCCATAGGGCGTGAAAGGGTTGCCGATATTGTTGCTCGACAACGAGCAGGTCACCCCGCAGGCATGCAACTGTGCCAGTGGCGCCACGCCCCTGGGCTTGTTGTGGAAGCGGTCACGGCCAGTCAGAAACAGGTCGGTCGCGGGCAGGCAGGTCACCTGTACGCCGGCTTCAGCCAGGGCGCGGGCCATACTGATCAATTCGGGCTGCGGTAGCGCCGAGAGCTTGGTCACATGCCCCACGGTAACCCGGCCTTGCCAGCCATGCTGGTGGGTGCAGCGGATCACCTCACCTAGGGTCATGCCAGCGACCTCCAGGTCAAAGTCCAGGTGCAGGTCCAGGTCGCGGTCGTAGGCCACCGCCAATTCGAACAGGCGGCGGATCTGGGCGTGCGGGTCGGCGTCGGTGTAGGGGCAGCCGCCGAGTACCTCGGCACCCTCGTCCAGGGCCTGGCACAGCAGGGCCTCGGTGCCAGGGTTGTCGAGCATGCCTTCTTGCGGGAATACGCAGATCTGCAGGGTTACGGCCCAGGCATAGTCGGCTTGCAGGCGGCGGATTGCACGCAGGCCGGTCAAGCCGATGCCGGGGTCGATCTCGACATGCGTGCGCATGTGCGTGGTGCCCTGGACGATGGCCTGCTCCAGCACCGCAGCGCCGCGTGCATAGACGTCGGCCTCGGTGAAGTCCGCCTTGGCCAGGCGGGTTTGGGCGATGGCTTCGGCCAGGGTGCCTTCACGTAGCTGGCAGCGCGAGAGGATGCAGGCCTTGTCGAGGTGGATGTGGGTCTCGATCAGGCCCGGCAGCACCAGCCGGCCACCCAGGTCGAGCTTTGGGGCTGGCCGGCTCAGGTGCGAGACGAAACGGCCATCTTCGATCAGCAGCTGGCTTAGCGCCGGGCCAGCACCCAGGCGGACGTTGATCAATTCCAGTCGGCTCATGCGGCAGCTCCTGCGCCCAGGTAGGCGGCTTCCAGTTGCGGGTCGCCGCGCAATTGCTCGGCGCTGCCCTGTTTGACGATGCGGCCGGTTTCCAGCACGTAGGCGCGGTCGGCCACCTGCAGCGCCAGATTGGCCATCTGGTCGACCAGCAGCAGGGTGACGCCTTCGTCGCGCAGGGCGGCGAGGGCGTCGTACAGTTCGCCGATCATTGCCGGGGACAGGCCCAGGGACGGTTCGTCCAGTAGCAGGATGCGCGGCTTGGCCATCAGCCCGCGGCCAATCGCGACCATCTGCTGTTCACCGCCCGACAGCAGCCCAGCGGGGCTGTCGATGCGCTCGCGCAGGCGCGGGAAGCGGGTGAGGATGGCGGCAATTTCGGCATCGGCATCGACGCTGTCCTGGCGCACATTGGCCCCCAGCAGCAGGTTTTCACGCACGCTCAGCTGACCGAACAATTGCCGGCCTTCGGGCACCAGGGCCAGGCCAAGGCGGGCAATTTGACTGGCATCGAGGCTTTCGATGCTGTGGTTGTCCAGCACGATGCTGCCGCCGCGTGGCCGGTGCAGGCCGGCGAGGGCCTGCAGGATGCTTGACTTGCCGGCACCGTTGGCACCCAGGATGGCGATCAGCTCACCGGGGTTGACCACCAGGTCGACCCCTTCGACCACGGGCGCGGCGCCATAGTCGATGCACAGGTCGCGCACGTGCAGCACGGCATCGCGCGAACCGGCCCAGGCCTGCGCGCGCGGCTGCGCCTGGTACTCGGTGCCGCCCAGGTAGGCCGCGATCACCCGTGGGTTGCAGCGCACCTGCTCAGGCGTGCCCCAGGCAATCGGCTTGCCAGCGTCGAGTACCAGCAGCCGTTGCGACACGGCCATCACCAGCGGCATGTCGTGCTCGACCAGGATGATCGCCAGGTTGAATGCAGCCAGGCGTTGCAGCAGGGTGGCCAGGTGGTCGGTGTCCTGGCGGCCGAGGCCGGCGGCAGGCTCGTCCAGCAGCAGCACCTGCGGCCGGCTGGCCAGCGCCCGGGCGATCTCGACCAGGCGGCGGTCGACGTGCGGCAGGTCATCGGCCGCGACGTGCAGGTTGCCACGGTAGCCGACCAGCGCCAGCAACTGGGTCGCCAAGGCCTTGCGGCTGGCCTGCTGACGCGGCCACGGCCGTTCGATGGCGCCTTGCTGGAAGGCCACCAGCAGGTTTTCCAGCACGCTCAGTTCGCCGAACAGTTGGGTGGTCTGGTAGGTGCGGGCGATGCCGGCGCGGGCAATGCGCCAGGCGGGTTGCCCGGCCAGTTCGCGGCCCAGCTGGATGGAGCCGCTGTCGGTGCGGTAGAAACCACTGATCAGGTTGAGCACGGTGGATTTGCCCGCACCGTTGGGCCCGATCAGGCTGGTGATGCTGCCAGGCAAGGCCTGCAGGCTGACCTGCTGCGCGGCTTGCACGCCGCCAAAGCGGATGCCGATGCCCTCGACGCTCAGCCCGTTCTGCGCGCCACCGGCAAAGAACCCCTGCAGCACGCTGTTATCGGGCTGCTCCATGACCGGCTCGTGCCGCGGCCGCCAGAAGCGCCGCCCAAGGCTGCCCAGCACACCGCGCGGCGCCGCCCACAGCACCGCCAGCAGCAACACCGAAAACGCCAGCAGCCGATACTCGGCAAAATCCGCCAGCAACTCCGGCAGCAGCACGATCACCAGCGCGCCGAGCACTGGCCCGAACAGCATGCCGGCGCCGCCGACGATCACCGCCAGGACGAACAGGATCGACTGCGAGAATGGAAACGCCGCCGGGTTGATGAACATCAGGACCGGGGCCACCAGCGCACCCGCCGCGCCCGCCAGGCCTGCCGAAAGTGCAAAGGCCAAGGTGCGTGTCTGCACCGGGTTGACGCCAAGCGAGCGCGCAGCAATTTCCGAAGCCTTCACCGCCCGCATTGCCAGGCCCCAGCCGCTGCCCTGCAGGCTCCAGTAGAACAGCAGCGCCGCGAGCATCAGCAGCACGGCGCCCAGCGCCAGCGGCAACGCTGGGTCCAGCGTACCCACCTGCGGCAGCGGGATGCCCATAAGGCCATTGGCCCCACCGGTCACGCTGCGCCACTCGATCAAGCCGTTGTGCACGACCAGGGCAAAGGCAATGGTGATCATCGCCAGGTACGGCCCGCTGACCCGCAGCGCCGGGATCGCCAACAAACCGCCGAGCAGCGCACAGCCAAGGCCGGCCAAGGGCAATGCAGCTGCCAGGGGCAGGCCGGCAAGCGTCAGCAGCGCCGACAGGTAGGCGCCGATGGCATAGAAGGCGATGTGGCCGAAGGACATCTGCCCGGACAAGCCGATCAGGATATTCAGGCCCACGCCGACGGTGACCGCCAGTGCGTACAAGGTCAGGATCAACAGCCAGTAGCTGTCCAGGCCCAATGCCAGGCCAAGGCTGGCGACCCCGAACAGGGCCAGGCCAAGGGGGGCGAGTCGTTCGCGCATGGTCATACCTTCACCCAGAGTTTGCGGCCGAACAGGCCGTCAGGACGTGCCGCGAGCACCACGATCACCAGTGCAAAGCACAGCAACTGGGTGAACGCAGAGCCGAAATACAGCGTGACCAGCGCTTCGAGCAGGCCAAACAGCAAGCCGGCGGCAAACACCCCGCCGGCACTGGCGATACCGCCGAGGATGGCCACGGCGAATGCCTTCAGGCCGAACAACGTGCCCATGTCGGCATGCACGCTGTAGAGCGGCGCGATCAGCAAGCCGGCCAACGCGGCGAACACCGTGGACAGGGCGAACGCCGCTGCCACCACCCGGTTTACTTCGATGCCCATCAACCGTGCCGCCCTCGGGTTCTGCACGCAGGCTTCAAGGCGCAGGCCCAGTTGCGTGCGCCGGCGCACCCAGAACAGCGTTGCCGCCACCCCGGCACCGGCCAGCGGGATTGCCAGCTGCACGGCATTCAGGCTGCTGTCGCCCAGGTCCAGGCGCAGGCTGGCCAGGGCGCTGCCGAACTGCCGTGGTTCCTTGCCGAAAGTGAACATCGCCAGGTTGTCCAGCAATAACCCGCCCGCCACTGTCGCCATCAACCAGGCGTCCGAACCGCGAGCGTGGAAGGGCCGGACCAGGAAGCGCTCGATCGCCAGCCCCAGCACCGCGCACAGCACCAGGGTGGTCGGCAGTGCCAGCCACAGCGGCCAGCCCCAGGTCACCGCCAAGCTGTAGCCGAGTACGGCGCCAACCATCATCGCGCTGCCCTGGGCAAAGTTGACCGTGCGCGACACGGCGTAGGTGAGGTGAAAGCCCAGGGCCAGCAGCGCGTACATGCTGCCCAGGCCCAGGCCGCTGACCAGTGCGGTAGTAATCATCTCGAAGGCCTCTGCTCAGGGCGTCACGGGCACGATGGTGTCGCCATCGAAGCGGCTGAAAACATAGTCGTCAGGGCCCAGCGCATCGTGGCGGTCAGCGGTGAAGGGCTGCTGGTAGTGCTTGATCAGCCCGGGGTATTCGCTGATGGCGTAGAAGCCGTCGCGCACCTTCACGCCCTGGGTGTCCTGGGCCTTGTCGATCGCCAGGCCCACCAGGTGCATGGCGTCGTAGGCGTTGGCGATGCCCACGGCTGGGGTCACGTCGGCCAATGTCTTGACCTGCGGGTAACGCTGTTTGAGGGCAGCCAGCAAGGCATCGCCGCGGGCGCTGTTGTGCGCGCTGAACACGAAGGTCTGGACGAAGTGCACGCGGCCGGCACCAGGCCCCGCCAGCTCGCCAAAGCGCCCACCGGCCGGGCCCCAGTGCGACACCACCGGTACGTTCCAGCCCATCTGCTCCAGGGACTTGACCACCTGCGCCGAAGGCCCGACGTTGCCGACCAGCAGCAGCGTGTCGACGCCCGCGTTTTTCAGGCGGGTGAGCTGCGGCACCATGTCCAGGTCGCTGTCTTCAAAGCGCTCGGCCGGCGCTTGGGCCATGTTGCGGCGGGCCAGGGCGGCGTGAAGCCCTGCCAGGTTCGATTCACCCCAAGGGTTGTTGGCCAGGATCAGCCCCGGCTGCTTCATGCCTTGGCGCAGGCCATAGGCAACCAGCGCCTCGTCGACCTGTTCATCCACTGCCGAGACGCGGAACACGTAGTTATCTTTCGCGCCGTTCTCGGTGATCTTGGTGCCGGCCGCCCAAATGCCCATGAACGGCGTTTTCAGCTGGTTGGCCAGCGGCACGATGGCCAGCGAGACCGGGGTATCGAGGCCGCCGAACAGCACGCTGACTTTCTCCCGCTGGATCAGCTCGCGCGCCGCGAGCATGCCTTTGGCCGGGTTGCTTTCGTCGTCGCGGCGCACCAGCTCCACGGGCCGGCCAAGCAGCCCGCCCTTGGCGTTGATCTCATCGATGGCCAGGGTCAGGCCGCGGGTGAGGGCCTCGCCAGACTTGGCGGACTGCCCCGAGAGCGCGGCGACCAGGCCCACTTTGATCGGCTCGGCGGCTTGTACGAAGCCTGTGCAGCAGGCCAGGGAAAGGGCTGCACAGGGCAACCAGCGACGCAGCAAGGAACGGGTGAACATGGCGTGAACTCCTGATTGCTAGCAATTTATAAAAATGTGCTAGCAAAACAGGTGCCATCTGGAAAATACTCTGGACACCCCGTGGTTTGGGGCTTGCGCCACTCGGTTCAGCGCCCCCTGTGTGCACTGGATCAAGGCATCGCTGGGGGCAGACGCCCCATTCTGGACAACCTCGGAGACTTGAAATGACCGACAGCAACAGCGCCGTACAGCTCGTCCGCGACTTCCTCGCCGCTTCCATGGCACCCGACCCGGTGCGCGCCGCCACGTTCATGAGCGACGACGTGCGCATTACCTTCACCGGCGGCCGGGCGATGCCCACGCCGACCGACATCACCGCCTTCAACGGCGCGCGTTATACCTGGGTGAAAAAGCAGCTGGGGCAATTCGATTGGTGCGAACGCGATGACCATACGGTGGTGTATTCCAACGGTACGCTCTATGGCCAATGGCCGGATGGCCGTAGTTTTTCAGGCAACCGGTACCTTGATCGGTTCGAAGTGAAGGCGGGCAAGATCGTGCGCATGGATGTGTGGAACGACAGCGCGGAGTGGATGCTGGTGCCCGAGATCGGCAAGGCGTAAGCCAAAGTCGGCAGGCGCATGTGCCGACCTTGCAGCCAGGCAGGTCAATGCAGCCCACACAACCTCAAGCCCGCCAGATACCCGAACGTCATGCCCGGCCCAAGCGTGATCCCGCCACTGGGATAATGCCCGCCCATGATGCTGTGCATGTCGTTGCCCACCGCAAACAACCCGGGTATCGGCTGGCCCGTTTCACCCAGCACCTGCGCCGACGCATCGGTGGCCAGCCCGGCAAACGTCCCGAGGCTGCCCGGCAGCAGCTGCACTGCATGGAACGGCCCGCGCAGCAGTGGCCGCAACGCAGGGTTGGGCGCGTGCTTCGGCTCACCTTGCGCCTGGTTGTAGGCCGAGGCGCCTCGCTGAAAAGCCGGGTCCTCGCCCAGCGCCGCATGCTGGTTGAAAGCCGCCACGGTGCGCTCGAGCTGCTGGGCATCGATGCCACAACGCGCTGCCAGTTGCCCCAGGTCTTTACCGCTGAACAGGTAGCCACGGCGTTGGTAAAACCAGGTAGGGAAGGGGAAGGGCTTGGCCCAGCCGATGCCGTAACGCCGTTGCGCAGCGTGATCGCAGATCAGCCAGGCCTGCGCTGGCTCACCCTCGGGTGTGGCGGCGAACAGCGCATTCATGAAGTCGTGGTAGCAGTCGGCTTCGTTGACGAAGCGCCGACCGTCACGGCGCACGGCGATGAAACCGGGTTTGGCGCGGTCGATCAGGTGTGGGAAATGCCCCACGCTGCCATCGCCACGCAGCACCCGTGAAACCGGTGCCCAGGCGCCCGCATGTGCCAGTACCGTGCCGACCTGCGCGCCTGCCTGCTCACCCAGGCGCAGGCCGTCGCCGGTGTTTTCCGGTGGGGCCGCAGAGTAATGGCCGGCACCCTGCGGCGCGTGCGGCATCCATTGGGCGATACGCTGACGATCATGGGCGAAGCCACCGCAGGCCAGCACCACGCCACGCCGCGCATGGACCTGCTGGCCATCGCCAAACTGCGCACCCTTGATGCGCCCCTCGCCCAGCAAGCGCACGGCGGGTTTGTCGGTGAGCAGCGTCACGCCCAGGTCCAGCGCGCTGCGTAGCAGGCGCGCCACCAGCGCATTGCCATTGACCAGCTGCAACCCGCGCCGATGCAGCAGCAGGTCGCGGCCGTGGCGCAGCAGGCGCTTGCCCACATGCCAGGCCGCGCTTGGCGAGCGGCTGGCGTTGAAGAAAGCGGCCATGTCCGCACCCCCGGCGATGCCCATGCCGCCCAGGCTGACGATGTCCAGCGGTGGCCGCAGCTTGTGTATCCAGGGCCCTAGCCGGCGCCCGTCGAACGGCAGCGCACACAGCGCTCGCCCACCCCGTGCGCTGCCATCGCCCTCGCGCATGTCGGGCAGTTTGCTGCCCGCCTGAAACTGCACGGCGGTGTGCTGCTGAAAGAACGCCACCATTTCCGGGCCATGGCGCAGAAACGCGCGCTGGCGTGGGCACAGCTCGGCGACGTGGGTTTGCGCGCGCAGGTAGCGCTCTGGTGCGTCGCCGTGCTCCAGCATGCCTTCGGCGACCGCCAGCGGGTTGCGCGGCACCCACAACCAGCCACCCGACCACGCGCTGGTGCCGCCCAACTGGCCGGCCTTTTCCGCGACGATCACCTTCAGGCCGTGGTGCGCGGCGGTGACCGCCGCGGCCAGGCCAGAGGCGCCGGAGCCGATGACCAATACGTCACACTCAAGAGGTTGCATGAGGCGCTCCGGTCCAGGTTTCACTGCAGCGGCGAGAAGCCGGTGGGGCGTAGCAGGCGTGATTGCAGCCGCAGCACGGCGCCCAGCTCACGGTTGCGCCGCGAGAATTCCGCCCAGCGTGGGTCTGCCGCCATCGCCGCGCGGCGCTCGGCGCGCTGGTCAAGGCTGGTGTAGCCCCACAGGTGGACCACCTGGTTGACCTCTCCGAATTCACTGGTGAAGAAGCCCACCAGGTTGCCCAGGTGCTCTGTCTGCACGGCCAGTGCATGGCTTTGATACAGGGCCAGCCAGTCGGCCATTTTCAGCGGGTCGAGGGTGTAGGTTCTCAGTTCGTAGTACATGCGGTGGTCTCCATGTGTGGGGTGGGGGCTTGCAGCCGTTCTGCGATATGGCTGGCGGCGATCCAGCCGAAAGTCAGGGCGGGGCCGAGGGTGATGCCGGGGCCTGGGTACGTGCCGTTCATGAGCGAGTTCATGTCATTGCCGGTGGCATACAACCCGGCGATCGGCGTGCCGGCATGGTTGAGCACATTGGCGTTGGCATCGGTCACCAGGCCGCGCGCCGAACCGAGGTCGCCGGTGTGCAGGCGAATGGCATAGAACGGCGCCTTGGTCAGCGGCGCCAGGCAAGGGTTGGGCGTGTGTTGCGGGTCGCCCATGTAGCGGTTGTAGCTGTTGCCGCCCTTGTCGAACTGCCGGTCGATGCCATTGCGGGCGTCAGTGTTGAAGCGCTCCAGCGTCTGCTGCAGTGCCTGCGGGTCGACACCGATGGCGTTGGCCAGGGCCTGCGCAGAGTCGGCGCGGTACAGGTAACCCGACTGGATCAGAGCCGTGTTGTCGACAGGCTTCGGCCGCGCCAACCCCAGGCCGTAGCGGTTCATGGCCTCGGCGTCGCAAAGCAGCCAACACGTGCTCAGGCCATTGGCGAACATGGTCTGCACGAAGTGGTGATACGAGTTGGACTCGTTGACGAAGCGGCGCCCGCCAGGGTCGATCGCGATCACCCCGGGTTTGGCGCGGTCGGTGACCAGGTGCGGAAAGCGCTCGCGTTCGCCGTCGGCATGGCGCCGCTCGGACACCGGCGCCCAGAAGAAATTGGCGGCCAGGCCTTCGCCGTTGGCGGCATCCACGGCCTGGCCGAGGCGCAATGCAGCACCGTCGTTACCACTGGGTGACATGGTCAGGTGGGGCGCGGCAGGGGCCGGGCGGTAGGCCGCCGCCAGGGCGCCCGCCGCGAAGCCGCCCATGGCGCAGACCACGCCACCGCGGGCGACCACACGCTCGCGGCGGCCCTCGCGCAGCACCATTACCCCGGTAACCACACCGTGCTCGACGATCAGCTCCTGTGCTTCGCTGCGCAGCCACAGCTGGGTGCCCTTGGCAAACGCGCTGCTGGCCAGCCGGGCGATCAGCGCGTTGCCGGTGGTCAGGCGTGTGCCCCGGTGATGGTGCAGGCGGTCCAGCCCATAGCGCGTCATCAGTTTCAGGCAATGCCACAGCGACCCAGGTGAGCGGCGCAGGCTGAGGAAGTGCTGGATATCCACGCGGTTGACCATCATCCCGCCGAACAGCAGCATGCCCGGTGGCGGCATTTTCAAGTCCTTGAACCGCGCGCCGAGGCGACGCCCGTCGTACTCGACCATTTCCAGCGCACGGCCGAACTGCGTGGCGCCGGGCTCGTCGGGGTAATAATCCGGCGAGTGCGGGCGCAGGGCGTAGCGCAGTTCGGTGTTGTGCTCCAGCCAGCGCAGCGCCTGGTGCCCGCGGGCGATGAAGGCGTCCACCAGTTGGGCGTTGTAGCCGGCACCGATGATGGTTTTCAGGTAGGTGCGCATGGCCTGCGGTGAATCCTGCGCACCTGCGGCACGGGCTTGGTCGGTGCCATACACCCACGCCGCACCGCCCGAGATCGCCGAGGTGCCGCCAAAGCGGTCGGCCTTTTCCACCACCAGTACGTTCAGGCCAAGGCAGGAGGCCGTGGCTGCGGCAGCCAAACCACCGGCGCCGCTGCCGAGGACCACCAAGTCGTACTCATGCTGTGTGTGCTCGATTGAAGGCATGCGGTCAGATCTCCAGCGGCGTGACGCCCATGAAGGCGCCGAGGTGGCCGAGTTGCGCAAAGGCCATTTCCGGCCCGGTCTGGATCGAGCAGCCATGCTGGCGCGCACGCTGCAGAAGCGGCGTGATCTCCGGCGAGGTGACGACATCGGCCACATGCGTGGACGGCTGCAGCGTGGCCAGCATGGCTGCTGGCAGTGGCAGCTCGCCGGTCCCGCCCATGCCGACGGGCGAGGCGTTTACCAGCAGGTCGAAGCCTTCCAGTGCAGCGAACTCGATCGCGATGGCAAGGGCAGGGAAGGCCTTGCCGAGCAGTTCGCCAAGCGCCCCGGCACGCGCTGCGTCAGGGTCGCTGAGGGTGACCTGAGCGGCACCCGCTTCACCCAGCGCATAGGCAATCGCGCTGCCCACACCACCACAGCCGATCACCAGCGCACGCTTGCCTGCCGGGTCAAAGCCATGCTTGCGCGCGGCCCCCAGAAAACCTGCACCGTCGACGTTGTCGCCGACCAGGCGACCGTCGCTTTCGCGGCGCACCACGTTGACTGAGGCCAACGCCGAAGCACGTTCGCTCAGGCCATCCAGGCGCGTGGCGAACGCCTGTTTGTACGGCACGGTGACCACGCAACCGCGCAGGTTGCGCCAGCCGCGCAGGCTGCCAAGAAAGGCATCCAGCGCGGTGGGGTACAGGTCGATGGGCAGCATCGCCAGGTTGCGGCCGTTGTTGCTGAACCAGGTGTTGAAGTTTTCCGGCGATTTCACTTGGGCGATGGGCGAGCCGACGATGGCGACCAGCTCTGTCGAACCTTTGATCATGATGACCTCTGTTTTTTGCTGTTGTTGTGGAGGAGAGGGTGACTCGGCTGTGGGGGCGCAACAATGCGCTTATCGATGGTTTACTGCGATAATCGCAGTGCTGTAGCGGTAATCGCGAGAATGGGGCTTTTCTGTCAGGCATAATCCCGTAGCAGCGGGCTTGCCCCGCGAAGACGCCAGCCGGAGCAACCGAGGTGTATGGCCAGGGCGTTGCCCTGGTTCGCGGGGCGAGCCCGCCCCCACACGCTTTGGCCAGGCTTGAGTGACCTGGATTTGAATGGGAAGCCTGGACTGAAAGCATGGACAAACACGAGATACACCCCCGTGACCTGATCGCGGGCTTGCAGAAAGGCCTGGCGCTGATGCAGCTGTTCAGCGCCGATCAACCGCGCCTGAGCGTTCCCCAGGCGGCCAGGCAGTCCGGCCTCACGCCCAGCGCCGCACGGCGTTTTCTACTGACCCTGGTGCACGAAGGCTTCGCCGAAACCGACAACCGCCACTACTGGCTCACCCCCAAGGCCCTGCGCATCGGCCAGGCGTACGTGGATTCCGCGCAGTTGCCGCGCATGCTGCGCCCCATCGTCGAGCAGGTGGCCCGGCAGACCCAGGAGCATGTGTCGGTGGGCACCCGCGACGATGACGAAATCATCCACCTGGTGCGCAGCCGCTACAGCCACATCGCGTCGCTGTCGATCCGCCCCGGTTCGCGGGTGCCGATGTACTGCACCGCCGGCGGGCGGGTGTGGCTGGCAGCGCTCGGCCAGGCCCAGCGCGATGACTATTTTGCGCGCAACCCGTTACGCGCGCTGACACCCTACACGGTGACCGACCGGCCGGCGCTGGAGGAAGAGCTCGAACGGGTGAGCGAGCAGGGCTACTGCATCGTTGACCAGGAATATGAAATTGGCATGCGCGTGGTTGGCGTACCGTTGCTGGACCGGGCAGGCCGGTTGCAGGCAACGCTGACGATCACGACGCATGCGTCGAGGTTGAGCGTTGATGAGATACGGCTGCGCTACCTGGCACCGCTTTATGAGGCGCAGGCGCTCTTGAGACCGGTGTTTGATTGAGCATGGGCAGGAGGAAGGGGATAGCTGATATCGACCTGATACAGATAGTCATGGCGTTGGGGTCGGGGACGTTTAGGGCGCTTGATCTGACAGACGCTTAAAAAAGATAACAACTTTATGCTCTACAGCTACTGTCGGGTTTGGTTCGAAAGTGCCTGGTCACCACTGACCGCTTTTGACCCATGGCGGACATCGAAGGCCGGGGCCGCTTCGCGGCCCATCGCCGGCAAGCCCGGCTCCCACAAGTACTGCACAGGCCCGGAGACTGGTTACATCTCTGTGGGAGCCGGCTTGCCGGCGATGAGGCCGGTACTGACTACAGGGCGTTGGCACGGTGTCCGCCATGGGGCGTTTGCGGTCATTTACGACCGGCAGCTGTCGACCCGAAGCGGTCCCTGTATGCCCTGGGGTTAGTGCGGTGTTCGGATGTGTTCGCCTTGAAATCTTCAGCGCCTGTGAGATCGAGCGCCGCCCGCGCGGGGCATCGCGGATAAATCCGCTCCTACGTTTGCTTCAGGCCAGTAACGTCAGTGACAGACGCGCGCGAACCCTTGTTTGTACGACTCGATATTGCGTCATGCACCAAGGCGGTCGCGCGCACCCCTCCGACATAATTGGCCAAAAACAAACGTAGGAGCGGATTTATCCGCGATGCCCCGCGCGGGCGGCGCTCGATCTCATAGGCGCAGACGATGTCATGGCGAAAGTCCGCAATGGGTCGAAAGCGGCCGCTCGTGAGGGACAGCTTCGACCCTTAACAGCCATTACGCATCGGCAGTAATCGGCCAGCCGCCAGGGGGAGGGGCCACGTTAAACGGTTAAGCCGGGTACTATTGCGTTGCGGCATGCCCATTTACAGCAAGGTGAGGAATGGTCTGTCCGAGGGCTACGGCACTGGCTTCAAGCTTCACACGCTCTGCTTCCAGAAAAACATACGTGGCTTGCAAGGTGGTGATCTTCGTCTTGATTTCGGCCATCTTGCTGGCGACCAAGGCCGCGCCTTGCGCGCAATTGATCATATTACCCCGCCTGGCTGCAAGAATGTCGCCAATCTCGGCGAGTGAAAAGCCCACGCCCTGAGCACTCTGAATGAAGGCCAGATCAACAACGGTCTGATCGCTGTAGCTACGATAGTTGTTGGCCTGTCGATGGGCCACGATAAGCCCGAGTTGTTCGTAGTAGCGCAATGCATGGCGTCCAATTCCACTGCGGCGCTCCAGCTCTCCAATGTTCACATTAAAAATTCCTTGACCGTAGAGCAGGCTCTACACCTTAGCCTGCGCCCATCACCCAAACAAGGATTCAGGCATGAGCGTGGAATGCTTCGTCACAGGCGGCAGTGGGTTTGTAGGTCAACATTTGCTGGCCCATCTTACCCTGACAGGGCACAAGACCTGGGTGCTTATGCGCACCCCAGCAAACATCGAGCACCTTAGGGAGCAGGTAGGCCAATTGGGCGGTAACCCTGCCTGTATCCATGCCGTTGAGGGCGATATCAGCAAAGAGGGGCTTGGGCTCAGCGAGACAGACAAGCAGCGCGTGTCTTCCACCGCTGTGGCCTTTCACCTCGCGGCGGAATTTTCCTGGGGGCTGACAATGGAGCGCGCCCGCGAAGTCAATGTGCAAGGGGCGCTGAGAGTCGCCAGGCTTGCGGCGAGCCAGCGCATCCGCTTGCTGATGGTGGGCGGCTACATGCTGCAAAACCTTAGCCACCTGGCCAGTATCGGGGTTGACCATGAGTGCCCTGAAAACACGAACTGGCCCGCCGTCTACCGCCGTGCAGGTGGCTACGAAGGCAGCAAGCTCGAGTCCCATTTTGCGGTCATCCGTTACATGCAGGAAGCGGGCGCGGAGTACACGATCGTTCATCCTGCTACGGTGTGTGGCCACAGCGAGAGTGGGCACATTCTGGAAGGACAACCTCTGGCTGAAGTCATTCGAAATCTGGCACAAGGCCGGTTCAAAGCTGTCCCCGGCTCCACCAGGCACTGGTTGCCATTAGTCAGCGTCGATTACCTCGTGACAATGATTATTTGCGCGGCGTTCGACCCCGTGATGGCCAACCAGCAGGTTCTGGCACTCGATGAGCACACACCCAATTTGCAGGGACTGCTAGAGCAGATAGCGAAAACGCTGAATATCAATGCACCCCGCCGCCATGTAGCGATAGGGTTTCTGAGATGGATTTTGACAATTCCCGGACTGGCGGCCCGATTCGCGATCAGCGCCGAGTCGTTGAACTTTATCCAGACGCAACGCTTCGACATGAGTCATAGCCGGCAACTGGAACTGAAGTATCATTTGTCACATCCCGATATGGCGCGAACTTTGGAAAGAACAGCGCGCTACGTCAAAGGTTACTTGACCCACTGAAGCAACCACATTCGGCAATAGGCTGGGCCACGCCATGCCATAACGCTTGGCTTGACATACTCTTGTTCGAGGGTGCCAATTGCGGCCGATGGCTGCTTTTCACGAAGGGCAGCAGTGGCTCGAAAGCGGCCGTGTGCTATGTTTACAACTCCATTCATTATTCCCCGTCCCCAAGCGTCTTGGTCTCACAACTCATGCAGTTCATAAAATATCACGCGGCTGGCAACGACTATCTCGTCTACCACGACAAAACGCCATTCGGTTGCTCTCCGCTGGCCATCTCGGTGATATGCGACCGGCATAGAGGGCTAGGCAGTGACGGCATCTTGGTTCCTGTCATCGAGCCAGACAAGATGCTCTCAGTGCAGATTCTCAATACCGATGGCTCCGAGGCAGAAAAGAGTGGCAATGGATTGCGAATCCTATGTCGCTACCTTTGGGATCAGGGCATCGTATCGCACGAACCCTTCGAGTTGTTAACTAAAGGCGGTAAGGTTCGTTGCCAGGTACTTGACGACGGCCGACGCATTTCCATTGCCATGGGTATGGCTATATTCCCCGAGAACGAACGACACTCAATGGAAGTCGATGGCATGCGCCTGCACCTGAACCTTGTGTCGATGGGCAACCCGCATTGCGTGGTGTTTGTCGATCAGACAACTGAGGCACTTGCACGCCAGCTTGGGCCAACCATCGAGCAATTGCCGCTCTTCCCAAACAGAACCAACGTGCAATTCGTGAACGTTGTCGATCGCCGAAACCTGATGGTGCAGATCTGGGAGCGTGGCGTCGGCTATACCCTATCTTCAGGCACCAGCAGCTGTGCCGCTGCGGCAGTCTCACGACGACTCGGGTTTGTTGACGATCATGTGACAGTGCACATGCCTGGCGGTCAGATCACCATCGAACTCGATGAGGATAACCACGTACTCATGAAGGGCCCGGTGTGCAAAATTGGGAGGTACTGGTTGGACCCGGAGTGTCTGGCACAGATCGGCTGAATACGTGGCACCTCTGTATTCGCCGTTATCGCGTGAACTGATCAAGCGTAGGTAAGTGGAATTAAGATCGAGAGTGCTGGATGAAGAGTAGGTAACATACGAGATTCATTGATCAGGGAGATAAAAGACCATGAGGCGTTCAACCTTGGATCATCTGGTCATTGTTTCACCGACCCTTCCGTTGGGGGCGCAATTTATTGAGCGTCAGCTTGGAGTACGGTTGCAGCCAGGGGGTGAGCATCCGCGCATGAGCACTCACAACCTGCTGCTGCGGTTAGGGGAGTCTTTCTATCTTGAAGTGATAGCTCCGGACAGTAAGGCGCCCTTACCCACCAGGCCTAGGTGGTTTGGTCTGGATGGACTGAGCGCGCAAGCGTCGCCATATCTAGCCCACTGGGTCGTGCGTACAGAGCATCTGGATACCGCAGACGGAGTATTCCGGGATGTTTTTGGCGAGATTGAACCGATGAGCAGGGGAGCGCTTTCGTGGAAAATCACCATTCAGCCTGATGGGCATCTACCTCTGAATGGGGCAGTCCCGAGCTTGATCGATTGGGGCGAATCGGAGCATCCGGCTCAGAGGCTCGGTGATCAAGGCTGCGAATTGGAACGCTTGGAAATTGCTGTACCGGATCCCCGTTTGGTGGAACGCCAACTGGAGTCTATCGGTTTTACTGGCCCGGTGAGTGTGTTACGCAGCGAGCGATATGCATTGAAAGCTTATATCAATACACCGAATGGCCTGGTCATCCTGTGACCTGCAACCTGTCTTTATGGTGGAGGAGACCGATGATGGCGAGTCACGAGCTTGCGGCATGCGACAGGCAGCTTTTGCCCAGTGTCCTCAAATCATCGACAACCGGTCTGGGGCGGTTCGCGCCTCTGGATCGGGCTGACCATCCTTGTCGTCCTCGCATCAGATCGGGCTACCGCCCACTCAAGGGTGCTCGATCACCATCACCGCCGTTGTGTCTGTCGCGAAGGCTTCGAACACGTGGGGCAGGTGCGCCGAATAACTGATGTAGTCGCCCGCATGCAGCAAAACGGGAGCGCTAGCCGGGCCCACGTTTGCGCTGCCAGTGCACAGCACCACGTGCTCGACCGTGCCAGGGGGGTGGGGTTGCGAAAAACGCGCCTCGCCGGGCTGCACCTTCAATCGGTATATATCGCGTTGCACGCCGGCTGGGCAGTCGGCCAGCAGGGTCGCAGCGTAGTTGGAGGCTTCGGCGTAGGCCGTTATGCCCTCGTTGGCTCGGATCACGCGCAGATGCTGCTGGGGCTGTTCGAAAAACTTCGTCACCTGCAAGCCCATGGCTATGGCCAGCGACCATAGGGTCTCGATGCTGGGGTTGCCGATACCCGATTCGAGCTGTGACAAGGTCGACTTGGCAACGCTGGCGCGCTTGGCCAGTTCGGTCGATTGGCTTGCCTTCAGCCATCCCCTCGGCGTGCTGCAAATGGCCGGTGCTGCCGCCATCCTGCTCGCTGCGGCAGGCATGAACTTCGGCTGGACGCTGACGCGTGCGAAGGGTCAGGAAGCGGCTTGACACCTGATGCAGCGCGCTGGGCCTGTTGATCACTGCGAGTAGCATGATCAGCCATGGGCATGGTCGCTTGTTTCGATGAACAATTAGGGGCAAAAGAAAGCGGGCTGCTAGGCCGGCAAGGGGCCATTACCGGCCAGTGCGTGGCGCGGCATGGGGTGTCGACGAGGGTGCGCGGTCGCGCAGCGCCCAGCGGCTGATCAGCGCTGCGCTCAATGTCAGCGCGGCCAGCCCGTAGCACAGGGCCTTGAAAGCTTGGGAGTACAGGCTCATCAGGCCTGCGGGGCTGAGGGGCTGGGCACTCGACTGGGCTGCGGCAAAGTTACCGGTGGCCAACTCGGCTGCGACCCTGGCGGCGTTTTCCCCAGGCAGCGCACCCGCCAGCTGGCCTTGCATCAGGCTGTTGAGCACAGACAGCGCTGCGGCAACGCAGATCGCCTCACCGCAGGCGCGCATGGTAGTGAAGATGCCGGTAGCCATGCCCGCTCGCTCGACCGATACGACCTTGATCGACAGGTCGTCCATCAGTCCCCAGGGGATTGCCGAACCGACGCCAATGAGTAACATCGGCCAGCAGAACGCGAGCCAGTCACTGCCCACCTCTACAGACGCGAGCCAGATCAGCCCCAGACCGGCCAGCAACAAACCGGTACAGCAGAGATTGGCGGCGGCGAGATGGCGGGCGAGCATCGCCGAGAGGAAGGGCACCATGAGCATTGGCAGGGACAGCGACATCATCAGCAAACCGGCCTGGCCGGTGCCTAGGGTCTCGACCCCGACGAAACGCAGCGGCAGCAGGATCAGCAATACGATGAAGCTCAACGCAGTGGCGATGGGCAGCAACTGAACGCCGATGAAGCGTCGGTCGCCGAACAGCGAGAGATCGAGCATGGGGCGTTGCTGGTGCTGCTCGATGCGGATGAACAGCGCAAACAGCAAGACGCTGGCGCCGAGCAGGGCAAGGACGCTGACGCTGCGCCAGCCATGGGCGGGAATCTGCATGATGGCGAAGGTTAGCAGCACCAGCATGGCACTGAAGGCCAGCACGCCGGCCCAGTCCAGTTGACGGGCGCCGGGATCGCGGGTTTCGTGCATCCGCGCCGCTGCCAGCAGCCAGGCCAGCGCCCCGAACAGAGCACCCAGCAGGAAAATCGCACGCCAGTTGAGGAATTCGACCAGGGCCCCCGAGATAACCGGCCCGAATGCCAGGCCGAGGCCGAACGCGGTGCCCAGCAGGCCGAATGCCTTGGTCCTGGCATGGCCCTCGAACTCTTGCGCCAGGGTTGCCGCCCCCCCGGCCATGGTCAGTGCCGCTGCGATGCCTTGAAGGCCTCGCATCACGTCGAGGAAAATCACATCCAGGGCGCAACTGACGATGACCGAAAGGATCGTGAAACTGCCGATGCCCCAGCAGAACATGCGTTTGCGCCCGTAGAGGTCGGCCAGCGTGCCGGCCGCCATGATCGAGCTGCCGAAGCTTAGGGCGAACGCATTGACTACCCAGGCCAGGGCGATCGCGCTGCCGCCCAGGTCGCTGCCGATCGCTGAAAGGGCCATTGCCGGGCCCGTGTACTCGAGGGGCAATATCAAACCGGCCATACACACTGCCAGTAACACCGGTGCACGCCGCTTGGATTCGTTCCGGGCCGCCATTCCTTGGTTCCTTACCTTGTCTGATTCCTGGACTTGACGATGCTATTCGAGGGATAAATGCACTTGAAGAGGACAATATCCAAAAGAGAATTGCGGTTCGTGCATGAATGATGACATTTCGCTATGGCGCTTGTTTTTCCGCATTGTCGAACGCGGCAGCCTGACCAAGGCTGCTGATGACCTGGGCTTGGAACCCTCGTCGGTGAGCCGACGGATCGCTTCACTGGAAAAGCGCCTGAATGTTCGGCTGCTCAACCGCACCACAAGGCAGGTCACGCTTTCAGAGGCGGGGGCCAGGGCGTATGAGCAGATGAGGCCCCTGATTGAGGAGATGGAACGGGTAATCGCCGACCTCGACGGCACAGCGCCGCAGATCGCCGGGGCTATCCGCATGACGGCGCCGGTCAACTTCGGTGAACGGCACCTGGTTCCGTGGCTGACCGCGTTCCAGCAACTGCATCCCCAGGTGGTCGTAGACCTGGTGCTGTCCGATTACAGGCTGGACCTGAGTGGCGAGGCCATCGACTTGGCGCTGCGGGTGGGCGACTTGCCCGTCTCCGACATGGTCGCCCGCAAGATAGGCCACATGCCCAACGTGCTGTGTGCCAGTCGCAGCTATGTGCAGGCGCACGGGCTGCCTACCAGGCCACAGGACCTGGTTGGCCACCGGGCGATCCTCTATTCCCTGGGCCAAGAGCGGCACCGAACCCGCTTGCGCTTGTGTCGCAACGGCAAGGAAATGTCAGTCGAGCTGCGTGGGGTGTTCTACCTCAACAATGCCGGGGCAATCCTCCAGGCGGTGCGGCAGGGCGCCGGCATTCATCCTGGGCCGCGCTGGCTGTTCGAGGAAGGCATTCGTGCCGGTGAGTTGGTCGAGCTGCTGCCGGACTGGGGGCTGGTGGGGCTGCCTGTGCACCTGCTGCGCTTGAACAATCGCTACGAAGCCCCTCGTGTCAGGGCATTGGGTGACTGGATTGAAAAGTGCTGGGCTGAGCAGATGCACTGAGCCTCTCATATCGGATCGAGTCACCCATGAGCCAAACCGCATCATCAAGACGCGTCTGCACAAAGACTTGACTCGTCATGAACATCGTCGCAAACCATAGCCGTGAGCCTGGGAACAAAGGGAAATCGGTGGGCAGAAAGCCCCGCCACGACTGAGAAAAAAGAGCAGCTAACGGCCATGGCGGACATCCAGGCCGGGGCCGCTTCGCGGCCCATCGCCGGCAAGCGCGGCTCCCACAAGTACTGCACAGGCCCGGTGTGGGAGATTACCCAGCCCTTCGGGCTGCGCTGTCGCGCAGAGAAACGCCCGCGAGCGCGCCGCATACCCTGTATGAGCGGCTTCAACCGCGAAGCAGGCGCCGCGGTGGATGGCACCGGCTTCGCCGGTTTTCGTGGCTGAAGCCGCGCCCACAGGATCCCCGCCAAATCAGTACGCCAAGTGCGCCCGCCGAGGGAGCTTTCGCTGTTCTGCACGCTACTGAGAAGGGCGAACCGTTATGAGCAAAGCGGTTGGGCTGGAACGACGAAAATGGCAAAATCCAATACTTTGCAGTGACTATTGTCGACCCTTTGCGCAGGTACACTCATGAGCGACATTGAAGTACTGTCCCTGTCTCCTGGTTAAGCCCGACCCGGGTCGAACTCAAGCTGCGCAAATACCCCGGCCATCTCGCACCTCGGGGGCTCAATGTGATTATTGAGTGTGCGCTGCGTATCGCTGAGTGTGGCGATGGTACGCACATTGAACTGGCTCGCCTGGAAAGCACCCTTGAGGGGATGCTCGATCTGCTCGACTGAGCTTGTTTGTCAGCAAGGACCTGAATTGATGAATTGGAAAGCTCTGGAGCAAGCGCTGTTCGAGGCTGCTAGAAAGCCGCTGCAAACGCTGCTCGATGAGGGCGGTAGCCCTTTATATGCCGCAGCGTTTCATGCCAGCTACCGGGAAGAAGAGGCGGTTTTATCGCTGCCCAACTTTGCCGCCAACAGCCTTGAAGCACTCAGCGAAGACTTCCCCGACGAGGAAGACGAAAGCTTCAGTTCGGTCAAGTGGAACCCGGTGGACTGGCGCTGGGATTGGGAAATCTGCTCTGGTGAGCCGCTCACGCGGCTCGATGATGAGCTGCAAGCGCACGCCAACCGGCTTGGCCCGCGCCAATGGCACGCGGCTGAGCAACGCTTGCTGGTCACCGTAAGCCGTGCCGCCAGGTCGCTGGGCCGGCATTTCAGTCAGCATCCTGGTGTGACGCCTGGTTTCGTTGTGATTTTTCATGACTTTGCAGGCTACATGCCCTTGGCCAAGCGCAGCATGACCCGCCAGCAGTTCGAGAATAATTTCCCTGTCGAGCTGGCCATTGAAAACACCCTGCGCGATGTCGCTGCTCTGCCGCTCACCGAGCAGGTCGCGTTCTACGTCAGCAGCTTGCATTGTTCGGAAGGCATTTCGAGGGAGGACGCAGAGCGCTGGCTGATTGCCAACGGCCGTTGCGCACAGGCAGCGCTTATCGATCAGCTCAACGGGGATAGAGAGCCTACCGCTGCCGCGCGTATCCTCGGGCTGGCCGGCTTGGCTGATGGGCCCGTCATCCAGGCCCTGCGCCGGCAGGCGATTGAGGCCTGTGAGCAGCCGACCCGCAACTGGTGCACAAAAGCCCTGGGTTACCTTAAGGATTTCGACTGGCTGATGCAGCAAGCGCCCGATGTCGCTGTCGCGGGTATTTGCGCCAACTTCGACGGTTTCCGCTGGCGGGGCGTGGAGCCACCGGTACTGGACTACACGCCCGTTGAGCGTTTGCTTGATCAGCGCCCTGAGCTTCAGACTGCTGTTGAAGCAGCCCTGGAAGAACTCAACGGCCAGATCGATACCACCACTGCCGATGTCAGCGAAGCGTTACGCGGGATTGTTTCACCTCAGGCAGCCATTCGTCGTCATGCTGTGAGTGGATTGAACAACCGTGGCCTGCTGCCCGGTGACGCGCTTCGAGCCATCGATGGGCTACACCTGGCAACAGAGGATACCGATGAGCAGGTGAGACACCTAGCGGGTCTAGGCCTGAAAGCTATGAGTCCCAGCTTTGGTCATCGTCCCTGCTGAGTGCACCTGAGCCTGGATTGAGGTTAACTGACTTCCTCAGGGCGTGAAGCGGACTTTCCAGCCCAGGCGATATTCCAACAGGCTCACCAACTTCCTGGCACATCCCAGGCAATCCGGCCGTTCGAGCATCTTCCCCAAAGGTGTTTACCTGACAGGCTCCATTGCAGTTGCGCAAGACCACTGCATTTGGCGTCGTCGGTTTTCAGTGCCAGCGATCGCCCACTTTGCCGGTTTCATGCAGATTGCCTCCTTGGCAGTGTGGCGGTGCGGGCTCGCTCCTTGTCGAGACTGCTCAACCGAAGATATGAACGGGTTAGAAGAATGGAATTAATGTGGCAACTGCCGCACCGGATTGAACCAAGAGCATTACCGAGAGCCATTTGGGCTCCCGCCGGATAAACCAGTAAACCCCGTTGAATATCATTGAAATCAGGTTGGTGAGCCCTAGGATGACAAATGCAATGGCGCCCGAGATATTGACGGGTGAAGTGGTTGGCGATTGCAGCACGTAGAGCGCCAGGATCGGGCCCAGGATGACTGTTGTGATCGAAAGGCCAGCGACCGTACGGGTAAGGAGTAAAGCCTCGTCGGGCGTCATGCTGGGGATTTCCTTCTCTGATCGGGATTGGGGCATCACTGCCAATGGGTCTATTCTGCGGCGTTCACATAAGGGTTAACAAGGACGTCCATGATTCCCGTCGATATGCCGGTCATGTTGCTCGGCTACATGATCTACATTTTTTCCGAGGTTTTTCTCTGGCTTTTCATCGTCGGCCTGATCGCCTTGCTGGTGCCGCGAAGCCGTCGTTTCATGGTAGCTCGGCGCTGGAGGTTCGGCTTGTTGCTGATGTTGCTGGCAGTCGGGAGCGTGCCTTACATCGAGTCCAGCTACAGGCTCTGGCAGGATTGGCGTGCGCACAATCCTCGCCTCGAACACGAGGAGGTGCTCGGTGACCTGGTGCTTCCGGCTGGTACGCGGGTCCATCTGCAAGACCTGGAGCCTTTTAACGACCTGTCCGGCGATCCCGTGCCCTATGGCATGCAGAGCCTGGATCATGCTGATTTCGACCGCACGCCAGGTCACATCATGGGCATGCCTGTGCGTCGTCTGAAACTGGCGCAGGGCCATGGTTTCGCTACGGTCGAGACCCTGTCGGCCCATGACCTGGCAGGATGGAAATGTGAGCCTGGGGAGATCGAGTTCGATTTTCCGTTCGGTGCTCATTTCAAGTTTTCCGAATGGAAGATGAGTCGATGCACCCTGGCGCCCGGTACCGAGCTGGGCGGCATCATTTGGCCTGGGCCGGTAAGGGTATCCTCCAACACTACTGGTTGGCTGGCCGAATCAGAAGAGAGCCCGGTCAAAGTACTGGGGATCGAAATGCGCTCGCTGATCATGTTCCTGGATCGCCCATATGGGGAGGGGCGCTGGTGGCAAGGCCACGCGAACCAGCCCTTCGACTTCGGCCCTATTCACTATCCGGCCGACATCCAGGTCAGCCTTGATCAAGGTCAGATGCTGTTCAGTCTGCCACCGGACGCACAAGCCCAGGATCGACGTACCGGAGCGCCCATAGAGGGCGGTCAGACAGTGGTCCAGAGCATGGCCGGTCAGGTGTTACGAATACGCACCAACCGCTCCATGGGTGTTTATTTTCCTGACGACATCATAGTGCGCTGATGCTCGATGAGCTGAGGCGGGCAGCAGTGTCGGCAATGGGTCGACATCTGCCGGTCGTAAACGACCGCAAACGACCCACTGCGGACACCGCCGCAACGCTTTGAGTCAGTACTGTCCTCATCGCCGGCAAGCCGGCTCCCACAGAGATATAACCAGTCTCCGGGCCTGTGCAGTACTTGTAGGAGCCGCGCTTGCCGGCGATGGGCCGCGAAGCGGCCCCGGCCTTCGGATGTCCGCCATGGGCGAAATAGGTCAATGGTGACCGGCTGCTCTCGACCCATAGCTGTCATTGGCGAATGAAAGCAACCGACTCAATGCAGAATTCTGCAAGCCTATTTTTCACCAGTATTTTGTAATGCGGCGAGTAACTCTTGATTGCTTCCCCCGAGCAGACTTGTCGCCTGGGCTGCGCGCTTTAGCAGCATCAGGCGAGCCGCTTGCAGCTGATCCTTGTTGAAACGCTCGGAAGGGCCTGACAGCGTGAGAGCACCTTTAAACTCGTGGGCGACGCCAAACACAGGGGCCGAGATCGATGATGTATCCGGGTCACGCTCCCCGAACGAAGTTGCCCAGAACTGTTCCCGCACCTCAGCTAAAGCGCGATCAGCCGGCGGGCCAAATGCTCTGAGGATCTTCCCGGAGGCTCCAGCATGCAGCGGGAATCGGTCCCCCTCGTGAATGCTGAAGCGCACCGCGCGCTTGGGTTCGACCCTGAAGAGTACTACTCGGATATCGTTCTCGATCACGTAGAACGAAGAGGTCTCCCCACTCTCTTCAGTCAGTGCCTCAAGCACTGGATAGATCGCATCGCGTAGGCGGAATGAGGATTGGTAAATCTGAGCCAATCGCAGGGGCTCATGACCCACAGCGTACTGCCCGTCAGTCAGTCGCCTGATAAACCCAGCCCTCTCCAGAGAGCTCATGAGCCGAAGGATGGTGCTCTTGTACAAACCAGTGCGACGAGCGATCTCAGCTAGCGGGAGAGTGCTTCGATCAGGTTCGAAAGCCCCGAGAATTGCGAAGGCTCGATCAACAGCTGCCACCCCTCCGTCAGCATTGTTCTTGGAAGCTTCGGCTACCGCAGGCTCATTTTTTGGCGACATCGGACTTGTTCTCGGCGCAATCGTGAGAAAGCGGCCCCTTGAAGGGGCCGTTCAGATGGCTGATACCTTACCTGTGAGTAGGGTTAGCAGCCAGTCCATTGTCCAGACAACGTTCTGCATTACCGACACCAGATGTCAGGCATCACGCATAAACAGTCGCAGGGACAATGCCATCACGGCGGCGAAGAACAGGATGCATCCCATGACCATCAGGCCCGTTGTGAAAGATTGGGTGTAGTCCTTCAGGAAGCCCATCAGGTAAGGCCCGACGAACCCGCCAAATGCACCGATGGAGTTGATCAGAGCAATACCCCCAGCAGCAGCTTGACCACTCAGGAACTTCGCCGGCAACGTATAGAAGATGGTTTTCGCCGAGATTGTTCCCACCAGGGCAAGGGTGATCCCTGCCAGCGCTGGAATCAGGGCGTTCATGTTCACCGCAAAGATCAAAGCAAGACCGGCCAGTACCAGCGCAATGATCAGGTTCAAGATCCCACGTCCGCTCCGGTCGACATGCTTGGCCCAGAACAACAGGCCGATGGTTGAGAAGAAGTACGGAACTGCAGCGATCCATCCAATCAAGCTTATTTCAACACCCTGCGCCTTCAGCATTTGCGGCAGCCAGATACCGATACCGTAGGTGCCGATGGTGAAGCTGAAGGTGATTGAGCTCAGGATCCATACTCGCGGATCCTTCAATGCTGCTGTGAAACCGTGGCTTTTCTGGGTATTCGCCTTTTCCTTCTCCAGCATGCCAGTGAGAGCGTCCTTCTCTTCTTGGGACAACCACTTGGCCTCACTAGGCCGGTTGGCAAGCACCTTCAAAGTGATGAGACCCAGGACGCAAGCTGGCAAACCCTCAATGATGAACATCCACTGCCAACCCGCGAGCCCCCAAGCACCGTGCATTTGAAGCAGGTAGATGGAAAGCGGCCCACCTACAAGGAAAGAGATCGGCGTTGCCACCGTGAACCAAGCCAGTACCCGGGTACGGTATTGAGCTGGGAACCAGAGGGTGAGGAAGAAGATTACACCAGGAAAGAAGCCGGCCTCGGCAACCCCCAAAAGAAAGCGAATAACATAGAAACTATAAGGGCCGATAACGAATGCCGTAGCTGCTGCCGCAAGCCCCCAGGTGATCATGATTCGAGCCATCCACAGGCGTGCGCCGAACCGGTACATAGCCAGGTTACTGGGGACTTCACAGAGGCAATAGCCCACGAACATGATCCCTGCACCCAGGCCAAACTGAGCGGCAGTCAGCCCTAGCTGGTCAGTCATCTGCAGGGCTGCATAACCGACACTGGTGCGATCCAGGTAGTTGAAGAAATAAGCCAGTGCCAGCAATGGGATTAGGCGCCAAGCGGCCTTTTTCATTGCTCTTTGCTGCAACGCAGATGTGACTTCAGGCTGCGGCATGGACAAATGGGTATCCGGGGTCGTGACATTAGCCATGACTGTATCCTCGGTTTTGTTGTTATGAATACCGTGGCTGGATGGGCCATCGGAGAGCGCAGACCGGCGGTACGTCCCGTACCTTTAGTGCTGCTGATTTCGCCCGAGAGTCATTTCGAGCTCGACGTAAAATTTCACCTGGAGCGGGCAGTCAAAGGAGGCCCGCCCCAATCTGGATCAAACGGTCTTAATCGCGCCGGTAGACTCGAGCTGAGCGATCTCGTCGTCTCCGTAACCCAGCTGTACAAGCAGCTCTCTAGAGTGGCTGCCTAGGGGCGGGACATTGATACGAGCACCAAAACGTTGGCCGTTCATTTCAATAGGCAGCATCGGCACCTTCACCTGCTCACCGTCTGGCAACGTCAGCTCTGCCATACCGCCAGACTGATTAAGGTGCTCATCCGCAAACATGTCTTCCGGTCGCTGAATGGGGGAAAACGGCAGGCCAGCTTTCTCACAGAGTGTCATCACGGTCTGCTTATCCATGGCAGACAAGCGCTCTCGCACCCTAGGAATTATTCGGTCTCGAGCCTGAACGCGCTGGTTGTTCCGACTCAGTTCGGTGTCATTTCCAAATTCAGGGAAGTCGAAGGTTTCGCAGAAAGAGACCCACTGGCTGTCGCTGACGACGCCCATAAAGACTTGCTCACCTTCCTGGGCAGTCTCGAACACGTCATAGATGGCCCAAGCCGAAATCCGGCTTGGCATTGGTGCCGCCGCTTTACCCGTTACGACTTTCTGCATCATGTGCTGAGCGACCAGGAAGGCCGAGTTTTCAAACAGACCGGTCTGCACGAACTGACCACGCCCCGTTTCTTTGCGCTGCAGCAGGGCGGCAAGAATCGAGACAGTGCTGAACATACCGCCCATCACATCGTTGACAGAGGCTCCGGCGCGCAACGGACGCCCGACTGGCCCCGTCATGTAGGCCAAGCCCGTCATCATCTGTACGACCTCATCCAGCGCCGTGCGCTTCTCATAGGGCCCTGGCAGGAAGCCCTTCATCGAGCTGTAAATGATGTCCGGCTTGATGGCCTTGACCTGCTCATAGCCCAGGCCCAATTTCTCCATGGCGCCAGGGCGGAAGTTTTCGGTGACGACATCTGCCGTGGCGAGCAATTTCTTCACCGCAGCCATACCCTCTTCAGACTTGATGTCTACCGCAAAACTCTTCTTGTTGCGGTTGTAGGTCATCCAGTAGCCGGCGCCAGATCCCATCAGACGGCGAGTATTGTCACCCTCTGGAACGGGTTCTACCTTGATGACCTCAGCACCGAGATCGGCAAGCAGCAACCCGCAGGTTGGGCCCATCACCATGTGGACAAACTCCACCACGCGAATGCCTGCCAGAGGCAGAGACTTCTCTTCTTGCTGGCTCATACAGCCTCCTTCGCATAGGTGAAGTTCTTGCCAACCCCGGCATCTGGGATGAACCCGTATACAGGCTCGCCAGGTAGCCCACGACGAAGTACTTCACGCGCCGCAACGAGGCGATCGATGTCTACGCCGGTTTTCAGGCCCATAGACTCGAGGAGATACACCAGGTCTTCGGTGACGATGTTGCCCGAAGCACCCGGCGCGTATGGACAGCCGCCCAAGCCGCCTTGGGAACCATCGAACGTCTTCACGCCTGCTTCCAGTGCCGCGACGACGTTGGCCAGACCCTGGCCGCGAGTGTTGTGGAAGTGGGCGCTGCCTGCGAGCGCGCCGAGCTCTCGGAACAGGCGAGTGAACAGTCGACGCACTTGAGCGGGGTTGGCGTAGCCAACCGTGTCTGAAAGGCCGACCTCGTCCACCCCCAGCTCCGCCATTTTCAAGGCAATCGCCATGGTCTCGTCGTCCGTCACGACGCCTTGAAGCGTGCATCCGAAGGCTGTCGAAACGCCGGCTTCGATCAGGACATTCGGGAAGCGTTCATTACGCAAGGCAACGACCGCCTGAACCTCATCGAAGACTTGAGCGTGTGTCTTGCGGATGTTTGAGATCGAGTGCTGTTCGCTCACGGAAATCGGCAGCGTGATCTTGTGCACACCGGCGTTGAAAGCGGCTTCGGCACCCTTGAGATTCGGCACCAGGGCAGTGACGAAAAGATCGGGCAGAGTCAGGGCGTGGGCTACTACCTGGGCGGTATCTGCCATCTGCGGCAGCAGCTTTGGCGATACAAACGAGCCGACCTCAATCTCTTTCAGACCGGCATTCGCCAGAGCCGAAATCCACTCCAGCTTCAGCTCGGTGGGCATTGTGGCCTTGACGCTCTGTAAGCCATCCCTAGGCCCAACTTCACTGACGAGGATGTCGATATCTGTCGCTTCTTTCATGGAGGTTCTCCTGTAGCTGGGGAGAGCCTGCCCGAACATTCATGCAGTGCAGCTTCGATGGGGAGCGCTGTTTTTATGATTGTTCTGTCAGGCAGAATTAAGTTCTGTTCTAGTATCTACCCACATTTTTGCACCTGTCAATGAGGCTAACGATGAGCGGATGTCATTGGCTTTCATCTGGCTGATAGAGAGAGATGGAGAGTTTCCAACGGGACTTGACAGCATTGAAAATAGCTTGGAAAGTGTTCCGTCAAGAGCAATGACGTTCTGCTCAACAGAACATACGCTCGAAACAACAAGATATCCCAGGCAACGTACACTGATGAGATCGGCCCAGACCCTGCCGTTTGAGCCTCAGCGTCGCGCGTCTGTTTTCACATGGAGATTTGCCATGAGCCTGTATGCCCCTCCCGAGGAACGCCCAACCGAAGTCTTCAGCAGACTGCCGAAAGAGTTTTGGCGCGATGGGGACTCCGACTGGGTCAGAGCCAACAAACCAGGCCAGCAAGTGGCGAGCTTCCTGGAAGGGCCCTCTTTCGACCAGGCCGGTAACCTCTATGTCACGGATATCCCATATGGCCGAATCTTTCGCATTTCCCCTCAGGGAGAATGGGAACTGGTTGTTGAATACGACGGTTGGCCTAACGGCTTGAAAATCCATCGTGACGGGCGGATTTTCATTGCCGACTACAAGAACGGGATCCTCGTTCTCGACCCGATCAGCAACAGCATCGAGCCGTTCCTGACACATCGCCGAAGTGAAAGCTTCAAGGGTGTGAATGACCTGTTCTTTGACCAACAGGGGCACCTCTTCTTCACCGATCAAGGCCAGACAGGCATGCACGATCCAACGGGTCGAGTTTTCCGCTACGACCTGGAGCAACAACGGCTGGATTGTTTGCTGGATAACGGCCCTAGCCCTAATGGCCTGGTGATGGATCTTGAAGAGAAAGCGCTGCTGGTAGCCATGACTCGCGCAAACGCAGTATGGCGACTCCCGCTACAACCTGATGGCACTACTTCCAAGGTGGGTGTCTTCACCGCCATGGCCGGGGGCGTGAGTGGCGCCGACGGTATGGCCCTGGATGATTCAGGAAACCTGTATGTCTGCGATGCAGGCAATGGATGCGTGTGGGCATTCGACTCCCATGCCGTACCGCTCTATCGATTCAAGTCATGCACCGAAGGCCGCACGCTTACCAATCTCGCCTTTGGTGGCGAAGGTAATCGCGGTCTGTTCATCACCGACTCGGCGACAGGACACATCTTGAGGGCTGACCCCGGCCACTCAGGAAAGCCATTGTTCTCGCACGCTCCAGCCTAACGACTTCGTAGTACAGCCCTGTGCACATGGCGCACGGGCTTTGCTCGGCCAGAAAACGGCCAGCGAAAATTATTACTCATACAAAACAGATAATAAGAGGGCAGCATGCTCACTCTTTTGAGCTACACAATGATCGTGTGCTTCATGTACCTCGTCATGAGCAAACGCCTGTCACCACTGGTGGCCCTGATTCTAGTGCCGGTTGCATTCGCAAGCCTGGGTGGGTTTGCAACCCAGCTCGGGCCCATGATGTTCGATGGCGTAAAGATGCTGGCCCCGACAGGGATCATGCTGACCTTCGCGATCCTCTACTTCTGCATGATGACCGATGCAGGCTTGTTCAACCCGCTGATCAAACTGATCCTCAAGTGTGTGAAAGGCGATCCGCTGAAGATTGTCATCGGCACCGCTGTGCTCGGAATGTGCGTGGGCCTGGATGGGGACGGTGCCACGACCTACATCATCACCACCGCAGCACTCCTTCCGCTATACCGACGTACAGGGATGAGCCTGCAAGTTCTGGCCACCGTTCTGTTGCTAACTAACGGGGTGATGAACATCCTCCCTTGGGCCGGGCCCTTCTCGCGTGCGGCAAGCGCCATGCACGTAGATATCACTGAACTGTTCATCGAGATGCTGCCGCTGATGATCGCGGGAGCGGGCTGGGTGATTTTCGCGGCCTTCTATCTTGGTAGTCGGGAGCGCCGTCGTCTGGGTGTCGTGCAACTCGATCACGATGAGGTCATGAGCCACTTCACCGAGTTCAAACTGACCGACTGGCGCTTCCTCTTCAACGCTGTGCTCACCCTCACACTGATAACCATGATGATGCTGAGCCTCATGCCCCTCCCGATTCTCTTCATGCTGGCCTTCGGCCTGGGCGTCTTGGTTAACTTCCCGAGCGTCAAAGACCAAAAGGACGTCATCGGAAAATATGCCGACAACGTCATGGCGGTAACCCTGCTGATCTTCGCCGCGGGCATCTTCGTCGGGATCATGTCCGGGACAGGGATGATCAAGGCGATCTCGGAAAGCCTGATCCATGTAATTCCTGAATCCGCTGGCCATTTCATGTCGGTCATCACGGCGTTCCTCAGCATGCCTTTCACCTACGTGCTCACCAACGACGCGTTCTACTTCGGGATCCTCCCTATCCTGGCCGAAACTGCGAGCCATTACGGCATCGGCGCTACGGAGATGGCCATCGCCGGCCTGATCGGGCAGCCAGTCCATCTGCTCAGCCCCCTGGTTGCTTCGACCTATCTGCTCTGTGGACTGCTCGATTTGGACTACGGCGACAACCAGCGAGCGTCCATCGGCTGGAGCATCGGTACGTGCTTGGTGATGTTCGTTGCGGCTATCGCGCTTGGAACCATCGACGTTTTCAACTGAGGGCTTTCTTCTACCGAGCAATGCCACGAACGCCGGGCACTTGGCAGGCTTCGACTACGTGACAAAGCCTTCCCTGACATTGATGACACGGCGCAAATCAGCATCCGAAGCTATCGCTGAACGGCTGCTTTTGGTCAGATATTGCTCAAATCACTGGCAGCTATGGGTCGAAAGCAGCCGGTCTCCATTGACCTATTTCGCCCATGGCGGACATCCGAAGGTCGGGGCCGCTTCGCGGCCCATCGCCGGCAAGCCCGGCTCCCACAGGTACTGCGCAGGCCCGGAGACTGGTTATATGTCTGTGGGAGCCGGCTTGCCGGCGATGAGGCCGGTACTGACTACACAGCGTTGGGGCGGTGTCCGCCATGGGTCGAAAGAACAGCCATTCACAATGGGCCGCTATCGACCCGAAGTGGACATTCGGATGCCGACTTATGCGCACGCCAATCCTGCGAGAGCCTGTAAGTGCCATGCTGCTCACAGAGGGTTTAGATCTCGACCGAATCGGCTCAGAACGTTCCGCGTAGCGTCAACATATAGTTGCGAGGCGCGCCGTACCAGTTGCCGCCAGCAGTGGAGTCGACCGTCTGGTAATAGGTTTTGTCGAACAGGTTGTTGCCATTGAGTTGCGCGGTCCAATGCTGATCGATCTTGTACTCGACCAAGCCATTCCACACCGCATAGCCTGACTGTTCGAACGCATAAGCCTCGGCGCTGCTCAGGCCACCGTCAGGCAAGCGCTGCTGCACGGTACCACTTTTGTAGCTATCGCTCTGGATCGTCGCGCCGACCCCCACCTTCCACCGCTCGAAATTCCCCGGTAGCTGGTACGTGGTGAAAAACTTGAACAGATGCTTGGGTGTCTGTGAGCTGGTCGGTTTGCCGTTATTGCTGGTTGTATTTCCCGAGCGCTGTTCGTTGAAGTTCAGCGTGTAGCCCACCATGGCCTGCCAGCCCGGCGCCAGTTCGCCGGAGATTTCACTGTCCAGGCCCTTGCTGATGGCTTCGCCAGAGGCCGTGTAGAAACCGTTACCTGTGCTGACAGCTTCGTTCATGCGCTGGGTGTAATACAGCGCAGACGAGACGTTCAACCGACCGCCGAACAGTTCGCCTTTGGTCCCTAACTCATAAGTCTCGCCTTCGATCGGATCGAGCGGCGAACCGCTGAGGCTCTTGTAGGCTGTCTGGGGCTGGTAGATCTCAGCGTAGCTGGTGTAAAGCGACCATTGCTCGCTTACATCCAGCACCAGCGAGCCGAATGGGGTGATGACCCCGCGGTTACTCTCCTTCACCGGGGTGTCCATGTTGAAGCTAGGCACCACCGTGCGCACATAGTCACGGTAGTCGGAATAGCGGGCGCCAAGGGTCAGGTGCAGTGGCTCTGCCAGCTGTGCTTTGAACGTGGTGTAGGCGCCGGATTTGCGCTGGTTCCAGTCCGGGTTGTAGTAATAGATCCCAGGTTTGGCCGGTTTGGGCATGGAGCCGGCGTCATCGGTGGCCGGGTCGAACGGCACATTGATGTCGCTGGCGGTCCTCAAGTCGGTGTGGTCCGAATAGGTGCGTTTAACTTCCGAGTAGTCAGCCCCTATCAACCATTCGTGCTGCAGGCCGTACGCATCGAATTTGCCAGCGAGGTTGATATCGAACAGATCCTGGTCGTTGGTGTAGCCGCGAATGAAGCGCGAGAACGTTCCTCCATTGGCAACACCCTGGGTGATCGAAGATTTCACCTCACCGATGTCCTGGGTGGAATCGAACCTGGTCTTTGTGTAGCTGCTGTTCAACTTCCAGTTTTCGTCGAATGCGTGCTCGACCTTGGCAAAATAGTCGGTGCGTCTGTAGTTGTTGGAGGACCAGTCGGCGGCCAGTGATGTGCTGCGCGAAGCGTTCAACGGCGTACCGTCCTTGTAGCGGACTAGCCCTCTGTCCCAATAACCGTCCATGTCTCGCCACTCGTAGGTACCGCCTGCTGTCAGCAGGGTATCGGGCGTCAGGTCCGCTTCCAGGGTGCCGAAGATCACGTGCTTTTCGCTGTCGGCATTGTCATAGAAGTACTGCTTGTCCTCATACGACATGGCCACTCGACCACGCAGAGCGCCCTCGAAGGCCAGCGGCCCGGTGAGGTCGATCTCGCTGCGGTAGTTGTTCCAGCTGCCGGCGGACTGGCTGATCTTCAACTGGTTGTACGGTAGCGCACGCTTGCGCACCAGGTTGATGCTGCCTCCCGGGTCACCCGTTCCGCCAAAAAGGCCGTCGGACCCGCGCAGCACTTCGACGTGATCGAAGGCTGTCATATCTGGCAGGCTGTCATACGCCTCGTTGCGCAGCATGGGCGCCCCACCATCAACCTGGATACTGCGGATGAGAAAGCCGCGGGAGTAAATCTCGTTCTTCGAGTCGTTCCCACCGACTACCGTGATGCCGGTGGTTTGGTCGAGCACCTGGGTCAGGCTGTTAAGGTTCTGATCTTCCATGCGTTGCTTGGTCATGATCGTGACCGATTGCGGCGTTTCACGCAGGGTTCTCTGGGTCTTGCCGCCGACGCTGGCGGTGCCGGTGGTGTACGAGCCTGTACCCTCTGTGGTGGCCCCGAGCCCGATGCCCACCACACTGGTCGGGTCCAGCGCCACGGTACCCGCCGCAAGGTTATCCGGGGCCATTATCAGGCGGTAGCCACCGTCCGGCTGCAACACGGCCTGCAGGCCGCTGCCGGTCAGTAATCGCTGAAGCGCCTGGGCGCTGCTGAAGCGGCCTTGCAGCCCAGGCGTGTACTTACCGGCCAGATCGCCAGGGGCGAACGCGATGTTCAGGCCTGTGCTGCGGCTTAATGCGGTGAGCGCGGCATCCAGCGAGCCGGCAGGCAGTGCCAGGTCATGTACCTGGTCGCTGTAACCGGCTGTGGCCGCCTGGGCGAGGCAGGGAATGCTGCCAAGGCCAAGGCTGGCACAAATCAGGGCACGGTGGATGGTGATGCGAAGTGGCGACTGATGGGGCACGTGAAGGTCTCGTTGGCAAATGAGTTGTTCTGATGTGTATGCCGGGCGAAAAACAAAACCCCTTCACAAACCGCTCATTTTTTTCTCACCTGCCGAAGTCGAGGTGTAACGAGATCAAACGCCAAGGCGAACCCAGTATTGAGTCATGGACCGCAGGCGCAGGCCATGCGTCTGGGCGATGAAAGCCAGCGTCCCGTAGGTGTCTTCGAGATTGAAATTGCCGCTGATCCTGCGCTGGGCAATCCGTGACTCGCATCCAAGGTAACCGTTGCGGTAGCGGCCTAGTTCAGCGAGCACGTCGGCCAGGGGCATCTCACGTGCAACCAACACGCCGTCGCGCCAAGCTGCCGCATCCTCGGCATTGCCAGGCATGCGCTGCACGCTGCTGGCCGTCATCGCCCAAGTCTCCCCGGCTTGGGCAACGGCGGCCTCACCGGCCAGCGGTTGCAACTTTACCGCGCCCTCGGTTACGCCCAACAGGCAGCTTTGCTGGAGCCTGCGCACGCTGAACCGGGTACCCAAGGCTTCAAACGCACCGAATGCTGTCGACACCTGCAGTGGCCGGTGCCGCGTGCTGGAGCGATCGGCACCGGTGGCCAGGTACAGCTCACCACGCAGCAGCTCCACCACACGTGCATCGACGTCGAAGCGCAGGCGCACAGCACTGTCAGTATTGAGCTCCAGCAGGCTGCCATCGCTCAGTACCCATCTTCGATGCTCGCCAACGCCGGTGCTGTGATCAGCGACCAGACGTTGCCAGGAAAACTCATCGCGACCGGTCCATGCTAACGTAGCCGATACCCCCCCTAGTGCGAGCAGATTGAGCACCTGACGGCGCTGCAGCCGCGCCTCTGGCAGCTTGCCCAGCGCCTGACGTGCCAGCCCCGCAGGCATGTTGCTGAAGTGACTGCTCAGGCTCTGCAAGCGCGCCCAAGCCATCTGATGCGACACATCACTGGCCAGCCAAGCCTCAAAGGCGTTGCGAGTGGCCGCGTCGGGTTCGTTATAGGTGATACGAATGGACCACTGGATGGCCTGCTCGAGCGCCTGTTCCGGCAGGCTTTGCAGCCCGGCGTCTTTCAAACCGGTGCCTCGAACATCAGGTGATAGCAATGGCGCAAAGCCTTGGCCAGATCACGTTCGACGGTCGACAGCGAAATTCCCAAGTGTTCGGCAATGCGCGGGCAAGGCAATCCGTCGAGCTGCGCCATCAGGAAGATGCAGCGCATGCGCTCAGGCAATGTGTCCAGCATGCGATCGATGCTGACCAATGCCTCAATGGCCAACGCACTGACTTCCGGTGACGGCACTTGCACCTCCGGCAGCCCGGCCAAGGTTTCCAGCCAGGCCTGTTCAATGTCCCGATGCCGCCAAAGGTCTATCACCAGGCCCCGTGCGATGGTACGCAGATAGGCGCGTGGCTCCAGCACAGCGGGAACCTGACGGCGCTGCAATATGCGCAGGAATGTGTCATGAGCCAGGTCTGCGGCATCAGCTGCATTGTTCAAGCGTGTGCGCAGCCAGCTTTGCAGCCAGCCGTGGTGCTCGACGTAGAGGTGTTGCAGGGAGTGCGGAGCGGACATGCCGAAAGATTCCATGTCGGTGTTATTGCTAATCAGTCGCATTATTGCCTGGGATGGGCGATGCTTGCCAGATGCGTTTTGAGGCTCGGAGGAAAATGGTAAGGGTCTGGTGGGCGCACCCCTCAGACATAATTGGCCAAAAACAAACGTAGGAGCGGATTTATCCGCGATGCGCCGCGCGGGCGGCGCTCGATCTCATAGGCGCGGACGATGTCATGGCGGCCACCCGAAGGCCGGGGCCGCTTCGCGGCCCATCGCCGGCAAGCCCGGCTCCCACAGGTACTGCGCAGGCCCGGGGACTGGTTATATCTCTGTGGGAGATTGCCCAGGCATTCGGGCTGCGTTGTCGGGCAGAGAACAAAGCCCGCGAGTGCGCCGCATACCCTGTGGGAGCGGCTTCAGCCGCGAAGCGCGCGCCGCGGTGGATGGCACCGGCTTTGCCGGTGTTCGCGGCTGAAGCCGCTCCTACAGGATCCCCGCCAAATCAGTAAGTTAGCGTTTTTCTGTAGGAGCCGGCTTGCCGGCGATGAGGCCGGTACTTGCTACACAGCGTTGGGTCGGTAGCCGTCAGTGACCAGCGGCCTGCCCAGACCAAACAACGGCCTGCGCCACGATCACATCCTGGCCATTGAACGTGAGCGCAGGCCCGCCATGCAGTCGGTAGCCGAGTTCCAAAGCCTCACTGACACGCCGGCAAAAGCCAGCGTCATCGGGGCCCGTCAGCACGCGGTAGATCGGTAGTCCATTCGGAGGTTGGGTCATCTTTAGCTTCCTTGAGTTGTTTCGCCAACAAGCAACGCTGTGACGCCGCTGTGCAGCCACGGCAAAGTATCGCGCTTCGGCGCGTTGCTCCAGTTCGACACAGCCGTGTTCCTGCAACCCTTGCAGCGCGGTCCTACCTTTGCCAGGAAAGGACGTTCGGGAGCGCAGGCTTGGGTGTCAAAGGCCATCAGGATACCAATCGCACCCAACCGATCACCACCACCATCACGCTGCAAAGCAGCCACTGCACGCCACTGAGCCCGGCAATCCGATACACCGCCTGCAGCGGCCTGCGCCAGCGGTAGTCGCGGGCCTGCGGCCCCCAATCGGCTGGTTGCAGCAGGCCGATGATGCCAATTAGCACGTAGGTGCCCAGGCCAAGCGGCCCCAGCCAGTGCCATAACAGCAGGGCCAGCCCCAGCAACGGCCCTGCGTTGCGTATGACCAGGTGGCGGCGGTCACGGGTGATGCGCTTGCTGACGCACCAGGCGCTGACGCGTTGATCGATGTCCTGAAGGCTGGCGGCAATCTGTGCCCAGTGGCCGAACAGCCACTGGCCCATCTTCGCTGCAAGCAGCCCACCCGCCGCGTAAAGCGGGAGCATGATCAACGTGGTGACAGGGTCCAGCTTGGGCAGGCCATTGAGCGCCAGGGCCAGTGTGATCACAGCGGCGGCGCGCTTGACGCCATGGGGCGGGTCGCGGGGCTCGACCAGCGTTTTCCAGAACCAGGCGTCATGGTTGGGGAACATCCCCAACAGGTCGGGGTAGCGCGCTGCGAACGCCTCTGACAGGCGCTCGCAGGCTTGCCAGTCGGCCTCGACGAAGGCGGCGGTCAATGCCTTTTGCCGCTCAGGTTGGGGCGCCAACAGAAACAGCGCGGCGGCGTTGGCATCGGGGCTGGCTTGCGCCTCGCGTCGATCCGCCAGGCTGCGAAGGTGGCTCAGCCAGGCTCGCTGCTGGTAACGCCTGCGCAGGGTTTGCCAGTGCTCGTCCGCAATCGGTGGCTCGGCACCTGATGCGTTCCAGGCGAATATCTGGCACAGGTGCTCGAACAGCTCGGGCGGCCAGCCTTCATCGTCCAGCAACAGGTTCAGCACGTGCACTTGAAGCGCTTGGCGACGCTCCAGGTCCGCTAGCCAGCCTTGGCGACTGGCCCGCTCGAGCATGCCGCTGAAGCGCTCATGCTCGCCTGCGGCCAGTGAGTGTTCGAGCGCGTTGTAGAGGGTGACAGCGAGTATGAGCGCCAGGCGCTGCTGTTCGGCGTCAGAGGCGGGAAACTGCTGCCAAGGGGTGAGCCACTGACGCTGTTCGATGCCCCAGTGCAGGGTATGGGAATGGGCCGACGCTGCGCGCAGGCAACGCTCGAACAACAGGCGTTCGAAGACACCCTCGATGCCTTTTGCTTGCGCTTGGGCCCAGACCTGTTCGATGGCCGAGTCGACGAACCCGTCAAGCAATGCAACGGCTTGCTCATGGGCTGAGCGCGCGTGAAGCGTACGGCTGGCGGGTGGTGTGTCGGGCGGTGGCGCGCGTTCGGTAACTTGAGCATCCGTGCGCTCCCCCTGCAGCGCCTGCAGCGCCTGTTCATAGGCGTCGCGCAGCTGCTGGAACGCGGCCGGGTCTTCGTCTGGTCGCGTGACCTTGAGCAGCTTGGCGTACTGGCGCTTGAGGCTTCGCTCGTCGCACGCGGATGCAAGCTCCAGCACTTGCCAGCAATCGGAAACTGAGTTCATCGGTCAGCGTCCGTCGCTGCTTTCGAATGATGCCATGCGCGCGCCCAGCTCATGGCGCGCCTGGCCAATGACACGTTCATCCTGGCTGGCAAGCGCCTCTTGGAACCGCGTGGCCCAAAGGTCTACCAGCTCGCGACGCTCGCCCAGGCTTTCTTGGTACAGGCGCTCCAGGCGGGCGACCAGCAGGGTGTTGACCTGCTGGTCGCGTGGGTGCACTTTCAACGCTTCGAGCTTGTGCAGGCGTTCGGCAATGTCCTCGGCACTGAGCACGCCGGGGTTGTTCTCGATGACCAGCGCGAACTGCTCGCCAGTGATGGGGATGCTGACCTGGCATTCGAGCAGGCCGTTGCTGTCGTAGGTGAAGCGCACATCGAGGTCAACCACGCCCTTGTTCGGCGGCACCGGGATTTCCAGTTCGCCCAGGGGGATGTTGTCACGTACCAGGCGGCTCTCGCCTTGGTAGATCTGCACCTGCACGATCTCTTGCGCTTCATGCACTGTGCACACGGTTTTCACTCGGCTGACCGGGACGGTGGAATTGCGCTCGATGATCGGCAGATAGTGCCCACTCTCATGTTCGTTGCCCACCCGGCGCGATGTCGCGATGCCAAGGGTATAGGGGCAGACGTCGGTCAGCACCACTTCTTCCAGGGCCGCGTGCCGTGCCTTCAAGGCGGCCTGCACCGCAGCGCCGAGCGCCACGGTTTCGTCCGGGTTCAGCTGCACCGAAGGGAAGCGGCCGAACAGGCTGGCAGCCAGCTTGCGTACCAGCGGCATGCGCGTGGCGCCGCCCACCAGCAGCACCTGGTCCAACTCGTCGCTGCGTATGCGGGCATCACGCAGGGCGCGTTCCACAGGGTTGCGCAGCCGCTCGAGCAGGGGCTCGAACAGCGTGGCCATGGCCTGCTGGGTGAAGGTGTGCTGCCAGCGTCGCGCACCGACCTGCAGCACGAAATCGCTGGTGGGCGAGTGGCCCAGTGCGATGCGTACCCGCTCGGCTTCGCGCTGCAGTAGCGGGCTGATCGACGCGCTATCCGGGAAGTGCGGATCTTCAGCGTGGGCCTGGATAAACTGCCTGGCCAGCAACTGATCGAAGTCCTCGCCACCCAGGTAGTTGTCGCCTGCGCTGGCACGGACCTCCATCACGCCGTCGAACAGCTCGAGGATCGACACGTCGAAGGTACCACCGCCCAGGTCGAACACCAGAAACGACGACTCAGTGCCCTGCTGGGGGAGGCCGTAGGCGAGCGCCGCGGCGGTCGGCTCATTGACCAGCTTGTCGACTTTCAGCCCGGCCAGCTCACCGGCGATGCGGGTCGCCTTGCGCTGGGCATCGCTAAAGTAGGCCGGCACGCTGATCACCGCTTCGGTAACTGCCTCGCCATACGTGCGCTCGACATCTTCCTTGAGGCTTCTGAGCAGCATCGCCGACAGCTCTTCGGGGCGAAACGGCGTTGCGCCCAGTTGCAGCGTGCGGGCACTGCCCATATGCCGTTTGAATAGCGCTGCGGTCAGCGACGGGTGCGTGCACAAGCGTTCGCGGGCAGCCTGGCCGACCAGTATCCGGCCTTCGTCGTCGAGCCCGACCACAGACGGGGTCAGCAATTGCCCCAGAGCATTGGGCACAAGTTCACTGGTGTGTTCGTTCCATACCGCGACCAGGCTGTTGGTCGTACCGAGGTCAATCCCGACAATCATGGCGAATTCCTATTCGTTGCGAATGCAAGTTTACGGTGCTGTCACCGAGGCAGAATGCGAAACCTACCGCAAAAATGCAAAAAGGCAGGGCCTGCTTGAACTTCATCGACTATTGAGGCTCTTGGATACCGCTCCCGGCTGATGGCAATGTGTCAGCAGCTGAGCGCCCTGGGACAAGACAAGGATGAAGACAGTGCAAGCAAGCAGGGTATGGCTAGGACTGCTGAAGCGCGTTTGACGATGTGATCAACGACCTGAACTCCACGAGCTGCAGCTGAGCCATTGTGGCGACTGCGCAATGGGTCGGTAGCTGCCGTTCACCAGCGGCCGCTTTCCAGCTCTGATTTGGCGGCGATCCTGTAGATACCGTCTTGACCCTCACCCTGCAAGAGCGATTTTGGGATCAAACGGTATCCCCGACTTCACCACCCCGTAAACCAGGTGCAGCAGCTTGCGCATCGCCGCGCAAACGATCTGTTTGTAGGCTTTGTGCCGGCTGTTCAACCGCTCTGCCATGGCCTTCACGACAGGGTTATGCCTGATCGAGACAGTGCCTGACATCCACAAGCCCGCACGTAGCCGTGAGGCGCCTGTGCGCGAGATAGTGCTCTGGCCTATGAACTCTCCCGATTGCTGCACTACC